>NZ_JAEPBH010000006.1 GCF_016632365.1 Tenebrionibacter intestinalis | reverse complement strand
CACCGACGCCGCCGGCAACGAGAGCGCCAAATCCCCGTCGCTCGACTTCACCATTGATACCGAAGCTCCGGACGCGCCGGCCAGCGCGCCGAGCGCCACAGACGACGAACAGCCGGTCACCGGCGCTATCAGCAGTGGGGATATCACCAACGACGCCACCCCCACCTTCGCCGGCTCCGGCCAGGCCGGGGAGATCGTCACTATTTATGACGGCGACAACGCCATCGGCTCCGTGACCGTGGACGAGAACGGCGCCTGGTCCTTCACCCCCGCCGATCCGCTGGGCGAAGGGGAGCATGCCATCACCACCACCGTCACCGACGCCGCCGGCAACGAGAGCGCCAAATCTCCGTCCCTCGACTTCACCGTTGATACCGAAGCTCCGGACGCGCCGGCCAGCGCGCCGAGCGCGACAGACGATGTCGGCCTGGAGATGGGGCCAATTCCTGAAGGCGCCACTACCGACGACAACAAACCCACCTTCAGCGGCGTGCTGGCTGACAACACTGGCGAGATTATCACCATTTACGACGGCGACACGGCCATCGGCTCTACCACCGTCGGCGCAGACGGCGCCTGGAGCTTTACCCCGGCAACCGCGCTTGAAGACGGCGAGCATTCGTTCACCACAACCCTCAAAGATGCGCTGGGTAACGAAAGCGCGCATTCGCCATCGCTGGGCTTCACAATTGATGCCGTAACCGCTGGCGATATTCAGGCCAACGATGACGACATTCAGTTGGACGTCACCACGACGACGGCTACCGTTAACACAAACGAATCGGATACCGGCATCGTACTCGTGGGGCTGTTGGGCGATTTGCTGAATCTGGGTACAGAAAACGCGGTGGCAGGCTTCAATGTCGGCGCTGGCCACAGCGCGGACATCAACGTTACTGTAACCGGCGAAGCATTGCTCGGCCTGGTTAACGATCTTAACGTTGCAGTGCAGCGCTGGGATACCGCGACAAACAGTTGGGTCACCGTGGCGGATACCACAAGCGACCCATCGCTGATCCAGATTATCAGCAACACCTCAGTGGAGATTAGTCTTGACGATCTGCCTGCGGGCGAATATCGCGTCGCGGCGTATAGCAATAATGCCCTTGCGGGCTTGCTGAGTACGACAACAGTCAGCGTTGATATCGCAGATACCGGCCCGGCAATCAGCGGCGCCGCCAGCGGTAACGTTATCACCGGCAGCGGTGATGCTGAAGGCGCGGATGTTATCACAGAAGGCACCGTGGTCAGCCAGGTTACCGGCGCTAACGGCATTGTCTATAACGTACCGGCCGGCGATGAAGGCCTTACCCTGCAGGGCGAGTACGGCACACTGAACATTCATGCCGACGGCTCCTATACCTATACCCTGACTAACGTTTCCAGCGCGGCATCCGGCAAAGTGGATAGCTTCACCTATACCCTGAACAACGGCGTCACAACCTCCTCAGCCGATCTTAATATCACGCTGGGTACGGCTAACGGCGCCAGCGAGGGTGATACGCTGCTGGCGCACGACAACGATATTGAGATGCTGGAAACGCCCGTGGTCACGACCGACACCTATACCGACAGCGGCTTCCTGCTGATCGGCTCGCTTGGCAACATCCTGTCGCTGCTGGGTACGGCTAACGCGGTTGCCAGTTTCTCGGTGGCAACGGATCACAGCGCGTCAATTGATGTTAGCGTTACCGGCAGCTCGCTTCTCGGCGCGCTGACCGATGTGGATCTGCTGGTGCAGCGCTATAATTCAGCAACCGCAAGCTGGGAGACCGTGGCCGACACGTCATCAAACCCGACGCTGATTAACATCATCGGCAACAGCCGCGTAACGGTGCATCTGGACGATCTTGCCGCCGGTCAGTACCGCGTGGTGGGCTACAGCGACAATACGCTACTGGGACTGGCCTCAACAACGACCGTCTCCGTAAACGTAACCGATACCGGCCCGGCTACGCTGCACGGCTCGCTCAAAGGCAACGTGGTAACCGACAGCGACGTTCTGCACGGCGTAGACAGCATTACCGCAGGCACGCTGGTAAGCCAGGTAACGGACAGCGCAGGCGTCGTCCACACGGTTGGCGCGCAGGGCGTGACCGTCAATGGCCTGTATGGCACGTTGACCATCGCACAGGACGGCAGCTATACCTATACGCTCACGGCGCCATCGGGTATCGCTAACGGCCACAGTGAAGAATTCACGTATACGCTAAGCGATGGTACAAACACCTCCAGCGCCAGCCTGAATATTGATCTTGGCGCGCCGGGCAGCAACAACGAAGTGGTGGCGGCGTTCAATGATACAGCGACGCTGGATATCGACACCCAACCGTTAGCGGTCAATCACGACGATTCCAGCCACGGCGGCATAACGCTGGGGATCTCGCTGGGCGGCGCGCTGGATCTGAATCTGATCAACCTCAGCGAGCAGGCCACACTGTCGGTCGGCGCAGACGAAATGCGCAGCCTGACGTTAACGGCCAGTATGATCGGAGTCAGTATCGGCACCAGCTACGATTTGTATGTTTACCGATACAGCGAAACAACCGGACAGTATGAGTTAAGCCAACGCACGGCGAACTGGTTCGTCACCACGCTAATTGGCGTTTCCGATCCCCTGCCGATAACCCTGGGCGAAGGCAATTATGTATTCCTGCTTAGCCCGAGTTCCGGGATCTCAGTCGGCAATATCTATAATCTGGCGTACACAGACGATACGACCCACAGCGTCGTCACCGCTGCCGGCTCCACCAGCGGTAATGTTATTTCCGAAGGCGCTGGCGCAGATACGGTGCCTGCGGGCAGCGCCATCAGCAGCGTGGACGGTAACGCTATCGCCGCGACCGGCAACACCGTCATTATGGGCCAGTATGGTACGCTGACAATCAATGCACAGGGCGCATACACCTATACCCTGCATGCGGGTCTGTCGCCGACAACCGTAGGCGATACAGAGCGCTTCACCTACACCGTGCGGGGGCCGGAAGGCGCAAGCTCGTCAGCCACGCTAACTATCAACCTGCAGCACCAGGCCGTGACGGCAGTAGAGGATATTTCAACTTCCGTTGAGTTCGCGGCCACAGAGCCTACGCAGGCGTATACGGCGACCAATCTGACCAGCCAGAGCTGGACGACGACCGCAAGCGCGTCCGGGCACACGGCTAACGGAAACATTCACGTAGACGAGGGCGACGTGCTGACCAGCCTGTCGCTGAAGTACACAATGACAGATTCTGTGCTGCTCGGCTCTGTCGGCATGACCCTTAACTACAACATCACCAACGCTGCGGGCGTTATCATCTCTCAGGGAACGGCGATCGCCACGAATACCGACGCCAGCGTAGCGGCCATAAACCTTGGTTCGCTGGCGCTGACGGCAGGTGATTATGTTCTGCACGTGACCGGCACGTCGGCAGGCACCAGCGCGGATATCCTTGGCAACCGCCCGGAGGTAAGCGTAAGCGCCACGCTAAGCGGCACCACGATTAGCGTAGATACCTTCCTCGCGTCGAATACCCCGCCAACCATTACAGGCAACCTCTATGACGGCAGCGATTCAGGCGGTGAACGCGACAACCTGGGATCGGTCAATACCACGCTAACGATTACCGGCGCATCCGCCAACGCCACGCTGCATCAGTATGACCTGTCGCCGGCCTCGATCGCCGGGCATTACGGCACGCTAACTATCAAACCTGACGGCAGCTACAGCTATGCGCTGAAGGGCAATCTCAACACCAACAGCATTACTGAGAAGGAGGTCTTCGATTACACCCTGACCGGGCCAAACGGCACAAGCGCCAGCGCCAGCCTGACCATTGATCTGCACCCGATACTTACCGGCGGCGCGCAGGCCAACGTTGCGACGAGCACCGCCTACGACGATACCTATACCCTGGGCGGCGCAAGCGACACGGTGATATTCCATCTGCTGGATAACCAGGACGCCACCGGCGGCAACGGCACTCAGAATGTCTGGACGGATTTTTCCACCGCGCAGCAGGATCGCATCAATCTCGATGAGCTGCTAACCGGCTGGGACGGAAACAGCGCTTCGCTGGGTCAATACCTGAATATTACCCATTCGGGCGGCGATACCGTGGTCTCCATTGACCGCGACGGCAGTGGTTCGGCTTTCCAGAGCACGCAACTGGTCACGCTGGACAATGTCAGCGTCACGCTGGAAGAGTTGTTGCAACACCAGGCCCAGGAAACGGTTTCCTGATTTGGAGGAGGAACCGGCACAGGGATGTGCCGCCTTTTCGCGCAATGTAACCGTTAACCAGATATGTGATGTTCATTGCAGTTTATTAAGAAATGAGGAGGCCGCCGGGATAAACCCGGCGTTATGTATTAAGCCATTAATACGCAAACGTGATTTATTAATTTCACGTCGTTTTTATAACTATGCGTAATTATAACTTCAGCATCAAATTAACCGTAATGGCGCGATTAAAATAACTTACTTGCAGCCGCGCTAAGAACGATACTTTATTTTGGGATGTGTTATAGGAATCTATCCTATCGCTCGTCTTGCGTGGGTATCGCGTGGTTGTTAGCCAGCGCCGCTCCCACGTTCGCCTTTGGCGCAACAGGATTGTTTGCCGGCGACAGCGCCGCTGAAACTGCCCGGACCATCAGTCCACAGCAGCTTAATAAACAACAGACGCTTCCCGACCTGACCGGCAGGGTAAATATCTCCCGCTACGGCCCGCCGCCGGGCGAACTGGACATGAATGCCGCCGTACAGCGCGCGGTTCAGTGGTACCCGGATATCAGCGCGGAAATCAGCAAACTGTTCACTCAGGCCTCAAAGGTAGAAATAGAACGGGCCAGGTACTATCCGCAAATTAGCGGCGGATTTAATAACGGCATCAGTAACACCTATGCCGATCACGGCTATAGCCCCTCGCTCGTTTTATCCGTTTCCCAAATGCTCTACGACTTCGGAAAAGTGGACAGCGCCGTCAGGGCGGCTAACGCCGCAGTGGCCGCGCAGCAGGCTACCGTGCTGTTAACCATTGACAAAATCGCCCACGACACCGCCGCCGCGCTGGTGGAAGTGCAGGGCTATCAGGAACTGGTGAAAATTGCCCGGGAACAACTGATCGCGCTCAACGCCATCAGCCGTCTTGCGCACAGCCGCAGCGACGAAGGCGCCAGCTCACAATCAGACGTGGTGCAGACCGAGGCCCGCATTGAAGGAGCGCGCAGCACGCTAACCCAGTATCAGGCAAGCCTGGAGCGCTGGCGCGCCACGCTCTCTACCTATCTGGGCTGGGAGCAGACCCACGCCGTCAGCGGCGAATTTCCGCGCGTGCTTAACGCCGCCTGCCGGGCTGGCGATATTGACGACCAGATGGTGCCCTCGGTGCTGGCCGCCTACGCGCAGCGCAATCAGGCCGCCGCGCAGTTGGCCGGCGCCAGCGCGCAAATGTTACCCACCGTCTCGCTGGAGCCGCAGGTAACCCGCTACCTCAATGACCGCTACGCCAACAGCGAGCAGTTAAACAAAACGCAATATTCCGCCTGGCTTAAAGTGCAGATGCCGCTTTATCAGGGCGGCGCGCTAACCGCCGGCAAAGCGGCCGCCCAACATAGCCTGGACGCCGCCGCCGCATCGGTGCGCTCAGCGAAGCTTCAGGTTCGCCAGCAGTTAGCCGAAGCCAGCAACCAGGCAGACAGCCTTGAGCAAGCGCTGCTCATTCTGGCCCGCGAACAGCAGCTCAGCCAGCGCACCCGCGAACTCTATCAACAGCAGTACCTTGAGTTAGGAACCCGCCCGCTGCTGGACGTGCTGAACGTTGAGCAGGAAATTTACCAGTCGCGTTTTTCACAGCAGCAGACGCAAATCCAGCTTCGCAGCCTGCAGCTTGACTGCCTTTACAGCACCGGCAATATCCGCAAAGCATTCACCCTGACCGGGCAGACTATCCAGGGCGTGGAGATTCAACCATGAGCGACGTTCAGCCAGACAACATTCCAACCGGCCTGACGCGGCAAGAAACCGGCAAATGGCTGCGCGCCGTTGCCCATATCGCGCGCCACTATCGCATCGGCTATTCCGCGGGCAATCTCGAAGCCGCCGCCAACTGGCAGCTCAACAAGCCTCTGCCCGTGGTGCTGAAAAACCTCGCCCGCCAGGCAGGTCTTAAGGCCCGCATACTTAACCAGGGCGTGGAGGATATTTCACGCTGGCGCCTGCCGCTGGTTATCCAGCTTGACGACGGGCAGATTGGCGTCGTTAAAAGCCACGATAACGACGGAAATGTTGCCGTAAGCCTGGTGGATGACGACGATCTGGTCAATCATTACGCCCTGGAGACGCTGCTGGCGAAAATCCGCCGCGTGGTGGCGCTGCGCCCGACGATGGCGGGCTACGATGCGCGCACCGCCAGCTACGTTACGCCCTTTCGCCCGGACTGGCTGATAAAGCTGGCGATGCAGAAAGCGCGCCCCTACTGGCACGTGATGCTGGCTTCGCTTTTTGTAAATATCCTGGCGATGGCGGGCATCCTCTATTCCATGCAGGTTTATGACCGGGTGATCCCGGCGCAGTCTTACCCTACCCTCTATGTGTTGTCCATCGGCGTGCTAATCGCAGTTATCTTCGGCTTTGTACTGCGCGTGATTCGCGGACATATTACCGATATCCTCGGCAAACAGGCGGATATTCGCATCTCCGATCGAGTATTCAGCCATGCGCTGCGCCTGCGCGCCAGCGCTATTCCCCGCTCCACCGGCAGCTTTATCTCACAAATTCGCGAACTGGAGCAGATTTGCGAGATGGTCACCTCCACCACTGTTTCAGCGTTAATGGATTTGCCCTTCTTCTTTTTGTTCCTGCTGGTATTGTGCATTATTTCACCGCAGCTTGCCTGGATTGCGCCGGTCGCGACCGTTATCATGCTGGCGCCGGGCCTGCTGCTGCAAAAGAAAATGGCCGCGCTGGCAAGGCAGAGCGTGCACGAATCCACGCTGCGTAATGCGGTACTGGTTGAGAGTGTGCAAGGGCTGGAGGATATCAAGCTGATGCAGGCCGAAAATCGCTTTTTGCAGCAGTGGAATAACTATATCCAGGTGACCGCCCAGTCCGGCGTGCAGACGCGCAAAATCACCCAGGGATTGATCGCCTGGGGCGTCGCTATTCAGGGGCTGGTTTATGCCGCCGTAGTCATGGCGGGCGCCCCGCTTATCATCAATGGCGATGTCACCACCGGCGCTATTGTTGCCGCATCGCAGCTCTCTTCGCGCATGATCTCGCCGATGACGGCCTTGTGCGGCGTGCTGGCGCGCTGGCAGCAGGCCAAAGCCGCCAAAGAAGGGCTGGACGCCATCATGAAACTGCCCACGGACAACGACCCGGATGAACAACGCATCGCCTGCCCGGTGTTGCAGGGCGATTACCATTTTGCGAACGCCGCGTTCCGCTACCGCGAAGACACGCCGCAGGCGCCGCTGCGCGTGACGAAACTTGATATCGCCGCCGGAGAGCGCATTGCGGTGCTGGGGCGCAACGGCGCAGGCAAATCGACCCTGCTTCAGGCGCTGGCGGGCGGCATGGATCTCATCGAGGGCGAGCTGACGCTCGATAACCTGAGTCTGCGCCATATCGACATGGCCGACGTACGCCGCAACATCGGGTTGTTGACTCAAAACGCACGTCTGTTTCACGGCACGCTGCGCGATAATCTGGCGATGGGGGCGCCCTACGCACGCGACGATGAGATTTTCGCCGCGCTGGAGGTTACCGGCGGCGCGGAGTTTATCCGCGCTCTGCCGATGGGCCTGGATCATCTGATTATGGAAGGCGGATCGGGGCTGTCCGGCGGCCAGCGCCAGGCGGTGCTTCTGGCGCGCCTGCTGCTGCGCGATCCTAATATTGTGCTGCTCGATGAGCCGACAGCCTCGCTTGACGATCACACCGAGCGCGAATTTCTGCTGCGCCTGGGCCGCTGGCTGGCTGGCCGCACGCTGATTGTCGCCACCCACCGTACGGCGGTGATGTCGATAGTCGACCGCGTGCTGGTGCTCAAAGAGGGACAACTGGTGATGGATATGCCGAAAGAGCAGGCGCTGAGCCGCAGCGCATCGGCAGCAACCGGAGGTGAAAATGAAAAGCAACGCGCCTGATACCGTTCAGCCGGTGCTGGTATTACAGGATGCCGACGGCGATATTGACGACGGCAAGCTGGCGCGCTCCGGGCGCGTGGTGGTCTGTATCGTCGTTCTGCTCGCCGCCGCGCTGGTGTGGGCCGGGTTTGGCACTCTTGACGAAGTATCGACCGGCACGGGCAAGGTGATTCCCAGCTCGCGCGAGCAGGTGTTGCAGTCGCTCGACGGCGGCGTGCTGGTCGCGCTGGGCGTGAGGGAGGGCCAGAAGGTGGAAGCCGGGCAAATCGTCGCGCGCCTCGATCCGACGCGTTCGGAATCGAACGTCGGTGAAAGCGAAGCGCGTTACCGCGCCGCGCTCGCCGCCAGCGCGCGCCTGTTTGCCGAAGTTAACGACGAACCGCTGACCTTTCCCAAAGCGCTGGATAACTCCCCGGCGCTGGTGGCGGCGGAAACGCGTCTCTACCAGGCGCGACGCGCGCAGTATAACAATTCTGCCGCACAAATCCGGGCATCGCTGGCGTCGGTTACCAGCGAGCTTGGCATCACCCAGCGCCTGGTGACCTCAGGCGCCGCCAGCAACGTGGACGTGCTGCGCCTTAAGCGCCAGAAGGCCGATCTGGAGCTTAAACTTTTGGATCTGCATCAGCAGTATTCGGTACAGGCGCGCGAGGAGCTGTCGAAGGCCAACGCCGAAGTCAACACCCTGACAGAAGTAATTAAAGGCCGCGCCGATTCGGTGCGCCGCATGACGGTTTACTCGCCGGTGCGCGGCATTGTGAAAAATATTAAGGTCAGCACTATCGGCGGGGTTATCCCGCCCAACGGCGAGCTAATGGAAATTGTGCCAATGGACGATCGCCTGTTGATTGAAGCCAGACTGTCGCCGCGCGATATCGCCTTTATTCACCCCCGAGCAAAAGGCTCTGGTAAAGATTACCGCCTATGACTATGCGATATACGGGGGCCTTGAGGGCCAGGTGGAAAGTATTTCCCCGGATACCATTCAGGATGAAGCCAAACCGGAAATCTACTATTACCGGGTCTTTATCCGCACCGATCACGACTATCTGGAGAACAAGACGGGAAAACGCTTTTATATTTCGCCGGGGATGATCGCAAACGTAGACATTAAGACCGGCGAAAAAACGATACTCGACTACCTGGTTAAGCCGTTTAACCGGGCAAAAGAGGCGCTGCGCGAACGCTAGTGCCGCTCAACGCCGCGCGCCCATACGCAGACAACCGGCGAAGCCGCAGCGGGGGAACAGGAATACGCTCGGCAAAACCGGCCGCCCCTTATCCCGTCAGTCGGTCGCGATAACGACCCCGACCTGCCTTTGTTGTAATAATTGTGACAACGGTTCGGGCAATGCCCGGTCGGTAAACACTGTCATATCAGGCGTGATGTTGCCAAGTCTTACCGATGCTGAACTGGTAAATTTAGAATGGTCGATTGCCAGTAATATATGTCGGGAATGCGCCATCATTGCCCGGGTTACGGCGGTTTCGTTGATGTAAAACTCCAGCAGACAGCCATCAACGCTCACCGCGCCGACGCTGGTAATCAGATAGTCTGCCTGAAACCCTTCCACAAAAGAGAGCGTATCAGGGCCGATAATTCCACCATTGACGGGACGCGGCGTTCCGCCTGGCAGCACCACCTCAATAGACGCGTTCTTATACAATAGCCAGGCCACGCGCAGGCTGTTCGTGATGACCCGCAAATCCTGCCGCTCCGCCAGCATCCGGGCCACATGCTCGACGCTGGTGCCTATCGTGATAAAGACAGTGCTGCCATTGGGAATATAATCCGCAATTTGCCTGGCAATCATGGTCTTCTCGCGCACGTACGTAGTTTCACGCTGCTCAAAAGCCATATTTGTCACACTGGAGGCTGACCGACCTACCCCGCCATGAAGACGGACCACAATACCCTGCTCGCTAAGCTTGCGGATGTCTCTGCGAACCGTCTGGATCGATACGTTCAGTATTTCCGCCAGTTCATCATGGTTCATATAACCACGTTCATTTACCAGCGCAATCAACCGATCGTGTCTCGGATTGCCGGTCAACGTTTGGGGCACCATTACTGCTCCTTGATATTCGGACGGGTATGTCAGAAAGAGGGCTTATTGTACGGCGGACGTCTGAAAAGTCCTCATATTCTCTCCCCAGGCTTCAGGAAGTAACAAATATTACATTCAAAGTTATCTTTTGTCATATGTGTGAGCACTGTCTCTTTTATTACAAAATAGTACACATAATATCATTTCCTGTTTTTAATTTGTAATTAACTGCTCAAGGAGAGCGTATGTCAGCCATCGCGTTTATCGGTTTAGGTCAAATGGGGGCTCCGATGGCGTCCAGATTACTCGCAAAAGGCCATTCTCTGACTGTTTACGACATCAACCGCGCAGCTATGGAAAAACTGGCGAAAGAAGGCGCTAAAAAAGCAAGTCAGCCGTCGCAGGCCGCAAATGAAGCCGAATTCGTCATTACCATGCTGCCTGACGGCGCTATTGTCAGAGAGGTGCTATTTGGCGTACATGGAGTGACTGAAACCCTCAAAAAATCCGCGCTTGTCATAGATATGTCAACTATCCATCCCCTGGAGAGCGAAAAATTACACTATGACATGACCCAGGCCGGTTTCAGCTATATGGACGCGCCAGTGGGAAAAACGTCCGATCACGCCGTAACCGGCACGCTGACCATCCTGGCCGGGGGAACAGACCAGCAGATCGCCCGGGCGGAAGATGTGCTGTTGTGCATGGGCTCAGAAATGATTCGCTGCGGCGGAACAGGAAATGGGATAAAGGTAAAAATCGTCAACAATTTTATGAGCATAGCCCTGAACGCTCTGTCAGCAGAAGCGGCCGTGCTGTGTGAAGCGATGGCGCTGCCTCTGGATAAAGCTATTCAGGTAATGTCAGGCACCGTAGCAGGAAAAGGCCATTTCACGACCAGTTGGCCGGGTAAGGTGCTTGCAGGCGATCTCTCTGCCGCTTTTATGATCGATTTGGCGCATAAAGATTTAAATATTGCGCTAAACGTTGCCGGGCAATTGAATGTGCCGGTTCCTTTAGGAGCAGCCGCCAGGGAAGTTTACAGTCAGGCGCGCGCCTGCGGGCGCGGCAAACAAGACTGGAGCGCATTGTTAACCCATGTCAGAACGCTCTGCGGGTTAAGGCAAACTGTTGAATAACGTTAGTGCAGCAATGGAAAAGATAATTCACTAAATTAAAGAATGGAGAATTTTCTGATGAGCGTTGTGACCAATATTCTGTTTCCGGAAATTAATGAAGTCATTACTGAGAAAAAAGAAATTCATTCCGGGCCGTTAAAAGAGCATGAAGCCCGTATTTCAGCCGTCTATGTAGGCATTTGCGGCTCTGATTTACACGTATTAAAAGGTCACCATCCGGTAGGTAAACCGCCGATTGTGCCCGGGCATGAAATTGCCGCCCTTGTGACAGAAGTCGGCGCGGGCGTCACTAACGTTAAACCAGGCGATCATGTGGTAGTCGATCCGATAATGGCCTGTATGGAGTGCCCGGCCTGCAAATCCGGGCGCTTTAATCTGTGTATTCCGCCTTATGTCGCCGGCTTCCGGGCGCCGGGCGTGGCCCGTTCTTCACAGGCGCTGCCCGCTCGCAATCTGCATCGCGCGCCAAAATCACTGCCCTGGGAAGTGCTGGCTTTCGCCGAGCCTGCCACCTGCGCGCGCCACTGTGTTAACCGGATGCCAGAAGGAACGCTGGACGATGTACTGGTTATCGGCGCCGGAACCATCGGGCTGTCCATTATCCAGGCGCTGCGAATTATGGGAGCGAATAAGGTTACCGTGATTGAGCCAGACGAGAACAAATGCCAGTTGGCAAAAAAATACGGGGCCAGCCGCACGCTAAAGCCCGGCGAACTGGGCGATGAAAGCTTCAGCGGCGTTATTGACGTGGTCAGCAATCAGGCAACCCTTATGGAGTCCTGCCTGAAAGTGAAACCGGGGGGGACCGTCATGTGTATGGGCGTTCCGGCCGGTAATGTGGAAATTCCCCTGCCTCATATGCAGCGTTTTGAGCGCGATCTTATCTTCTCTGGCATGTATTTACCGGATGATTTTGATACGGCTATTCAGTGGCTGGCAGAGGGCCTGTTTGATACCGAGGATTTAATTACCGATATTTTCCCGGTAGAAAAATCTGCTGAAGCATATATTCGGGCGCAGGAGGCGGATTCAATCAAAGTATTAATTAAATTCAGCGATGGCTGATTATTTTAAATTCTAATTTATCGCTTCACCGTACCGTTTTAATTAACAGAACGGTACCTTTTATTCTTTTTCATTTATTAATGAATTAAGGCTTAAATATGAGCGCTGTCAAGGAAGGCCCACCTGAAATAATTCGGTCCCCGCAGGACGTTATTAATCTTATTAGCCAGAATCCCTTACCCCGATCGGGCTTGCTGGTGATGATTTCACTAGGCGGCGTGCTTATTGATGCTTACCAGTCAGCGATGATAGGTTTTGGTAATAAATATATTGCCGCCGAATTTGGACTATCGCCAGGCCTGACTGCGACAGTTAACGCCTCCGTGATCGTAGCAGCGCTGCTTGGCGGCCTGCTTTCGAACCGGGTGATTAACCTCTTTGGGCAGCGCCTTGCCTTTGTTATCGGGTTAGGTATGTGTAGCCTGGGGTCGGTGGCGGTTAGCTTTGTTCCCGATATCTGGTGGCTGCTGATTTGCCGCATTGTTATGGGGTTGGGACTGGGGATTGATTTTCCGCTGGCAGCCAGCGCCATAGCTGAATTTCGCGGTACGGCGTCGAAAAAATCAGGCACATCGGTCAATCTCTGGCAGATGGTATGGTACATCTCCACCACGATTGTCTATCTGGTGCTATTGGCCCTGTATTTTTCCAGCATTGCGGATGAAGCGCTATGGCGCTACGGCATTTTTATCGGCGCGATAATAGCAATGGCGGTCATTCTGCTGCGTTTGATTTTTATCGGTGAGTCCGCCGTCTGGGCCGCCCGCGTCGGCAGATATGCGCTGGCATGCAAGATTCTGGCGGAGCGCTATAACGTAAAGGCGATACCCGGCGCTAACCCGGTCGCTCAGCAAGCGAAACCCGGTAAGAACCTCAACGGCGCTTACCGGATGATCTTTAGTAAAAAATATCGCTCCCGTACCCTTATCGGCAGCGTCGTTTCCGTAATGCAGGCCTGGCAGTACGGCGCAGTCGGGCTTTATTTACCGCTGACGCTGGCCAGTATTTTACAGGGCGGGCTGTCAGGCGCGCTGGCGGGCTCCGCTGCGGTGAATGCTTTGTGCGGTATCAGCGGCGGCGCTATCGGTTCGGTTATCCTCACCCGCTTTGGCGCCCGCTACCTCTCTATGGTTGGATTTGCTGTGGTGACTGTAGCCCTGATTACGCTGGGCTTCTGGCCGCAGGTCAGCGCCTGGCTGTCGCTATTTCTGCTTGGCGCAATCATATTTTTCCACTCGGCCGGGCCGGGCGGCCTGGGTATGACCATCGCAACCCTTTCTTATCCTCCGTCCATCCGGCTGGCGGGCATCGGCTTCGTGCGGGGCGTGATGCGCCTGGGAGGGATCGCTGGCTTGATTTTCTGGCCCATGCTGTGGGGCGCGCTCAATACTGACGCCTTCTTCCTGCTGGCGATCATTCCTTTTATCGGCTTTGTGGTCTGTAAGTGGGTCAAATGGGAACCGATTGGCAGCAACGTTGACGCAGAGGATGAAGAAGTGCTGCTGCAGCTCAGACAGCAACAGAAATAGCAAGGAGCCTCAGGCATGAATACGTTGACCCACAAAAATGCGCAAAGCGCTGCGCGCAGGAGAGTCATTATTGCAAGCTTTGCCGGCGCGTTACTGGAATGGTATGACTTTTTCATCTTCGGTACCGCGGCGGGCCTGGTTTTTGGCCCGCTCTTTTTCCCACAGGAAAATCCGGTTCTGGGCACCATTGCTTCCTTTGCCGCGTTTGGCATTGGTTTTTTCGCCCGCCCGCTGGGCGGCATCGTGTTTGGCCATTATGGCGACCTGATAGGGCGAAAAGTCACGCTGATCTGGACGCTACTGATTGTCGGCGTATCCACCTTCCTGATTGGCTTACTTCCTACTTACGGGCAAATTGGCATAGCCGCGCCGCTCTTGCTTGTACTGCTACGCCTGATTCAGGGGTTTGGATTAGGCGGTGAGTACGGCGGCGCGGCGCTGATGACCTTTGAATCCGTGCCGGATAGCCAACGGGGCTTTTTTGGATCCATTCCTCAAATGGCATCCTGCGCCGGGATTATGCTGGCGACAGGCGTATTCGCTTTATGCCATAAGCTGCTCACCCCGGAGCAGTTTATGCTCTGGGGCTGGCGGCTTCCCTTCCTGCTTTCGGCAGTCATGCTGGTCGTCGGCATGTACATACGCCTGCATATTCAGGAAACGGGAGATTTCAGGGATGCCAGAAAACAGCAGATGCACCAGAAACAGGCGCTGCTGCAAGTTACGATGGTTGAACGTCAGGCCGCAGGCCTGACGTTTAAAGAGCCTGTCCCGCTGGTTCAAATCTTTACCCGCCACTCACGAGAAGTCTTGCTCGCGCTGGGTACACGGTTAGTTGAAGCCGTCTCATCCAATATTATCAACGCCTTTAGTATCGCCTACCTGGCGACGCAACTGGCGATGAACAAGCAGATCCCGCTGGCTGGTATGCTTATCGCCTCCGCGTTCGGTTTACTCTCATGCCCCTTTTTTGGCTGGTTATCAGACCGGGTCGGCCAGCGCAGGATTTATAAGTGGGGATCGCTGTTTTGCGCGCTCTACGCCCTCCCATTCTTTTTGTTGCTGAACACGCAAAACCCCGTGCTCATTGTGCTGGCGATGATCGTTGGCTACAACTTCGGCCCCACAATGATGTTCGCCGTACAACCCACGCTGTACGCGCGTATGTTTGATACGCGCGTCCGCTATACCGGCCTGTCGCTGGCATACCAGGTTTCAGCCATTCTCGGCGGACTGACTCCGCTTATCGCCTCGATACTCATGGCGTTGGGCGGCGGTAGCCCGTGGTACGTGGCCGCTTACCTTATCGCTGTCGCCTTATTGTCTTTGCGCTGTGTCAGCCTGATTCGCGCGCCCGTCGCACAGCCCCCCTCAGCGTCAGGCATTCCCGCTTCTGAACCTGAAAGATCAGGAGGTTAATATGGATACGCATATCTGTAACGATCGCTACAACGCTATTCGTCAGGCTTTTGATACCCCCTGGCCTGGCCCGCTTGCCAGCGGCGTTGTGCTGGAAAATGCCTGTTTAAAGGTTGTCATCCATCCCGAAGATGGTTGCCGGATAACATCCCTGACGGCCTTTGGCCAGGAGTTGCTTCGTCAGTGGCATCCGGCGCGGCGCGCCTTTCAGTACGGCAGTTTTCCAATGATTCCCTGGGTGGGGCGCATGGCTGGCGCGACGTTGATGTTTAACGATAAACGTTACGCAATGCCGGCCAATAAACCGCCGTTCGCCATGCACGGTATGGCTTGTTTTGCTCCGTGGCGCCTTAGCGAGCGCTCGCAAACGCATGCGCAATTCGACTTTCAGCTTGATACGCCCTGGCCCTGGCGCGGGCGGGTGAGTCAGCGTTTTTCCCTGGAGGCGGATGCGCTGGCGCTCAGTTTAACGGTGGAAACAGACGAGAAAGCGTTTCCGGCGGCGGCGGGCTGGCACCCGTGGTTTAAAAAATGGTGCGGTCCGCTTGATAAGGGTAAGCCAGAAGAGAGTTTACAGCTTTCCTTTAGCGCAGACTGGCAGGAAAGAACGGGGGCTGACGAATTACCTGACGGGAAACGTATTCCCCCACAGCCCGGCCCCTGGGATGACACGTTCGGCTTTCGCGATAGCCTGGCGGTAACGTTGACCTGGCCTGGGAAAATTCAATTAACGATGACATCGAGCGGCAACACGCTGGTGTTATTCGATAAGCAACCCGATGCCGCCTGTGTTGAGCCGCTGTCCGGCCCGCCAAACGGTATCAATACTGCCCCAACCCTGGTCAGTAAAGGAAACCCCTTAACCCTGACGACCCGCTGGCAGGTCGCAAAATTGTAGCCGCAGAGCCTGCGCCTCGCACTACGGTCTTTTCTCGATAATAAGGAATATAACGATGAGCAAAATAGTCTGTCTGGGCAATGCGGTATGGGATCGCGTATTCGAAATGGAAAAAACGCCGCGCCAGCCGACCAAATACTTCGCTACCGGCTACTTTGAGAACGGAGGGGGAATTGCGGCAACGGCCGCGGTCGCCTGCGTACGGCTTGGCGCTCAGGCCGTTTTAATCAGCCGCCTTGGGGATGACAGTAACGGTACGCTTATCCGCAATGAGCTGATGCAGTGGGGAGTGGATGTCAGCGGGATACACATTTTTGCAAATACGCAGTCTTCACATGCCGTTATCCATGTTGATTCAGAGGGCGAGCGACAAATTACCGTTTTTCGTGACAGCAAATGCCCTGCCAGCCCCGACTGGTTAAACGCCAGCGTACTGGAAGGCGCGGACTGTTTATTGTGCGACACCAGTTGGCCAGAGGGCGCGCTATGGCTAATCGCTGAGGCGAAAAAACGCCATATCCCAACCGTGCTGGATCTGGATTTAGGAGCCAGTCGGATGGATGAGCTGGTCGCTCAGGGCGATCACCTTGCATTCTCTCTGCCGGGGCTGCGCTTGTTTACTCAGCAGCACGAGATTGCCGATGCGCTGAAAACCGCGCAGAAAAAAACAAAAGGCGCTGTCTACGTCACCTGCGGCGCGCAAGGGTGCTACTGGCTGGACGGCAATGAAGTCCGCCATGCGCCCGCTTTTTCGGTACGCTGCGTAGATACTACTGGCGCAGGCGATGTATTCCACGGGGCGCTGGCCGTTGCCATCGCTGAAAAACGCCCGACTTGTGAAGCAATCCGATTCGCTAACGCCGTTGCCGCGCTGAAATGCACCCGTGAAGGGGGGCGTAAAGGTATTCCCGATCGACAACAGCTTGCCCAATTTGTTGGACAACACGCTTAACGCAAAGGAGATAACATGCTGGTTACATTACGAGAAGTTCTCGCTGACGCCGTCAGCCATCGGTATGCAGTCGGTGCATTTAACGTCATTGATACCAATATGGCAAGAGGGGTCATTGCCGGCGCAGAGCAGTGCCGTTCACCTGTTATTATCAGCCAGGGGCAGGGGCAATTTCGCTTTACGCCGCCGGAGATCATGGGGCCTTCTCTGGTGCAACTTGCGCGGGAGGCCAGCGTCCCGGTAGTCATCCACCTTGATCACGGCAAGCAAATTGACGTTTGTGAACGCGCAATCCGGGCCGGTTATTCCTCAATTATGTACGACGGCTCCCAGCTTCCACTGACTGAAAATATGGCTTATACCCGTCAGGCCGTGTCGCTGGCGCGTAAGAACCACATCTCGATTGAAGGTGAAGTAGGACATGTATCCAATGCTGAAACCGGCGATCTGCCAGGCGAGCACGTACAGCCGGCGCCTGATGAACAATACCTGACAACGCCAGAGCAGGCCCGGGCATTCTGGCAGGCGACCGAAGTTGACGCTCTGGCGGTCGCGTTCGGCACCGGACATGGACTATACCGCGAAACCCCCAGGCTTGAATTCAACCGCCTTCGTGAAATCCATCAGGCTGTGGACGTGCCGCTGGTGATGCATGGCGGCTCCGGGCTGGGAGATGAAGCTTACCAGGAGGCCATAGCCTGCGGGATCCGCAAGCTAAACTACTTTACCCTGCTGTCACAGTCGCTCGGAGAGCTGATTAAAGAGGCGACTCACGCCACCAGTGAACCTTATTATCATGAATTACAGTTATTGGTTGTTCATGAAACGCAAAAGCATGTCGCTCGCTTAATGGGGGTTTTTGGCAGCGCGCGCAGAGCGTAGCCCTGCGCTGTAAAGGCGGTTACCTACCAGGACTGTGAAGGGTGAGATAATTCACCCTTCTGATAACGATTTACATGCATTTAACTGGCTTACCAGATAGGAGTGGATACGCGATTAAGTGAACAAACGCTCCGAGCGCTAACGTACACAACAAAAAACATAACAGCCGGTAAGGCGTTTTGAAAACGGCCCCCCGCTTGCCTCTGCGAGCTTCGCTTAGCCCCATAAAGCTCAGGCGAAAAACAGATGTAAGCCTGATGTATGGCATTCACCCTTTGTCGGGCTGAAATATATCCGGCAAGTACCGGGAAATACTCAGACGCCGTTCATTATCTTACCCGGGATAAATGGTATCCTGCGATACAGAGCAGAAAACGTAAACGCCACGTGTGCATATACTATTAATTACAAAATCAATACTTCCCCCGGTTTAATAAACAGCATGACTGCGTAAAAAAATACCCCGCTACGCTTTTAGATGCCGAACCCATATGTATTTGAAATACTATTTACGGTTAAGCGTAAAGGCGCTATTGGCAAGTTAATCTCTCCCTCGTCAGGAAATCAAAATAAAAATAATCGCCTGTTACTTAAGTGGTTATGAATACAGCCACGGGTTGCGCCCTTATCCGTTGACCTGAAGTTGGAAAAAATAATGGCCAGAAAGGGACTATACGGGAAGTAACGGAATGGCATCCGGAAAATAGCAAGCCGGGCTTTAAAGTTTCAGATCCAAACGGTATAAAGTGTGTACGCATCCACGCTTCAGGACGCGATACGTATAACAGCAGCTTTCCCCCTTTAAATACAAAGGATTTTCTATGAAAAAATTCGTACCTGCGCTCATCATTGCCGCATTCATACTTACCGCCTGCTCGCCGGCTGATGACGGCAAAGTGAAGGTCGCCATCAATACCGGGCCGGATCAGGCCATCTGGGGCGAAGTGCAGAAAGTGGCGAAAGAAAAATATCAACTCGATGTGGATGTTATTACCTTTAATGATTACGTATTGCCAAACGAAGCGCTGCGTAATAAAGATGTAGACGCCAATGCATTCCAGAGCGTTCCCTACCTGCAAGCGCAATCCAAAGAACGCGGCTATAAATTTGTTACGCTAACCAACACGTTTGTTTTCCCTATTGCCGCTTATTCGAAAAAGATAAAAAACCTGGCCGAACTGCCGGATAACGCTACCGTCACAATTTCCAATGAAGCCACCACGCTGGGGCGCAGCCTGTTATTGCTACAGACTCAGGGCCTGCTTAAACTTAAAGACGGCGTCGGGTTCCTGCCCACCAGGCTTGATATTATTGATAATCCTAAAGCGCTGAAGATTGTGGAAGTGGACACCCCGCAGCTTACCCGCACGCTTGACGACCCAAACGTTTATCTGTCAGTGATTAACAATAATTTTGCTTCACAGATTAATTTATCCGCCTCACGCGACGGGCTGTTTATGGAAAATGCGGCCTCCCCCTACGTAAACGTGCTGGTCGCGCGTGAAGACAATAAAGACGACCCAAGGCTGCAAAAGTTAAAACAGGCTTTCCAGTCTAAAGAAGTGGAAGCTAAAGCGGCCGAAGTTTACAAAGGCGACGCTATTAAAGCCTGGTAAGCCTGCAAGAGCGCATGCGCTCTCACACGCTCACTATACTTTCTCGCTCCCCCCACAAACAGAGGCAGAGAAAATGAAGTCAGAAAACGCGTATCATCCCCCCGACGTCTGGACGTGGAATCAGCAGGACGCAGGCGCCTGGGCCGGCATTAACCGCCCGATTGCAGGCCCAACGCATGAAAAAGCGCTGCCGAGGGGCAGACATCCGCTCCAGCTTTACTCCCTCGGCACGCCTAATGGCCAGAAAGTAACGATAATGCTCGAAGAACTGCTGGCGCAAGGCGTGTCCGGCGCAGAGTACGATGCGCATTTAATTCGCATCAGCGAAGGCGACCAGTTCTCCAGCGGCTTTGTGGCAGTAAACCCGAATTCAAAGATCCCGGCGCTGCTGGATTGCTCGGCAAACCCGCCTGTGCGGGTGTTCGAGTCCGGCGCCATTTTGCTCTATCTGGCGCAGAAGTTTGGACATTTCCTGCCTAAGGCGCCGGCACAACGGGCCGAAGCGCTGAACTGGCTGTTCTGGCTCCAGGGCAGCGCCCCCTATCTCGGCGGCGGCTTCGGTCACTTTTACCACTACGCGCCGGTAAAAATTGAATACGCCATCAACCGCTTTACGATGGAGGCTAAGCGCCTGCTCGACGTGCTGGACAGACAGTTAGCGCAGCACCGCTTTATGGCCGGCGAGCATTATACGATTGCCGATATCGCCGCCTGGCCGTGGTACGCAAGCCTGGCAACCGGCAATGCGTATAACGCGGCAACCTTCCTTGATGCCGGAATCTATAAAAACGTGCTGCGCTGGGCAAAAGAGATTGGCGAACGCCCGGCGGTAAAGCGTGGGCGCATTGTTAATCGCACCAGCGGCCCGTTGAGCGAACAGCTCCACGAACGCCACGACGCATCCGATTTCGACAGACTTACTGAAGACAAAAAGCAGGGGCAGGCGTAGGCTGCTTTCTCAGGGCGCAAGGCGTTTGCCCGCAGCGAAAACAAGCGCGCGGCCCGCAACAGTCGGGCCGCCGTATATCAGGGCTTGTGACGGGAAATTTTATCCAGGCAGCCCATCATAAATACTGACAGCACAAAGGCGAGGTGGATAACGACATACCACATCAGCTTATTGTCAGGCACGTGACGGGCATCCATAAAAACGCGCAGTAGATGAATGGACGAGATGGCCACAATCGCCGCCGCGCCCTTATTTTTAAGCGAAGCGGCGTCCATTTTCCCAGGCCAGCTTAGCTTCTTTTTATCGGTATTAGGCTGTGTCCTTTAACCCTCATGATGCTGGATTAAGGAACACAGCCTAATATCCAGACGTGAAACGAAGTTTCGTAGCCGGAAAACATCGCCCTCACCAGCAGGCCGCCGACCGGCGTCATAGCCACCAGCGAAAGCGGCGCCAGAATCAAACCTGCCTTCGCAGTGCGGAAAATATGAGGCAGGACAGGGAAAAGCTCCTGAAAGAATTTAATGGTCAACGCAAGTAGCGCAAGCGATAGCCCAAAATAGACGGGCGCCAGCGGGTGACATACATTGCATTCTCAAAAAACGTTCCATAACGTTTCTGTCAAAGTGCGAAAAAGAGAAGAACTATAGCGTATAAAAGCAGCGCCATTACCGCAGATTGCCGCCGCTACGACGTCTGCGCTACCAGTACAGTCACCTGCCCCAGCGAACCGATTTTTATCTCGCCGGTGCGCCCCTGCTTGCTCTTGTCCAGCAGCAGCAGCGACTGGCCGGCGCGGGCCAACAACAACGTTTTGAACCGCGCATTCCATGTCTGCTCGTCCCATATTCCTCCTTCTCCATCCACGCCCTGGCAGGAGAAGATAAACAGATCGATATCCAACTGACGCAGCAGCGTCGGCAAAGCTGGGTTTTCATAGCTGGCGCTGTTGCGATCCAGCCAGCCGCCGGTGTTGATAAGCCGGATGCGCTCACGCTTTTCCAGCGCCCGGCAAATCCGCAAACTGTTGGTTACAACGGTCACCGGCATGTTTGCAAGCAGCCGCGCCAGTTGCCAACTGGTGCTACTGGCGTCAAGCGCAATGGTCATTCCCACATCAATCCACGCCAGCGCCTGTCGGGCAACGTCAGCCTTATGGGCGCGGCGGCAGCGGCGCCGGGCGCTGAACGAATCAGCCGGCCCCGCGCCCGCCAGAAGGCTACGCGCCCGCCCGTGGCTGCGCAGAACTTTTCCTTCGCTTTGCAACGCGCGCAGATCCCGACGCAGCGTCTCCATGCTGACGCCCAGCGCCTGCGCCAGCGCACCTGTCGACATACCGCCGCGCCCGGCAAGCAACTGCAAAATCTGCTGATGGCGTGTTTGCTTCATAACGCGCTCCGCGCAATTCTTCCTGCGGCTATGCTGCCAAATCTCCAGGCCCTGCGCCATAAAAAACCAGCGCTACGCGGGTCCGGTTTCCGGGCGCGCGGCGTTATCATCCCCCATCGCTACTTGCCGCCATGCGCATGCAGGAACCATAAATACCGCGCTCGCGCCTGGCGAACAAACAGCAAAACCCCACGCTTTCGCGTAGGGTGAGACTGCTGACAAACCCCATTCTGTCGCAGACAGGATGGATGAAGCTCAATAAAAAATAAGGAAAATCAACGCATTGATTTTCGCCCGCTTACTGCAAAGAAGGAAAAACCCCGTTTTTTCCTTCTTTGTCAACAACCTGACCCCACGCTTTCGCGTAGGGTTCTCCGTTTGATGGCAAAGCGCGAACAAAACCGCCACGCCATCTGGTTAAGCCGGTTTGTAAATAACGTTTCCAGGTAAAAACCGTGACGCATTGAGGCCTGGATTACCAGGCTCTTTGCTTTTTATCGAGTCATCAATCCTGTTCGCTTTTAACGCGTACAGGCTTACAGCGTGAGGTTGCCGACGCCCGCCGAAACCGGCGAACCGCAGGCGAAAACAAAGGGAGATGGCGGGCTTAAGCGAAACGAAACCACAGGGGGCGGCCGCAGGCTGACGGCCGGGCGGCGAAGCATGTTGTCTTTACGCTACCACAGGCGTTTGCAAAGCGGCCACGGCGGCCCGTTTTGCCCATATGCCGCTGTATCAACGCGCTTTACGCGAACGGAACAGACTTAATCTTAAGTGGACGACAGTAGGGAAAACCGCTTTTTGCGCCGCCGCAACGCTGCTTACGGTTTCTTATTAACTTCCTGCCCCACCAGCCCTATCTTCAGATAACCGGCCTGGCGAAGCTTATCCATCACGGTCATCATCGTTTCGTAATCCACGCTCTTATCCGCGCGAAAGAAAACGGTAGTGTCCTTCTTGCCGTCCGTCACGCTGCTTAGCGTTTCCACCAGCGTTTGCGCGGTTACCGGTTCGTTGCCGATGAACATTGATTTATCCGCCTTCACCGACAAATACACCGGTTTTTCCGGACGCGGTTCAGGCTGGCTGCTGGTTGCGGGCAGATTGACTTTTACATCCACCGTCGCCAGCGGCGCCGCCACCATAAAAATAATCAACAGCACCAACATCACGTCAATAAACGGCGTGACGTTGATGTCGTGCATTTCGCCATCGTCGTCGCGATTTTCGTTAAGGTGCATTGCCATAAGAAATTAACCTAAACGCAGTTTCTGAGCGGAGGGGACCGGGCGTACCGTCGCGCTGGCTTCAAGGTCAAGATCGCGGCTTTGCAACAGCAACACCTGCGCGGCAGTATCGCCAAGAGAGGCCTTATAGCCGCCGATAACACGGGCGAAAACGTTATAAATCACCACTGCCGGAATCGCCGCAACCAGACCAATAGCGGTCGCAAGAAGCGCTTCTGCAATACCCGGCGCCACCACCGCCAGATTGGTGGTCTGAGTCTGGGCAATGCCGATAAAGCTGTTCATAATGCCCCACACTGTGCCGAACAGGCCCACAAACGGAGAGATGGCGCCGATAGTGGCGAGATAGCCGTTGCCACGACCCATCCGGCGGCCCACCGCCGCCACGCGGCGCTCAAGGCGAAAACGGGTGCGATCTTTGATGCCTTCGTTATCTTCGCTGCCTGCGGAAAGCGCCAGTTCATTTTGCGCTTCCTGAATCAGTTGCAGACTCAGGCTGCCGGTACCAAAGGCGACGGCTTTCTCATTCGCTTCGTCCAGTGAGCGTACGTCAGCAAGCAGCGCCTGCTCGCGCTTAAGGCGACGCTGACGGCCAAGCATATCCGCGCCTTTGCTAAAGAAAATCGCCCAGGTCACGATCGAGGCCAGAATCAGGCCAATCATCACCGCTTTCACCACGATGTCGGCATGGGTGTACATGCCCCAGACGGAGAGGTCCGTCTGCATCATCAAATTTTCTGTCACGCTCACTCTCCAGGACGAAATATAGAGAAAACCGCCGGCAATGATACCAAAATGGCGCCGAATTGATAGTGGTTATCATTAGTATTTACGCTGACCCTGTATTTGTCCTTATTTTTCCCGCTATTTGCAGCATAAAAAACGTATATCGGTTTTCGACTGGCCTGTGAGCATTTCAGGGATTGCATCCCGGCGCTGGCTGACCTATTTTGGACATCCAGACGTACAGACGGGGAAAAACATGACGAAGAAACATATTGAAACTACGCTGGTCAATGCCGGGCGTGGCAAACGTTATACCCAGGGAGCGGTGAACAGCGTGATTCAACGCGCTTCTTCGCTGGTGTTCGATAGCGTGGAAGCTAAAAAGCACGCCACGGCCAACCGCGCAAACGGTGAGCTATTCTACGGCCGGCGCGGTACGCTTACCCACTTTTCACTCCAGGAAGCCATGTGCGAGCTGGAAGGCGGCGCAGGCTGCGCCCTGTTTCCGTGCGGAGCAGCGGCGGTCGCGAACACTATCCTGGCCTTCGTGGAACAGGGCGATCGGGTGCTGATGACTAATACCGCCTACGAACCAAGCCAGGATTTCTGCACCCGAGTCCTGTCCCGGCTGGGTGTTTCCACCACCTGGTTCGATCCGCTTATCGGTGAAGACATTGCCACGCTCATCACGCCGGATACCCGCGTGGTTTTCCTTGAATCGCCTGGCTCTATCACAATGGAAGTGCATGACGTGCCCGCTATTGTGCGTGCCGTGCGCAGCAAGGCGCCGCAGGCCATAATCATCATTGACAATACCTGGTCGGCGGGAGTGTTGTTTAAGGCGCTGGAGCACGGGGTGGATATTTCCATCCAGGCAGGCACCAAATATCTGGTCGGCCACTCCGACGCCATGATCGGCACCGCCGTCGCCAACGCCCGCTGTTGGGAACAACTTCGCGAAAACGCTTATCTGATGGGCCAGATGGCGGATGCCGATACGGCTTACGTAACCAGCCGCGGGCTGCGCACGCTGGCGGTGCGCCTGCGACAGCATGAGGAAAGCAGCGTAGCTCTCGCCCGGTGGCTGGCGCAACAGCCGCTGGTAGAGCAGGTCAATCATCCGGCCCTGCCGCAATGCCCCGGCCATAAATACTGGCAGCGCGATTTTACCGGCAGCAGCGGCCTGTTCTCATTTATTCTTAAAAAACGCCTTGACGATCGCGAACTGGCGCGCTTTCTCGATAATTTTTCATACTTTACGATGGCCTATTCCTGGGGCGGCTATGAGTCGCTGATACTGGCCTGCCAACCTGAAGAACTGGCGGCAATCCGCCCGCAAGGAAGACGCGCTATCAGCGGTACGCTGGTGCGCCTGCATATTGGTTTAGAAAACGTTGAGGATTTACTGAAAGATTTAGCGGCGGGCCTGGCGCGTATCGCGTAAACTAAGTATTTACGGCTATCCGGGGTAAAACCCGGATGCAAATTCTCTGCACTTTGTCATGCCTGGAAACAAGGTATTCAGACCTTTTGCAGTTACAATAGTCCGTCTACTCGCAGCTTGCTTGTTTCACAAGGTAATTCATGGCCGTCATACAGAATATCGCCACCGCGCTCTGGCAACACGATTTCGCCGCGCTGGCGGACCCGCACATTGTTGGCATTGTCTATATCATTATGTTCCTGACGCTGCTGCTGGAAAATGGCCTGCTGCCGGCCTCATTTTTACCCGGCGACAGCCTGCTGATTCTGGCAGGCGCGCTGATTGCCCGCGGCGTAATGGAGTTTGTGCCAACAATGCTCATTCTGACAGTGGCCGCCAGCCTCGGCTGCTGGTTAAGCTACCTGCAGGGACGCTGGCTGGGGAATACCCGCATCGTGAAAAGCTGGTTACACCAGTTACCGGCGCAGTATCATCAGCGCGCAACCTTTATGTTCGACAGGCACGGCCTGATGGCGCTGCTTGTTGGCCGGTTTCTGGCGTTCGTGCGTACGCTGCTGCCGACTATGGCAGGCATCTCAGGGCTATCTAACCGCCGTTTTCAGTTCTTTAACTGGCTAAGCGGGCTGCTGTGGGTTGTCGTGGTTATCAGCTTCGGCTATGCGCTGAGTATGATCCCGTTTGTAAAACGCCATGAAGATCAGGTAATGACTTTCCTGGTCGTGTTGCCGATCGTTTTGTTACTGGCAGGCCTGGCAGGCGCGACGATCGTCGTGCTGAAAAAACGCCGCTCCCGTTCCTGATGCGCTCCGGGCCTCCCCCGCCGTGAGGAGGCCTGCGTTTAACGCCGGTCGGTTAAGCCTGTTTGATAATAACGCTTCCTGTTAATGCCAATAAATCATGCCATGTTGAAACCCGGATTATGGGTTCTGTACTTTTTATCGGCACCATTGCAAGCTCTTCTTAAGTTTACCGAAAACAACTCAAAGCCCGTATACTGCGGTTTCTGGCCCGTATTTTATCTTCTGTTATCAACTGGACTTAACCGAAATCAAGCCACAGTTGGGGCATAAGCGGGGGCGCCTTCTGTTATTTATTAACAGGCCCGCCATTCACATCCCGACCAGGATGGCTAACTCTTGCGTATCGTCTGGCAGTAAGGAAAATACCCTGTTCGCAAAATCGTTTATCGCGCCTGGCGGTCATGGTCGCCAGATCGGAGCCTGTAGCACAAACCGCCCATTACGACAGTTATACCTGCCACCTTTGCGGCAGTACGCTGCAATACCATTCGGAATAGGGCATGAATGCCCGTGGTTCGAGCGCCTGACCACACACTGACAGAAAACGGAGGCAACACTGCCCGTATGTAAATTCTGAGGCAAAGGAAGTAACAGGAATTCGTAAGTTGCGCCGTTACGTAGCTGATGCTCACCCCGTAATGGCGGACTGGCGCTGTAGCGGCTGCGCCAACAATTACCGTGAAGAACGTTATTGTCTGTCATGGGGTCCTGGCGACTTTAGTCACATGCCGGAAGAGGTAACACTACGAGCAGACGACTTATCGTTGTATTCATAAACCTGAGTCTTAAGCAGGAAGAATTCCACCTGACAAAACAGGTAGCAACAAAGCGCTCTGGCATTAACGAAAACGCAAGATATCAGGAAGCCGGCCTAAACTGGCCTCAGAGGCATTTAACGGCAGTACAGCCTGCTTTTTAATTTCCGCAACATCAATCTGTCGCAGAAGCTGCGCCACCGTCGAGGAGGCGCGCACCACCAGGACCGCGCTGGAAATCGTTTCCGCCATGCTGAGCGCAGCAGGCTCATCCAGCGGCCTGATGGTCAGGCCAATTTTCTCCAGCGGGATAAGAGAAGGCTCCTGGTGCCAGACGCCGGTATCAATCTCGCCCAGAAATACCGCGCGGGGCAAAAGGGTAAAATCCACCTCGACATAGTCATACCGCGCTTCCGGAAACTGAGCATGGGTCAGCCTTTGGTGATCGCTGGAATGAAAGTCAATACCGACGCGCGGGCGCGTTGTGGCGGCGCCTTCTGATTTTTCAACTACGACCAGGCTGCCGGGCCGGTAATAGCTGCCATTACCCACTTCAAAGAGTTCATACCCCTCTTCAGCGGCGTTTGCCATCAGCATCTGCGCCGACCCTGAAGAGAGAAGGACAATATCCGCTTCGTGTTCAGAGAAGGCCTGCAGGCGCGAACGCGCACCGCGCAGATAACCGACGGTGGTTACCGCTCCCCAACGACCGCACTGCTCAACCAGCGCGGAAGCCACCTGCGTTGCCTCAAGGGAGCCTCTTGGGGGTAATAACATATGAACCGGGGGGATACGCGCGGCGCTCCATAGCAGGGGAAAGTTCCAGGAGACCACAAAAGTCCCCTGGTGACCGCGGGAAACAAGCGTTACTGCGCCGGATTTTTTTAACTCCTGCAGCGCCTTTTGTACCGTACCGGAGCCAATCTCCAGCACCTCCTGAAACCAGGAGGTAGTGGGAAGACGCCCGGATAAACCGAGCGAAATAATCGTACGGGCAATAAATGCTACCGGAGAGAGTTGCTTCACATCACGCGCAATAACCGTCATTGTTTCCGCCGATCTTACTGTTCCAGAAACCGCAACGCCTGTTCGGCGCTTTGTTCCTCATGCACGACGGCATTAAGCGCGCGAAGCACGTCGGCTGGCTGCTGCGCCCGGAAAATACGTCGACCAAACATTACTCCTTTCGCGCCTGCACGCATGGCGTCAGCCGCCAGTTGCAGCGTGGAGCGCGGATCTTCGCCACCGGCGCCGCCCGCAAGCAGCACCGGAGTATAACAGGTGCTTGTTACCGCAGCAAAATCGTCCACCGAGCCGGGCCACAGCGCTTTTACCAGGTCCGCACCGATATCCGCCGCGATTCGACAGTACATACTCATCACCTTCGCGCTGAGCGCGTCAGGATCAATGCCTTCCAGCGCGGAGCGCGGCTCAATAATGACCGCGATACCGTGGCGCTCGCATTCACGCACGATGCGCGTATTGCGAATAATTTCCGCCTGCTCAAGGGCCGTATCTTTCTGGCCAAGATACATATAGGTCATAACCGCATCGATACCACAGGCGGCAACATCGCCAATCTCCGCCAGTTGCGCCAGCACCCCTTCGCGCCTGCCGTCTTTCCCCGGCGTATAAATGGAGCGCGCGTGGTTTTTCCAGTCAAGGTGCAGCACAAAACCGGGGCGGTCGCGGCCAATGAACGTCTTCTCCACCAGCGGGATCATGCCCGGGGAGACCATGACTCCGTCAGCCCCGCGCAGCTGGGCAAACACGCTTTCGATTTCACCGCGCGTTTTTAGCCCTGATGGCGGGCCAGCCATAACGCCGTGGGAGGCGGCCACCACCACCGCGCGCCCCGTTTCCGGGCGTAAAATGCGTCCTAAGCGTACTGCTTTACCGGTTCGGCTATCCATCCAGATCTCCTTCACAAAGTTGAGAAAAAGCGAAAAATGCAATTTGCAGCTTTCTGCAAATTGATCGTATATTAGTCGCAAATCCGCTGTCAATGAATTAAACCCTGGGCATCTGACCCCCGTCACGGCGCCAGGAATATCCCTTAAATTGTCCATGCAGGAGTTTGTATGTCTGACATTTCTCATCTCGTTACCGCCCTGAAAGCGGCTGTGCCAGAAGCGCAGATTCTGACCGACCGCGAAACGCTGCAGGCCTCCAGCCATGATACCTGGCCCCTGTCTACCAAACTCAGGCGCTTAGGATGCCATGATTATCAGGCCGATGTTGTGGTAAAAGTCACTGACGAGCAGCAGATCCAGCAGGTACTGGCGCTGGCGACGGCATATGACACGCCGGTCACGCCACGAGCGCTGGCCTCCTCCGTAACGGGGCAGCCGCTGCCGACGCGCGGCGGGATCGTGCTGGATTTAACCGGCATGACCCATCACCGGGATATCAATACCACGAACCTGACCGTGGAAGTGTCCGCGGGCTACAACGGTGGTCAACTGGAGGATGAACTACAGCAGATGGGGTGGACGCTGGGCCATTCGCCGCAGTCGTTATACCAGTCCAGCGTTGGCGGCTGGCTCTCAACCCTTGCGACCGGTCAATTTTCCTCTTATTACGGCGGCATTGAGGATCTGATTACCGCCTATACGGTCATCCTCGCCACGGGTGAAAAGATACGCCTCAAGGCTTCCCCGCGCGCTGCTATGGGACCCGATCTGCGCCAGCTTTTCATCGGCGCGGAAGGCACGCTGGGCATCGTCACCTCGGTACAGCTAAAAATGTTCCCTCTGCCGCAAACGCGCCTTTTCGATTCGCTTGAGCTTCCCTCCGTCGAAGCGGGCCTGACCATTATGCGCGAACAGGCGATGGCCGGGCTTCGTCCCTTCCTGCTGCGCTTGTACGATACAAACGAAGCCCGCCACGCCATGCAAAATCCGCAGCAGGATAAACCGGTGATGTTCCTGGGCACCCAGGGCGTTGAGGCGGTTGCCCGCGCGGAAATGGACGCTTTTATGGCGATTGTCCACCGCCACGGAGGTCAATCTATTGGCAGCGAAGGGGTACTGAAATGGATGGATCGCCGTTTTGACTTCTCTACCGTCGAGAACCTGCTTGATTCCACCGGCGGCTTTGCCGAAACCATCGAAATTGCGCACACCTGGGACGGCATCGCCAGCCTTTATCACGACCTGAATAAAATGCTGACGCCGCTGGCGGGAGAGGTCTTGTCGCATTTCTCCCACGTCTATCCGCAGGGCACCTCCATGTACATGATCCTGCTCGGGCGGGAAGAGACCGATGCCGCAGCGGTGGAGAAATTACGCACTATCTGGCGCGAAACCATGCGCGTCTGCCTCGAACACAATGCCGAACTGTCGCACCATCATGGCGGCGGGCTGGTTCGCTCGCCTTATGCCCGCGAATCGCTGGGATCGGCGCATCTGCTGCTACGCCGGTTAAAACAGGCGCTCGATCCGAACGGCGTTCTCAATCCAGGCAAGCTGGGGTTATAAACTGATAATTGAGGGTAATCACTATGTGGTTTCTCGGGATAGATATCGGCGCCACGCATATCAAAATCATCGGCATTAGCGAGGAAGGAACGTTTTTGCCGGTAAAAAAGTGCCGCACGCCGGTGATAAAGCAGGATGGACTGACATTTCACGATGCGCTCGCGTTCTGGCAAAGCCTGAGCGCGCTTATCGAAAATTACTCGCGCGAAGAAGCGCGGGCCTGCGGCCCTCTGACCGCAGTGTCGGTGGGCGCGTTCGGCCAGGAGGAGTCGGTTGCGGTTAACTCCAGCGGGGAAATTATCTATCCTTCCCTGGCGTGGTGGGAAAATTACCCCGTCGCGTCGCTGGACACAGACCTTCATCAGTGGCTGGACAGCCATGAGCATTACGCCATTTCGGGTATGCGATCGCGCCCTAACCAAAGCCCCGCCCGTCTGAACTGGATACGTACACAACACCCGGATATCTGGCGGCAGATCGATCGCTGGGTGGATTTCACCAGCTACATCATGTGGCGACTGACCAGCGAATGGCGCGCGGCAACCTCGCAGATCACCCATTCACAATGTTTCGATCTTAAAAGCATGCGGCCCCACGCGCCAACGTTAGAGCGGCTGGGCTTCCCGACAACGCTTTTCCCGGCGCTGGCGGACACCGGCGAACGCTGCGGGGAGATCCGCCCGCAATCGCTACCGGGCGTGGCGCTCTGCCAGGGCGCCAGCGTCTTTGTGGGCGGGCACGATCAGATCGTCGGCGCCTGGGCGGTGCAAAACGACCAGCCGACCAACGTATTCGACTCGATAGGTACGTCCGAATATCTCATGGTATTAACGCCGCACTTTCCCGATACGACCGCCGCATGGCGACTCGGCGTGGATATCGAACGCACATGGAAAGCCGGGGAGTTTGTCATGGGCTGCGCCACCCCTTCCGGCAAAATTATCCAGACGCTGGCGGAGCTGCTCTATCAGGGCAGTTACGACCAGCTATTTCAGGATCTACTTGCCGAAGCGGTTCCGCCAGCCGTCTCGGTTTCTGTTAACGAGGATGAAGCGCAGGGGCTGTTTTCCCTGCAGCAACTGCATGCCGGCGTCCGGCCAGCCGACGTAGTGCAGGCCACGCTGAACCATATCGCCGATCGCGCGTTTCGCCTGCTGACCCATATGGGGGAAATAGGCGGGATACGCCCGCAGGATGCGGTGCTGATGGGATCTTTGTTCCAGCGCCAGGAGATGCTGGAGCACCGTAAACAGCGCTGGAATATGCCGCTTTTCGTCAGCGAACTGGCCGAACCTGTCGCCACGGGCGCCGCCATGATTGCCCGTGAAAGCTGGCTGATTGCAACCCATCAGGAGGGTCAACTATGAACATCATCATCGCCTCACTGAATACGGCCATTGAACGGCTGCTGCTGGTGGATAAACAGCAGCCCGGCGAGGTTCACCGCCTGCTGGATGATAAAACGTTGGCGGGAGGGAAAGGGGTCAATGTGGCGCGTGTTATGGGCCAGTTGCGTACCGTTCTGCCGGGCGCGCCGACGCCGCGGCTGCTGGGGTTTCTCGGCGGCGCAACGGGGCGGCTGTGCCGCGAACTGCTGGCGGAGGAGGCGCTGGAAGGATGCTGGTGTGACATCGCGGGCAGCACGCGCATTTGCGAAGTCGTCACCGAGGTACAGGCGCCGGAAAGAGCAAGCGTCTATAACGCCGTCGGTCCGGCCATCACCCCGGACGAGCATCAGGCGCTGCACCGCCTGCTGGTACAGGAATTGCCTCATGCCAGCGCGCTTGTCTGTACCGGTTCACTGGCAAAAAACCTCCAGCCCGACGAGTACGGACGCTGGATTACCCTCGCCCGCGCCGCTGGCGTGCTGTCGCTGCTGGACACCCACGGCACGGCGCTGTTGCAGTCTGCCGGTTCACTGCCGGATATCATCAAAATCAACCGCGATGAACTGCGCCAGGCCAGTGCGGCCTCCTCCTCAGCATTGCCGCAGGCCTGGCTGGATCAGGGCGTGCGCTGCGTGATTATCACCGATGGTCAGCGTCCTACCCTTGCGCTGACGCCTGACGGTGATTATGAGGTCTCCTCTTCGCAAGTGACGACGGTCAGCCCGGTCGGCTCAGGGGATGCCTATTGCGCCGGCCTGGTCGCCAGCCTGCTGGCCCGTCCGCAGGCCCGGTGGACAGAACATCTCACGCTGGCTGCGGCCTGCGGCGCAGCCAATGCCGCCAGCCCGACGGCCGGCCTCGCCGCCGGTCTGAATTTGACCGAATTACAACAACACTGCACGGTACGCGCTGTTTCGACATCGCCACGCTCACCCGCCTGATAACGGAGAGTATTATGGTTAGTCATTTACAAGTCACAGCCAGAAACACCTGGATGCGTAATGTTCTGTTAATCGCAGTCGTTACCGCCGTCGGGGGCTTTCTGTTTGGTTTTGATAACGGCAGCATTTCAGGTTCGGTAGGTTTTTTACAGAGTAAATTTGAACTGGATGCGGATGGCATCGGCTGGGTTACATCGTCCATCATTGTCGGCTGTATTATCGGGGTAGCGCTGGCCGGCCCGCTTTCTGATGCAACAGGAAGAAAAAAGGTCCTGCTGCTGACCGCGCTGATTTTTATCTTTGGCGTGCTGGGCGAGGCGCTCGCTACCTCGCCGGAGATGCTGGTCTGGTTTCGCATCATCGTAGGTATAGGTATTGGGATAGAGACGACCATCGCCCCGCTCTATATTGCCGAGGTTTCACCTGCGCATATTCGCGGACGGCTGGTCTCGCTAAACCAGCTTTTTAACTGCATTGGCAACCTGGCGATATTTTCCGTTTCCGCCATTATCGCCAGTTGCGCCAGCGAAATGTGGAATATCGAATATGGCTGGCGGGTGATTTTCGCAAGCGGCATCTTGCCTGCCATTCTTTTCCTGATGCTGCTGGTCTGGGTGCCGGAAAGTCCGCGCTGGCTGGTGCGCAAGGGGCGTACAGAACAGGGCCTTGATATTCTGCGTAAAATAAATTCTGACGAAGCGACAGCCAGAGAGCAACTTGAAGCGATTAAACATACCCTGCAAAATGAAGATACCTCCCGACTGCGCGAACTTTTTTCCCCTCGCCTGCGACGGGCGCTGATTATCGGTTTCTGCGTTGCCCTCTTCCAGCAAATCACCGGTATTAACGCCATTTTTTACTACGCGCCGGAAATATTTAAAACGGCAGGCATGAATATCAGCGGCGCGATGTCGTTTACCGTTCTTATCGGTATGACGCTTGTGATCGCAACGCTGGTGTCTATGTGGGTCATCGATAAAGTCGGACGGCGTTCGTTGCTTATTTTTGGGTCGGCAGGAATGGCCGTCACTCTTAGCTGTACGGGGATACTATTTCGCGCCAGTGAAACCCAGACAATGCTGTTACTGATTTGCATCCTGGCCTATGTCGCCATCTTCGCCGTCTCTTACGGCACCGTGGCCTGGGTTGTTATTTCCGAGATCTTCCCTGGTCACGTGCGCGGTATTGCGGTCTCGATTGCAACCTTTGCCCTCTGGGGCGGCAACTTTTTCGTTTCCCGCTTCTTTCCTGTGCTGGTGGGAAATATTAGCGCGGCAAACACCTTTTTTATTTATGCCGGCATCTCAGTCATTGCCTTTATTTTCGTTGTGGCAATGGTGCCGGAGACGAAAGGAAAAACGCTGGAGGAGATTGAAGCGAAGCTGCATGCTAAATAAGGCGGCCCCTAACCAGAGCAGTACCATTTTTATTTATCCCTCTGTTAACAAAATAATATAACCGGAGAATATAATGAGACCTGGTAAAATCCTACATCCACAGGTTGCCGAAGCATTAGCCAGTTTAGGGCACGGCGATATTATTTTAGTCACTGATGCCGGCGCGCCCATTCCTCCCGGCATAAAAAGAATCGACCTGGCATTTTGTGCGGACAGCGTCGATCTTCTTGAAATTCTGAGCGTACTTAGAGGCGAAATTTTTATTGAAAACGTTATCTTTGCTGAGGAAGTACCGGAGAGTAACCCTAACCTTATGCAGCAGGTAACCGACATATTTACCGGTTCCGGCGCCGATTTTTTGCTCATACCACATCAGAAGCTTGTGGCAGACATCTACCCTGGCGCCAGGGTTATTATTCGCTCCGGCTCATTAATGCCGTGGGGAAATTTTGCCCTGGTCGCCAGTACCGATCCTGATGCGTGGTTCGACGATTCCATGAAAATTATTCCTGAATACGTTGAACGCTCAGCGAAGATAAAAAATGGAGCCGTACCTGGCATTAAAAAATATTCAACGGTGACAAAATGAATACAACGTATAGCATGAGTTATAAGTTGTCGCTCATAGCGTCAGTCGCAGGTTTATTATATGGCTTTGACTCGGCGGTCATTGCGGGTGCAATAACCCATCTGAGCCACTATTTTTCTCTCGACGCGATGGGCACCGGCTGGGCCGTATCATCGGTGGTGCTGGGGTTTATGATTGGCGCCTTTAGCGGCCAGTTTATCACCAACGCTCTGGGCAGAAAAAAAGCGCTAATCCTTACCGGCGTGCTGGTGTTTCTCGCCGGGATCTTCACCGCCTTCCCTTACAATTTTACGATGTTTATCTTTTTCAGGAGCGTCGGCGGTATTGGCGTAGGGCTGGGTTCAGCGACGGCGCCTGTTTATATTGGTGAAATTGCCGCGCCAAAAATTCGTGGCAGGACGCTGGGCTTTTACCAGATGATGATCGCTTTTGGCATCCTTTTGGTTTATATGGTGAACGCCCTGGTCGCCAGTTGGGGCAGCGATCCGCAATGGGCTACGCAGTATGCCTGGCGCTATATGCTGGGCGCCATGTCAGTACCCGGTTGCCTGTTTATGATTCTGGCCTTCTGGTTACCCGAGTCGCCACGCTGGTTAATAAAAAATCATCGTGAAGCGCAGGCGGGCGACATTATGAAAAACCTGTATGGCCAGAATTTTGACTGCCAGACGGCCATTCAGGAGATAAAAAGCACCTTTCATCAACACGCCAAACTTGCTCCCCGCGAAAGTATTCTGTCGAAGAAATACAGGCGGGTAACACTGATCATACTGGCAATGGCATTGCTGGCAAATTTATGCGGTATCAATGCCGTTTTATATTACGGTAACGTGCTGTTGGAAAATATCGGTATCGCCAGCGAAAAAACGGCCTATTACCAGCAGGTCATCATCGGTATTGCCTTCTTTGCCGCTGCGGTCTGGGCCGTTTATCGGGTCGAAAAGTATGGTCGCCGTAAGCTGCTGATTGTGGGTTCGTTCATGTGCTTTCTTTCGATCACGTTGCTGGGAATATTAATCAGGATGGGGGTGACCAGCATCTTTATGCTGGTCATCATGGTCGTTTATATCCTGTTCTTCGGCGGCACCATTGGCCCCATTTTATGGATTATCATTCCCGAACTGGCCCCCAACATGATTCGCGATAAGCTGATGTCGTGGGCCACGCTGCTTATCTGGACCGGCAGTTTTATTGTCTCGCAAACCTTCCCCATGTTGACGCATAGCGAAACGCTCAACAGGCTGTTTAACGGCAGTTTCCCGTTCTTTTTGTATGGCCTGTGCTGCTTTTTGTGGTTTTTGCTGAATCTCTTTTGCGTCGCAGAGACGAAAGACAAATCACTGGAACAAATCAGCGCTGAGATGAGTAAAGCCTGACGCACATTCTGGCGGGCTACCGGTCAGGCATGATAGTCCCGCTAAAGTCTCTGTGATGCTACGCCTTGTCCTGTATGCTCCTCCTTAACAAGCCCGGAAAGCGGCGGGACTTTCTTCAACATACAACCAGGCGATATCCCCCATAACGAATAACGCTCTCCTGACTCTTTTTATAATGTTTACCGACACGTTTTATTAAAAAAAAACCAACAAAACCCCTTATATTTTGTGAGGAAAAATCTGTTCTTTCTTTACAAAAAACACAGGGAAGCATTATGGAAACTGTCACAACAGATCTCCCCCCAACGCAGCGGGAGTACGCAAAATGAGCGATGACAATCAAGAGGTAAACCCGTCAAGGCGGCGTTTTTTACAGCGGTCGCTGGCGCTGCTGCCGGCTGCCGCCGCCGGCAGCCTGCTAACAACGGGCAATACAGCGCAGGCCGCGCAGTCTGAGGGCGTATCGGCCCACTACGTTCCGGTATTTTTTAATAATGACGAATGGCGGTTTCTGCTTGCCGCCGTGGATCGTCTGATTCCGCAGGATGAACTCGGCCCTGGCGCCGTCAGCGAAGGCGTGCCGATATTTATTGATAAGCAAATGGAGCTTCCCTACGGCCACGGCCAGCTTTGGTATATGCAACCGCCATTTGCCGACGGCGTACCCGAACTGGGCTATCAGTCCAGTCTGGCGCCGCGTGAAACCTATCGCCGGGGCATTAAGGCTATCAACGCCTGGTGCATCAGCGAATACGGCAAGGTATTCGCTGAACTGACGCATTCACAGCAGGAAGCGGTTCTGACGCAACTGGAAAAAGGCGAGCTAAACAGAGATGGCGCGCCCGGCGCGCTGTTTTTCACCCAGTTACTGGAAAACACCAAAGAAGGATACCTGGCCGATCCGCTGCACGGCGGTAACCAGACGCTGGCCTCCTGGAAATTAATTGGTTTTCCCGGCGCTCGCGCAGACTATCCGCAGGTTATGGATAATCCTAACCGGCCCTACCCGCCTGGACCGGTCAGCATCAGCGGAAAAAGGAGCGTGTGATCATGAGTATTAAAAAGGATGCCGTTGATATCGTTATCGTCGGCTTTGGCTGGACCGGCTCGCTAATGGCCCGTGAACTGGCCGAAACGGGATTGCGCATCGTCGCGCTGGAACGTGGCGAACAGCGCGATACCTACCCTGATTTCGCCTATCCGCGCATTACCGATGAGCTGACCTACGGTGTTCGGTTAAAGCTGTTTCAGGACGCCTCAAAAGAGACGCTGACCGTGCGTCATACTTCATCCGATACCGCGCTACCCTATCGCCGTTTTGGTTCTTTTTTACCCGGCAACGGCGTCGGCGGGGCGGGCGTACACTGGAACGGGATGCTGTGGCGGCCGCTGGAAGCGGACCTGAAAATGCGCAGCACCGTTATCGAAAAATACGGCGCCGCCTTTATCCCTGCCGATATGACTGTGCAGGATTACCCGTTTACTTATGAAGAGATGGAGCCGTTTTTCGATAAATTTGAGAAAATTTGCGGCGCGGCGGGCCAGGCTGGCAACGTGCGGGGGCAGACAATTGAAGGCGGCAACCCGTTTGAAGCGCCACGTCAGAACCCTTACCCCACCAAAGCCCTCAAGCCGCAGTATTCAGGCATACTGTTCAGCCAGGCCGCAAAAGAGCTGGGCTATCACCCGTTCCCCGTTCCGGCGGCCAATTGTAGCGAACCCTGGACAAACCCCTATGGCGTGCAACTGGGCGTGTGTAATTACTGCGGTTTTTGCGAACGTTTCGGCTGCTTCAACTACTCTAAAGGCTCACCGCAAAGCTGCATACTGCCTTCGCTTCAGACCTTCAAAAACGTTGAGCTACGCACCCAGGCCCATGTGCTGCGCGTCAACACCGACGCCACGGGCCGCCAGGCGACAGGCGTAACCTATATCGACCGCGATGGCCGGGAAGTTGAACAACCGGCAAGCCTGGTCGTATTAAGCGCTTTCCAGCTACACAATGTGCGCCTGCTGCTGCTGTCGAAAATCGGCAAGCCGTATAACCCCGCGACTGGCGAAGGCGTGGTCGGGCGCAACTATGCCTATCAGATGAACGGCGGCGTTTCACTGTTTTTTAACAGCGATAAAAATTTCAATCCGTTCGCCGCCACCGGCGCCAGCGGCATTTTTATCGACGATTTTAACGCTGAAAACTTTGACCATTCGCCGTACGGCTTCGTCGGCGGCGCCACGCTTTCCGCTACGATAACCGGCGGACGCCCGATCCAGCAAATGACGCTGCCATCTGACGCGCCGACCTGGGGCAGCGGCTGGAAGCGCGCCATCAAAACGCACTACCTGCACAGCATGAATATTGGCTCCTCCGGCTCAGTAATGCCGTATAAACAGTGCTATCTGGATCTCGACCCCACCTATAAAGATCTCCACGGTCAGCCGCTGCTGCGCATGACTTTCGACTGGCAGCCCAACGAGCTGAAAATGACGAATTTTATGGGCGCTAAAGCGCAGGAGATCGCCCGCCTGATCGGGCCGGAGCGCTATGAAATGCATTTTAAGGGCATGGACGCGCATTATGACGTGCGCCCCTACCAGTCCACTCACACCACCGGCGGCGCGGTGATGGGCGATAACCCGGCGACCAGCGTTGTGAACAAATATCTGCAAAGCTGGGACGTGCCCAACGTTTTCGTGCTCGGCGCCTGCTGCTTCCCGCAGAATCTGGCGTACAACCCAACCGGTATCGTTTGCGCAACGGCACTGTTTGCCGCCCATGCGATCCGTACCCAATATCTCGCCAACCCCGGCCCGCTGGTTCAGGCATGACAGGGAGACAGGTAGATGAATAAAACATGGAAAACCCTTTTCCCGCTGCTGGCGCTGTTGGCGCAAAGCGCGCGGGCGAGCGATGAGGCGGCCGCGGCCCGGGGCGAATATCTGGCGCATATGGGCGACTGCGTTGCCTGTCACAGCACCGCAGGCGGCCAGCCCTATGCCGGCGGGCTAAAAATGTCCACCCCGGTGGGCGCGATTTACTCCACCAATATCACCCCGGACAAGGCCACCGGTATTGGTAATTACAGTTACGATGACTTTGCCAAAGCGCTGCGCGAAGGCGTGGCGAAAGATGGCCGTAATTTATATCCGGCCATGCCGTACACCTCTTTTGTCAAAATTAAAGATGCGGATATGCGCGCGCTCTATGCCTATTTCATGCAGCGTGTGAAGCCGGTAGAGCAAAAAAATCGCGATACCGATATTCCGTGGCCGCTGAACATACGCTGGCCGCTGGCGGTATGGAATATGCTATTTGCTGCCAGTAAACCGTTCACCCCCGACCCGGACCTGAACGAACAACAAAACCGCGGCGCCTACCTGGTGCAGGGGCTGGGCCACTGCGGTACCTGCCATACGCCGCGCGGTATTGGTTTCCAGGAAAAGGCGCTGGATCATCACAACGCCGCCTACCTGACCGGCGGCACGCTGGAAGGCTGGCATGCGCCTAATCTGACCGGCAGCAGCACAAGCGGGTTGGGAAACTGGTCAGCGGCAGAGATAGCGCAGTTTCTGAAAACCGGGAAGACGGCCCATGTCGCCGCCTTTGGTTCAATGACGGACGTTATCTCAGACAGTACGCAGTACCTCAGCAAAGAAGACGTAGAGGCTATCGCCGCTTACCTGAAAACGCTCAAACCCTCCGGCGCGCAGGCGCGCAAGCCGGCCGCGCTTGCGGTTAAGCCCGGCGGGGAGACCGCAGAAGCCCTGGCGCGCGGCGATATGAGCCAGCCCGGCGCGCAGGAGTATATGGATAACTGTGCGGCCTGCCACCGTATCGACGGCAAGGGTTATGCCAACACGTTCCCAACGCTTGCGCAAAACAGCGCCGTGCTCAGCGACGATCCGTCTTCACTGATAAGCATCGTGCTCAAAGGCGGCAAGATGGCGGTCACGAAGGAGGCGGTTACCGGTTTGTCGATGCCCGATTTCGGCTGGCGGCTGGATGACAGGCAGGTGGCCAACGTGCTGACCTTTATTCGCAACGGCTGGGGTAATCACGCAAGCAGCGTTACGCCCGATCGGGTAAAAGCGCTGCGCGCCAATATCACCACCGTTGAGCGTAAAGAACCCGCCAGGGAGAACATGCCCGTCACAGGAAAATAACCAGACGGGCCAGTCCCCCGTTTGGCTGCGGCGAACGGGGGATTTCCGGTTTATCACATACCCGCCGCGTCACCGGCGTATCATACTGATATTGTCGCTCGCCGGGCTGGCCGCGCGTTCAGGCGCGCTAACGACATACAGGCCGCCGCTATGACGCTAAATGCCCGCAGTGCGGCGACCGGGAGAAGCACGCATGACGGCGCCGGGCGAAGGCCGCGATATCGCCACGAACGCAGCCGTCAAATTCATGACGACGCCCGCTAAGTTTTTTCGCCACGCGCTTTCGTTTTTGGCGAATTCAGCCAGGCTTAGACATTACCTAATCAGGGCGCCGTCCCGGTTCAGACGCAGTAAGGAGGAAACAATGACAAATCCCACCGTGATTAAACTATCGGACGGCAATGTGATGCCGCAGCTCGGGCTGGGCGTATGGAAAGCAAGTCATGAAGACGTTATCCCGGCGGTCAGTAAAGCGCTGGAAGTTGGTTACCGGTCAATCGATACCGCCAGCGCCTACAATAATGAAGACGGGGTAGGCGAAGCGTTGCAAAACGCAGGCCTTGCGCGCGAAGATCTGTTTATCACAACCAAGCTGTGGAATGGCGATCAGCAAAACCCGCGCGGCGCGCTGGAAACCAGCCTGCAAAAACTCAGGCTGGATTATATTGATCTTTACCTGATGCACTGGCCTGTGCCGGTACAGGATCGCTACGTCGATGCCTGGAAAGACATGATGGCATTACAAAACGAGGGGCTTATCAAAAGCATCGGCGTATGCAATTTCAACGTAGCGCACCTGCAGCGGATTATTGATGAAACGGGCGTCGCGCCAGTGATTAACCAAATTGAGCTACACCCGCTGTTCCAGCAGCGCCAGCTTCATGCCTGGAACGCAACGCACAAGATCCAGACCGAATCCTGGAGCCCGTTGGCCCAGGGGGGAGAAGGCGTATTCAGTCAGAAAATTGTGCGCGATCTGGCAGACAAATACGGCAAAACACCGGCGCAAATCGTGATTCGCTGGCACCTCGACAGCGGGCTGGTGGTCATTCCGAAATCAGTCACGCCATCGCGTATTATTGAAAATTTCGACGTCTGGGATTTTCGCCTGGAAAAAGAAGAGATTGCCGAAATCGCGACGCTGGATGCGGGCAAACGCCTGGGTCCGGACCCGGATTCCTTTAGCGGGTAACGAAATTGACGCAGCATGGCCTCGCCAGAAGCGAGGCCTCAGATTGTTGACAAAGAAGGAAAAAACGGGGTTTTTCCTTCTTCGTGATAAGCAGGCGAAAATCAATACATTGATTTTCCTTATTTTTTATTGTATTTCATCCATCCTGTCTGCAACAGGATGGGGTTTTTCAGCAGTCTCAGGCCTCGCCAGAAGCGAGGCCTCAGGTTGTTGACAAAAACGTGGCCTGGGTCCTCTCTGCGGCCGACGGCCGAAAAACATTAAGGGCTTTTCCTGCCATATCGGACCGGCGTCACAGGGTCTGCTTTGTGCCTTCGCCGTTAAAGAAGCCTGTTCACTTGCATAAGGCCTGCCAGTTAAGCGCGTGTGAATAACGATTCCTGTGACATAACGTGTTGAGGTCCAGTATGGGGCCTCTTTTCTTTTTATTGGGTCAACAGCCTTGTCCGCTTTCAACATCTACAGCCAGACAGCATGGGCCTGAGGCCCGTTGAAATCGGCAAGCCGCAGACGAAACAATGATGTCTTTGCGCGGCCGAAGGCGTTTGCCAGGAGCGGACATTAGCGCATTAAGCAACCCTGATTTTTATTTTAAAATCAATAAGATGAATTACCGAAAAATTTATTAACTCATTTAAAATTTGAATAACCCATTATCTCTTCCATGCTTAATACGTCACCATAGCTGAGGAGAAATTATGTTAAACGAATACAAAAATTGCATCGAATCCTGTTATCTGTGCGCAACTGCATGTGATAACTGCGCGGCTTCGTGTCTTGAAGAAGAGAACCTGGAGATGATGCGCGAGTGCATAAAACTGGATATGCAGTGTGCAAATATCTGCCGTCTTGCAGCTCAATTCATGACGCAAAATAGCGATTCAGCCCAGGCCCTCTGCCGTCTTTGCGCTGAGGTTTGTCAGAAGTGCGGCGAGGAGTGTGGAAAGCATGAGCATGAACATTGCCAGAAGTGCTCCCGAGCTTGTCATCAATGCGCCGAACAATGCAGAAAGATGGCCGCCTGAGAAAAATTCAAATGACCAAACCCGCTTCGGCGGGTTTAAGACTGCTGATACCCCTCACCCTTTCGCAGACAGGATGGATGAAATACAATAAGAAACAAGTAAAATCAACTGGTTGATTTTCATCTGCTTACCACAAAGAAGGAAAAACCCTTTTTTTCATTCTTTGTCAAGAACTTGAAACCCACTTCGGCGTTATTTTACCCCCTGGTGCTAAGCGCGAGCGAGTGCGGCGGGTGGGTTTAAGAAGACGGGCAGGAAATAGATCTCCCCGAATGTACTGGCCTTAATGACAAATTCTTGCACAGACATATTTAAATGGCCTGATGCCCGTTTTTCGCTCATAAGGCCTGTCAGATTTGATTGCATTCTGACTGCGGAAACTGTCAGTTCGAGTTTGAGCTACTATACCCCGTACTCAGTGCGCGTTTTCTTGCCTGACTTAATGTGAACGGAACAAGCATAACTTTATAACCGCCTGGCGTTCCCCTTCAGACGTGATTCGCCGCATGCCTGTCACCTCATCACCAGCGTGATATTCGGGTGATCAGCGATAATGTCCAGCAGAATATCAAAATAGGTTTGGCCGCTGCCGTTTTCCAGCGCTGCCAACTGTCGCTGGAAGTACGCTACGTTAAATCGCTCAGGCTGGGCAAGCTTGTCCTGATAATAGCGGCGCGTAACCTCAAAGCCCAGCGCCGCCCGGCTGCGTTTGGCATCACGCCACACCAGCGTGACCGGCTCGCTGCCCGCCAGCGCGCCAAAGCCGCCGTACAGCAGATCGTTGAAGGCATCAAGGCTTTCGCCCAGACGCCACGATTCGTTTGCCATAAAGACGGCATTCACCTCGGCGTAAAACGAGGGAATATCGTGAATATGCGCGCCGTTGAGCGTCAGCGTTTTATTCACCCTTCCCCCCCGTTTCGTTATTTTGCGCCGCGGCGTACGCCTGGCTTACGCGGTTTTTGCTGTTTAGCCAGCGGCGCATGGCGCGTAAGCGCCGTCTGGCTACGTCCCCCCTGGCGGCGGGCGGCGCGCATCTCCTCCGGCGTGGGAGCCGGAACCAGACAGTCGCGTCGCGGGCCAATCAGGTGTTTTTTCCCCATTTCCTCCAGCGCAGAGCGAATCAGCGGCCAGTTGGCCGGATCGTGATAGCGCAGCAGCGCTTTTTGCAGACGACGTTGCCTGTCGCCTTTCGGCACTGCCACATCCTCGCTCTTGTAATCCACCTTGCCTAGCGGGTTCTTGCCGGTGTGGTACATGGTGGTGGCGTTCGCCAGCGGCGATGGATAGAAGTTCTGCACCTGATCAAGGCGAAAGCGATGGCGCTTAAGCCACAGCGCCAGGTTCACCATATCTTCATCCGTGGTGCCGGGATGGGCTGAAATAAAGTATGGGATCAGATACTGCTCTTTCCCCGCCTGTTTCGACCAGGTATCAAACAGCTCTTTAAAGCGCTGATAGCTGTCCATGCCGGGCTTCATCATTTTTGACAGCGGCCCGCGCTCGGTGTGCTCCGGCGCAATCTTCAGATATCCGCCAACGTGATGCGAGGCAAGTTCTTTGATATAGCGCGGATCTTCCACCGCCAGATCGTAGCGTACGCCGGATGCGATAAGGATTTTCTTAATCCCCTTCAGATCGCGGGCGCGGCGATAGAGATTGATGGTCGGCTGATGGTTGGTTTCCATATGCGAGCAAATTTCCGGATACACGCACGACAGGCGGCGGCAGGTTTGCTCCGCGCGCGGAGATTTGCAGCGCAGCATATACATATTAGCGGTAGGGCCGCCAAGATCGGAAATAATGCCGGTAAAACCGGGCACTGAGTCGCGTATGGCCTCAATCTCATTAATAATGGAATCTTCAGAACGGCTTTGGATAATGCGGCCTTCATGCTCGGTAATGGAACAGAAAGAACAACCGCCAAAGCAGCCACGCATGATATTTATGGAAAAGCGGATCATCTCGTAGGCCGGGATGCGGCTTTTACCGTAGGCAGGATGCGGCACGCGCTGATACGGTAGCGCAAACACGCTGTCCATCTCTTCCGTTGTAAGCGGGATCGCAGGCGGATTTACCCAGATATAGCGCTCGCCGTGCTTTTGCATCAGCGCCCTGGCGCAGCCTGGGTTAGTTTCATGGTGCAAAATACGCGACGCATGGGCATACATCACTTTGTCGTTTTTAACCTTCTCAAACGACGGCAGCAGCACATAGGTTTTCTCCCACGGCTTCGGACGCGGGGCCTGTACCGTGACCGGTTTTGCCTGTGCCGGTTTCACCGCGTCGCCGTCGGTACAGGGCAGATCGTCGCCATAGGGGTGCGCAATCGGATCGATACGACCAGGCGTATCAAGGCGGGTGGAATCCACGCCTGTCCAGCCCGGCAGCGCGGCTTTGCGGATTATAGCGGTGTTGCGCACGTCCACGATATCAGCAATGGCTTCACCCTGCGCCAGGCGATGCGCTACTTCAACCAGCGGGCGCTCGCCGTTGCCAAATATCAGCATATCGGCTTTCGCATCAAACAATACCGAACGGCGCACGGTATCAGACCAGTAGTCATAATGGGCCGTGCGGCGCAGACTCGCCTCAATGCCGCCAAGGATAACCGGCACATCGCGCCAGGCCTCTTTACAACGCTGGGTATAGACCACAGTGGCGCGATCGGGACGCTTGCCGCCTACGTTATCCGGCGTATAGGCGTCGTCGTGACGCAGTTTACGATCGGCGGTATAGCGGTTGATCATAGAATCCATGTTGCCTGCGGTCACGCCAAAGAACAGGTTAGGCTTGCCAAGGCGCATGAAGCTTTCTTTGCTGCTCCAGTCCGGCTGCGCGATGATCCCCACGCGAAAACCCTGCGCTTCCAGCATGCGTCCGCAGATAGCCATCCCGAAGCTGGGATGATCGACATAAGCATCGCCAGTCACAAGGATAATATCGCAACTGTCCCATCCGAGGCTGTCCATCTCTTCGCGCGACATGGGCAAAAACGGCGCCGGGCCAAAGCAGGCAGCCCAGTATTTAGGCCATGAGAAAAGATCGCGTTCAGGCTGAATCAGAGAAATGGCGCTCATAAAATTCCGGGAATGGCGTTAAATATCGTCAAAGGGCGTGAATTATACGCCTGAACGCCTGTAGATCGAAAGGCTTATGCCTCTGCGCTACGCTTTTTAGCCCCCGCGAAATTGTTGTTACGCTGCGCAATCAGCGTTTCCTGCCGCCGGTTGCGGCGACAGGCGAAAAAACGACCGGGTCAGGGCGCCGGGTTCACCACTATCTGCCCAAGCGAACCGCGATCGGCCATCTCCAGCGTCTGACTGCCGAAAAGGAACGGAAAGTGTTCCCAGGAAGGCTGGCCGAAGTAGACCAGCAGTTGTACCTGACCGTCAACCCACACCGTATCTTTCCAGCCACGATCTTCGCCAAACGGCAGCGCGCCGTTGACGTCCTGTACCAGAAAGCGCGCGCCCTCAATGAAAAACGCCTGCGGCGTATCGGCGCGGACCGTCCAGCGCTCCCAGCTTCCCTGCTGTACGGTAACATCGACGCGGCTTACGTCCCAAAGCCGGTCATTAATGCCCGGATCGCTGCCCAGCGTGATATCGCGCGAGCGCACCGGCAAACCGTTGATAATTTCGTCCGGCAACAGGCGCATTGGCAGGTTATCGGTAACCAGCGGCAGCAGGCCGCCGGGACGTAACGTCAACACCCGCGTGGAAACCAGAACTGAAGACGGTTCAAAAAAGCCGCGAATACGCTCAACCAGCGATGCCGCTTCGCCACAGGTAAGCGATACTTCAACGCCATCCGTCATATCCACCAGGATCTCGCGGCGCTCGCCGGGCGCCAGCGAGAGCTGTTTTACCGAAACCGGCGCGGGCAGAAAGCCCTGATCGCCGGCAATAACGTGCAGCGCCCGACCATCGCTGAACTGTAGCTGATAAGAGCGGGCGTTAGAGGCGTTGAGCAGGCGCAGGCGCACCCAGCCGCGCGAGACTTCGACAAACGGCTTCTGCACGCCGTTAACCATCAAACGATCGCCCATGAACCCGCCGCTGCCCGGCTCGCTGTACTCCAGCGCGCCAAAGCTATCCAGCCGCTTATCCTGGATAATGACCGGAAAATCATCCACGCCGTAGTTTTTGGGAATGGGCAAAGCTTTGCTGACGTCATCCTCCACCAGCCACATACCCGCCAGCCCGTTATAGACCTGGCGCGCGCTGCGGTTGGGAGTATTAGCGCGATACCACAGCGTAGCGGCCTGCTGGCGAATGGGCAACACCGGCGCCCAGTCAGCGCCGCCAGACATCATGCGCGCCGCCCCGCCAGTCAGCGCGCCCGGCACCTGCAAGCCGTTAACGGTCATCGCCACGTTTTCCGCCAGGCGGTTGCTGTAAATCATTTTAACATCGTCACCGCGCCAGACGCGGATGGTCGGCCCCATATAACCGCCGTTAAATCCCCATACCGGCACCTTGCTGCCGTGACCGGTAAAAGACCACTGGGCGCGTTGCATGGTTAAAAACAGCGGTTGACCACGGCGTGACTCCAGCAGCGCAGGCAGCGGCAAAGGCGGCTGCGAACCTGAAGCATTCGCTCTTAGCGGCAGCGCGCCTGCGCACAGCGCTACTCCGGAGGCCTGCAAAAACTGACGCCGACTGAGTGACATATCTACTCCATGTAAAAAAACCAGGCGGCCTGGGCGGCCCGGTTGCTGAATATTAACTCGCCTGGTTTTTTTGGGCCTGCGGCGCGGCTTCGCGCTCGGCCACTTCCTTATCCAGCGCGTCTATCTTATCCTGCATCAGTTGATGACAATGGGCGGCCAGCTCGCGCACCTGATCTTTGCCCCACGCGCTCACATCCACGGGCGGCAGCATTTCAACAATCACCAGCCCATTATTCCAGCGGTTAAGCTTAACTTTGTTGCTGGTGTTGGAAACACACACCGGTATGATCGGTACCCCGGCGGCAATGGCCGCGTGGAAGGCCCCGGTTTTAAACGGCAGCAGGCCGCGCCCGCGGCTGCGGGTGCCTTCAGGAAACATCCAGATGGAAATGGTGCGTTCGCGAAACTGTTTAACCACTTCTGCAATCGTGCCGTGCGCCCGGGTGCGGTTGTTGCGGTCAATCAACAAATTGCCGGTAAGCCAGTATAGCTGCCCGAAGAAGGGTATCCATACCAGGCTTTTTTTACCAACGGTGACCGTCGGGGGTTGAACAATACGCGATGCGGTCACCATGTCATAGTTATTCTGGTGATTGGCAATATAGATGGCGTTGCCGTACGTCTGCGCCTGCGCCGGCTTGCGGGTTTCCACCTTCAGGCCAAACACTGCCGCCAGGCGGCCGAACATATGGCCAAAAGTGGCCACATGACGCGGATCGCGCGGGCGAAACAGACACCAGATGCAGCCAAACACACACACCAAAATGCAATACAGCACAACAATAACAACACGAGCAATCAATAGCATAACAACCTCTGAAGCGGCAGCCGCTGACCAGTATACCGGCTTTTGCGTTAAACACAGCGGCCCATCGGCCTGTCCATAACAGCCATTAAGATGGATACCCAGGCATCTATTTTTATGGGCCAGATACGATTAAACAATGGATCTGGCTGGAAAAAACGCGTCTGCGGCGCCAGGGCAAGGTTGCGTCGCCCGCCGCCGCGCTCGCGCAGCGTTACGCTTCGCTGTCTTCATCGCCCGTGCGGCGCGGCGCATCCACCTCAACGCTGTCGATGCGCTGCAACCCGCGCATTAGCGTGCCGCGTCGGCCGCGCTCGGTACGCACCTTTTGCAGCTCTTCAGGCCGCAGCTTCAGCTTGCGCTTGCCTACGTGAATAGTGATGCCGCTTTGCGGCGGCAGAATATTCAGATACGCGAGTCTATCGGTTCCCGCTGCGGCCTGTGCAGACGCAATAGAGATTATCTTGTTGCCTTTCCCTTTAGACAACTGCGGCAGTTCCCCCACCGGGAACATCAGCATCCGGCCTGCGGCCGTGATAGCCAACAGCATGTCGTCGTCGCTAAAAATTTCCAGCGGCGGCAGCACGCGCGCATTTGCCGGCAGGGTTATCAGCGCTTTGCCCGCACGGTTGCGCGCCACCAGATCGCTGAAGGTGCAGATAAAACCGTAGCCGGCGTCTGAGGCCATAAGCAGCTTACGATCGTCCGGGGCCATCATTATCCGCTCTATCGTCGCGCCCGGCGGTAGCGTGAGTTTCGCCGTCAGCGGTTCACCCTGCCCCCGCGCAGACGGCAGCGTGATAGGATCGAGCGCGTAGCTGCGCCCGGTGGAATCAATAAACACTACCGGCTGATTGCTCTTGCCCTTCGCCGCTGCAAGGAAGCTATCGCCCGCTTTATAGTTCAGGCTCGCGGCATCAATATCATGCCCCTTGGCGCTGCGCACCCAGCCCATCTGCGAGAGTACAATGGTGACCGCTTCTGAGGGCATCATGTCATGTTCGTTCATCGCCTTCGCTTCTTCGCGCTCGCGCAGCGGCGAGCGACGTTCGTCGCCGAAGGCATCGGCATCGGCCTGAAGCTCTTTTTTGAGCAGCGTGTTCATACGGCGATCGGAACCAAGCGTAGCCTGCAGCCAGTCCCGCTCTTTTTCCAGCTCGCCCTGCTCGCCGCGAATTTTCATCTCTTCAAGCTTTGCCAGATGACGCAGCTTCAGTTCGAGTATGGCCTCGGCCTGGGTTTCGCTCAGCGCAAAGCGCGACATCAGCACCGGTTTTGGCTCATCTTCGCTGCGGATGATATGGATAACTTCATCGATATTAAGGAACGCAACCAGTAAACCTTCAAGGATATGCAGGCGCTTAAGCACTTTTTCGAGACGGTAGTTCAGGCGGCGGCGCACCGTATCACGGCGGTACACCAGCCATTCGCTGAGGATCTCATGCAGGTTTTTCACCGCAGGCCTACCGTCGAGGCCTATCATGTTAAGATTAACGCGGTAGCTCTTTTCCAGATCGGTGGTGGCGAACAGGTGGTTCATTACCTGGTCCATATCCACCCGGTTAGAGCGTGGCACAATCACCAGCCGGGTCGGGTTTTCATGGTCGGACTCGTCGCGCAGATCGTCCACCATCGGCAGCTTTTTCGCGCGCATCTGGCTGGCGATTTGCTCCAGCACGCGCGCGCCGGAAACCTGATGCGGCAGGGCGCTGATAACAACCGCGCCATCTTCCTTTTTCCACACCGCGCGCATACGTACTGAACCACGGCCGTTCTGATAGAGCTTGCGAATATCGGCGCGCGGCGTGATGATTTCCGCGTCGGTCGGGTAGTCCGGGCCCTGTACAATTTCCAGCAAACCCTCCAGCGTGGTGTGGGGGCGCTCAATGAGCGCGATGGCCGCCTGCGCCACCTCTTTCAGGTTATGCGGCGGGATATCGGTCGCCATGCCAACGGCGATGCCGGTGGTGCCATTGAGCAAAATATTCGGCAGCCGCGCGGGCAGCATCTTCGGCTCGCTTAGCGTGCCGTCAAAGTTGGGGACAAAATCTACGGTCCCCTGGCCCAGCTCGCTGAGCAGCAGTTCTGCGTATTTCGATAACCGTGATTCGGTATAACGCATCGCCGCAAAAGATTTAGGATCGTCCGGCGCTCCCCAGTTGCCCTGCCCGTCCACCAGCGGATAGCGATAGGAGAACGGCTGGGCCATTAACACCATCGCTTCATAGCAGGCGCTGTCGCCGTGAGGGTGATATTTACCCAGTACGTCGCCAACGGTGCGCGCCGATTTTTTAAATTTGGCGCTGGCGTTCAGGCCAAGCTCTGACATCGAATAGACGATACGGCGCTGTACCGGTTTGAGACCATCGCCGATAAACGGCAGCGCGCGATCCATGATGACGTACATGGAGTAGTTAAGATAAGCATTTTCCGTAAACTGGTGCAGCGCAAGACGCTCTGTACCATCATGAGTCATATCGCTCATTAATCGTAAATCCTCAGACTGGCTGCGCCGTCAGACAAAACGGCAATATTGCCCCAGATGATACAGTATCTGGCCCTTTCACGCACAGCGAAGGTAACTATTGCGCCAGAAGCAAAAGTCTTTACCTGTTTCAGCCATTTAAACGTGATACTGTTCACACTAAAATCACTTCCTACGCTAACCCCTTTAAGGTTATATGATGAGCAACATACTGATTATTAATGGCGCTAAAAAATTCGCCCACTCCAACGGCCAGCTTAACGATACTCTGTCCGACGTGGCGCAAAGTTTCCTGCGCGACGCCGGACACGACGTGCAGGTCACCCGTGTCGACGACGGCTACGATATTCAGGCCGAAGTGGCGAAATTCCAGTGGGCCGATGCCGTTATCTGGCAGATGCCGGGCTGGTGGATGGGCGCGCCGTGGACCGTGAAAAAATATATGGATGACGTGTTTACCGAAGGTCACGGCACCCTGTACGCCAGCGACGGACGTAGCCGCTCGGACGCCTCAAAAAAATATGGCTCCGGCGGCCTGATGCAGGGTACCCGCTATATGCTTTCTCTGACCTGGAACGCGCCAGTGGAAGCGTTTACCGATCGTGAGCAGTTTTTTCACGGCGTCGGCGTGGATGGCGTATATCTGCCGTTCCATAAAGCTAACCAGTTTCTCGGCATGGAAAGCCTGCCGACATTTATCGTTAATGATGTAATGAAACTGCCCGATGTTCCGCGCTACATCGCAGAATATCGTAAACATCTGGGCGAGATTTTTGCTTAACTGTTAGCAGTGTTGCCCACTGGCGCACTCAGGCTGCCGGCGCGCCGGCAGCCTGCCTGACCACGGATAAAAACAACAGGAATAAAAACATGCTGACAGTCATTGCCGATATTCGTACTCGTCCGGGCCAGCACCATCGCCAGGCGGTGCTTGATGCGTTTGCGAAAATCGTGCCGAGCGTACTCCAGGAAGCCGGTTGCCACGGCTATGCGCCGCTGATAGACCATAACGCGCAGGTTGTTTTCCAGGCCTCTTTCCCGGACGCCATAACGATGGTGGAAAAGTGGGACAGCGTGGCGCATCTACAGGCCCACCTGAATACTGCGCACATGAAAGCCTGGGCTGAAGAAGTAAAAGATCACGTTCTCGATACCCGTATCCGTATTCTGGAGGCGGGCATCTAAGCGACAAGGGCCGCGCTAATCTGTTTGATGGCAAAGAGCGCAAACCTGGTTTTGCCCTCTTTGTGGTTAACGGCCCACCATCGCGCCGGCTTACATAGGCTCGACCCGCCGCGCTGCCTCGTTTCGCCTCAGCCCGCCATCCCTGTAGTCTGACCTTGCCTTCGCCTGCGGTTCGCCGTCTTTCGCAGACGCCCGCCCCGCACGGTAAGCCTGTAGGCGTTAAAAGCGAACAGGGAGACTGATTCAAATAAAAAGAAAAAAGGCCCGCTCATAATGAACCGGGCCTCAACGTGTCAGGTTTTTTGCCTTAACCGGAATCGTTATTCCCAAACAGGCTTAACTGACCGGCATCAGGCCTCAATATCCGCCATATCGCCTTTTTCCTGCAGCCAGTTACGGCGATCTTCAGAACGTTTTTTCGCCAGCAGCATATCCATGATAGCGCGCGTACGCTCGTCGTCTTCATCGCTGATAGTAAGCTGAACCAGCCGGCGGGTATTGGGATCAAGCGTGGTTTCACGCAGTTGAATCGGGTTCATTTCGCCCAAACCTTTAAAACGCTGCACGTTCGGCTTACCGCGCTTGCGCCTGAGCTGCTCCAGCACGCCCGCTTTTTCCTCTTCATCGAGCGCGTAATAGACTTCTTTGCCAAGATCGATACGATAAAGCGGCGGCATGGCGACGTAAACGTGGCCGCCTTTTACCAGCGCCCGGAAGTGGCGCACAAACAGCGCGCACAACAGCGTAGCAATATGCAGGCCGTCAGAGTCGGCGTCTGCGAGGATACAGATTTTGCCGTAGCGTAGCTGGCTTAAATCGTCGCTGTCCGGATCGATGCCAATCGCCACGGAAATATCGTGTACTTCCTGTGACGCCAGCACCTCATCCGAGGAGACTTCCCAGGTGTTCAGGATTTTACCCTTAAGCGGCATGATGGCCTGGTATTCACGATCGCGCGCCTGTTTGGCCGATCCGCCCGCCGAATCGCCCTCCACCAGAAACAGCTCGGTGCGGCTCAGATCCTGCGCGGTGCAGTCTGCCAGTTTTCCGGGCAGCGCCGGGCCGCTGGTGAGTTTCTTACGCACAACTTTCTTCGCCGCGCGCATACGGCGCTGGGCGCTGGAAATCGCCATTTCCGCCAGCAGCTCAGCCGCCTGCACATTCTGGTTCAGCCAGAGCGTAAAAGCGTCTTTCACTACGCCGGAGACAAACGCCGCGCACTGGCGCGATGACAGGCGTTCTTTTGTCTGGCCGGCAAACTGCGGGTCCTGCATCTTCACTGAGAGCACATAGGCGCAGCGTTCCCAGATATCGTCTGCGGTCAGCTTCACCCCGCGCGGCAAAATATTGCGCAATTCGCAAAATTCACGCATCGCGTCCAGCAGCCCCTGACGCAGGCCGTTGACGTGCGTACCGCCCTGCATAGTGGGAATAAGGTTAACGTAGCTTTCCGTCAGCAGTTCGCCGCCTTCCGGCAACCAGAGCAGCGCCCAGTCCACCGTCTCCGTCTCGCCGGAGAAATTGCCGATAAACGGCTGTTCCGGCAGCGTCGGCAGGCCGTTAACCGCCTCGTTCAGATAGTCTTTCAAGCCATCCTGATAACACCAGCGCTGCCCGGCGTTGTTAACGTCGTCTTTAAACGTAATTTCCACGCCCGGACACAGCACCGCTTTGGCTTTCAACAGGTGCGTAAGGCGGGAAACGGAAAAACGCGGGCTATCAAAGAAGGATTCATCCGGCCAGAAATGCACGCTGGTGCCGGTATTACGCTTGCCGCAGGTGCCGATAACCTCAAGCTCCTGCACTTTTTCGCCATTTTCAAAAGCGATGCGGTAAATTTGCCCGTCGCGCTTGACGGTAACTTCCACCCGTTTCGACAGGGCATTCACTACCGATATGCCCACGCCGTGCAGGCCGCCGGAGAACTGATAATTTTTACTGGAAAACTTGCCGCCCGCATGGAGGCGACACAGGATAAGTTCAACCGCCGGGACCCCCTCTTCGGGGTGGATATCCACCGGCATTCCGCGCCCGTCGTCGATAACCTCCAGCGATTGATCGGCATGCAGGATAACATCCACGCGCTTTGCGTGTCCTGCCAGCGCTTCGTCCACGCTGTTATCAATAACTTCCTGGCCGAGATGGTTAGGGCGTGCGGTATCGGTATACATGCCCGGGCGGCGGCGAACCGGTTCCAGCCCGGTTAATACCTCAATGGAATCTGCGTTATAGGATTGCGTCATGTTTTTTTATTCAGATAGCGAAACCGTATTGTTCCCCGGCTTAACGTAGGCCAAGAAAATCAACAATCTGTGCGAAATAGCGTTCAAAGCCTGCAAATGCGTGGTTGCCGCCTTCTTCAACAGTCTGGCGACAGGAGGCGTACCAGGCCACCGCCTGGCGATAATCCAGCACCTCATCGCCGGTCTGTTGCAGCAGCCAGATAAGATCCGGCGATTCCAGCGGTTCAATCTGCATCACTTTGAGATCGTAAATATGGCGTGACTCTAGCACATATTCCTGACCCGTCCACGGATTCTCATTATGACCCAAAAAATCGATCAGCAGTTCAAACGGCCTAACCGCAGGGTTGACGACCACAGCAGGCAGCATAAAACACTGTGAAAGCCATGTGGCGTAGTACCCCCCCAGCGAAGAGCCTATCACGCCCAACTGCTCGCCGCCGCGCTCGAATACCAGTGTTTCCAGCAACCCGGCGGCGTCTGCCGGATAGGGCGGCAACTGCGGGATTAGCATTTCCGTTTGCGGGTGATGCTGCGCCATCCAGCGCTGCAGACGGGTAGCTTTGGCCGACTGCGGCGAGCTATTAAAGCCGTGGAGATAAAGCAGTGTTGACATCAGTATCCTTCTGAAGCCGTATCGGGGCAAAATGCCGCGCTTTCAAGGCGGCAGACCTCGGTGGTCAGTGAGCCATCGGCGCCAAGCTCCAGCCAGCGCCACCCGGGAGCGATGGTGTCAAGGGTGAAGTTGGCGCAGTGGGGTTTAAACTGAATACAGGTAGAGGGCGTCGCCAGCAGGCGGCGACCGTTCCAGTCCGCATCCATTTCCTGATGAATATGGCCGCAGAGCAGCGTTGTCACCTGCGGCCAGTTGCGCAGCAGCGCGTCAAACTCGCCTGCATTACGCAAACTGTGCTGATCGAGCCAGCTACAGCCTGCGGGTAACGGATGGTGATGAAGCAGCAGTAAAGTATAACGCTGCGGCGCCAGCGCCAGCGTTTTTTCCAGCCACTCAAGCTGGTATTCGCTCAGTTCGCCGTGGGGGACGCCAAACACCTGACTGTCGAGCAGAACGACTTGCCAGGCGTCGCCAGCATAAACCACTCTTGCCGAAGAAACGCCCGCCGCCTGAAACGCGCTGTACATAACCGGTTGGAAATCATGATTGCCGGGCAGCCAAACGCAAGGCGCGGGAAAATCCGCGACGCCTTCAACGAAGTGCTGATAAGCCATAGCGCTTTGATCCTGAGCGAGATCGCCGGTCGCTACAAGCAAGTCGCAGGGGCGCTGCTGCGCGCGAATGGCCGCCATCACAGCCTGGTAGCTTTCCCAGGTATTGATGCCAAGCAGCGTGCCATTCTTATCTGCGAACAGGTGGGTATCAGTAATTTGTAAAATCCTCACCCTGGCCCCACCGGCCACAGGGAGATTTAACAGGCTTTCCAAATGGTGTCCTTAGGTTTCAACGACGCTAACAAACCGGAACCGCCATCGCTCCATGCGCTAAACAGTAGCGCAACCAATCAGCAAGAAACTGGTTAATTTGATGCTTTTCGTCGCGTTGATGCAACTTTTTATTCGGATAATCATAACGCGCTTTAAAACGAGAGATCTGCTGACTCGAACACACTTCCGCCACCATTGCATCGTGGTAAAGCCGTACAGTCATTGACGGCAGGCTCCAGTAAGCGATGCGCGGCCAGGTCTGTTTAATTTCCACAAGCGTGGTGTAACGGGTCGATTCCCGCACCGTCAGGCAATACCGTGCGCCGTTAACCTGATAGCTAATCGCCGCGCCGGGTTCATTATCGCGCGGCAGCAGGCGACGCAACTGCGCGAAATTGGTTTCGCACAGACGCATCATTTCCGGAAAATCAGGCGTATAGCGCTTTAACATCAGACATACCACTCTTTTCGTAACGTTTCATAATGCAACTGTAGCCATTGCAGGGCAATAACGGAGGCCGCATTATCAATTATCCCCTCCTCTACCCAGCGATAAGCCTGTTTTCTGCTTACCACGCGTACGCGAATATCCTCGTGTTCTGCCGCAATACCGTGGATGCCCTGCGCGCTGCGCGCATCAACCTCGCCCGCCATCACGATTAGACGTTCACTGGTGCCGCCGGGGCTTGCCAGATAGTTTATAATCGGGCGAACGCGTTTTACCGTCAGTCCGGCCTCTTCCTGCGCCTCGCGTCGCGCAACCTCCTCATGGGTTTCGCCAGGTTCTATCATGCCCGCCACCAGCTCCAGTAGCCACGGGCTTGAGCTGGTATCAAAAGCAGCAATCCGAATCTGCTCAACCAGCACGACCTCGTCACGCGCCGGGTCATAGGGTAGCAGCACGACCGCATGGCCGCGCTCAAAAATTTCGCGCTGTACGACATCGCTCATTCCACCGTTAAAAAGACGATGCCGAAAGCGGTAACGCACCAGCGAAAAAAAGCCGCTATAAAGCGTATCCCGTGCAATAATTTCAACATCATTTTTTGTAAAAGTAACGCCCTGTTCGTTCATTTTATCCATTCTGTTGTTCGCTCCTGGTGCGCCTGGAATGACGGATTTTAAGCCATTTGGCTATCGTTTCATTAGCCGTGTGGTAGATTAATAAAAATTGTGCAGCGATGGCACGTTACGCCAAGCCTGACGCCGGGCCAACTCTGCTAAAATTAGCGATCATTTTTCGATTAAGTATCGGCGCTAAATAAAATTAAGCTTCACAACAAGGAAAGCAAATGAAGAAACTGCTCCCAGTTTTAATCGGCCTGAGTCTCTCTGGGTTCAGCGCCATGAGCCAGGCTGAAAACCTGCTGCAGGTTTATCAACAGGCGCGTCAGAGCAACCCGGATTTACGTAAATCGGCCGCTGACCGCGATGTCGCATTTGAAAAAATTAACGAAGCCCGCAGCCCCCTGCTGCCGCAGTTAGGGCTGGCGGCAGATTACAGCTACAATAGCGGATACCGTGATGCCAACGGCATTGATTACAACAGCACCAGCGCTTCGCTCGCCCTGACCCAGACAATTTTTGATATGTCAAAGTGGCGCGCGCTTACTCTGCAGGAAAAAACCGCAGGCGTGCAGGATGTCACTTACCAGGCCGATCAGCAAACGCTGATACTGAACACAGCGACGGCCTACTTCAAAGTGTTGAGCGCGATTGACAGCCTTTCCTATATTGAAGCTCAAAAGCAGGCAATCTATCGCCAACTGGATCAGACAACCCAGCGCTTTAACGTAGGTCTGGTCGCCATTACCGACATACAAAACGCCCGCGCGTCTTATGACAGCGTGCTGGCTAACGAAGTCTCCGCCCGTAACGATCTGGATAATGCCCTTGAAGAACTGCGTCAGGTCAGCGGCATGTTCTATCCGCAACTGGCCTCGCTGAACATCAACAACTTTAAGCCAGGCAAACCCGAGCAGGTGAATGCGCTGCTCAAGGAAGGCGAGAAGCGTAACCTGGCGCTGTTACAGGCGCGCCTGAGCCAGGACCTGGCGCGCGAACAGATTCGCTATGCAGAAACAGGGCACCTCCCGACGCTTGGCCTTAACGCCTCCACCGGTATCTCCGATCGCGACTACACCAACAGAGAGCAGGCAATGGCGGGCAACTCGCATACAGGCCAAAACACCATTGGCCTGAACCTGTCGTTGCCCATTTACAGCGGCGGCGCAGTAAATTCTAAAGTTAAGCAGGCGCAGTACGCATACGTGGGCGCGAGCGAACAGCTTGAGAGCGCGCACCGCAGCATGGTGCAAACCGTGCGTTCTTCCTGGAACAACGTCAATGCCTCGCTGAGCAACATCAAAGCTTACGAGCAATCCGTTGTCTCTTATCAAAGTTCACTGGACGCCATGGAAGCCGGTTACTCGGTCGGCACCCGCACCATTGTCGATGTGCTGGACGCGACATCGGCGCTGTACAACGCCCGCCAGCAACTTTCCAACGCACGCTACAACTACCTGATTAATCAGTTAAACATTAAGTATGCCATCGGCACGCTGAATGAACAGGATCTGGCGCAGCTAAACGCCTCGCTTGGCAAGCCGGTTTCTACCTCCGCGAGCGCAGTCGCGCCAGAAAACCCACAGCAGAACGCCGCGGTTAACGGATACAGCGTATCGAATGTCTATGTGCCTGACGGCCCGGCGCCAACGGCCAGCGACCAGACGGCGATCGCGCCTGCCAGCGCTGGCGGCAACCCGTTCCGCCAGTAATATTTACCAGGAGGCGCGCCGCGCCTCCTGCGTAAGACAACGTAAAGATCGCCTTCCCGTTCTATCGTTTCGCTTTAAATTCAACCATTCATCCCCTATTCTTAGCATCACTATCAGGCATTACCTCCGGGATTTCAGGAAGACAGAATGAAACGGACAAAAACAATCAATCACGCTTCGTTCCGCAAAAGCTGGGGCGCACGCCATTTAACGCCGGTCGCACTGGCGGTTACCGCCGTATTTATGCTTTCCGGCTGTGAACAGAGCGATGAAACAGTATCGCTATACCAGAATGCTGATGACTGCTCGCAGGCCAATCCGGGCAAAGCCGCCGAGTGTACTACGGCATGGAATAATGCAAAGAAAGAAGCCGAGCGCACCGCGCCGAAATATGCCACGCGTGAAGACTGTGTGGCGGAATTTGGCGAAGGCCAGTGCCAGCAGGCCCCGGCGCAGGCGGGCCTGGCCGGCGGCGAAAACCAGGCGCAGGCTCAATCCAGCGGCAGCTTCTGGATGCCGCTGATGGCCGGTTACATGATGGGCCGCATGATGAGCGGCGGTTACGCCCAGCAGCCGCTGTTCAGTTCAAAAAACCCGGCAAGCCCCGCCTATGGTAAATATTCTGACGCCGCCGGCAAAAGTTACGGCGCCGCTCAGCCTGGCCGCACAATGACGGTGCCGAAAACCGCTATGGCGCCGAAACCGGCGACCACAACCACCATTACGCGCGGCGGCTTCGGAGAAACCGTCGCAAGGCAGGCCACGATGCAGCGCAGCGCGGCCGGCAACGCTACCCGCTCTCACACAATGGGCGGTTAACGAATGGAAAGAATCGCCATTCCTGAGCGCCCCGACTGGCGTGAAAAGGCGGCAGAATATGGATTCAATTTTCATACCCTGTACGGCGAGCCGTACTGGTGTGAAGACGCCTATTACAAGCTCACCCTGACGCAGGTTGAAAAGCTTGAGGAGGTTACCGCCGGGCTGCATCAGATGTGTCTTCAGGTGGTGGAAAAAGTCGTTGAAAGCGATACGCTGATGGATCGTTTTCGCATTCCTGTACACACCCGCGAATTCGTGCGTCACTCCTGGCGCACGCGCCAGCCGTCGCTTTATTCGCGTCTGGATCTGGCGTGGGACGGCACAGGCGAACCTAAGCTCCTCGAAAACAACGCCGATACGCCCACCTCACTGTATGAAGCGGCCTTCTTCCAGTGGATATGGCTGGAAGATAGGCTTAACGCCGGCCAGTTGCCCGTGGGCTGCGATCAGTTCAACAGCATTCAGGAGCAAGTGATAGCGCGCTTCGCTGAGCTGCGGGAGAAGCACGGCTTTGGCCTGCTGCACTTTGCCTGCTGCCGCGATACCGTTGAAGATCGCGGTACCGTTCAGTATTTGCAGGACTGCGCCGCCGAAGCGGGCGTCGCCACCGAGTTTTTGTTTATCGAAGATATTGGTCTGGGAGAAAAGGGGCAGTTCACCGATATGCAGGATCAGGTTATCAGCAACCTGTTCAAACTCTACCCGTGGGAGTTTATGCTGCGTGAAATGTTCTCCACTAAGCTCGAAGACGCCGGCATTCGCTGGCTGGAACCGGCCTGGAAAAGCATTCTGTCAAATAAGGCGCTGCTGCCCATGCTGTGGGAGATGTTCCCCGATCACCCCAACCTGCTACCGGCCTGGTTTGCCGACGAAGCGCACCCAACGCTGGACAGCTATGTGGTAAAACCCCTTTTCTCCCGCGAGGGGGCAAATATCCATATTGTTAAAGACGGGCAGGAAATTGCGCGGGTAGATGGCCCTTACGGCGAAGAAGGCGCTATTATTCAGCAATTTCACCCCCTGCCGAAATTTGGCGACAGCTATACGCTGATTGGCAGTTGGCTTATCAACGATCGGCCAGCCGGTATCGGCCTGCGTGAAGATCGCGAATTGATCACTCAGGATCTGTCCCGTTTCTATCCCCACATCTTTGTTGAATAACCAGGGGGGAGCCGGCAAGGGCGACAATAACGCGTAATGCTGGCCGCGTAAGTTTAAGCGGGGGGGCCGCCGCTGGCCGTTAGCAGCCTCTCCCTTATCACGCAGACGGACCAGCGCTGCGCGTGCAGTCATTGCGTATTGCCTTCCGGGCGCGCCAACGCCTCTCCCAAACGCCGCCACGTGCGGGTATATTGGTTCATTGATTGGGTTTTCATGGCCCAGAATTAACGCGGGTAAAAGGCGGGCGTTCATAACGGTTAGCCTGGCTTATCAAACATCATTACTTCCTTAACGCTTTTTCCCGACGGACGCAGGCAAATCCTGTTTATGGAGAGAGCCGGAAAATTTAATTGTAATCATTGTGTAAAACCTCACGTCGCATATCGCTTTTTTTCGTGTGCCTACTTATATTAATGAGAATAATTATCATTTATGGAGTCACCGATGTCAGTACCTCTGCTCCTGACCCTGGTAGCAGGCAGCGCCACGTTTATCGGCGCTTTCCTTGGCGTGCTTGGCCAGCGGCCCACCAACCGCATGCTGGCATTTTCGCTCGGTTTCGCCGCAGGCATTATGCTGTTAATTTCTTTAATGGAAATGCTGCCCGCCGCTCTCCATACGCCGGGAATATCGCCGGTATTAGGGTACGGCATGTTCATGCTCGGTTTACTGGGCTATTTTGCTCTCGATCGCCTCCTGCCCCACGCCCATCCGCAGGACCTTACTGACGGCACCATTAAAACGCGCAATCTGCGCCGCACGGCGATATTACTTACGCTCGGCATCAGTCTTCACAATTTTCCCGAGGGGATCGCCACATTCGTTACCGCCAGCAGCGATATAGATTTAGGGATCGGGATTGCGCTTGCCGTGGCGCTACACAATATTCCCGAAGGGCTGGCGGTAGCCGGCCCGCTTTACGCCGCAACCCACTCCAGGCGTAAAGCCGTTTTCTGGGCGGGCATCTCCGGTTTTGCGGAAATTCTCGGCGGACTGCTCGCGTGGTTTATTCTCGGCAGCATGGTGTCGCCGGTGGTTATGGCTGCCGTAATGGCGGCCGTGGCGGGCATTATGGTCGCACTGTCGGTGGACGAGCTGATGCCGCTGGCAAAAGAGATCGACCCGAACAGCAATCCAAGCTACGGCGTACTGTGCGGCATGGCGGCGATGGGCCTGAGCCTGACGCTTCTGCAAAGCAGCGGTATCGGCTAATTTTTTCCTGGCAGGGTGAAAACGTAGCGCCGGTCACGCAGGCGTTTTATGAACTGTAAGATAAATTTATGCTCAAAAATAACGCCAGGGCCGTTAAACCGCAATGACTTACAGCCAGAAAGCGCATACCCGTTAAATCAGCACCAGAGGCGGTTAAAAGCGACAACCCGCAGGCAGGCCGGAAACACATAAGAAGACGATGGGCCAGGCGCAGCCCGGACGGTGAGCGCATCGTTAAGAGGACGGCGGTTTGCCGGCAAAACCGCAAGACGGGAAGGCAGGCGCGCCTTACCCGTTTAACGATACTGAAAGCCCCGTTTTTTCCGCTTAACGCAAAGTAAACGGAACATCCTTTGAATATGAACCGAAAGGCATTGCGGCGATACCGGTTTTTCGTTACCGGAAAAACGCTCCGCCCCTGTTCATGCTTAGCTGGCCTTGCGCTCGTGCGTCTGGCGATACGCCACCAGATCTTCAATAGTGACAACCGCCATGCCGTGCTCGCGCGCAAACGCGATACATTCCGGCGCACGCGCCATTGTACCATCGTCGTTGGTTAATTCGCACAGCACGCCGGCCGGTTTAAACCCTGCCAGCGTGACCAAATCAATGGTTGCCTCCGTATGGCCGCCGCGGGTTAATACCCCGCCTTCACGGGCGCGTAGCGGGAAAACGTGGCCTGGACGATTCAGATCGATCGGCAGCGCGCCGTCGGCAATCGCTGCACGCACGGTCGTCAGGCGATCGGCGGCAGAAACGCCTGTCGTTACGCCTTTTGCCGCCTCAATCGTTACCGTAAAACCGGTACCGTAGGCGCTGGTATTGTTGTCTACCATCATTGGCAAATCGAGCTGTTTGCGTCTTTCTTCGGTGATGCACAGGCAAACAATGCCGCTACCGTGTCGGATAGTCAGCGCCATTTGCTCAACGGTCATGTTTTCGGCGGCGAAAATCATATCGCCTTCGTTTTCACGATCTTCATCGTCAAGCACCATCACGCCACGGCCCGCGCGCAGCGCGGCCAGAGCATGTTCAACGCGTTCAGAAGAAGTGCCAAATGCAGAAAGTAGCGTCTGATTCATGGTAAGTTAACCTCGTAACAATTATGGATTACCAGAATCAGGGCGGTCTTAGGGGGATGCCGTAAACGGCTATAACAATAACGTGCGGGACGCAAGCGCCCGACATGACTCGTTATCCTCTCCCATCCGGACTATAACCGTCGGCCCCGGAATCTCACCGGATCTGCTGTCCTCCGGCATCAACTACCGGAGCGCTCGCGGGCTTTCAGCCTGTGCTGATTTACCGCCGGTGGGGAATTACGCCCCGCCCTGAGAATAAGCGTCATCACTATAACGCCATTTACTTTTTCCGGCAACGCTGTTTCGCGCATAAGCCCGCCCGCTGCCGGCGGCGCTGAAAACGGCATATTGTACTCATCAACGGGGAATGCGGTTTTTTGGTTTATCCCCTGCACATCAGCGATTACAATTGAAAAATCATCGTCCGATCACAGGGAACCATCATGATTGACCCGAAGAAAATTGAACAGATTGCCCGTCAGATCCATGAATCGATGCCAAAAGGGCTACGCGAATTCGGGGAAGACGTGGAGAAAAAGACGCGTCAGATTTTGCAGGCGCAGTTAGGGCGCCTCGATCTGGTTAGCCGCGAAGAGTTTGATATCCAGACTCAGGTTCTGCTGCGCACGCGGGAAAAACTCAACGCGCTGGAACAGCGGCTTGCCGAGCTGGAAAACCGCCCCGCGCCTGGCGCGCCGGCCCCGGCGGATGAAATCCCGCCTCCGGCCAAAAGCGACAACGTGGGCTCCTGACGACAAAGCCCCCCTCGCTAAATAACGCCCCGCGTGCGGTTTTTTCAACGCAGGGGCGCTCCTTGGGGGCGTTTTCACTTGCGCTTGTATCGAAAAACGCAGGCTAGCTGTCTTTGAGGATTTTATTGATGATATTGGTTGTTGAACAACCGTCCTCAAAATTAAGAACCCTCACTTCGCCGCCGTTGGCCCACACCTCTTTACTGCCCGCAATATCTTCCGGTTTGTAGTCACCGCCTTTTACCAGCAGGTCCGGCAGGATTTCGCCAATCAGGCGCTGGGGGGTATCTTCGTCAAACGATACCACCCAATCCACAGCTTCCAGCGCCCCCAACACAATCATGCGCTGCTCCTGCGGGTTAACCGGGCGGGTCTCTCCTTTAAGCCTGCGGGTGGAGGCATCGCTATTGACCGCCACAATCAAACGGTCGCCCAGCCTGCGGGCGTTGGCAAGATAGGAGACGTGGCCTGCGTGCAGAATATCAAACACGCCGTTGGTCATGACCACTTTTTCACCGCGCTTGCGGGCAGCGGCAACCGCGTTTTTTAGCGCCGATTCGCTCATCACGCCAAAGCCGGTATCGGCACGCCCGCGCACTGCGTTTTCCAGCTCAACGGGCGAAACCGTGGAGGTGCCCAGTTTGCCTACCACCACGCCCGCCGCAGCGTTCGCAAAATAGCAGGCTTCTTCCAGTGAATTACCGGCCGCCAGCGTTGCCGCCAGGACGCCAATCACGGTGTCGCCTGCGCCGGTGACATCATAAACCTCCTGCGCCTGCGTCGGCAGATGCAGCGGCGCTTTACCCGGCTGGAGCAGCGTCATGCCCTGCTCCGAGCGCGTCACCAGCAGCGCGGCAAGCTCGTAATCGGCGATAATTTTCATGCCGCGCGCCACAAGGTCATCCTCGCTTCGGCATTTTCCCGCCACGGCTTCAAATTCCGACAGATTCGGCGTTAGCAGCGTTGCGCCGCGATAGCGCTCAAAATCCACGCCTTTCGGGTCAATAAGCACAGGTACGTTAGCCGCGCGCGCCAGTTGTATCATCTGCTGTACGCTACTTAGCGCGCCTTTGGCGTAATCAGACAACACCAGCGCGCCGATATGCCCCAGCGCCTGGCTTATACGCTCGTGCAGCGGCTGCGGATCCACGCCTTCAAAACCTTCTTCAAAATCCAGGCGAATCAACTGCTGATTGCGCGACAGCACGCGCAGCTTGGTAATCGTCGGATGGGTCGCGATAGTAACAAAGTCGCAGCGCACGTTTACGTTCGCAAGCGCCTGGCTTAGCGCGCGCGCCGCATCATCAATGCCCGTCAGGCCTACCAGACGCGAGGAAGCCCCAAGAGAGGCGATATTCATCGCCACGTTGGCCGCACCGCCAGGGCGCTCTTCGATAGTGTCGACTTTCACAACCGGCACGGGGGCTTCCGGGGAGATGCGGCTGGTCGGACCGTACCAGTAACGATCCAGCATCACATCCCCAACGACCATGACGCCGGCACGCTTAAATTCGGGCAGCGTTACTTTCATTCCTGACTCTCCACAGAGAACTAAAATTTGCGCGCGATAATAGCATAATTACGCGCCCGGCTGCGCCCCCAGCCACGTTTGCCAACTGCGGCGCACCAGGCGGCGCTCGGCGCTGAAGGCTGAAATGTCCGTATTCCCCGGCAATTCCTGCAACGCCCGCCGGTGCAACTCATTGCGTAACGTCACGTAAGCCTGGGTTAGCGCGCGTGCCTCGTTGTCGTCCATAATCCCGTTTTGCGCCAGCAGTTCGAGAATACGCACGTTGTCTGACCAGCAGGTCAGCCCCGGCGCCTTATGCGCGTAGCGCAAAACCAGATACTGCGCGATAAACTCAATATCGGTGATCCCGCCTTCATCAGCTTTGATATCGAAACGATCGCGCTGCTTATTACCCAGATGTTCGCGCATCTTTTCGCGCATCTCCCGGACCTCAACGCGCAGCGTGTCGCCATTGCGCTCGGTAGTGAGGATTTGCTTACGCACGGCGTTAAAGCGCGCGCAAAGCGCCGGGTCGCCGTAAACCACGCGGGCGCGCACCAGCGCCTGATGCTCCCATGTCCAGGCTTCATTTTGCTGGTACTGCGCAAAAGCATCGGCGGTGGTCACCAACATCCCGGCAGCGCCAGACGGGCGCAGGCGCGCATCCACTTCATAAAGAATGCCGGACGAAGTGCGCGTGCTGAACAGGTGCATAATGCGCTGGGCCAGCCGCAGGTAAAACTGACGTCCGTCGATTTCCCGCTCGCCGTCGGTCATCACATCCGCCGGGCAGTCGTGCAAAAACACCAGATCAAGATCGGAGCTGTAGCCCAGCTCCCAGCCGCCCAGCTTGCCGTATCCCACCACCGCAAAACCGCGTCTTCCCTGCTCGCGCAGGTGGCGAGGCTGGCCATAGCGCGCGGCCATTTGCCGCCACGCCTGTTGCACAACTGCGTCGATTATCGCCTCCGCAAGCCAGGTAAGATTATCGCTCACTTTCATTACCGGCAGCGTACCGGCGATATCAGCGGCCGCCACGCGCAGCAACTGCGCCTGTTTAAACTGACGCAACGCCTCAAGCTGTTGCTCTTCATCTTCTTCCGGTACGCGCAGCAGATACTGGCGCAGTTCATCATGCCAGGCGCCTGGCGCGGGAGGTTGGTAAAGCGTGCCGGGATCGAGCAGCTCGTCGAGCAGTAACGGGTAATGCGCAAGCTGGCTTGCCACCATCGGCGAGGCGGCGCACAGGCGAACCAGATGCTGTAGCGCGGCCGGATACTCCACCAGTAATTCAAGATACGTCGTGCGCGTCACAATGCCCAACAGCAGCGGCATAATACGCGCCAGCGGCAGCGGCGCATCCTGACGGGCGCACACGGCGTTAAGCAGCGCCGGCATCAGTTGATCGAGCACCTGGCGCCCGCGCGGGCCAATAGCGCGACGGTCGATATCACGCCGAAAATCGGTAACTTGCGCAATAATTTTTTGCCTGTCGTCCTCTGCCAGGTGGCGCAACGCTGGCGCCGCGGCATCCACATCCGGCGCATCCAGCCAAAGTTCACGCCAGATCTCCGGCGCAGCCGGATCCTCGCTCTGCTCGCTATCATCGCCAATAAGATCATTAAATATCTGGCGTACCCGTTCCATATGGTCATGCAACTGTTCGCTTAGCGCATCCCAGTCTGGCGCGCCCATTCCCCAGGCCAGCCGCGCGCGGTTGAGTTCATCGCCCGGCAGCGTTTGGGTTTGCTCATCGTTGATGCTTTGCAGAAGGTTTTCCAGCCGCCGCAAATAGAGGTAAGCATCACGCAGGCGCGCGGCTTCGCCCGTGGGCAGCAGACGCAGCCGGTCAATGGCCTCCAGCGTCGGCAATAGCGCGCGCCCCTGCAACTGCGGCTCGCGGCCGCCGCGAATAAGCTGAAATACCTGCACAATAAATTCAATTTCACGGATGCCGCCGGCGCCCAGCTTAATATTATCGGTCAGGCCGCGTCGCCTGACTTCACGCGCGATCATCCCTTTCATATTGCGCAAAGACTGGATAACGCTGAAGTCGATATAACGGCGGAACACAAACGGACGCAGCATAGCGCGCAGCGCCTGCGCCCACTTATCGTCCTCGCCCAAAATGCGCGCCTTCACCATCGCATAGCGCTCCCAGTCGCGCCCCTGCTCCTGGTAATACTCCTCCAACGCCGCATAGCTCAGCACCAGCGGGCCGCTGTCGCCAAAGGGCCGTAAACGCATATCGACCCGGTAGACAAAACCTTCCCGGGTGGGCTTATCGATTACTTTTATCAGCCGCTGACCAAGGCGGGTGAAAAATTGCGCGTTATCCAGCTCGCGCCGCCCCCCCTGCGTGACCCCGTTTTCCGGCCAGGCGAAAATCAAATCGATATCCGATGAAAAATTCAGTTCGCCGCCGCCGAGCTTGCCCATGCCCAGAATAAGCAGCGGCTGCGGCTCGCCCTGCGCGTTCGTCGGCGTTCCCCATTCCCGACAGCAGGCGGCCCACAGCCAGTCGCGGGCGGCGACGATAAGCGTTTGCGCCAGTACGCTCAACTGTTGCAGCGTTTGTTCCGTATCAGCCAGCCTCAGCGCCTGACTCCAGGCAATACGCACCATAATACGACGCCGGAAACGACGCAGCGCCAACATTAACGTCGCCTCGTCCCCCACGCCGTCAAGCTCCTGCGCCAGCCATTGATGATACTCCCGCCACTCCTGCGGCTGCGGCGGCGTGCGCTGCAATTCCTTTAGCCAGCCCGGCTCCATTATTATGCTATCGCAGATAAAATCGCTAAAAACCAGCGCTGCGCGCGCCTCATCGCTGATATCCGACGGCCTGAGCAGCAATGGCAGGCGTGCTGAAACGGCCTGCCATTGCTGCTGTAAAAGGGGAGAAAGCGGCATCATAGCGTCATCCTTGTCAGTTTATTATTGCCCGCTGTGGCGCCAGAAAGGCGCAACGCTGAGCGCCTGCTTACGTAAAGGCTCAATCTGATAAACCAGATTGCCATCAATAGCGCGCGCCAGCGCCTGCCAGCCCTCAATCCACGGCTGCCTGGCATCATGCGGATAAAAGCCGGCCAACACGTAAGCACAATGCAGCGCACGTTCAAGACGCGGCAGTTGATCAATATCGCGCCCGGCCAGCGGCTGGCGAAAAGCGGCTTTCAGCTCCGCCGCCACACGGGAGAGGTGCGTATCGGCAAAGCGCTTGAACGAACCCTGCATTTTGCTGCGCGCGGCCTCGCTGAGGAACGGTTGCCAGCCGCAGGTTACCAGCCAGTCGATAAGCGTTAGCTTTGCGCTACCGCAGACAACGCGCCACGCCAGCGCGTCCGTATCTGTTTCAGCGTCCAACGCGTCAGAGAACTGGCTCAGTTGTTCGCGTAAGCGAGCGCTCGCTTTTCTCGGCACGACGACACCAAAAAGCGCCAGTATATGACGCGCCAGCGCAACGGCGTGCGCTACCTGTTTTTGCGCGCCGGGCACGCCGCGGGCCAACAGTTCTTCATGATACTGCCAGTGCGCCAGCGCCTGCGCCAGCGCGCCGCTTAACCCCTGTTCCAGCGTAGCTTTTGGCGCCAGTTCCAGCACCGACAGCGCTTTGCATTCGCCCGGCGCATTGCCGCGCGCCAGATTGTAGCCGCGCGCCGCCTTACTTAAACCGCCCTGACGCAGCCCGTCGCGCAGCAAATGCTCGCGCGCCAGCGCCAGAATATCTTCCACACGTCCGTCAAGCAGCTCAAGCTCCAGCTCGCTCAGCGGTTCACGGCTCTCGCCTCCCCGAATTTCGCCCATATCAAGTGCAATTTCAATACGGCTTTTGCCGTAAGCAACCACCCACTTTTCTCTTTCAAAATCGGTGTGAAACAGCGGTGACAACTGCGGCTCAAGCGTCTGCGCGTCCAGCCCTTCCGGCCACATTTCCTGTGGAAATCGCGAAAGCGCCAGCCGGGGCTCAGTTAACGCCACGTTATACTCCGGGCGCTGGTGCAGCCCGCCAACGGTGCGACCCGCCGTTTTCATTGTCATTTCGTAGCAACCATCGACGCCGCGAATACGCAACCCCATATCATGTCGGCGCAACAGCATATCCGGCGTTTCATAATAGATGTTGAGGAGCTTGCGTGGGGTGGTATGATCGCCGGGCAGCGCATTGAGCGCAGCGCGCAGCGCGTCAGTGACGTCGGGATGAACGAGAAATTTAAGTTCGATTTCCTGAGACATGTTTTACTTATTTACCGTTATAGAGCGGACTGTTAAAAATACCGCGAACTTACGAAACGAATATTTGTCAGTAGATAGTATTTTGCGTCAAATTGCCACGGCCTGCGCAATTTGACGAGCTTAAAACCTGAAGCAGTGCAGCCAGCAGGGTTAAGACGACACCTGGACAATTCTCATTCAGGTTTACAGGTCAGCTCGTCAGACTGGTTTCACTATTACGTTCCACGCTTAATGATGACAACAACGACACCCTAATGCAGAAATTACGCCTGATTAGCCTTGCTTTACTTTCCCTCAGCGTTTGCGCCGTCTCTCACGCGGAAGAAAAACGTTACGTTTCTGATGAGCTGACCACCTGGGTACGCAGCGGACCGGGCGACAATTATCGTCTGGTCGGCACCGTTAATGCCGGTGAGGAGGTCGTTTTACTTCAGAGCAACGGCAAATACGGCCAGGTGCGGGACGGCAACGGCCGCATCGCCTGGATACAGCTTGACTCTCTGAAAAACAAACCCAGCCTGCGCACCCGCGTGCCGGATCTGGAAAACCAGGTGAAAACGCTGACCGACCGGCTTAACAATATTGATAATACCTGGAACCAGCGTACCGCTGAAATGCAGAAAAAAGTGGCTGAAAGCGACAGCGTAATCAACGGGCTGAAGCAGGAAAATCAGCAGTTGAAAAACCAACTGGTCGTGGCGCAGAAAAAGGTCAACGCCGCCAACATTCAGCTTGATGACAAACAGCGCAATATCATTATGCAGTGGTTTATGTACGGCGGCGGCGTGGCAGGCGTTGGCCTGCTGTTAGGCCTGCTGTTGCCTTATATGCTGCCAAGCCGTAAGCGTTCCGATCGCTGGATGAATTAATAGCATAAGCCAGGCGGCAGCGCGTCGCCTGCGCCTTTCCTTAGCCTTTTTCCCTACACTTACGTATATTTTCTGTTTAATCGCACACAGCCTGAGGAGAATTGCAGGGTGAAGATTTATCTGGTCGGCGGCGCAGTCAGAGACGGGTTGTTAGGGCTGCCGGTTAAAGATAAAGACTGGGTTGTGGTAGGCGCCACGCCGCAAGAGATGATCGAGGCAGGCTACCAGCAGGTGGGCCGGGATTTCCCCGTGTTTCTCCATCCCGAAAGCCGTGAAGAATATGCGCTGGCGCGCACCGAGCGTAAATCCGGCCACGGCTATACCGGCTTTGTGTGCCACGCAGATCCCGACGTCACGCTGGAGCAGGATTTGCAGCGCCGGGACCTGACGATTAACGCCATCGCTCTTGACAGTCACGGTAATTACGTCGATCCGTGGGGCGGGCGCGCCGATCTTAACAAGCGTCTGCTGCGCCACGTTTCCCCCGCCTTTAGCGAGGATCCGTTGCGCGTGCTGCGCGTGGCACGCTTCGCTGCCCGCTACGCTCATCTTAACTTCCGCATTGCCGATGAAACCCAGGCGCTGATGCGCGACATGACCGCGCGCGGCGAGCTCGCGCACCTGACGCCGGAGCGAGTATGGAAAGAAACAGAAAACGCGCTGGCTTCACGCAATCCACAGGTTTTTTTCCAGGTGCTGCGCGACTGCAGCGCGCTGGCGGTGCTGTTTGCGGAAGTGGATGCGCTGTTCGGCGTGCCTGCTCCCGAGAAATGGCACCCTGAAATTGACACCGGGATACATACTCTGATGACGCTGGCAATGGCGGCCCGGCTTAGCCCGCAGGTGGATGTACGCTTCTCAGCGCTTACGCACGACCTCGGCAAGGCGCTGACGCCAAAGCGCTTTTGGCCGCGCCACCACGGCCACGGCCCGGCGGGCGTTAAACAGGTCGAACAGCTTTGCCAGCGCCTGCGCGTGCCTAACGATATCCGCGATCTGGCAAAGCTGGTCGCGGAATATCATGACCTGATTCACACCTTGCCCATCCTGCAACCAAAAACGTTGGTCAAACTCTTTGACGCCATCGACGCATGGCGAAAACCGCAACGCGTGGAGCAAATGGCCTTAACCAGCGAGGCCGACGCGCGCGGGCGTACCGGCTTTGAGGCCAGCGATTATCCCCAGGGAAGACTGCTGCGTGAGGCGTGGCGCGCAGCGCAGAGCGTTTGTACAAAAGAGGTGGTGAGCGCAGGGTTTAAAGGCGCAGAGATTCGTGAAGAAATGACGCGTCGGCGTATTCATGCCGTAGCGCAATGGAAAGCACGGGCCTGCCCGCAGCCTGCGGGCTGAGGGCAGGCCTGACGTTTACAGAAAAACGACATACACCGCCGCCGCCACGATGAAACGATAGATGGCGAACGGAATAAAGGAGATGCGTTTAATTAGCTGCAGGAACGTTTTAATAGCGATCAGCGCCACAATGAAAGCGGTGATAAAACCCACCGCGAACATCGGCATATCGGCCATTGTCAAAAAACCCATACTCTTGTAGAGATCCAGCGCCGTCGCCCCCATCATCATAGGCACCGCCAGCAAAAACGAGAACTCCGACGCCGCATAGCGGCTTACGCCCATCAGCATACCGCCAGAAATGGTCGCGCCCGAGCGCGAGAAACCAGGCCACAGCGCCAGGCACTGAAAACAGCCAATGATAAACGCCTGCCGGTAAGTCATATCGTCAATACCGACGGCACGCGGCGCCTTCGGCTTAAGGCATTCGGCGGCAATCAGCAACAGGCCGCCCACCACCAGCGCATACATAACGTTAATCGGGTTAAACAGCGATTTGATCGTATCGTGAAACACCAGCCCCAACACCACAGCCGGGATCATGCCTAACAAAATATGGATAAGCGACAGCCGCCCTTTTCCTTCGCCTTCGTGAGGCTGCGGCCCAAAATGGATGCCGATGAGGCCAAACAGGCGACGCCAGAACATCACCACGACCGCCAGTATCGAGCCTAACTGAATAACTACCTCAAAGGTTTTCGCCGTATCGCCTTCAAATCCCAACAGATGACCCACAATAATCATATGCCCGGTGCTCGATACGGGCAGAAATTCCGTCAGCCCTTCAACAATCCCAAGAACGGCGGCTATCACCAGTGAATGCACATCACCCATTAAAAAATCCTCTACACCCTGAAATGAAAAAAGGCCATCCGGCCAAAACGTTACGCAGTATGACCTGCCAACCTACGTTTGGTTTACTTCTTCAGACATTATTTTTTGCTTTCAGAAAATTGCCACGCTCGATAATTACGCCAACATTTGCCGCACGCGCCACGGCGCCGGGCTTACTGACCTTTATGCGCACCCACGGCGCGCGAAAGCGGCGCAGCAGCAGTTCAGCGACTTCTTCCGCTACGCGCTCTACCAGCGCAAAGCGCCCGCCTTCAACGTGCGCGACGACGGCATCGCTGACATCGGCATAGCTCAGGCAGTCGCTGACTTCATCGCTGACAGCCGCCCTGCGGTTATCCCACCCTATTTCGATATCGAACATCAGTTTTTGTTCGATGGTTTGTTCCCAGTCATAAACACCGATAGTGGTGATTACCGAAAGCTGCTCTATAAATACAATATCCATCACAATTTACCCGTATTGATGGGTATCCTTCCGGCCCTGCCGCATGCCGCGCAATGCGCCTGGCTGCGGCGTTACGGCGCCCTGATGCAGGTAAACAGCGCCTCAGCTCCTGCGCCGTAAAGCGTCCTGGGGATACCACTTGTCGCTAAATATGCGTATTATCCATTGATGCAGAAAACTACACGACATTTTCACAACGGAACAGCGTTATGAGTGCAATCGCGCCTGTGATGATTATCCTTGCGTACCTTTGCGGCTCTGTTTCCAGCGCCATACTGGTGTGCCGTCTCGCCGGCCTGCCGGATCCGCGCGACAGCGGTTCACATAACCCCGGCGCCACCAATGTTTTACGCATCGGTGGTAAAGGCGCAGCCGTCGCGGTGCTGATTTTCGACGTTCTGAAAGGAATGCTGCCGGTCTGGGCCGCGTGGGCGCTGGGCGTTACGCCATTCTGGCTGGGGCTTATTGCTATTGCTGCCTGCCTGGGACATATCTGGCCGATTTTCTTTAACTTTCGCGGAGGGAAAGGCGTTGCGACCGCGTTTGGCGCTATCGCGCCTATTGGCTGGGACCTGACCGGCGTCATGGCTGGCACCTGGCTGCTTACGGTACTGCTGGGCGGTTACTCTTCGCTTGGCGCCATCGTCAGCGCGCTTATCGCACCGTTTTACGTATGGTGGTTCAAACCGCAGTTCACTTTTCCTGTCGCAATGCTCTCATGCCTGATTCTCTGGCGACACCACGATAATATCCAGCGCCTGTGGCGCGGGCAGGAAACCAAAATCTGGAAGAAGCTGCGCCGCAAAAAGACGCCGGATAATGACGGAGAAGCAAAGTAGCCCTTTGCTTCTCACAAAATCACACCGCAGGAAGTTCAGACAGCGGCCAGCGTGGACGCACGCTGACGCTCAAATCAGCTATATTGCCCGCCTTCAGTCTTACCATGCCCGCATAGGCAATCATCGCGCCGTTGTCGGTGCAAAATTCTTCACGCGCGTAAAAGGCTTCGCCGCGACGCTTCGCCATCATTTGCGCAAGCTTCGCGCGCAGCGTACGGTTAGCGCTCACGCCGCCTGCCACAACCAGGCGCGTAAAGCCGGTTTGCTCCAGCGCGCGCTTGCATTTAATCATCAGCGTATCCACCACCGCATCCTCAAATGCGCGGGCGATATCAGCGCGCGTTTGCGCATCGCCGTCGCTGTCGCGAATAGTATTGGCCGCAAACGTTTTCAGGCCGGAAAAGCTAAAATCCAGCCCAGGCCTGTCGGTCATCGGGCGCGGAAACACAAAACGCCCGGCCGCGCCCTGAGCCGCCATTTTCGAGAGCATCGGCCCGCCCGGGTAATCAAGCCCCAGCAGCTTGGCGGTCTTGTCAAACGCCTCGCCTGCGGCGTCATCAATAGATTCGCCCAGCAACCTGTACTCGCCAATGCCTGTGACGCTAATTAGCTGGGTATGACCGCCTGACACCAACAACGCCACAAAAGGGAACGCCGGCGGCTTATCTTCAAGCATGGGCGCCAGCAGATGCCCTTCCATATGATGCACGGCAACCGCAGGCACACCCCAGGCAAACGCCAGTGAACGCCCTATTGTCGCGCCAACCAGCAGCGCCCCTACCAGGCCCGGGCCTGCGGTATACGCTACGGCGTCGATATCCGCAGGCTGTAGCCCCGACTCTTTCAGCGCCGCCTGAATCAGCGGCGCCGTTTTACGCACGTGGTCGCGGGAGGCCAACTCAGGCACCACGCCGCCATAGTCGGCGTGCAGCCTGACCTGGCTGTATAATTGATTGGCTAACAGCCCTTTTTCGTCATCGTAGATAGCAACGCCGGTTTCATCGCAGGATGTTTCTATACCCAGTACACGCATGGTTTTACTTTCTGTCTTTGTTGATACCGCGCAGTGTATTCCCGCACAACGCTGAAGTAAAACTTTGCTCACTTCCTCGCCGGCGCTGGTGTATACTATTGGGTCTTTATCGGGGCCCGGCAAAGCAAAAAGCAGAGGCCAGGTTCCGGCGGTGCTTTACAAAGCGGCGATAGTTGCAGTAAAATTCCGCACCATTTTGAAACAGGCTGGCATTCACGCCAGCGGCAAACCGAATTTAACAAGGTGAGAGGCACATGCCGGTAATTAAAGTACGTGAAAACGAGCCGTTCGACGTAGCACTGCGTCGCTTCAAGCGTTCCTGTGAAAAAGCGGGCATTCTGGCGGAAGTACGTCGTCGCGAGTTCTATGAAAAACCGACTACCGAACGCAAGCGCGCTAAAGCTTCTGCAGTGAAACGTCACGCGAAGAAACTGGCTCGCGAAAACGCACGCCGCACTCGTCTGTACTAGTCTCTGGTGGGGGGCATCTCTCCCACTCCTCAGACGGAGTTGTTGTTGTAAAGGCCGTGCTTCCGCAAGGAATGCGCGGCTTGTTCTCGTTTATGAACGGGTAAACCGGGGCCTATGGCTGGACGAATACCACGTGTTTTTATCAATGACCTGCTGGCGCGTACCGACATTGTCGATCTTATTGACGCGCGCGTAAAACTTAAAAAGCAGGGCAAGAATTTCCACGCGTGCTGTCCTTTTCATAACGAAAAAACCCCCTCTTTCACCGTAAATGGTGAAAAGCAGTTTTTTTACTGTTTCGGCTGTGGCGAGAACGGTAACGCCATCGACTTTTTAATGAAATACGACAAGCTCGATTTTGTTGAAAGCGTCGAAGAACTGGCGTCTATGCACAATCTGGACATTCCCTATGAAACGGGAACCGGGCTTAGCCAGATAGAGCGCCACCAGCGGCAAAATCTTTACCAACTGATGGACGGGCTAAACACGTTCTATCAGAACGCGCTGACAAGCCCGGCGGCGGATGCGGCCCGGCAATATCTGGTTACGCGCGGCCTGAGCGCCGACGTCATTGCGCGCTTCGCTATTGGCTATGCGCCAGCGGGCTGGAGCAACGCGCTCAATGAATTTGGCGGCAACAGCGATAACAGAAAGCTGCTGCTGGATGCCGGTATGCTGGTCAGCAACGACCAGGGCAATACATATGACCGCTTTCGCAATCGGATAATGTTCCCGATTCGCGACAAGCGTGGGCGAGTTATCGGATTTGGCGGGCGCGTTCTTGGGAATGATACCCCTAAATACCTCAACTCGCCGGAAACGGATATTTTCCATAAAGGCCGCCAGCTATATGGCCTTTATGAAGCTCAACAGGCAACAGCGGAACCGTCGCGCCTGTTAGTGGTCGAAGGTTACATGGACGTGGTAGCGCTGGCGCAATACGATATTAATTACGCCGTCGCATCGCTGGGCACATCCACCACCGCAGACCATATTCAGCTGCTGTTTCGCGTGACGAACACAGTAATTTGCTGTTACGACGGCGACCGCGCCGGGCGCGACGCCGCATGGCGCGCGCTGGAAACCGCGCTGGCGTACATGTCTGACGGGCGTCAGCTACGCTTTATGTTCCTGCCGGATGGCGAAGATCCGGATACGCTGGTACGTAAAGAAGGCAAAGCCGCTTTTGAAGCACGCATGGAAACGGCGCAGCCGCTCTCGACGTTTTTGTTTAACTCCCTGCTGCCGCAGGTGGATCTGAGTTCGCCTGACGGACGCACCCGCCTCGCTACGCTGGCATTGCCGTTAATCAACCAGGTGCCGGGAGAAACGCTGCGTATTTATCTGCGCCAGGAGTTAGGCAACAAGCTGGGGATTTTTGACGACGCGGCGCTCGATCGCCTTATGCCAAAAATTGCGGAAAACAGCGGCCGCCGGGCAGCGCCACAGCTAAAACGCACAACCATGCGTATACTGATAGGGTTGTTGCTGCAAAACCCAGAACTGGCGCCGCTGGCGCCGCTCCCTGGCGCGCTGGACAGTAGTAAAATTCCGGGTCTGAAATTATTCAACGAGCTGGTGAACGCCTGTCTCGCGCAGCCTGGTTTGACAACCGGCCAGTTGCTGGAGCTTTATCGCGGCACAAAAGAAGCGGCCACCCTTGAAAAACTGGCCGCCTGGGACGATATAGCGGATAAGGATATTGCAGAAAAAACATTTACCGATGCGCTGAATCACCTTTTCGATTCCGTGCTTGAGCTGAGGCTCACCGAATTAATCGCCCGTTCGCGTACGGAAGGTTTGTCGCCTGCGGAGCGTGAGGAAGTGCGCATTATCAATCAGGCGCGCGCCAAAAAGTAATTTAAGCGGCTTAACTGCCGTTATGTCCTCGGAATAGATCCGAAGGCCGCACAGCCGGGCAGCGGCAAGAAAACAAAACAGCCCGCATACGTTATTGTTGGCGGTTTCGCCGACCGACACCAACCCTAAATACAGTGTGGAACCGTCTTATGGAGCAAAACCCGCAGTCGCAGCTAAAACTCCTTGTCACCCGTGGTAAGGAGCAGGGCTATCTGACCTATGCTGAGGTCAATGACCATCTGCCGGAAGATATCGTCGACTCCGATCAGATCGAAGACATCATCCAGATGATCAATGACATGGGCATCCAGGTGTTGGAAGAAGCGCCGGATGCTGACGACCTGATGCTGGCTGAAAACACCGCGGACGAAGATGCAGCCGAAGCCGCCGCACAGGTGCTTTCAAGCGTAGAATCCGAAATCGGGCGCACAACTGACCCGGTTCGTATGTATATGCGCGAGATGGGCACCGTAGAGCTACTTACCCGCGAAGGCGAAATTGACATTGCCAAGCGTATCGAAGACGGCATTAATCAGGTTCAGTGCTCGGTTGCCGAGTACCCTGAAGCTATCACCTATCTGCTTGAGCAGTACGATCGCGTTGAGGCAGGCGAAGCGCGCCTGTCGGATCTGATTACCGGTTTTGTCGATCCTAACGCTGAAGAAGACATGGCGCCGACCGCCACGCACGTAGGTTCCGAGCTTTCCCAGGAAGAGCTCGATGACGACAGCGATGACGACGAAGACGGCGATGACGACAGCAGCGATGATGACAACAGCATCGATCCTGAGCTGGCGCGTGAAAAATTCGCCGAGCTGCGCACCCAGTACGAAACAACGCGCGACACGATTAAAAGCAAAGGCCGCAGTCACACTGCCGCGCAGGCTGAAATTTTACAACTGTCCGAAGTTTTCAAACAGTTCCGCCTGGTGCCGAAACAGTTTGACTACCTTGTCAGCAACATGCGTGCAATGATGGACCGGGTCCGTACTCAGGAACGCATCATCATGAAGCTGTGCGTTGAGCAGTGCAAAATGCCGAAGAAAAATTTCATTACGCTGTTTACCGGCAATGAAACGGCTGAAACCTGGTTTAACGCAGCGATTGCGATGAACAAACCGTGGTCTGAAAAGCTGCACGACGTGGCGGAAGACGTACATCGCAGTCTGCAAAAATTGCAGCAAATTGAAGAAGAAACCGGCCTGACGATTGAACAGGTAAAAGATATCAACCGCCGCATGTCCATTGGTGAAGCGAAAGCTCGCCGCGCCAAGAAAGAGATGGTGGAAGCGAACCTGCGTCTGGTGATTTCTATTGCCAAAAAATATACTAATCGCGGATTACAGTTTCTCGATTTGATTCAGGAAGGCAACATCGGCCTGATGAAAGCCGTTGATAAGTTTGAATATCGTCGCGGTTACAAATTCTCCACTTACGCCACCTGGTGGATTCGTCAGGCAATTACTCGCTCCATTGCGGATCAGGCGCGCACCATCCGTATTCCGGTGCATATGATTGAGACAATCAACAAACTCAACCGTATCTCACGTCAGATGTTGCAGGAAATGGGCCGCGAACCGACGCCGGAAGAGCTGGCCGAGCGTATGCTGATGCCGGAAGATAAAATTCGCAAGGTGCTGAAAATTGCCAAAGAGCCTATCTCTATGGAAACCCCAATCGGGGATGATGAAGATTCGCATCTGGGCGATTTTATTGAAGACACCACGCTTGAGCTGCCGCTGGATTCCGCAACCACTGAAAGCCTGCGCGCCGCCACGCACGATGTGCTCGCAGGCCTGACCGCGCGTGAAGCGAAAGTGCTGCGTATGCGTTTTGGTATCGACATGAATACTGACCACACGCTGGAAGAAGTGGGTAAGCAGTTCGACGTCACCCGCGAACGTATCCGCCAGATCGAGGCGAAAGCGTTGCGTAAGTTGCGCCATCCGAGCCGTTCTGAGGTGCTGCGCAGCTTCCTGGACGACTAACTCTGAGTCTGAAAAACACCGCGGCGTAAAGCCGATCGCTTAGGTTGCAAAGCGCGTATTTTTTACTCTGCATTGGGTAAAAGGACGGGGGTTTTCTCACTGGTAAATGAGATAAGGGACGCCGCCGCGCGTCCCTCAGGTTGTTGACAAAGAAGGAAAATACGAAATTTTTCTTTTTTGAGGTAAGCAGGCGAAAATCAACGCTTTGATTTTACTTATTTTTTATTGTATTTCATCCATCCTGTCTGCGACAGGACGGGGTTTGTCAGCAGTCTCAGGGACGCCGCCGCGCGTCCCTTTATTTTTCCTGCGGCCCCGAAGGCGCAGGACAGGCTGCTTCCGTCTGGCGAACAGTTCCTTTCCTCAACCGTGCAGGAAGGAAATAAGCTTAACTGGCCGGCACGTGGAACACACTCTGCGCCCGACCACGCTTAATGCATCCTCAAGCTCGCGGTAGGCAGTAACCAATTGCTCCAGCGATAAACGATTCAGCCCACTGGGATTTGGCAGCACCCAAAGTTGCGTATCGCCAATCCCCTGCGGCTGCTTTCCCCACGATACGCCGCGCACGCCCATTGCCTGCTCATAAGCCTGTTTCCCAAGGATAGCCAGCGCTGTGGGCTGGTAAGCTTCCATTTTTGCGATCAGTTGACGACCACCGTTGCGCAGTTCATCACGCGTAATTTCGCTGGCCTGCACCGTTGGGCGCGTCACCAGCATCGTTATGCCGCAGCCGGTATCAAGCAGCCGTTTTTCTTCTTCAGGCCGTAGCTGACGTTCGGTAAAGCCGGCCAGATGAATAACTTTCCAGAAACGATTACCTGAATAGGCGAAATGAAAGCCGGTATGCGCCGACGATTTCCCGGGGTTAATGCCACAGAAAACGACCCGCAATCCTGGTTCCAGGATATCTTCAATCATGCTGCTTCTCCTCTACGACGGAAATGACAGTATAAAACCTTTGCAATCCGTTGGTTAGAAAATCAGCATACGCAACGCGCAACGCTGGATTGGGGCGACGAGTTACTCTATAATGCCTCGCCACGGCCCCTTAGCTCAGTGGTTAGAGCAGGCGACTCATAATCGCTTGGTCGCTGGTTCAAGTCCAGCTGGGGCCACCAAATAAAACAAGGAGTTAGATGAGAAATCGTCTGACTCCTTTTTCGTTTTATACGAATTGGGTCAGGTAATGGGTCAGGTAAGTAATTGCCTCCCTGCCCTCTTCATCTCGCAGCCAACATCCCCGGATAATGCTTCGCCACAATATCATTCATTTTTTCTGTCAGATCACTCCGCTTAAAAGTGATGTGCGCTGTTCCTTTCTGGAAGTACCGTATACTGAAAAAATTATCTTCGTAGGCATCCTTCGAAGGGTTGTCCCGAATATGCTCCATCAACCGTGTAGTGACATCGCCACGATTGTCAGGTATCGGTTTACCATCGAGCAGAAACAACATTCTCTCCAGGTCCGCTAGTTGATCCCGTCGCCAACCCCAGTTAAGACTGAATCCCCAGCGATTGTGACTCACCAGATTGTTGACGATGATTTTCTTATTGAAGCTACAAGGACTATTGGTTTTGTAATCCCACGACAGCCCTTTGAAGACATTGATAATGCCGCGCTCAAATACATCCATTTTGTTCAGATGTAGCTGCTCAAAAGTACTGAGGATATTCGCCTCGCTGATGGCAGGCAGATCCCCCTCCTCCAAGTTCTTATGCCACTGGTCACGGGCCTGAGCATCCATCAAGGCCATCATGCCAGACTTCAATATCAAATCGCGCCAGATACTACGGTCAATATTGCGGGTAACGGCAGGCAGCGCTTTATCGACCTTTTCGGTCATCCAGCTATCGTAACGATGCCCGGCTTTCATCGCCCAGTCTTGCGCTGTACCACCGCCAATTTCTGAGGTTAACCGTGAAATGGCATTAAGATGCTCAATGAGTTGTTCTATCTGTTTAAGTGCTGCATTGCGGCCTGTCACTATGCGTTCAATACTGGTCGAGCAAATCAGCTCGCTATGATCGGTTAATACTACAGCTTCAGTTTGCATGACATTTTGTCCTTAAAAAACAAACGCGCCCGCCGGGTAGTGGCAGGCGTATTATGCAATATGTAAACAAGGGAGAAAGATCAGAAATTTAAATTGGGAAGGTTGTACGCAATATTCAGCGTACTGCATTGTTACAGCTTTGTCGCAACAAGCCAGTTGCCTGTCTTGCCCGCAGAATATCTACAGCCCGAAGGTATAGAGACTGTTCCTGCCAGCTAAAACCCCTGCGATCGATACGTACTAGTTCGTACTTTTCCACCAGAAAGTTAACGGCATTAATCAGAGTGATACCGGCATCGATATGTTTCTGTATAACGGTTTCATCACTGAATGGCGTGTAGTTCAGTGTCAGGCCATAGTGCTGTTCCAGCAGGCGTGTCAGTAACATTTGCCAGACAGCTACGGGTGACAGGCAGGGCTTTACCGCCCGCGAAGTTGCTGCAGGTTGAAGTTTCATTTTTGCTCTCGTGAAATTAGTTAGCGTTGAGTGGGATAAATGGCGATGTATACGTAGCCGCAACTACCAAGAGTATCGGCTTCGCAGGTGAAACCATTGTGGTACAGGGTAATGCAGTGGGTATAACGGGGATTCAGTTCACCGGTAGTCAGCATTAATTCCATCTGGCTGATAAAGTGCTGAAAAGTTTCATCCAGCTTTCGGCATTCGGCATCACTGAACTTACCGGTGATACTGGCCCGGTCAGCCAGGTAGTGCAGCCGGTTGCCCTCCTGCACCAGACGAGCTCCCAGGCGCGGCGTGATATCCCGCTGCAGGCCCCATGTGATGTGGCTCATTGATAACCTCTTTATTGTCAGTTCAGGGTGATACTCATCAGGCAGGCGTAAGGCCCGTTGCGGTCCTGGCGGCGTTCGGCGTATACCGCCAGGACTCCTGTGATATCCGGAACTTCCCTGCCGGTGTAATGACAGACGCTACCGTGCCACTGGTATTTGCCGGTGCAGTAGCGAAAGATTCGGGACTCAGGATGCTGGCGGTATATCGTCATTGCCCTGCGTTTACTGATAATTTTCATGTAATACCTCAAAGCAGACCGTGTTCTGCGAACGAATAGATTTGCCTGCCACCAACAATCAGATGGTCAGGGACACGGATTTCCACCAGTTGAAGTACATGAACCAGTCGCTGCGTGAGGGCTTTGTCAGCCTGGCTGGGCGTCGTCTCGCCGGAAGGATGGTTATGCGCCAGTATTACCGCTGCCGCGTTGAAATACAGGGCGCGCTTTACCACCTCCCGGGGATGCACCTCGGTACGGTTAATCGTGCCGGTGAAGAGCGTCTCATGGGCAATAAGCTGATTCTGGTTGTCCAGATACAGCACCCGGAACTCTTCTCGCTCAAGCGCGGCCATATGCAGCCGCAACCACTCCCGGACGGCATGAGTGGAGGTGAAGGCTACCCCAGGCTCATGCAGGTGCTGCTCCAGAGCCCTGAGCGCCCGCTGAATGAGACGCCGGTCCTGTGGCGTCATTTCGCCGGGTAAAAAGGAAAGCTGTTTCATCCGTTGTCCCTCTGTTCAGTCGATGATGCGCAGAATGGCCTGAGCTTCAGGATGCTGCAGGGCATAGTCCCGCAGGCGGTAATAGTGCGCGGTTATTGCGTCACACTCTGTACAGCAGGCGTGATGGCTGTATTCAATCAGGCTGACAGCGATACCGGCAGCTTCTGCACTCATATCCGCACCATTGCCGTTCATGCTATTGAACAGGCGCCATTTATCGTCACTGTCAGCATCAGGGGCCATAAACGCGCCGCCATTGCTGAGCGTGTAAAAGGACCAGATACCGCCGCTGTACTCATCACAGAAGCGGTCCATCCAGGCAAAAATGCGGGGTTCCAGCGTTATCCATTGTGGGATAGAGCCAAAGTGCAGCGGCCAGAAATCGAGACGCTGTTCGTCGGGAACCTGCGTTACTGTGAGTTTGAAATCGGATTCGTTAGCGGGTACGAGGTCGTACTGTGTCGCTGTTGTCATGGGTAAGTCTCCGTCAATAGAAAAACACCAGCGGCGATGGCTGGCTTATGGGGTAATAATGGATGGTTCGGGAGCAGACTCTCAGAAATGGGTATTGTCAGTCGGTGAGTAACGTCCTGCGGATGCCATAGCGCCGGATATATGGGTTGAGTCCTGCACCAGCATCGGGTTCAAAGTTCCAGGCCCGCCAGACCATGCTGCCATCATCGTCGCGCACAACCAGACGGAAATGCGTGTTCTGGTCATCTTCGATGGTGACGTTGTGGTACCAACAGATAATGGCTTCGGCCTGCTGCCGGGTAAAAGAACCAGGTGGTAGTAACGGGGATTCAGGCATGATGAACACCTTAAAAAGTAAAAAGCCCTGTTGCACATGGGCAACAGGGCTGGTCGAATGACTTATGTGAAAATCCGTCAGGGTTGATCGAGACAATCCTGCCAGGTGATATCTTTCAGCGCATCGTGCAAGCCACTGGCACTGAACGGTTTCGATTCCCCTGACTGTAAGGCGGTGAAAGCCAGTGTGTCTTTTGCTCCAGTGTGCTTCAGTGCTTCAAAAGCCACCTTAGCCGGAACAGCCTCGCCCGGAAGCAGTGTTTCATTCTCAAGCGAGTATTTTTTATTGTTTATCAGAAGATACACCTCGCTCATTCCTTCATCAGAGGTGGCGCGGTAATCCTCCTTCGGGAGCTGCCAGGCCACAACCATCTTTTTGTCGCTGCAACTGATGGTCAGTTTCTCTCCGGCCAGATTGTCGCTGCTGAGTGCAAACTCCATACCGCCCGTATTGCCGTACCATTCACCCCACTGCTGTTCGGTCACCGTTGCATGAGTGAAGGCCGGGGCCAGAAGAGACAGCAGGACAGGCAAACAGGGTTTAATTTTCATACTGTTATCCTTTTCAGTTCATTAGCGCTGGTTCAGTTTTTCTTTATACGCGTCTATCTGTGCCTTTAGCTGCGCCAGCGCAGCCGGAGCAATATCGGCGTCAACACGGATAAAATTCTCCTGAATCACACTGAACTTCACCGGGAGCTTAAATTTGCTCGCACCTGGCCCGCTAAGAATGGCTGTTCCCGTTTGCTCTGTATCACTGACCGGCTGTGCATTCTCAATCATCAGGCACGACACATCTTCATGAATGGAGTCCCATACTTTTTCGCCAATGGCCCTGCAGGCGGCTGAGTGATATTGAGTAAGGTTCAGATGTGCCTTTTTCGCTTTATCGAACTCGCTCTCTTTTTGTGGGTGGGCTTTGTAATAATCGAGCTTTTTCTGTAGCTGCTCTTCCCGGCGCTTTTGCGCCTGCTGCTGATTGAGCTTATCAATCTCATCCGCGTCCGGACGTGCGGTAATGGCACCGTCACTGAGGGTCATGCGGACCGGGTAGATATTGCCATTACTCAGGTTAGCAACCGCCAGATAACGGCCTTCAGATAAGGTTCTGGTGATATCGACTGAAACACAGGACTCCCGCGAATTGAGGTTCTCAAGCATATCGTTTACTGCCAGACAGCCTGATGCTTTGACCGTACTCTCCGGTGATGCAGCAAAGCTGGAGCCAGCAATCATTGCCATCAGAGGTAATAATTTAATCAGTTTCATTTTTTTCCTTACTGAAATCAGATGAATGGTTTTCGTGAATACATAAATGCCCCGGATAATACCCACCGGTACATCAGTGGGTAGTGTCAGGGCAAGGAGTCGGCTGAATACCCCGATTTTTGACGATACTGGCGATAACAGCATCGGGCTCCTCTTTGCTGCCAGGTGGATAAAAAACTGCACTATTCCGGCCTGTTATCAGCCGGAACAAACGCAAGCAGTGATTGCTGAATAAATCGAAAATGGGGTAAGGCCTGAATGAAAACCGGGTCTTCAGCCAGACGGCATAAATTGTCGTTACGCCGGAAAGACTCCTGCAGGGGCTGAACCAGATGAATTTCATCCAGGGTGAACACGGCAATATGTCCGTTATGCTCGGCAATCAGATACCAGGTCTGCTGGTGGATGAGTAACCGGCACGGAGCCAGTCGCTCGCAGCGCTGCCCGTCAGCAAGCAGCGTGACTTTTCTGCGGTCAGTGATTGCCTGAACCAGTCGCCAGAATGACAGAGGCTCTGACGGTGAGGACGCCGGACTGGCAGGTGGTATAACGCAGGGTGCTTCATCACACATCAACAACGCATTTACCAGTCGGCGGTCAAGACCCGGAAAAAGCCCGGCCAGCCCGCTGCGGTGGGCAAAGATAAGCACATCCGGCACCATCTGCATCTCACTGCCAGCGGTGCGTAGGCGGCAGTAACCGGACTGATACTCCAGGTCCAGGTACATCAGACGCTCACGGAAATCACGCCGCAGCGTGCGTATCGATACGCCAAACTCTGCCGCCAGCTTACGCACGCTCAGCGTTTCCCCGGCAACCAGACGGCTGATTATCAGCGACAGCCTGACTGCCAGCCGGTCATGGCGGCGTTCTGCCTGTGTCATGAGAGGTTCTCCGGGAAAGTTAACTGACTGAAAATGATATGATTACTTTAAAGAGGGGCGCGGTCAGGGTATGGACACCCCAGTAAGTATTTTTCATTTCTGCAAATGTCAGTTGTGGCGGGGGTTACAGACCATCCCCGGGGGAGTGAGGACCGCCAGCACGTCGCAACGCGGACAGGTGGTGTCCGATATTAACAACGTGGCAACATGAAACATCTACTGTAGTTGCGTGAGCAGTGTTTCCGCCATCACCCACAGCGCACGGTTAAGCTTCACGTCCCCGTCAATGCCACGCACGGCACGGGTATGTGTCCGTCCACCTTTAGCATTACGCCCGCTGAGTCCGCCCTTAATCAGGTTTTCCTGCACACGCTGATAAGTGGTCCAAAGGTCATTGCTCTCATCCTGCCAGCGGCGCGGGGAGAGTATCTGCGATTCAGTAACCGGCTGGTGGTCCTCACCAAAACGATACGTAAGCGCGGCTTTTGCCAGTGCCTGCTGCGCAGGTGGCGGTAAAAGCAACGACTGCATGGCATCCCGTTTTTCTTCCACACGGTCAAAAATCCCCAGCACCTCATAGGCCCCCTCAATCACCTGACTCACTACATCGCCCTTGTGCGGCACCCGCACCTCACCAAATGACTCGCCGCAGACAAGACCGTTTTGACACACAGCCCTGAACAGGCCAGGCAACATCTGGTACGAGCTGGTGCCATCATGGGAGTTGAGCAGGATAATTTCCGGCACCTGCTTACCGGTAATCTGCCCCTCCCGACGCAGGCGCAACATATGCTTAGTATGTTCACGACGACCGGGGTCCCGCACACGGGTCTGACAGGCAAAGAATGGCTGGAAACCCTCCCGCTGCAGGCTGTCCAGCAGGGAGATGGTGGGAATATAGGTGTAGCGTTCACTGCGGGACTCGTGTTTGTCCTCGCTGAATACGCTGGGCACCACGCGAAACAGCTCTTCGCGGGTTAACGGACGGTCACGACGGATAAGATTTGCAGCGCCAAAGCGCGAAGCCAGACGGGTCATAAGCAGACTCCTCATAACGGGAAAACAAATAAAGAAAGCCCTGCCGCACTAGCGACAGGGCTGGGAAAGAACAGGCAGGCGTTAAACGTTCAGAAGAAGAAATTCCAGACAGCCCGGGCAACGGACACCACGGTGTTACGGACGGCCTGTATTACGGCCCGTACCGGAGCCGGTATCAGTGGGAAAGCACTTACCGCATCCAGCGCCGCGCCGACCGTTTCACCAAAATCGTCACGCGCTTTTTCCTGGACTGTCGTTGTGCGAAAGGGAGACTGCAGTTGCCCCACCACCGGGCTGCTGGCCTCGCGCGGCAGGCACTTTATCATCCGCTCGGCCATCACCCGCAGTCCCCACTGCAGTCGCACCGACACCGCACACACGGGATGTACGGGCTGAAACAAATCATGCAGCAGGCAGATTTTGCGGCTGATATTCTGCTTCTGCGCTGCTGATAACTGACCATTACCGCTGGTGGGTTCAGTCTTATCTGACTGGCTGATAATAAACAGCACCTTATGCCGGTAAGCCTCCCCAATCACCTGATGATAAAAGTGCTCATCCACTCCCAGCGCCCGGTCATCGGCCTTAATCAGCCACAATACCAGGTCAAGTCGGGGAAGCTGTTCACGGTACAGCGCAGCATACTCGGTATCGCGAGCGCCGCTTTCGCCCACGCCGGGCAGATCCACGATTGTCATAAACCGCTCACCGACTTGCAGACGAAATCGCAAAGGTTCACGGGTACAGGCTGCCACATCGCTGACCGGCGATACTTCGCCGACAAACAAGGCATTGCAAAGGCTACTCTTTCCCGCGCCGGTTTTACCCAGAATGCCGATCACTGGCTCGTAGTCGGTTAACTGGTTTATTTGCTGCAGAATCCGCTCTGATGCCCACTGTGGCAGACCAGAAAGCGATTGGTGAAACGACTTCAAACCTTCAGAATTGTTCATTACTACTCCTCTGAAAAATAATACAAAAACGGCAGAATCGTGAGATTCTGCCGTTAATCGGGTATGTTCAGAAGAATGATATCTATCTGAAAATAATTTGAATTAAGGTAAGCGACGAGCCACAGCCGCCTGTGATCCCGGTCCCTGAGTCGTTAGGTTATTCTGGTATCCCTCATCCCAATACCAAAATAGTGGATAAGGGCAAATTGCCTGAGGGGGCTATAGGGCCTTGGGCAGCAAGGTTTTATAGTTGGATGGCATCAATTTAACGGTATAGAAACATCAACCCATACGATGACTGCCTACGTTCAAGACATAAATTCTTGCTGTTACATAAGTATTAATGCTGATTGTCATCAATTTGATTATAATCATGGCACTTTATGGATTACCGTATTAAATATCATTTTTTCCCTATAGTGATGATTTATGCCTAGCTCCCCTTCTAAGCGGCTTGAGGACTTGAGTCTGCTCCAACGCGAGCGGCTGGCCTACATCGATTTTCGGCTCTACTTTTTCGGGGATATTGGTCGTCCAGATCTGATTGAGCGCTTCCGTGTGGCTCCGGCAGGGGCAACACGCGATTTGGCTTTGTACCGGGAAATCGTGCCGCATAACATCACCTTCGATGGTAGCAACAAGATCTATCGCATTGGGCAGGCGTTCTCCCCATTGTTCGAGCATGCATCACAGCGCGTTCTGTCGGCGCTGGCTCTCGGCTTTGGCGATGGCGTGAGTGGCCTAATGCAGGCGCTATTACCATGCGAATCTCCCGCAGCCCTGAGCATCCCCAAGATGGATATATTAGCCGCGATTTGCCGAGCTATTCACGCCAACCGACCTGTTGCTATCCGCTACCACTCGATGAGCAGCGGCGAGTCCGCGCGTGTCATTGTGCCTTTTGCCTTGATAGATACAGGCTTGCGCTGGCACGTCCGTGCTTTTGATCGCAAGAGTGGCGAGTTTCGGGATTTCGTCGTCACCCGCATCGAAGCACCAATATTGCTCGATGAGGAGCCACAGGCCAACGAACGACAGGATAACGACAACCAGTGGACGCGCATCGTCGAGCTGGATTTAGTGCCGCACCCGAGCGTTGAGCGGCCCGATATTATCAAGATGGACTACGGGATGACAGATGGTTCGATCAGAATGCGCGTTCGCGCTGCGGTGGTGGGCTATATGTTGCAGCGCTGGCGGGTAGACTGCTCACCCGATCATTGCCTTCGTGGACCGGAGTACCGGTTATGGCTCAAAGATCATCTCGCAATTTACGGCGTAAAAAATGCCTTACTGGCACCAGGCTATAGCGCCACTAAGAAGGCTGACTATTAATGGAACTGATCGACAATATCAACCGCCTGCTCGGAGACGACCTAAAGCAGACGCTCAAACCTGGTGCTCGCCTGAAGATCGCCGCTTCCTGCTTTTCGATGTACGCGTTCGAAGCGCTCAAAGCAGAGCTGGAAAAAATCGACGAGCTGCAATTCATCTTTACCTCGCCGACGTTTACCGCTAACGAGGTTACCGACAAGATTCGCAAGGAACGCAGAGAATTCCACATACCGAAGGCTGACCGCGAACGGAGCTTGTACGGGAGTGAGTTCGAAATTCAGTTGCGTAACAAACTGACCCAGCGCGCAATTGCAAAAGAGTGCGCGGACTGGATGCGGCGCAAGGCAACATTCAAGTCCAATCGCAGCAAGGCACCGATGCAGCAGTTTACTTGCATTCAGGCTGCTGCCGCAGATACTGCCTACATGCCACTGCACGGCTTTACCGCCGTCGATCTCGGCTACCAGCAGGGCAACGCTGTCTCCAACTTCGTCAACAAGATGGACGAGCCGACATTTACGGCGACCTACCTCAGTCTGTTTAACCAGATCTGGCAGGACCCCGAGAAGCTGGAGGATGTAACGGCGCAGATCTGCGATCAAATTGCATCCGTCTACCAAGAAAACTCGCCAGAGAGCATCTACTTCCTGATGCTCTACAATATCTTCAATGAGTTTCTGGACGACATCAACGAGGATGTCCTGCCGAACGACCGCACGGGCTATCAAGACACGCTCATCTGGAACAAACTCTTCAATTACCAGAAAGATGCTGCTACCGGGATCATCAACAAACTTGAAAGCTACAGCGGCTGCATCTTGGCCGACAGCGTGGGTTTGGGAAAGACTTTTACCGCGCTGGCCGTGGTAAAGTATTACGAACTGCGCAACAAGTCAGTTTTGGTTTTATGCCCTAAGAAGCTGGCGGACAACTGGCTGAACTACAGCCGCAACCTCAAGACCAACATATTTGCTCGCGACCGGTTCAACTACGACGTGCTTTGTCATACCGACCTCAGCCGTACGAGCGGTGAGTCGTTCGGCACACCGCTGAATCGTATCAACTGGGGCAACTACGACCTTGTCGTCATCGACGAGTCGCACAACTTCCGCAACAATGACGCCTATAAGGACAAGGAAACCCGCTACCAGAAGCTGATGAACAAGGTTATCAAGGAGGGAGTGAAAACCAAGGTATTGATGCTTTCGGCCACCCCGGTGAACAACCGCTTCAACGACCTGCGCAACCAACTGGCACTGGCCTACGAAGGCGACTCCGAAAACCTCAGCAAGAAGCTGCGCACCGGCAAGACGGTAGAGGACATTTTCCGTAGTGCACAGGCCAGCTTCAATGCGTGGGCAAAGCTTCCATCGGAAGAGCGCACAGCGCGGGCCATCCTGGATTCGTTGGATTTCGACTTCTTCGAATTGCTCGACAGCGTCACCATCGCACGTTCGCGCAAGCATATTCAGACCTTCTATGATACCAAGGAAATCGGCCAATTCCCTGAGCGCCGCAAACCCTTGTCGTTCCATAGCCCGCTCACGCAGCGAACGGATGTGATGAGCTTCAACGAAATTTTCGAGCAGCTGTCGTTACTCAAGCTCGCTGTTTACGCGCCGATCAGCTACATCCTGCCCAGTCGGCTCAAGAAGTACGAGGAAATGTATGACACTCAGGTTGCAGGGAAAGGCAAGCTTAAACAAGTCGACCGAGAAAAGAGCCTGCAGGCATTGATGACGACCAACCTGCTCAAGCGCCTGGAAAGCTCGATTGAGTCTTTCCGCTTGACGCTCAAGTCCCTGCGTGCGAACCACACGAATACACTAGGCAAGATCAGCACTTTCAATGAGACTGGCGGCCTCAGTGGCATTGACAGCAGAATCAATGACCTCACCGACCAGTTAGAAAACCTCGACGCGGACGACGACCTGCCAATCAATGGCGACAGTAAGATCGGAGGCAATGTCAAAATCAGCCTCGCCGATATGGACTTGCCTTCTTGGGAGCACGAGCTGAAGGTCGATCTGGAAATCATTGATGCTTTGCTGACGTCGATGAACAAGATCACGGCTGCCGATGATGCCAAACTGCAGCATCTCAAGACACTGGTTCTGGAGAAGATCGCAGCACCGCTGAATCCCGGCAACAAGAAGGTGCTGATCTTCACCGCCTTCGCCGACACCGCTGACTATCTGTATGCCAATTTGGCTCAGGAATTGCTGGCTACACAGACCTTGCACAGTGCAAAAGTCACCGGCAAAGGGGCACCGAAGAGCACGCTCAAGAAGAGCTATGACTTCCAGGAACTGCTTACCCTCTTCTCGCCGCACTCGAAGGAGAAAGCCATCGTGCTGCCAAATGAGGAGGCAGAGATAGATGTGTTGATCGGCACCGATTGTATCTCTGAAGGTCAGAACCTGCAGGACTGCGACTACCTCATCAACTACGACATCCACTGGAACCCCGTGCGCATTATCCAGCGCTTCGGCCGTGTGGATCGCATCGGCTCCCCCAACAGCAGCATCCAACTGGTTAACTACTGGCCAGACATATCTCTCGACGAATACATCAACCTGAAGGAACGGGTTGAGAGCCGAATGATGATTGCCGATGTTACAGCCACCGGTGACGACAATGTGCTGAGCGCCCAAGCCAACGATGTGTCTTATCGCAAAGAGCAATTGCGACGTTTGCAAGAGGAAGTGATTGAGCTGGAAGACCTGAAAACCGGAGTGTCGATTACTGATCTCGGGCTCAATGACTTCCGAATGGACTTGCTCAACTATGTGAAGGTCAATGGCGAATTGAGCAACGTGCCAAGCGGGATGCACGCCGTAGTGCCTGCCAAGCCGGAGATGGGCCTACGCCCGGGTGTGATCTTCACGCTACGCAACCGGAATCCAAGCGTCAACGTCAGTCAGCACAACCGCCTGCACCCTTTTTACCTCGTCTACATTAATCGCGAGGGGGAAGTCATTCACGATTACACCGAAGTCAAACGTTTGCTGGATCTGGTTCGCTCCTGCTGCAAGGGACAAGCCCAGCCTATTACAGATGCCTGTCTCCTGTTCAATAAGGAAACGGCCGATGGCCGCAAGATGCAGATGTATTCGGACCTGCTTGGCAAGGCCATCCGCTCAATGATCGAGGTGAAGGAAGAGAAGGATCTGGACAGCCTCTTCTGCGGCGGAAAGACCACCGCGTTGGTCAATACTATCGTCGGGCTAGACGACTTCGAACTGATTACCTTCCTCGTGATTCAGGAGGCCGGATGAGTCAGTCTGCGCGATTTGGGTCGAATACCGCGTTCATCTACTATCCGAAGCAGGCTGTCTTTGGTCGTACCCTGCCAAAGAATAAGATCTACGAACACAGCGGCGCCAATACAAGGCTGAAGGACTTGTTCGTCGAGCAAGTAGAGCAGATCGTCTGGCAATATAAGTTGGCCCCGGAAACGATCAATCTGCCCGCCAGGCCGGGAGTGCCTGAGCTTCAGATTTTCTCAATCCAGCTCAAGACATCGGAGCTGAATCTGGATGTTTTGCGTTGCATCGATGGCGCGGTGCAGTTTCCCATCATCTTCGAGCTTAGCTTTGATGGCCGAACAAAGGTGATCGCTGCATACAAGCGACCGAATGAGTTAGACACCAGCCGTTGGGTCATTAGTGACTACTTTACGACAGCCTGGTTTCCGAGTGACTGTGAGCGCGCCGCCATGCCTTTAGCACTCGACTTGGGCGGCTTGTATGAGCAGATGCTTCACCGCCTAATCCCCACGCCTGCGCGCCCACGAGAAAGTCTCGCTGACTTGGTCGTACGCGTCGAACTGGTTGAAGCCAAGCTGCGTGAGGTTGAGAAAGCTGCCAGCAGACTTGCCAAAGAAAAGCAATTCAACCGCAAAGTAGAGATCAACGCGCATTTGCGGCTGCTTAAAAAAGAACTTGAAGAATTGACCGGGAGTGAGAGTGCATGACACAGAGCTTGAATGATGAGTCAAGGATACACATCGAGCAGATCGCCGGTGAAGCGTTGGCACAACTCGAAAGGATCGCTGAAACCGCTAGGGGCAAGCTCAACGATGGGCGGACACTTGGTTCAGATGCGCTGGCAAACATCAACACAATGACGTCCAGTTCAGCCATCCAAAGGTTGGATAAGATCAGCCAGGCGAACCGCGAAAGCTATCAGGTACTAGTGACAGAGCCTGCCATCGCCCGCGTTGTGGTGAGCGATGAAGAGGGTGATGAAAAAATCTACTACATCTGCCGCACGATGCCGGTATCAGGCTTTCCCAATTTGTCTAGTTACCGTGCGCCGGTTGGACGTTTGGCCTCGTTGGCAATTGGCACAGAGTTCACGCTCCCCAATGGAGCCGTCGTTGAGGTTCTTGAGCGGGCTCTGCTTCGGCCCAATCCGCTTGCAGATGGGTGGGACTCTCGAGACACCATCGTTGAAGCCGAGCATTTTGGGCCGTTCACCATCGAGTCGCTGCGTGCGCTGCTGACCGTGGTTGCGGGAGAAGAAGTCACTGAAGACATTATTGGCCAATTGCTGGCCGAGGAGTTAGTCAAGGCCAACATCATCGACGGTGTTCGCCGCAGCGTTATTACAAAGATGGGACTACGTGATCAGCCCATTCTCGATCAATATCAAGATGAGATTTTCCGCCGCCCTATCGACAATCGTCTTTTGATCCTGGGCCCGCCGGGTACAGGCAAGACGACCACTCTGATCCGCCGACTCGGCCAAAAGCTCGATACCGCCTTCCTGGAAGAAGGCGAAGAACGTCTGGTTGAAACAATCGCCTCAGCCCAAGGTATTGCGCACGCCAACAGCTGGTTGATGTTCACGCCCACGGAATTGCTCAAGCAGTACCTCAAGGAGGCATTTGCGCGTGAAGGTGTTCCCGCCTCGGATCTGCGCATCAGAACGTGGCAAGACTATCGACGCGAGCTGGCCCGAAACGTATTCGGTGTCCTCAGAAGGGCTTCCGGTGGCGGTACTTTTGTTCTAAAAGACGGACTGACCAGCCTGACCGATGCCGCAGTAGAGCGTCCCATTCAATGGTTTGACGATTTCAACGAATACCAGCAGAAGGCCTATGTGCAGGAGCTGCGTGAAGCCGCAACCCAACTCCACGATGCCAAAACTCCCGAAGTCCTTAGTCTCAGCACACGCTTGCAAAACATCTTGTCTCGGGCGGCCGATGGCGCACTGGCGACAATGTTTGGTTCGCTGGCTGTGGAGATAGCCAAAGTGCAGGTACTCGTCAGCAACCTGAAGGAAGGCTCGGACATCAAGATAAAAGCCGCACTCAACCTGCAACTCAACCGCAACCGAGGTTTTCTAGATGAGTTGGCCCACGTGATCGACAGCCTGCAACAGGCGCAAGCGACTGATGTAGACGACCAGGACGACCCGGATACCGATGAAGAAGAAGACGCAACCGCCCCCCGTACAGGCCGTGCCGCCGCGCTCAGTGCCTACATGCAAGCGGTACGCGCCCAAGCCCGGGCAGCAGCATCCAAGCGCACAGTCAGCAAAGCCTCTCGCAATGGCAAAATCATCGAGTGGTTGGGAGAGCGCGGGCTGACAGAAGCGGATCGCGCTGAAGTGGGTGCAAGCCTTCTGGTGCAGGCCAGTGCACGCCGCTTCGTTAATCCGGTCAAGCGCTACCTAGACGGCATCCCGAAGCGCTACCGTGCATTCAGGCGTGAACGCCAACCGGCAAATACCTGGTATAGCCACGAAGGCTTTGAGGCGCGCGACATCCATCCACTGGAGTTGGACATCGTACTGCTCGCGATCTTGCGCGCCGCAGGCAATCTGCTCAGTCGGCCCAACGTCCAGCGCGACATTGATAGTCCCGCTTGGTCATCACTTCAGCCCATACTGGGGCATTACTGCAACCAGATCCTGGTGGATGAAGCCACTGACTTCTCGCCTATTCAGCTCGCGAGTATGGCGGCGCTTGCGCATCCACGACTGCGCTCATTCTTTGCCTGTGGTGACTTTAATCAGCGACTGACCGCTTGGGGCACACGCTCTGTCGACGACTTGAAGTGGATCTTTGCTGATTTTGATATCAAGGAGATTACGGTCTCTTATCGGCAGAGCAAGCAACTGAACGATCTGGCTCGCGCCATGATCCGCGCTGTCGGTGGCACCGAGCAAAACGCCAGCTTGCCTGCGCATATGGACAGCATGGGCGTTGCGCCTGCCTTGCTGGAGCACGCGACCAACGCAGAACCCATTGTCGGTTGGCTGGCGGATCGCATTCGCGAGATTGAGCGCTTTGTCGGACAGTTGCCATCTACCGCCATTTTTGTAAATACCGAGGACGACGTAGCCCCGGTTGCCGAAGCACTCAACACAGCCTTGGCGGAGCACAATATCCATGTCATCGCCTGCCGAGAGGGCCAGACTGTGGGGCAGGAAAGCAACGTGCGCGTGTTCGACATTCAGCACATCAAAGGCCTGGAGTTCGAGGCGGTATTCTTTGTTAGCATTGACCAGCTAGCCACGCTGCACCCGGCGCTGTTCGACAAATATCTGTACGTCGGCACCACTCGCGCCGCCACCTACTTGGGTGTGACCTGCCAGGGCAGCCTGCCATACACCATTGAAAGTCTGCGCACGCACTTTTGCCAGAATTGGCAACAAGGCGACTGACTATACCAATACGAACTTGAGTTATGAGCCGATAAATACTGGCGACCAGAGGAAAAGAATATGGAAAAGCTAAAAATGCATTCGCCCAATCTCACGCAGGACAACATTGCTCGTATTCGTGATTTGTTTCCGGGCTGCGTTACCGAAGCCAAGGACGAGGATGCTAGCGTGAAGCTGGCGGTAGATTTCGATCAGTTGCGGCAAGAGCTTGCCGAGTCGATTGTTGAAGGGCCACAGGAACGCTACCACCTGAACTGGCCGGGCAAGCGTGAAGCCTTGCTTACAGCCAACGCGCCGATTGCCAAAACACTGCGCCCTTGCCGTGCGGAAAGCGTAGACTTCGATAGCACGAAGAACCTGTTCATCGAAGGGGATAACCTCGATGCGTTGAAGTTGCTGCAGGAAAGCTATCTCGGCAAAGTCAAGTTGATCTACATCGACCCCCCCTATAACACAGGTTCCGATCTTATCTATGAAGATGACTTTTCCGAATCGGCAGAGGAATATTTCCGAAAGTCCTTTCAGATCGATGAGTCTGGGAATCGCATGATTGTAAATGCCGAGTCGAGTGGAAAATTTCACTCTAAATGGTTGTCGATGTTGTACCCACGGTTGCGTCTGGCGCGCAATCTTCTTGCTGACGACGGAGCAATTTGTATTTCCATCAGCGATATCGAACTGAAGAACACGTTGGCGCTATGTAACGAAGTTTTTGGCGAGCAGAATTATGTCAACACCATCAGTGTCATGGCCAAGGTGTCCGCAGGAGCCTCTGGAGGGGGAGAGGATAAGCGGCTAAAGAAGAATATCGAGTACATAATCATATACGCCAAGTCACTAGGATCGTTCAATCCGCTGTCGCATCTATATACAGAACGGCCGTTGACCGATGTCATTAAGGAAATGCGTGACGCCGGTGAAAGCTGGAAGTACACGAGCATTCTTCTTGGGGCAGGTGAACGGACATTCTTTGGCGAAGTGAAGGATGGCGACGGCAATGCCATCAAGATTTACAAGCGAAAGGGTGTTGAGCGGACGACGATCAGTAAGGTGTGCAAGAACGAAGGTCTTACCGAAGCGGAGGCGTATCAGAAATACTTCAAGCAGATTTTCTCGGATACCAATGCCCAGACTAGCATCCGCACCCGTGTGATCGATGCAGTGGGGAGCCTCGACGACAGTGAGCTCCTTGAAGTTGAATATGTTCCACGCTCTGGACGAGACAAGGGTGTGAAGGTAACACACGCATATATCAGCCCATCCGTACGCAGAGTCATTTGGCTTCATGACGTGGCTGACGCCAGCGGTGACAAGATCATCAAGAAAGAGAAACTCGGCACATTTTGGGATAATTTCGACTACAACAATGTAGGCAAGGAAGGAGGGATTCCTTTTCCGGATGGCAAGAAGCCGGTACATTTACTACGCACTTGCATTGATCTCTATAACGGGCGAGAGGGAATCTTCATGGACTTCTTCTCCGGCTCCGGTTCGCTGGCCCATGCAGTGATGCTCGCTAATACGGGGGACACGGGAAAACGCCGCTTCATAGCGGTGCAAGTCAACGAGCTGATCGACGAGAAAAACAAGAAGTATGAGTCCGTCATCGAGTTCTGCCGGAGTGAAGGTATTCCGCTTTCTATCGCCGAGATTTCCAAGGAACGAATTCGGCGTTCTGGGGTTATGACTCAGCAGGAATTCGGTGCGCTCGAAAGCGGCGACAGACCGGACGTTGGCTTTCGAGTCTTTAAAATTGATGCGTCTAACATGGCGGACGTCTACTACACCCCTGACGCGCTCGACAAAGCCAAGTTCGATCTGTTCGTCGACAACATCAAACCTGACCGCACGCCTGAGGATCTGCTGTTCCAGGTAATGCTGAACTGGGGGGTCGATCTGGCTCTACCTATCTCCAAGCAGTCCATCCAAGGCAAGGACGTGTTCTTTGTCGATGGCAATGTACTGGCCGCCTGCTTCGACGCCAGCGGCAGCATCGACGAAGCCTTTGTGAAGGAACTGGCTAAGCAGCAGCCGCTGCGCGTGGTATTCCGCGACGCGGGCTACAAGAACAGCGCGGCCAAAATCAACGTCGAGCAGATTTTCAAGCTCGTGTCGCCCGCCACCGAAGTGAAATGCATCTGAGGGGCATGTGATGAAACTTAAATTCAAACATCAGCCCTATCAGGCTGCCGCCGTGCAGGCGGTCGTAGATATTTTTCAGGGGCAGCTACCGGCCTCTGATGCGGCCATGAGCTATCGCCTTGACCCTGGTAATACCAAAAACGGCATGGGTGATCTGTTTGCGCTAGATACCGGTTTTAAAAATGCTGAGCTAACCCTCAGTGAGGTTGCCTTGCTTGATAACATCCAACAGGCGCAGCGCCAGCAAAATTTGCCGTTGTCGGAGAACTTGGTCAAGACCACGGTCGCCAAGCTAAATCTTGATATCGAGATGGAAACGGGTACTGGCAAAACCTATTGCTACATCAAGGCAATCTTCGAGCTGAACAAACAGTACGGCTGGAGCAAGTTCGTCATAGTGGTGCCGAGCATTGCCATCCGCGAAGGCGTGGCCAAATCGCTGGAAATCACGGCCGAGCACTTTCAGGAGACCTACCACAAGAAGGTGCGCTTCTTTATTTACAACTCTAAGCAGTTGCACCATCTGGAGAGCTTTTCCTCCGATGCCGGTATCAATGTCATGGTGATCAACGTACAAGCGTTTAACGCCACCGGCAAAGATAATCGCCGCATCTATGAAGCGCTCGATGATTTTCAGTCACGCCGCCCTATCGATGTGATCAGCGCCAACCGGCCCATCTTGATCCTCGACGAGCCGCAGCGGATGGAGGGGAGCAAGACGCTGGATTCCCTGGCGAATTTCAAACCTCTGATGGTGTTGCGCTATTCCGCTACCCACAAGACCACACACAACAAGATCCACCGCCTGGATGCGCTTGATGCCTACAACCAGAAGCTGGTGAAGAAGATTGAGGTGCGCGGGATCTCGGTGAAGGGACAGGCGGGAACCAACGCATATCTCTATTTACAAGCCATCGAAATCTCAAACAAAAAACCGCCAGTCGCGATTGTGGAGTTTGAACAGAAACTCAGCGGAGGAAACATCAAGCGCGTCACTCGCAAACTGGGCAAGGGTGACAATCTGTTTGTGCTATCGAACGAGCTGGATCAATACCGCGATGGGCTTGTGGTATCGGATATCAATGCCAATACGGACACCTTGAGCTTTACTAATGGCGTAGAGCTGACGGTGGGTGATGCGACTGGTGATATTTCCGAGTTAGCGCTGCGCCGCATTCAGATCCGTGAGACGGTCAAGGCACACTTTGACAAGGAGATGGAGCTCTTCGATAAAGGGGTGAAGGTTCTCTCGTTGTTCTTTATCGACGAAGTAGCCAAGTACCGGGACTACTCCGCTGCCGATGAAAAGGGGGAGTACGCGAAAATCTTTGAAGAGGAGTACACTCAGCACCTTCAAGAAGCCTTTGATAATGGGTTTATGCAGGGGGATTCCCCTTATGCTAAATATCTACGCCGCATTGCAGCCAATAAGACGCACAAAGGCTACTTTTCCATCGACAAGAAGAGTAAGCGCCTCATCGATCCCAAGGTCGCTGCGCGCGGTGAAAATGCTGGCTTGTCGGATGATGTAGATGCTTATGATCTGATCCTCATAGACAAGGAACGGTTATTATCACTAGCTGAGCCGGTGCGTTTTATCTTCTCACACTCGGCCTTGCGTGAGGGCTGGGATAACCCGAACGTGTTTGTTATCTGCACTCTCAAGCATAGTGATAACACCATTTCACGCCGCCAGGAGGTCGGGCGCGGCCTGCGTTTGTCCGTTAATCAAAATGGTGATCGCATGGATCACCCGTCCATTGTTCATGACATTAACGTACTGACAGTCGTGGCCAGCGAAAGTTACAAGGACTTCGTGACCGCCTTGCAGAAGGACATTAGCGAGTCCTTGTCAGCTCGTCCGCGTGTGGCGGACAAGGCCTACTTCACGGGCAAGATGCTGAACACGAAGGAAGGCCCGATTACGGTATCGGACGACCAGGCCACGGACATTGAGTTTTATCTGATCCAGAACGGCTATGTCGATAAGAAGCGCAATATCACGGAGAAGTACCATCAAGCTAAGAAAGACGGCGCGCTGGAGGCATTGCCAGATGAACTGCAGCCCTATGCAGAGCAAATATTCCAGCTGATTGATAGCGTATTCAGCGAAAGCCAGCTCATGCAGGTAGAAGATGGACGCAAGCCCAAAAGACTGCAGACCAACGCCAACTTTGAAAAGCAGGAATTCAAGGCGCTGTGGGGGCGAATCAATCGCAAGGCTACTTACAACGTGTTGTTTGATGATGTTGAGCTAGTGAACAATGCGATCAAGGCGCTCAATGACAAGAATGCTGGGTTGCGTGTGACGCCGTTGCAATACACCATTCACCGTGGCGAGCAGGCTGATACGGCAACTTACGATGACCTCAAAAAGGGTAATGCCTTCGAGTTGAAAGTTACCGAAACAGAATCGCACAACGCCTCCATCCACTCCGCTGTGCAGTACGATCTGATTGGCAAGTTAGCAGAGGGGACTTTGCTTACAAGACGAACCGTTGCCGAAATTCTAAAAGGCCTCAATGCTGACATCTTCGCACAATTCAAGAGTAACCCGGAAAGCTTCATTGCCGAAGCCATTCGCTTGGTCAACGAACAAAAGGCCAATGTCATCATCGAGCATCTGGCTTATGACACGCTAGAAGACAAGTTTGATTTGGACATCTTTACCACGGGCCAGAGCAAACAGGATCTCAGTAAGGCCGGGAATAAATTGCGAAATCACATCTATGACTACGTGCTTACCGACTCTGCGATTGAGCGCAAGTTCGTCGAAGAGCTGGATACCAGCAAGGATGTGGTGGTATATGCCAAGTTGCCACGTGGTTTTCTGATCCCAACCCCTGTCGGCGATTACAACCCCGACTGGGCCATTTCCTTTAAAGAAGGCTCGGTCAAGCATGTGTATTTCGTTGCTGAGACCAAGGGCTCGATGTCATCACTGGATTTACGGCCTATTGAAGCCACCAAGATTAAATGTGCCCGTAAATTCTTCGATGAGATCAACAAGAAGTTTGCTCCAGAAAACGTGAAGTATGACGTAGTGGATAGCTTCGGTAAGCTGATGGAAGTGGTGAAGTAAAATATAAAGGATTGGCCATGTGGTGGTGAGATTATGGCGCACACAAATTGCCACCTATGCACATGGCCGCATCTGAGTGCCCTGATCTCACCAAGCAGCAACTCGAGACTCAGTAATTATTCACCGGCAGACAAGAAAAATTTCTACGTCGAAACAGAGCGAGCAGAGAGCTTAAAACAAGCAATCATGATGAGCTATGAGGAATGGGGATCAGAAGGACAAGGCATCAAAAACATAGCAAGCCATGAACACTCGATGTTGACCTTGCTCAAAACGCAATGAGATATGACCTTACCAACCAGAAAATAATGCACCCAACTGTGTTTTATTATATCAAGTGTGATTACAATCGCCGGCGGTACCATAGTGCCTATGGCGCTCGAGGCCCTGAACAATTTGAAAACCAGAGCCTCGCCTAAGACTGTGTCCACCTCCCGTGAGTTGGATCAGTATGTTATAGTTCCAATATTTATTTTTCCCTAAAAAGTTTGATACCTGCGACCGAGAACGGCTGTGAAGTATTTAGATCACTGGTGATGATTCAGTCATCCGATTGGGCTGTGTCATAAAATCTTCTTAATTTTCGCAAAATTGTCACGGATGCCTAAATGGAATCGAACGATTCAGGTGGAGTCGCCGCCAAGCACGGTTTCTTATTTCAGGACTGCGTAGCCGCTTACCATGTCACCCGAATGCTTCGTGACAAGACTATCCGCAGTGTTCGCTGCGAGGTCACAGACGATATCGACATTGTATCTGATGGATACATCGACTTCGTTCAGGTAAAAAGCACCGGCAAAACACGTTGGAACATTTCGGACATCGTTCAGAATTCAAAAGGTGCTGGTAAAAAGACGATTCCCTGCAGTTCAATTTTGCACAAATCAATGCAGTGTGAGTCTGACCCGGCCCTTGGGCGGAGGTACTCCATCGTCACAGAGGAAAAGGTCAACAAAACCCTTGAGTACTTGACGATCAGCCAAAACGCCCGACTAGATAAGCCAGGTAGACAGGAACTCATCGATGATCTCAACAAACGCACAGGCAATTATTTAACAGACTCAGGTATAAGCGTTTCAGATTGGATCGATGCGGCTACATGGGAAGTGTTTTCATCCCTACGCGAACTGGAACTTCTAGGGATCAAGAACATACGGCTAGCCTCCCAAGATCTACATGGGGTCATTCTCAGTTCCGAAACCGTCGCCGAAGACATTTGGTGCCGCATCCTTGATACCGTGACGCGCAAGGGCGAGCATTCTCGACGCATTCACAGTGCTGATGACAAGTCCTACTTACGACCAGACCTACTTGAGTGGTTCAAACAGCGTGTCGAAGATGACCAATCTCGGTCAGGCCGCAAAATCTACGTCAAACGGGACTTACCCCACATCCTTACGCCATTTAGAGCGCCTATGGCTTCGGCCTGCGCTAAGCGTAAAGGCCAAGTTCTACATCAGCAGTACTCGCTTAAGAAATACCGCTACAAGCACATCGCGGATAACGTCTGCCAATGGTTGGATGAGGTCTTTCTCCGACCAAAAGAAATGTCTGATATTCATAAACTGACATTCATTGAAAAGCGAGAACGACTAAAGAATTCCGTCTTCAAATCGCTCCATGACGTCAGCGAATTTTTGGGTCGAGTGCTGTTGCACGCAACGATCCGGCAACACCACGAAAGCCAGCCTATCCCTTGCATGTTATACGTGGAAAAAGCAGGGGCCGAAAAAATTCTTGAAAACGTGCATATCGTTCGCCGCGATCCAGAAGGTGATCAGCTTTGGATTGGCTTCAGCGAATTGGTGACTGATATTAACATTGCCGTCAGATTGCCGGAGATACGGGATCGGTTGTACGAGGACATTTCGGATTGCATCGATACAGCACGCAGAAAGATCCTCGACATTAAAGACGATGACTACCTGCTTCGCCACGACATTGACGAAATTCTTGATGGCAGCCAACCTTTCGATGCTCACCTCGATCGTTTCACGTTTGTTCTGTTCGTGGGCTATGACTCGAACCTGCTAACCGAGCCTGAAACGCCGGGGTTCGAGGATGACCTGGAGAAGGAAACAACGGTGCTGTTCGAAAAATTCGTGGCTGACCTCATCGAGGATTCGCCGTTCGCGAATCTTTGCATCCACGTGTTCATTTACCCAGCTCCGAGTCTTGAGCGGTTAACCCAATTGGTTGATGAGAAGGTGAGAGAGGTTGTATGACAGAGGTCTATGAACAGGCGAAACATAGCCTGCAGGGTGAGGACTTCTCATCTTTCAATTACCTGTTTGCGGTCAACAAGCTGTTATCCAATCCTGTTTCGTATGACTTGGGACGGGACCTGATCGTGCGTGCTCTCGATTCGCGCGAGCGGTTTTCCGAGCACACCACAATTTTGAAAAATATGGTGAGAAAATCAGGTTTGTTCCCGTACCTCAAAAAGGAGTTCACCGGCCTGACACCGGACGACCTGAGGGTGCTTGAGCTATACCGAACGCCATTCTCGGATGGTTACGTTTTCCACTCAATGCAGTTCCACATATTCGATCTGCTCAAGTCCGGTCAAAACGTGGTACTGAGCGCGCCTACAAGCATGGGCAAAAGCGCAATCGTCGATTCGTTGCTCGGCATGGGAACGTTGAAGCGGCTCGTTCTGGTTGTTCCGACTGTGGCTCTTGCCGACGAAACCCGTCGCCGACTGCAAGAGCGATTCGGTGACCGATATCAGATCATTCACCACAGTTCCCAAGTGTGCCATTCCGATCAGGCTGTCTACGTGTTAACGCAGGAGCGAGTGAACGAGCGTGACGACATCGTCGACATTGACCTCTTCGTCATTGACGAGTTTTACAAGTTGGCGTTCCGGCAACTCAAAAGCGGGGCCACTGATCATCAAGACGAGCGAGTCATCGAGCTCAACATTGCGTTGAGCAAACTGCTTAAGGTCTCCAGGCAGTTTTACCTGACAGGACCTTTCGTTAACAGTATTCGCGGTCTCGAAAGACTTGGGTATCCGCATACTTTCGTTTCCACTGACTTCAATACTGTCGCGTTAGATGTTCAGACGTTCGGCATTAAAGCGAATGACGACGAAACTAAGCTCAACGCACTGGGGAAGATCGCGCGCGCATGCGTCGGCGCAACGATCATTTATTGCAAATCACCAACTGTTGCCGGCCAGGTGGCGCGCGAGCTGATCAGGCTTGGGCATGGCACTCTGATTGAGAGTCCTCATGTCGACTGGGTCAGCGAAGAGTTCGATGCCGACTGGGATTACACGGTCGCACTCAGAAACGGTATCGGCTTGCATTTTGGCGCGCTACCTAGGGCGCTGCAGCAATACACCGCCGACCAATTCAATGCTGGAAAACTGCGCTTCTTACTCTGCACCTCCACGATCATTGAAGGTGTCAACACTATCGCTAAGAACGTTGTGATCTACGACAACCGCGATGGAACTCGCAGTATTGACAAATTCACCCATGGGAACATTAAGGGCCGCGCCGGGCGCATGGGCGTTCACTTCGTCGGCAAAATCTTTTGCCTGGAGGAAATCCCGCAAGACAACCTCAATCAAGAGGTGGATATTCCACTCGGTATTCAGGACATTGATACCCCAATCAACCTCTTGGCCAGCGTTCAACCAGACCACTTGTCCGAGTTTTCACAGGATCGCTTTGATGAGGTCTTCATAAACGACCGTGTTTCCATCGACCTTGTGAAGAAGCACTCGTACTTCCGTGTCGAGCAGTTCGAAGTGCTGCAAAGCATGTTCGAGATGATGGACGACACCGAATTTTCCTCGCTGGTATTTCACTGGACCCCGGCGACAAACTTCCTCAAGATCTTTGCAAAGATCATTGCCAGACTGGTTCCCCATACGTTCAGTCGCAATGGAGTCCCTGTTAAGCCTACGGATGTCATGGTCGCCAAACTTGCCGGCTATTTAAGCGCTGAAAGCTATTCGGAATATCTGAAAAATCAGATCGATTACGCACGACAGTGGGTGTCTGAAGGGGAGAAGCGCACTCTTTCCGTCGCCCTCAACAATGATTTGAAGCTCATCACCAATACCTTCGGTTACACCCTACCTAAGGTGCTCAGCTTGATGGAGGATGTAGTCAAATACCACGCGTTGAAGCGAGGTATCCGCAGCAAAGTCGATTACAAGCATGTCAAATTGGCGTTCGAAAGTTTCCATCTACCACCAGGTGTAAATGCCTTGGAAGAGATGGGCATTCCCATTCAGACGTTACACCGACTGGTAGACTTGCTGGAATTTTCCGACCAGGCTGATGTGGATGAGTTGTGCCAGTATCTTCGGGATACTCAGGACGTTTGGAGTCGATCGATTGGGTTCGTGGATCAGACGTTCATCAGGCGCGCGCTCGGTATTGAACAACATTGATTTAAGTGCGTTTGTGTTCCTTGGTCGGTATAAACCGTTAGTTGCTTACCGTCCTGTTAATAAATCTCAGTTCACCTCGCTTGCTATTGCGCTTCCCAATTGGCAGCAAGATGGAGTTTGAGGCTAATTAGAATACACCGCATCACGCCGAAAAAACCGTATGGTGGGGATCGGCCCTCTGAGCAAAGGACTGATGAGCACATTGTTAAGTTTAAAGATTTTACGCAAAGCAATTTCCAGGCTGATATTTCGCCTGCTGGCGGACAAACCTCTGCCCACGAAAACCCCCGGCGAAAAACTGCATATTCTTCTGCTTCGCTGGGATGCAAAATTGGGCGACTCCATCGTATCTTCTTTCTTTTTTCGCGAATCACGTAAGCTCAATGCCCGATTGACTGTACTTACGGTTAACGAGTTAGCTGAAATGCATACCAACACCTTCGGTGTGGATGAAGTCATCGTTACGAAACCGCATCCAGGGCTTGGTGAACTACGCAAATTGGTGAACCAACTAAGTAATGTCGATGTCGTTGTTCATCTGGTTGGACGACTGCAACCTGCCGAAATCGTTTTTATGCGGTTACTCCGCCCGGCGAGTCTCTATTCCCTTGATGATTCACTGCGCTGTGTGAATCGTAAAATGGGTTTTGCTGCAAACACGCTCAATATCGTGGAGCAGTACAAATATATTCTGCAGGATCTGGGCGCGAAAGCGATCGACACCCAGTACATTGTGCCGTTGCCTGCCGAGCTGCCGCCTGCGGCACTTTCCCCCCAAATACTTTTTAATCCTTATGCCAGCCGAAGAGACAAGGGGCTATCCCCTTCCCGTGCAACCGCAGTTCTACAAGCTATCACCGACGAGTTTCCCGACCATTCCGTAGGAATTCTTTGCAGCCCTTCAACGCTGCACAGCGCACAGCTATGAGACGACAATAAGTCAGTCCGCCTGGTGCTGAT
>NZ_JAEPBH010000059.1 GCF_016632365.1 Tenebrionibacter intestinalis | reverse complement strand
TTTGCTGTTTTGCTGTTTTGCTGTTTTGCTGTTTTGCTGCTGCGGCCATCAGCCTGCGCCCGGCTCGATCTCCTGCCTCGTTTCGCCTCAGCCTGTCATTTCGGGCGCTCTGTTCCTGTTTTCGCCTGCGGTTCGTTGATTTCAGCGGATATTCCCCCTACACCATAAGCCGTACATATTAAAAGCGCACAAGATTGCTGACGATAAACAAAAAAAGAGGCCTCGTGCGGGCCTCAACATGGCGCGGTGTTTTGCATTAACCGCCATTACTAATTACAGACATGCCTGACTGACCGGCATCACGCCTGCTATGGCTGTGTATTTCCTCGAAATGAAAAAGTGGAGCGGCATGCGCCGTTCCACATGCTGGTGCGGCGGAATTAATCAGTTAAGTCCGGTTTTTTGCTTCATCTGCGCCATGATGCCCGGACGGTCTGCCTCGTAAGCGTGAAGCCCGTTAGCGCGCAGGCGGCAGGCTGCGCATTCCGTACAACCGTCGCCGCGAATGCCGTTATAACAGCTTAGCGTTTTCTGGCGTACCAGGCGCATTTTGCCCCAGTAATCGGCAAGCGCCCAGGTTTCAGCTTTATTAAGCCACATCAACGGCGTCTCAAAGCGCACATCGCGCGCCATGCCCAGCGCTACTGCATGATTGAGCGCTTTAACAAACTCATTGCGGCAGTCGGGGTAACCGGAAAAATCGGTTTCGCATACGCCGGTTATCACCGTTTCGGCCTGCACCTGGTAGGCGTAAATCGCCGCCAGCGTCAGAAACAATATATTGCGGCCCGGCACGAACGTATTAGGTACGCCGCGGTCGCTGGCATCGTAAACCGGTACCGGGATATTGTCGCGCGTCAGACTGCTGACGGCCAGTTCGTTGAGTAGCGTTACGTCCAGCACTTTGTGCGCGCGTGCGCCAAGCTGATGCGCCAGCTCGCGGGCTACATCAATTTCTGCGCGATGGCGCTGCCCATAATCGAAGGTGACGCAGTGGACTTCATCATACTGCGCCAGCGCCTGAATCAGGCAGGTTGTGGAATCCTGTCCGCCGCTAAAGACGACGACTGCGCGTTTCATAATTCACCTTTGTTGATTTTGCCGAGCGCCATGGTAGCGCTGCGCGCGCCACGAAACCAGCGTTTCACGTCGGCGGCGGCAGCCATACGCGGCTGAAATCAAACCAACCGCGTGCGTTCAGGTGAATGCCATTTACGCCAGGCGGGGCGCTTATTTGATAATGATATCGAAACAGCGGCGTCACGACAGCCTCTTCCATTAGCTGTTGAAAAACGGCGCGTAGCGCGTCATGGCGTAGCTGCGCATCGGGTTTTTGCTGCACGACGTCAAGCGTGGATTGCAACTGAGCGTAGCGAGCGCCGCTCATAAGTAACGGCCATAGCGGATCGCATCGCAGCCATTGCTCTAGTATGGATTCCGCCGCTTCGCCAATGAGCCTGTCCCCCATCACAATGTCCGCGTCGGCGGGTGCAGAATTATCGTTCCAGCTTTTTGCATTATGGAATACTACCTCCAGCCTGCAACCGAGCGCGGCCAGGCGTTGTTGCAGTTGCCGGGCCATTGCGTGTAATTCTACCGGCAAATGGTAGTCCAGGCGCAGCGTTGGCGGCAGGGCGACCGGCTCACATTCCCGTATTTCATATGGCTCCCAGCCCGGCAGGATGGCATTACCTGGTATGATCAGCGATTCGTTCAGCGGTAATGTCTCAATCATATCGCTGTTGTGAATCAGCGCCATCAGCCAGCGTGCCTGACGGGGAGACAGGCGACCCTGTTGATTAATTGCCAGATAGCAGAAACCGGGACTGATGCTGTTGCTGACCGGGCGCAGCGAAGAAAGCTGCGCTTCATGGCCGATGGTTACCTGCACGGGATGATGACAACTGGTGCCGAGTGCGGCGTCAAATAGCTGCGGCGTAATCCAGTATTCAATGGCGCGCAGCAGCGGGTGTTGCAGATGGTAGCCGTCGTGATTTTCCAGCCGCACCAGCGCATGCCCAAATTTTGCAATGCGAAACGGGCCGCAGCCGAGCGTCTCGTCGTCGGGATGGGCCAACCGGCTACAATAGCTTGCCAGCCGCCACGCCAGCCAGTAGTCAGGTTGATGCAGCGCAAATTGTATACACCAGGCGTGCGGCGTGCTGATATCGCGCACGCTGGCGAATAACCGGTTCAGGCCGGGGAGGCGCATCAGGCGTTGAAAGCTTTGCAGAAGCTGCGCTGAGCTCACCGGCTCGCCGCTGTGCCAGCGCAGCGTTGGGCGTAGGTAAAATCGCCAGATACAGCCGTTCGCAGAGATATCCCAGTGGTGCGCCATATCGGGCATTGGCTCAGCGCAGTCGTCCTCGAATCGCGTTAGTCCGGCAAATACCTGGCTTGCCAGATGTTGCTCAGCTCTGCCTTGCAGGAAACCAGGCTTTAGCGGCTCCAGCGAGCGATAGTAAGGAATACGTAACGTTGGGATATCATTTTGCCAGCGGCCGCCAAGCAGTGGTTGTAATACCTGGCGCAGTTGTTCAGGGGCCAGTTGCGCCAGTTCCAGCGCGTTCTGATGCTGCCCGCGATCCAGCTCCTGCTCCAGCAGGGCGGCGCGTACGCTCTGCGGGCTAACAAGAAAGGTCAGTTCTCCGCGTTTGCCGCGCCCGGGCTGAGCGCGCCACGTCAGCCAGCCTGACGCCTCAAGCTGGTTTAGTAGCGTGCGGATATGGCGTTCGCTGCAAAAGCATCGCCCGGCAAGTTCAGCGACGGTTACGCGCTGCGGCGCGCCGCCGGAAGGCTGCCACAGGCGTTGAAACTGGTTAAGTCGGTTAAGCTGGCGCATAAAAAAACCGGAACAATTTTTGAGAAAGTATTCACTATTCGTTCCGTATATGCCAGGTAATACTACCTGGCATAGCACTTACGTGAACAGAAAGAGGTGATTATGGCGCGACTGGCGGCGTTTGATTTAGATGGCACACTGCTGATGCCCGACCACCGGTTAGGGGAGGAAACCTGCAGTACGCTGCGACGCCTGCGTGAGCGCAACATTACGTTGACCTTCGCTACGGGCCGTCACTGGCTGGAGATCCCGAACCTGGTGGGGGATTTGCTTGTTGACGCTTTTCTGATTACCGGTAACGGTACCCGGGTGCATAACGCGCAGGGAGAGGTGCTGTGGCGTCACGATTTGGCGCCGGACGTCGCGCGAATCGTACTGCATAGCCACTGGAACACCTGTGCCAGTATGCATGTTTTTAATGACAGCGGCTGGCTGACGGAGTATGACGTGCCCCATATGCTGGATGCGCATGCGTACAGCGGTTTTCGCTACACGCTGGCGGATCCGAAGCGGCTGTCGGTATTGGATGTCTCTAAGATTTGTTTTTGCGGCGACCATGAGGAACTGGCGGCGCTGCGTGTGCAGCTTAATGAAGCGCTGGGTGAACGTGCGCACCTGTGTTTTTCCGCTCAGCACTGTCTGGAGGTGCTACCGCCTGGCTGCAACAAAGGTTCGGCGCTGGCGGCGCTCTGCGCGCATCTCAACGTACCGCTGGCTGAGTGTATGGCGTTTGGCGATGCGATGAACGACCGAGAGATGCTGGGCGCGGTCGGGCATGGGCTGATTATGGGCAACGCCATGCAACAACTTATTGATTCTCTTCCTCATTTGCCGGTTATCGGGCACTGCAGCCGACAGGCTGTGTCACATTATTTGACGTATTGGCTCGATACGCCGCATCTTTCCTGTTCCCCCGAATAATGCGGCGCTTACGGCCAGCCGGGCATTCTGCCCGGTTTTTTTATCCTGTAATCATGCTGATTTGGTCGCTGAAGAGACGCGTATCGCCAATGTTTTCCTTTACCCATACAGGGTTGTAATACGTATCGAGATAACGTTCCCCACTGTCGCACAGCAGCGTGACGATGGCGCCCTGGCGGCCTTCTTCACGCATTTTTGCCGCCAGTTGCAGTACGCCCCACATATTGGCGCCGGTGGACGCCCCAGCCCGGCGGCCCAGCACGCGCTCAAGCCATTGCAGCGTCGCCACGCTGGCGGCGTCCGGTACGCGCAGCATATCGTCAATCACGCCTGGCATGAAAGACGGCTCAACGCGGGGGCGGCCAATGCCTTCAATGCGGCTGCCGACCGTGCCGGTCAGCCCGGCGTCGCCGCTGCGCCAGTAGTCGAGAAAGACTGAGTTTTCCGGATCAACCACCGTCAGGCGCGTAGCGTGCCCTTTCAGACGCAGCCAGCGACCAATGGTTGCGGAAGTGCCACCGGTACCGGCGCTCATTACGATATGTGTTGGTATCGCAAAAGGCTCGCTGGCCATCTGTTGAAAAATGCTTTCAGCAATATTATTGTTGCCGCGCCAGTCGGTAGCGCGCTCGGCAAAGGTGAACTGATCCATATAATGGCCGTTCAGTTCGCGGGCCAGCGCTTCAGACGCGGCGTAGATTTCGCACGGGTTGTCAACAAAATGGCAGCGTCCGCCATAAAACGTAATCTGTTCAATTTTACGCTGCGCGGTACGCGCAGGCATTACCGCAATAAACGGCAGACCCAGCAGGCGAGCGAAATAGGCTTCGGAAACCGCCGTGGAGCCAGACGATGCTTCGATAATCGTGGTGCCTTCCTGAATCCAGCCGTTGCATAAACCGTACAAAAATAGCGAACGCGCCAGCCGATGCTTCAGGCTACCGGTAGGGTGGGTGCTTTCATCTTTCAGATAAACCGGGATCCCCGGAAATGTTGGCAATGCCAGGCGAATCAGATGGGTATCAGCGGAACGCTGATAGTCGGCGTTAATTTCATTAATGGCGCGTGTTGTCCAGTTACTGTTCATGGAGGCCTCATTTATTCAATTGTGCCCAGTTTACGGGACAAGCCGGAAAAAGAGATTGCTATTTCATCTCCTGAACAGCAACATAAGAGAAAAATTTTCTCCTGGGGGGCGCAAGTGCTGGATAAAATCGATCGTAAGCTGCTCGATTTATTGCAAAAGGACTGTTCTCTCTCTTTGCAGGAACTGGCGGAGGCCGTAAATCTGACGACCACGCCCTGCTGGAAGCGTCTGAAAAGACTGGAGGACGAGGGCGTTATCGTCGGGCGCGTGGCGCTGCTGGATTCGGAAAAGCTTGGCGTGGGGCTGACAGCCTTCGTGCTGATAAAAACCCAGCAGCACAGTAGTAGCTGGTACAGCCATTTTGTCGATGTGGTCGCGCAGATGCCGGAGATCCTCGGTTTCTGGCGCATGGCCGGGGAATACGACTATCTGATGCGGGTACAGGTGGCTGATATGAAGCGCTATGATGATTTTTACAAGCGGCTGGTCAATAGCGTATCGGGGCTAAGCGATGTCACGTCAAGTTTTGCTATGGAGCAAATAAAATACACCACTGCTTTGCCGCTGGTGGAAACACGCCCCGGTAACTAACGTTGTTATAGGGTTTCTGTCGGGTCATTCCGGCGTCTTAGGATTTTTACTTGTGCGATTATTTGCTCAGTTAAGTTGGTATTTCACCCGCGAGTGGCGTCGCTACCTCGGCGCGGTGAGTCTGCTATTGATTATTGCCGGTCTGCAATTGATCCCGCCAAAGCTTGTGGGCGTTATTGTGGATGGCGTGACCCGCGATGGTTTCGGCACTCGCCAGATTCTCCTCTGGACTGGCGTTATGTTTGTTATTGCTATCGCAGTCTACCTGCTGCGCTATGTCTGGCGCGTGCTGTTGTTCGGCGCTTCCTATCAGTTGGCGGTAGAGCTGCGCGGCGATTTTTATCGCAAGCTCAGTCGCCAGAATCCGGCGTTTTATCTGCGCCACCGCACCGGCGATTTACTGGCGCGCGCCACTAATGACGTGGATCGCGTGGTATTTGCCGCCGGTGAGGGGGTGCTGACGCTTGTGGATTCGCTGGCGATGGGGTGCGCGGTATTGATTGTGATGAGCACCCAGATTAGCTGGCAGTTGACGCTAATAGCGCTGCTGCCGATGCCGGTAATGGCGTTGTTTATTAAACGCTATGGCGATCGGCTCCACGATCGCTTCAGAATCGCGCAGGCGGCGTTCTCGTCGCTTAACGATCGCGCGCAGGAGAGCCTCACCAGCATCCGGATGATCAAATCCTTTGGCCTGGAGGAGCGGCAGTCGGCGCAGTTTGCCGATGAGGCCCGTGATACCGGGGTAAAAAACTTTCGCGTAGCGCGTATTGATGCCCGCTTCGACCCGACTATTTTTATCGCTATCGGTATTGCAAATTTGCTGGCTATCGGCGGCGGTAGCTGGATGGTTATGCATGGCGCGCTGACGCTCGGCCAGCTAACGAGCTTTATGATGTATCTTGGTCTTATGATCTGGCCTATGCTGGCGCTGGCGTGGATGTTCAATATTGTCGAACGCGGTAGCGCCGCCTATGGGCGTATTCGCGCATTGCTTGCGCAGGCGCCCGATATCACTGACGGCGCCTGCCCGTTACCTGCCGGGCGCGGCGTGCTGGAGGCGGATATTCACTGCTTCAGTTATCCGCAAACGGAGAGCCCTACGTTGTGCAGCGTGACGTTTAGGTTGGCGCCTGGTCAAATGCTTGGGCTTTGCGGCCCAACCGGCGCGGGGAAAAGTACCCTTGTGGGGCTTATTCAGCGGCATTTTGACGTCACTGACGGCGAAATCCGCTACCACGATATACCGTTGCCAACGCTGCGGCTTAATGACTGGCGCGCGCGGCTTGCTGTGGTTAATCAGACGCCGTTTTTATTCTCCGATACCGTAGCGCACAACATTGCGCTGGGTAAGCCGGAGGCGACGCCGGCGCAAATTGAGGCTGCGGCAAAACTTGCCTGCGTGCATGACGATATCCTGCGCCTGCCGCAGGGATATGATACCCAGGTGGGCGAACGTGGCGTGATGCTGTCTGGCGGCCAGAAGCAGCGTATTTCCATTGCGCGGGCGCTGTTGCTCGATGCGGAAATCCTCATCCTCGACGATGCGCTTTCCGCCGTGGATGGACGCACTGAGCACAATATTTTGCAAAACCTGCGTCAGTGGGGGAATGACCGCACGGTTATCATCAGCGCTCATCGCCTGTCGGCCCTCACTGGCGCCAGCGATATTCTCGTGCTTCAGCATGGCCACGTGGCGCAGCGCGGTCAGCATGAGACGCTGGCGGCTCAGCCCGGCTGGTATCGCGATATGTATCGCTATCAGCAGTTAGAAGCTGCGCTCGATGACGAGCAGGAGCCGCAGGAGGTCACCGGTCATGCGTAATTTCGCCCAGCTCTGGCCAACGCTTAAGCGCCTTCTGGCATATGGCTTACCCTGGCGGCGTCCGCTGGGTATGGCGATGGCGATGCTGTGGATTGCGGCGGCGGCGGAAGTGAGTTGTCCGGCGCTGATTAGCTATTTTATTGATAATGCGCTGGCGCAGCAGCACGTATCGCTTTCGCTCTCAGCGGGCCTGGCCGGGGCTTATCTTCTTCTTCAGTTGCTGGCGGCCGCGCTGCATTACTTTCAGGCGCTGTTGTTCAACCGTGCCGCTATCGGCGTGGTGCAGCAATTGCGCACAGACGTTATGGACGCTGCGCTGCGACAGCCTCTGAACGCTTTTGACACTCAGCCGGTAGGACAATTGATCTCGCGTGTGACAAACGATACCGAAGTCATTCGCGATCTGTACGTGACCGTCGTGGCGACGGTGCTGCGCAGCGCTGCGCTGATTGGCGCGATGCTGGTGGCGATGTTCAGCCTTAGCTGGCGTATGGCGCTGGTGGCGTTGGTTATTTTTCCGGCAGTGCTGATCGTGATGTTTGTTTATCAACGTTACAGCACGCCGATTGTGCGCCGTATGCGCGGCTACCTGGCGGACATCAATGACGGTTTTAATGAAGTGATTAACGGCATGGGCGTGATTCAACAGTTTCGCCAGCAGGCGCGCTTTGGCGAGAAAATGGCGCAGGCCAGCCGCCAACATTACCATGCGCGGATGCAGACGCTGCGCCTTGATGGTTTCCTGCTGCGCCCGCTGTTAAGCCTGTTTTCGGCGGTTATACTTTGCGGTTTACTTCTTCTGTTCGGCTTTAGCCCGGCGGGCACTATCGAGGTTGGGGTATTGTATGCATTTATCAGCTACCTGGGTCGCCTTAACGAGCCGCTAATTGAACTGACCACGCAGCAGTCCATGCTACAGCAGGCGGTGGTGGCGGGCGAACGCGTATTTGAGTTGATGGATAAACCGCGTCAGCGCTATGGTGAAGACGCGCAGCGGCTTATGAGCGGTAAAATTGATATTAATGGCCTGTCGTTCGCCTACCGTGACGATCGGCTGGTGTTGCAGGATATCAACCTGCACGTGCCGTCGCGCGGTTTTGTGGCGCTGGTGGGCCATACCGGCAGCGGTAAAAGTACGCTCGCTAACCTGCTAATGGGCTATTACCCTCTCAGCAAAGGCGAAATCCGCCTTGACGGGCGGCCGTTGCAGAGCCTGAGCCACGGTGTGCTGCGCCAGGGTATTGCAATGGTGCAGCAGGATCCGGTAGTGCTGGCCGACAGCTTTTATGCCAACGTTAGCCTTGGGCGCGAGATAGATGAAGCGCAGGTGTGGCAGGCGCTGGAAACGGTGCAACTGGCGAGCCTGGCGCGCGGTATGAGCGACGGTATTCACACCCGCCTTGGCGAACAGGGCAATAACCTCTCCGTTGGGCAGAAGCAGCTACTGGCGTTAGCCCGCGTGCTGGTCGATGCGCCGCAGATTTTAATCCTTGATGAAGCCACTGCAAATATTGATTCCGGCACCGAGCAGGCGATTCAGCAGGCGCTGGCGGCTGTGCGCCAGCATACGACGCTGGTCGTGATAGCCCATCGCCTGTCAACTATTGTGGAAGCGGATACCATTCTGGTGCTGCATCGCGGCCATGCGGTGGAGCAAGGCACGCACGACGCCCTGCTGGCAGCGCGTGGGCGTTACTGGCAAATGTATCAGCTACAGTTGGCAGGCGAGGAACTGGCAACGACCGCAGGCGAAGCCGTAAGCTTGAATTAAGGCGCTGGCGATATCTGTTCATCGCTATACGAAACGGGGCCGCAGATAATGCTGGCGCGCCATTATGGTGCGTTTTTAGCGCTATGGAGCACGCCTGCTCTGTTTTCTTCTCATAGTGAAAGGCCCGCAGCACAGCATGCTGCGGGCCTTTTACTCTTCTGGCATATCCCTTGCTTAATTCTGCTCATCCTGGCTGTTTTAGCGAATTCTGTGAGGGATATATGAAGCTGGTTACCGTAATCATTAAACCATTCAAACTGGAAGATGCGCGCGAAGCGCTCTCTTCTGTTGGCATCCAGAGATTGACTGTAACCGAGGTGAAGGGCTTCGGGCGTCAGAAAGGCCTGGCGGAGCTGTACCGCGGCGCTGAATACAGCGTTAATTTTCTACCAAAGGTAAAAATCGATATTGCGGTTGCTGATGACCAGCTTGATGAGGTGATTAAGGGTATCCGCAAAGCGGCCTGTACCGGGAAGATTGGCGACGGCAAAATTTTTGTTGCTGACCTACAGCGCGTCATTCGAATTCGCACTGGTGAAGCTGGCGAAGCGGCGCTGTAACGGGCCTTAATGAGGAGAACAAAACAAATGAAAAAATTACCCTCGCTATGCGTAACCGGCGTGCTGGCGCTGTTGCCTGGATTGACTTCTGCAGCACCGGCGGTTGCTGATAAGGCCGATAATGCGTTTATGATGATCTGCGCTGCGCTGGTGTTGTTTATGACGATCCCCGGGCTTGCGCTATTTTATGGCGGTCTGTTGCGTGCTAAAAATGTGCTGTCGATATTTACGCAAATTACCGTGACGTTCGCATTAGTCTGCGTGTTGTGGGTGGGTTATGGTTACTCTCTAACGTTTGGCGCAGGTAATCCCTTTTTCGGCAATCTGGACTGGGCGATGCTTAAGGGCATCAGTATCACGGCTACGATGGGCAGTATTTATCAGTATATTCATGTGGCGTACCAGGGGGCGTTTGCCTGTATTACCGTCGCTCTGATTGTGGGGGCGCTTGCGGAGCGTATCCGTTTCCCGGCAGTGCTGATTTTTGTCGTGATATGGCTAACGTTCTCCTACATTCCCGTCGCTCACATGGTATGGGGCGGCGGCCTGCTCGGGAGCCGTGGCGCGCTGGACTTCGCAGGCGGGACGGTAGTACACATTAATGCTGCCGTCGCGGGGCTGGTCGGCGCTTATCTCATTGGGAAACGAGTAGGCTATGGTAAAGAGGCATTCAGGCCGCATAACCTGCCGATGGTGTTTACTGGCACAGCGATTCTCTATGCTGGCTGGTTCGGTTTTAACGCAGGCTCTGCGGGGGCTGCCAGCGATATTGCGGGCCTGGCGTTTGTGAATACCGTTGTCGCAACGGCGGGCGCAATCCTGAGTTGGGTTGGTGGCGAATGGGGTGTGCGCGGTAAGCCGTCGCTGCTGGGGGCCTGCTCTGGTACGATTTCCGGGCTGGTCGGTATTACGCCTGCATGTGGTTTTGTGGGCGTGGGCGGCGCGCTGATTATCGGCATCGTTTGCGGCCTCGCCGGCCTGTGGGGCGTAACCGTGCTCAAGCGCTGGCTGCGCGTGGACGATCCGTGTGATGTTTTCGGCATACATGGCGTATGCGGGATTGTCGGCTGTATCCTGACGGGCGTATTTGCCTCGGCATCGTTGGGCGGCGTGGGGCTTGCCGAAGGCGTTAGCGTGGGTAAACAGCTAGCGGCGCAGCTTGAGAGCATTGCCATTACGCTTGTGTGGTCTGGTGTGGCGGCGTTTATCGGCTATAAAGCGGCGGATATTGTTGTTGGCCTGCGCGTGTCGGAAGAGCAGGAACGTGAAGGGCTGGACGTTAACAGCCACGGCGAGAATGCGTATAACGGCTGAGCGCCGCCGAAATAAAAAACCGAACGCCTTTTGGCCGTTCGGTCAGATTGTTGACAGAGAAGGAAAAAANCGAAATAAAAAACCGAACGCCTTTTGGCCGTTCGGTCAGATTGTTGACAGAGAAGGAAAAAAGGGGGTTTTTCCTTCTTTGTGGTAAGCAGGCGAAAATCAATGGTTTGATTTTCCTTATTTTTTATTGTGTCTCATCCATCCTGTCTGCGACAGGATGGGGTTTGTCAGCAGTCTCACCGAACGCCTTTTGGCCGTTCGGTTTTTTTATTTATGCCGCGCGTTTACTTCCCGCCGTGCGCGCGAATAACGCCTTCCTGTACGGCAGAGGCCACCAGTTCGCCTTTACGGTTGTAGAATTCGCCGCGTACAAATCCGCGCGCGCTGGAAGCAGAGGTACTTTCCACGTCGTAAAGCAGCCAGTCGTTGATATCAAACGGGCGATGGAACCACATTGAGTGGTCGATGGTGGCAACCTGCATGTTTTTTTCCAGAAAGCCGACGCCGTGCGGCTGGAGCGAAACCGGCAGGAAGTTAAAATCGGAGGCATAGCCCAGCAAATACTGATGCACGCGGATATCATCTGCAACCTGGCCATTAGCGCGTAGCCATACCTGGCGGCGTGGCTTATCAATATGGCCCTTCAGCGGGTTATGAAACTCCGCCGGGCGGATTTCCAGCGCCTTTTCACACAGAAATTTTTCTCTGGCAAAAGGCGGCAGCAGGTGCTCAAGCGAACGGGCGATATCGGTTTCCGAGCGTAGCGTTTCGGGTTCAGGCGCGTCCGGCATGGGTTTTTGGTGTTCAAATCCGTTTTCCGGCGCCTGGAATGATGCTGTCATATAAAAAATCGGTTTGCCGTTCTGAATAGCGGCAACGCGGCGCGCGCTAAAGCTGTTACCGTCGCGCAGCACTTCCACGTCGTACACAATGGGCTTATCAATATCGCCCGCACGCAGAAAATAGCTGTGAAAAGAGTGAACCAGGCGGGCCTCCGGCACCGTTTCTTTGGCCGCTGAAAGCGCCTGGCCGACGACCTGGCCGCCGAAAACCCGGTGCAGGCCAAGGTCTTCGCTCTGGCCGCGAAATAGCCCTTCTTCGATTTTTTCCAGTTTGAGCAATGTCAGTAGTTTAGTTAGCGCCTGACTCATGTTTTTCTTTTCCTTAACCGATACCGCAGATTTATAAGTATACGCGTTTTTAAGCCGCCACGGTTGGCCGTAATAACGGGTTGCCGGCTCGTTGCCAGGCAAGGATCAGGATTTTGTGCCACACTTTCAGGATAAACGGCCTTAATAGCCGTTTTTTCGATGCATTGATAGTAAAGGAGAAGTCAATGAAGCTTGTGCACTTGTTAAGTGGTTTAACCGTGGCCCTGGTTCTTGCAGGCTGTGCGGATAAAAGCGCGGATATTCCAACGCCTGCGGCGAATCCGAATATGGCCGTGTCGGGCGCGTTATCACCCGATACGCTGCGCCAGCCGAATATCTCCGGCTCCATATGGATTCGCCAGCGTGTGGCGATCCCGCCTAATGCCGTGCTGACCGTGACGCTCTCTGATGCGTCGCTGGCTGATGCGCCATCGAAAGTGCTGGCGCAAAAAGCGGTTCGCACCAACGGTAAACAGGCCCCGTTTAGCTTTGTGTTGCCGTTTAATCCGACTGATATTAAACCCAATGCCCGTACTCTGCTAAGCGCGGCTATTACGGTAGATAAAAAGCTTATCTTTATTACCGATACGATCCAGCCGGTGCTTAACGGTGGAGGAAACAGGGTCGATCTGACGTTGGTTCCGGTAAACCAAACCGCGCTGCCGGTGCAGGCAGGGAGCGGGGCGGCCACAACGGTGCCGCCGACCTCCGCGACGCAGATTACGCCATCTTCAGCGGTTCCCGCGCCCACCGTTTACTGATTGGTTTTTCAAACCGCAATGCCGGTTGGTAAAGTTACTGACCGGCTTTTTTATGAAAAAATTTTGGCGCGCATAGCGGATACAGGCGGGAAGACAGTAAACGTAACCGGTTGTTTTGATAAGGTTAAAAAGTAGACAGTTTATTATGGCCACGGGTGAGCGTGAAGCACGGGATGTGAATCAGAATAGTACCGCGTAACAGATCCTTTCCGAATGTGCGAAGAGGTTTGCGCCGGGTTAAGGTAAGCGGGGCCGCTATGTTAATAACGCCAGCGGTAGCGTTGCATATCGATTAAACCTTTTCCCGATACCTGTATTCCTTCGGCCAGCAGCGCCTGACGCTGGCGCTGTAAATCCGGGCCGGTGAGTGAAATAGTGCCGTGGCGGTTAACTACCCGATGCCACGGCAGCGTGCTGCCTTCCGGCAGGCGTTTGAGTACGCCGCCGACCTGACGGGCGGCGCGAGGGGAACCGGCAAGCTGAGCGACTTCGCCGTAGGTGGTTACATAGCCTTCGGGAATAGCGGCAACAATCTGCCAGACCCGCACTGCAAACGAATTGTCGTGCTCCATACGGACTCCTGTGTCTTCGCGCTTCAGGATAAACAGCGGCGGCGCTTTTGTGAAGCTTAGCGCTGTGCAAGAAACCGGCAGGCAGGCGATGCTATCTTGCATTTACGCAAAGCTGCGAGGATAATGCCGCCTGCGCCTGTAAAGCGATATATTTTACAGGCTCTCAATGGGGGCTCTGTTGGTTCTCCCGCAACACTAACTTGTGAACTCGGTCAGGTCCGGAAGGAAGCAGCCGCAGCAGGCGACGTGTGTGCCGGGATGTAGCTGGCAGGGCCCCCACCCATTTCAGGGTAAGTACTTGATAGTTGTACGCTAAAGTACTGAAACCTCTCCCCCTAAGCCTTAGTGGTACAAAAATTGTGTATCACCAGTAGGCTGCACTATGTCCCTTATGCTCTCCCGTCATGGGATCTGGTATTACCGTAAAGTTAACGTTTTACCCTGTGGTAAACGCCGTGAGTTTCGTCGTTCGTTAGGTACTCGTTCAAAGACTGAAGCGACGAAGCGTTCCTTACGTTTCGCAGATCGCCCTTGGCTGATTACTGAAACTTCGACAACTACAATCGATTTGATCCAATCCCCCCATTCAGACTTGTCGCTTAGCGAGCTAAAACTACATGCTGAACAGTACGTTGAGTTTAAAAGCCGTGAAGTTTGTGAAAGGGAAGTTTCTTCTATCAAACGCTGTATTGATAAGTACTTTAGCTTCACTGATCAGGTGTTTAAGCGTAGCAGAGCTGCTGAATTCATTAGCGGGCTAAATAGCTGCGCCTAATACCGCTACACTTTTACCAACCCATGTTTACCTTCGGGGAATGGGCTGACGGTTTCTGTCAACGACGGGTAAAAAGTGGGTCTTCCGCAAGTTAGGTGGAAGAAAATCCATGAAACTTTTTAGTTAACAAAGATCTAAGCTGTTTTAAGTTATGGATAACGTTATGCCTTCACTTAAGACGCTTTTACAACTGCCTTGCGGGTGGCAACCGCTCCGACAAAATACTGGCCCTGATGGATTGACAATCCATTTGCAGTCGACCCGCAAAACGGCTAACTGTCCTGAATGCATGAAGCGCAGCAGTTTTGTTCACAGTAGGCGTCGGCGCCGGTTACAACATCTGCCATGTGCAGGACAGACGCTCTGGCTGGTATTTGCTATTCGACACTGGTACTGCAGAACCCCATCCTGTTCGCGCAAAATCTTTGCCGAATCCCTTGCTCCTTTTGCTGGAGCACGACAGCAGGCTTCGCAGTCACTACAAAAATTACAGTATCAACTCGGGCTGATTGCCGGTGGAGAAGCGGGACGACGGGCGGCAACAGCGGGGGGACTCCAGACCAGCGCTGATACCCTGCTTCGAAGGGTGGTAAGAGCTCCTGAAACAAAGCCACCCGGTAGCCAGCATATAGGGATCGATGAGTGGGCCTGGCATCGGGGCCATCGTTACGGCACGTTGATAGTCAATCTTGATACTCATCGTCCCCTGGTTCTTCTGCCTGGACGCGATCAACGCGCACTGGCTGTCTGGTTCAGGAAATACCCGGAAATACAGGTGGTATCGCGCGATCGTGGAGGCATATACTCCATGGCCGCCAGGGAAGGCGCTCCCCAGGCCAGACAGGTGGCCGATCGATGGCACCTGCTAAAAAATATTGGCGATGCACTCGAACGAATGATGTACAGACATATGCCTCTGATACGCCTTGTTGCCAGTGAGTTGTCACCAAAGAAATCACCTGAGCCAGAACCAGTTGTGTCTGCGCCATCGCTCCGTCGTCCGGAACGACTTAAACAGCAAACCCGCCAAAAACGGCATCAGCGCTGGACGGAGGTTATGGCCCTGCATAACAGGGGATGTGGGTTCAGGGAAATATCCCGTATCACCGGCTTATCGCGTGTGACAGTCAGCCGCTGGGTACAGTCAGGAACATTCCCTGAAATGTCGACCCGGTCCCCAAAACGAGGACTTCTGGATCCATGGAGGGCATGGTTAGAAGAACAACGAGAAAGTGGTAATTATAATGCCAGCCGGATATGGCGGGAAATGGTGGCGAAGGGGTTTACAGGCAGTGAAACCATCGTCAGGGATGCCGTTGCCCGATGGCGTAAAGGCTGGATCCCGCCGGTTACTACCGCCGCCAGACTTCCTTCAGCGTCCCGAGTAAGCCGCTGGTTGATGCCCTGGAGAATAATCAGGGGTGAAGAAAATTATGCTTCCCGATTTATTAGTCTGATGTGTGAAAAAGAACCGGAACTGAAAATAGCCCAGCAACTGGCACTCGAGTTCTACCGTATCCTGAAAACCAAAAATAAATCACAGTTAAGCAGTTGGTTCACTCGTGTCAACGAAAACGGTTCAGCAGAACTTCGGCGCGTAGTGGCTGGGATGGAGGCTGATGCTGCGGCTATATGTGAGGCCATCAGCAGTCGCTGGAGTAATGGCGTTGTCGAGGGGCATGTAAACCGGCTGAAGATGCTGAAACGCCAGATGTATGGTCGGGCCGGGTTCGAACTACTAAGGCGAAGGGTGATGAGTCCTCTGGCATGAAATCACCACCTAACTTGCGGAAGACCCACTTTTGCACCGTTAGTGACAGTTTCCATAAAATGGCGAACCTTTTTCAACAGTTGCCACATTGTTCGGCACTGATGATTGCGCGTTATCGTGTCTTTGAATCGCCACGGGTTTAACAGACACCCCGGAGTCATTTAAGATGACTTAAAGTGAGGTGCCCATGAGCGGTAAGCGTTATCCCGAAGAGTTTAAAACTGAAGCAGTCAAACAGGTTGTTGAGCGTGGTTATTCTGTTTCCAGCGTTGCAACACGTCTTGATATCACCACCCACAGCCTTTACGCCTGGATAAAGAAGTACGGTCCGGATTCTTCCACTAATAAAGAACAGTCAGATGCTCAGGCTGAGATCCGCCGTCTCCAGAAAGAGCTGAAGCGGGTTACCGACGAACGGGATATATTAAAAAAAGCCGCGGCGTACTTCGCAAAGCTGTCCGACTGAGGTACGCCTTTATCCGCGACAACACCCGTTGCTGGCCTGTTCGTCTGCTCTGCCGGGTGCTGGATGTTCATCCCAGTGGCTTTTACGCCTGGCTTCAGCAGCCGCATTCACAACGCCATCAGGCAGACCTGAGACTGACAGGACAGATTAAACAGTTCTGGCTGGAATCGGGATGCGTTTATGGTTATCGCAAGATCCATCTGGATCTGCGGGACAGCGGGCAACAGTGCGGAGTCAACAGAGTCTGGCGACTAATGAAGCGTGTCGGGATAAAGGCTCAGGTCGGATACCGGAGTCCGCGAGCACGTAAAGGCGAGGCCAGTATCGTGTCGCCTGACAGGCTCCAGCGACAGTTCAATCCGGATGCTCCGGATGAGCGTTGGGTAACGGACATCACCTACAGTGTGCCCGGAGTTCAGGGCGGGCATGGATGCTCAAAT
>NZ_JAEPBH010000058.1 GCF_016632365.1 Tenebrionibacter intestinalis | reverse complement strand
TTAATACATTGGCAGTTACACAGAATTACTGACAGGCTCTTTTTCACGGGCGATCTTTTTATTCACCTTTTTCTCGCCCGGTTCAGACACGATATTTACCTGCAAATCTCGCTTTGCCAGATCAATTCCGCTAATTTATTCCATGAGACACTTTTTCACATTGCTGTTTGTCTGCACTCACGGCATGGTTCACTGAAGCCTTTGTAGGGCGGCGATCATATCATTAGCGCCCTCCCTTATCTCAGCCTGTCATAGCGGCCAGCGCGCAACGCATTACAGGCCCGGCATAGCATAAGCTTAGCGGAGAAAATGCTTCATCCTTTTAACCTGCAAGGGCCAGCCAAAAGTGGCGCGCTGTACTGCGCGGCTAATTAGAGCAGGCCGCAGCCCCTGGCCAGCGTCAGCAGATCAACCATCCGCGTGACGTTCAGTTTTCGCGTGATGCGCCGCTTACAGGCGCTGAGCGCTTTTGCGTCAAAGCCGGTCTCAGACATAATGCTACACGCGTTTTTCCCGCTGATGATGGAATGAAAAACAAACAACTCCATAGGTGAAAGTAAGCTGGACGCCCTGCGATCCTGCCACGCTTTATAAGCCGGTAATACCGTATCTGAACTCCTCCTTGCGCGCACCAGCGAGGCGATAATGTTTTTTAATACGCTCAGGCTCGCATTCGCGGGCTGATACAACTGATCAATAAAATTCAGATCGGGATAGAGCGCGACAGGAAGCTGCTGTCCTAACACCAGAATTTTCAATGTCGGGCTGTACTTACGCAATATGCCGATAGTGTCTTTGTTTTCCGCCGTCCAGGGCAGGCTGTCGATAATCAACAGATCGATATGCGGTATATCTTTTACAGCGCTGAGTTCATGAAACGTACTATATGCATTCCATACGGAAAGCTGACACTCTTCACTTAATATACAAAGACCCAGGCGCGCATAATAGTTACTGTGTACGATAATCGTATTGTTATTCATAAGGTAATGACCTAAGCGGCAAAGAAAAGGGTTGAGACCGGTGAGCAATAATAATGCGGGTAAATTTCATCCCTGCGATGGCGTTATTGATAACGGTTTCATTTTCCAGATCAAGCTGACTGATTGTTTTATCCATAAACAACATACTCGACCGCCGATCGCCCGTGAGGCTGACTCCCGACTCGCCTGTCAACTTTTCATCGCCCATTGGCAATTGTTTAATTTCATTATGCCTGTTGCGGTAAACGCTACAGGCGTTAACCCATTGCCTGGCCGGACTTTGTTTAAGTGGGGAGATATTGCCGATAATTATCCCCACAATCCGCCTGTCATCCTGCCATACACAAGCGTTATTCTTCTGCTTTACCAACTTCCCCAGGTGATAACAGGCCATACATCGCCCTCATCAGCGCCGTATTTCCTTTACCTGTAAACCCGGCAATGGCAATACTCTCACCTGCGCAAACCTGTCGTAAGGGATTGCCAGGAATAGGTTTGACAAGCGATCAAGCCGGAAGCTTAAACGTTTAACGCCAAACGGCACCGCTGCCCCCTGTGAGAAAAGGCGATGCGCCGGACTCTCCAGCTCCGCCCCGATAGAGATATTGCCCGAGAATACGCTCATGTATATTGTCAGTACCCTGAGTTTTATATTCGGATAGAGAATGCTTGCCGCTCATGCTTACCCTTTTCATCCTAATGGTATGCATCCGTAATATCCTTTTATCACTCATAACTTGCTCAATCATTTCGGGCGGTAAAAAAATTTAAAGGGGCCGAAACGTCGGCCCCACATAAAAATTACAACGGAAGCGTACCGTTGAAGAAGCCTTCAGCAGCCCCCAACGCCAGAGTCCAGGTCGGCTCCCAACCCACTATCGCGCCGCCGATGAAACCACCGATAGCCCCAGTAATACCGCCGTAAAGCATACCAACGCCCTGACCAATGCTACCCACGCCCAGCAGGCCGCCGCCGTCGCCGCCGTGTTTGCCGCCAATAACGCTACCGACCCAACCAGCGGCGATACTTCCTACGACTGCGCTGCAAAACCCTTCGCCAAGGTTGGCGAAAAAGTTCTCACCATAACCGCCCGCAACGTTTTCTATTTCAACTATAGTTAATTCACGCATTATTTATTTCCTTATTTATTTCTATTGCTGTTTATAAATGTCCAGGTGAAGGCCCACATTATCCTGAACGGGGATTCCCTCTTATTAGAGGTGAATTCAGTTAATGACCGTTAATTTTGAGTAATCGTAAAAGTCATTGCCGCATTAGCGCTACCGGGCGTTATCATATTTCCCGTCTGGATATAGCTGGCCTGCAGCGGGATGGTTATCGCCTTTTCATAATTAGTGTGATACGTTACTTGCTTACCAAACTGAACCGGCGTTCCATCCTGGTTCATGACTTTCACGCCAACACCCGTTGCGGATAAGTCCTCGCTTAAAATGGGTATAACGCCAGCCTGCGGCGACGTTGCCCCCACAGCCGGGTCGAAAGAAATAAAAACCGGCAGCGAATCGCCCTGGCAGGTAAGTTCAACGTTAAATATTTTTGGCGTGGTCATACTGCCCGGGCCGCTAAATTCGGCACGATTGTGTGAACCGAGCGGCACAATAATATTAGTATGTTTGGCATAACAGCTTTTTATACGTATTCCGCCGCTCAATATTTGAATAGTCAGGATATCCACAGGGCTATTCGTTGTATTTGGCAGTGAAAAGCTGGCAATCTTCCCCGTGACGAAATTTCCAGGCGTAATCGGGCCTGTGCGATAAAACGTTAATTTAATATCCCGCGCGCTGAGCGGAATGGTCATATTGGGGCTTAACTGCGTGATGCCGGGCACAAAGTTACCCTCAATAATATAATCCGATATCTTTACTCCCACGCCGGGGACGCCCGTTTCATAAACACCGGGCATCGAGCTGCTTTGCGCTGCCCACGCGCCCAGCATCGTTGAAGTATAACGGATACTTCCCCCCGTACAGGCGCCAATAACGCCGCCGGTGGATAATGTTTTCGCCGCAAGTATGCTGCCTACCGGAAGATTGGGATCAATAGCGAACGTCGGCAATGCTATCTTCAATGGTGTATTGACACTTACGGTACACCCCACGGCCAGCGCTTTGGCAGATAACATCATCAATGCCAGCAATGAAAAGGGAGCCACCCGCGACAATGTAATTTGCATTTTTCTAATCCTTTTGATCCGCCTGTGAAACCAGCCAGGCGTTCCTTATTATTAATATGCGGTTTACTGACAACGCGCGTTTTGCCTCAGCACGCTATTTTCACGCTCCGGCAGGGAAACCACAGCCTGGCACTGGCTGGCAGCGCCGCTGCCCCAGGAAACGCTCAACCGTTCATTCCCCTTCAAACCGCTCAGATAAACCTGGCCGCCGTCGCCGACTATCCCATTGCTGCCCGCACGTTCGCCTTCAACAACAACCGTGGCGCCAAAGGGGACCGGCCTGCCGTCGTTCTGCGTCAGGGTTAACAGCATCCGTTGGCCAATCTGGCCGACAAAATCCGCCCGGACTATCGCGCCGCGGGTTGGAATAACCGTCTGCGAAGTCTGCTCCAGGTCAACATCGTCCGGAAGCGTTTCAGGCACCAGCGTCACATCATTACGCCGGTAAGGGCTGACATAAGGTATTATCGTGTAGCCACGAAAATCGGTTTTTACGCCTGTCTCGCTGGCAATCGTCGTTCCTCTGACGCCGGGCGCTTTCACCAGCGCGGCCGTTTCACCCAGCGGCTGGCTGAGCGTGACGCCATTGGGGTGAATCACAACCCCGCCTTCAACGCCGTAATTGATTCTGCGCATATTTTTATCCCAGGCATAACCCCCGCTCAGGCCGCCATAGGTCGCCTTATAATCCGCGCCCAGGTTCCCGCTATCGCCTTCTTTACGGCTGGCAAAGCTTTCCTGGATATTCCAACTGAGGTTGTTATCTTCCAGTAGCGTGCCGCTAAGCCCAACGGTATTCGTACTTTTGCCCGGCCTTGCGCTATTAAGGCTGTATGTCGCCCAGGTATTGCCCATAAACTTGTCGAGCGGAACGCTGACGTTAAAGGCAAAAATCTGGTCTTTATCATATACTTTACGACTGCCTCTCCCCGACGAGGCGTGGATAGAGTTACGGTTGTAGGTATAATTAAGCCCGTAGCTGATCCCTTTCCAGCTATTGTTATAACCCACGCTGACTGCACGCGTTTTTCGGTTATTGTTCCAGTAATCTTCACTAAACAAGCCCAGGGTAAGAGAGCCTGCCCCTTCCCAGAGGCTTTGGCTTACGGTCATTTCAGCACGGTTGCGTCGTCTTTCCAGCCAGTTATGGCCGTTGTCGCTAAAGCTATCAAGCACCTCATTCATGGTGTAATAGCCGCGCGTCGAGTAGCGATAGCCCGCGATGGCGAAGTTAGTACCGGTTTGTACAAAGTTTTTGCTATAGCGCAGCCGCCACGACTGGCCGTTCTCTTTAGGCTGATTATCAGGTGTGGACCATGCCTGAATAACATCCGCAGAAATTGCCCCGAACCGGCCAAAGTTTTTACCAAGGCCAATTGCCAGAGACTGATATTTGCTCATTAACTGGGTACCGCCGTAAAACGTAAACCCATAAGCCAACCCCAGCATGCCGGTCGCCTGAGTAAAAGCCTTACGCCTGGCGCTGCCGTTATAGGCGCGGTATTGCCCGCTGGTGATACTGTATTTAAAACGCCCTTCGCGCTGGAGAATGGGGACAGAAGCAAAAGGCACGACGATATGCTGTTCGCTGCCGTCGGCCTCTTTAACCGTAACGTAAAGATCGCCGCTGCCGCCTGTGGGATACATATCATTAATCGTAAACGCGCCCGGCGCGACATAGCTTTGATAGATGGTATAGCCATTCTGGCGAATAATAATGCGCGCATTAGTGCGCGCAATACCGCGAACAACCGGCGCATAGCTTTTCAGGCTGTCTGGCAACATCTCATCGTCAGAGGCCAACTGGCCGCCGCGAAACGGCACGCTATCAAAAATATCCGACGGCGAAGAGCTTTCTCCCAACGTAAGCTGGCTCTTAAGCGCGATAATATTGCGCTGGGCGAAGGTATAGACGCTGTCCCAGCGCGAGCCGCCGTTGCTGTCGCGGTTCCATGTAGAGTAATGACGCAGGCGCCATGCGCCTATATTCAGCCCGGGGCGCAGGTTTAAATACTGGCTGTCGCTATCCTTCACCGCCCGATCGCGACTTTTATTTTGCGCCCCGGTAAAACTGTAGTTAATAAACAGCGCCGGAATGCCTTCATCCCACTGAGACGGCGGCACATATCCACGCGCCAGCACATTAAGCGCCGCCTGAGGAATGCTTAACAGCAGCCGCTGGCTTGCAAAGACAAAAGAGGCGCTGGCATCAGGAATAACAGAAAGTTTGGCGCATTTTCCGCCCTCTTTAAGGCCCGGGAAACCGGCGACGTTAACGCCATACTGCTGCAACTCTTCTGCAGAAAAGCAGGGTTGCAGGCTTTTTTCTCCGTCGGCGTCAACCTGCAAAATAAACGGCACGTCGCGGGTCTCAACGAAGTTATCATTAAGCAGCACGTCAACACGATACACACCTGGAATCTGCGTCCCCTGACTAAACACCGACAGATCGGATTTTTGCGTTTGATCGCCAACGCGCTCCAGAAACACGGGGTTGAACAACTCATCCCCCCAGGCGCAACGGCTTGCGGTGGAGAAAACAAGTATTATTAACAGTGACGAAGGCAATATACGTCTTTCAGGTGCTTTCATAGAGTCAGTCCATTTCTCAATAACGTCTGCTTTCGCAGCAGCGACAATCCAGGTCACAGCGTAGCGTGATGTTCCGGGCCGATAGCGCCGTAGTCACTAATAATCCGCCAGGTTACTGCATCCGCTCCCACGCCCGAAGGCAGCGCAAACGTTTTCGAGGCGAAGGGGGCGACCCATCCAACGTCTTTAAGCGAATGTTGGTTAACGACAACAGACTGGAAATTCATATAGTAGGGCGTGGGGTTATTCACTTTTATACTTCCCGCCGCACGCTGCCAGACCAGCTTGTCAGTCAATTCTTCTGGCGCCTGCCTGAGCGAATCCGGCCTGACGATAAGCTTAATGCGCGTTTTAATCGCCACCTGCAGCACGTTTTCTTGCTTAGAAGTTGCAGGGATGGACTTAAAGTTAGCCCAGTACATCACTTCACGATCGGCCGGGAAATCACCGCCGGCACGCACGACACGTAGCACATTCTGTTGCTTGCCATCCAGGCGAAACAAAGGCGGCGTGATAATAAACGGCGCAGACTGCCCTGCTTGCGTATCAACCCAGGACTGTATTAAATAAGGCGCGTTATCGGGGTTACTGACATTCAACGACGTTTCTTTTTTATTACTTTTAAAAATAATACGCGTACCGCCAATAATTACCCCGGCCTGAGCAGATAGACTCACACTCGTCATAATAGCTAACACAATGAGCAGGCATTTATTCATTGATTCATCCTGTTATCAACGCAGAGTAAATCTGGGCCAGAAATCTCCGGCCCAAATTAAGGGGTAAGCCTTAGTTATAATTCATCGTGAAGGTTGCAACCGCGTTTGCCAAACCGGCTTCCACGACGTCAGCTTTCGCAATATAACGCGCATAAAAATCCAGTGTGTTTGTTGTATTCGGCTTCAGATCATAGTTAGCCGATGCGGTAAACAGCGGCAGCACGCTCTGGGTTTTATCAGCAAGCTGAATCCCCACTCCCGTTGCAACGCCTGATTCTTCAGTTAAGGCCAGAACGCTGTCATCGCCTTCATAGGCCTTGCCGTCGAATTTTACCGTGGTCCCTTTAACGGTTGACGGGCAGTCTTTCAGCTTTAACGTAAATTTCGTGGCAGACGCGGTAGAACCTGCTCCGGTAAATGCCGATTTATTTACTTTACCCATATTAACCGTCATGGTGTTATTAGCGCCAATATCTACAGTGCAAGCCGAACCAACAATTTCACCCTCGAATTTTACAGTGCCGTCGTAAGCCTGTGCAGCAGCAGAACCTGCCAGCATCAGTAAGCTCGCCACCGATGCAATGATAACTTTTTTCTGAGTCATGATGATATTTTCCTTAATATACACATTTAATTAAGCGTTTCCTTTTGTTAAAAACACTTAGCTTGTCCCGTTCTTATCAGGGCATCAGGCAATCAACTGCGCAACTACCTACCAATAAGTAAAGAACGCCGCTTAGCAGGGTTAAGCAAGAAAGAGTCACTCACCCACTGACAAAACCACGCCGACTATGCGCACAATGCATGAACAGCGCACAGGCATGCTTATCCCTTTATCTAACGCCTGATAAGTGGTGGCAAAAAGATATATACAGAACCGTTGACAATAAAGTGAAATTCAAAAAACAAACATTTATTCAGCAAATAAAAAAGACAGACACCCTCATTAACACAACAACGTTATCTTAACCCATCGCTACAGGTAAAAATAACACCAGATAAAACTTTTTAAATTCTTAACAACGCGCTGCCAATTAACCAACCCATTGATTAAAAGTCATTTTATCGTATTTTTTTAGTTTACCTTAGGTTTGAACCAACAGTTTCGCTATGGTAATTTTATATCCTACTTGATAAATCTCCGTTACAGTATTGATAGAGTAGGCTGTTGCCAGAAATGCCGCCTGGGGCGCTATAAGGGAATACTATGCTTTTTACCATTAATGGACTAATCGTATTTGACTCAACCAAAAATATTCTTCAGCATTCAAATTCTGACGATGAGGCAGAAATAAAAATTAATCAGCCAGCCAGCCGCTGCCTGTTTTTATTAATTCAGAACTCAGGAAAAGTCATCGATCAACAAACCCTCATTGATGAGGTTTGGCGGAAAAATGGAATGGAGGTCACGCTTAATACGCTATATCAGAACATTTCCATTCTCCGTAAGGCCCTAAAAAGTATAGGATTATCCGATAATGTTATTATCACCGTTCCCAAAAAAGGGATCATGCTGCACCATGCCCTGAAGATAGAACGCGCAGAATCATTTCCTTTAAACCCGTCCGTGGCTGAGGCGTCCGCATCAGTCACGCCAAACGTTGCGTCCGGTCAACGCAAGAGAGCCGGCCTGGGGCAATACAAATTATTAAGCCTCATTGCGCTATTGCTGACAGGCCTTATTTCAGGATATGTATATAATATGGTCAAAGTTAAAAAAGCTGATAATTTCCAATACTTAGCCTCATCAGGAGGCTGCAATATCTATATAAAGCAAAGCAGAAATAAAAACATTGCCCATGAGCTAAAAAAACTCAGCGGATTACTGGAATGCAACAGATATCCTTATGTCTATCTGTCATTTCCCCACAACGCGCAGTCAGCTATCATTATGTGTTCGCAAAATCTGGAGTTAGCAGGCCAGAAGCTATGCGATACAAAGCATATAAGCAGATCTTTCTCTCAAACTGAAAGAAATAACGAAAATTAAGCAAGTTTTTATTTAACGCGCAACCAGGCACCTCCCCTGAATGCGATAATAATTGCATACAATTTAATTTAAAAACGAAATTTTCAGAATTTTGCACAGAATCAGTCAGTATCTAACCACAAACCTGGTGAATTCACACATTACCAGGGAGCGTTGTTTAATGCGTAATAAAAAAGCACATACAAAAGATAAGAAAAGACAGGTACTGACTTAACCAAAAAAGATAGGTTCAAAAATTATTTATCTGTTTTTCATTTACTGTAACCTGCCACGATAAAATTAAAAAATCATTAACAGGAGAATTAACAAAAGCAGCGTTTATACCTTACGGTATTAATTTACTGTTTACGCTTATCGCGCTTTCAACATACCGATACAGCAGCAAAAGAAAGGCCGACCACCGCGCTGTAACCCGGCGCAGTTTACGCGCTTCCTTTCTGGAGATGTTGAATCAGGGCCAGTGAATCAGCTTATCTATGTGTCATTTTGTCTTGCCGAAAGCATCCTGACCCAGCCCCAAAATCAGCGCAGGGCTAAATCAGATTTCTTCGTCTTTCTGGAAGCTTCGGATAAATTCACTGCCGTTAACAGTCTGAATACGCGCCGGCGGGCGGCTCATTGGCGCATCCGGCACGGGTAAAACCACGTTATTAAAAGTGATGTCCGGCCTGCTGACGCCGATGAACGGCGAAATTTTCGTTGGCGAATACGATGTGAAGAAGATAGGCCTTAATAACTACCGTGCCTGCCTCGCCTGCGTATTGCAGGAAGATCGCCTTTTTTCCGGCTCCATTGCCGACAATATTTCCGGTTTTGATGACACCGCAGATATGCAACTGATTACCGAATGCGCAATAAAGTGCAACATCCATAACGAAATCATGCGCATGCCAATGGGCTACGAGACAATTATCGGCGAACTGGGCGCTGGCATCCCCGGCGGCCAGAAGCAGCGCCTGCTCATCGCGCGGGCACTCTACCAAAAACCCAATATCTTATTTATGGACGAGGCGACAAGCCATCTTGATGCCGCTAACGAAAACATGATTAACAACGCCATTGAGTCATTAAATATTACCCGAATTATCGTGGCCCACCGGCCATCAACCATTGCCAGCGCAGACAGAATTATCGATCTGTCAAAAATCGCTTCGCTGCCCCATCCTGTGCTTATGGAGAGCTTTTAATGAATCAGTTAACCGGATTAAATACAGGGATTATTAAATCACCGCAAGGCGTAGTGGCGATTGCGCTAAAAATTGCCGCCCAATCCCGCAGCCAGCAGCGGCTTTACTTACCGCCCGACCAGCTTCAGTCGGTGTTATTCGCCACTTTTAACGTTTATCTTATTTTACGACAGTTGCATCAACAGTCGCCGGAATCCGTTCAGGCAGGCGTGCTCGCCAGCAGCAAAGCGCTGAGTGAAAATATTCCGGCTATCGACCCTGACGAAGTCAATAAACCTGACATTGACTATCGGGTCACCGATTTTGTGATGAAGCGAAAACCGGATAACGTCCATTTCCTGTTTTTCCTGAAAAACGGCGAAGTCATTGCGCTGCAACTGGCCTGTGTGCAGGTGGAGTACCTGCTAAATGTGCTGCTGAGCACTATCCGGAATGCGGATGACGCGCAATTAACGGCACTGTGCCTGAGCGCAAATGATTTCCTGCCGTTTTATACTGTCGATTTTAGCGGCGGCGAAGGGCGAGGAATTAACTATAACCCGTTTTCTCCGCCGGCATGGAAAACCGCGTTATTTAATACTTTCCATTCCATTATCTATCGCCAGCCAGATGGCAGGCTCCCCTGCGGCGCCATTATCAAATCCGCATCAACATTTAATCCCGGCCGCATAGAGGCCATTGCGCAGTTTTTATTACTAAACAACGCCTTGCTTACGCCTTATAAGCACCGGAAAATGACGATTGACCACGCTCAACTCACCATCCCCGCAGGGGAGGAAAGCCTGGATCGTTTATTACGCTCTCACCTGGCGCACCGTAATACAAAACTAACTTTATCCGAATAAAGAAACAGGTGAATTCAACACCGTTAATAATAAAGCCCGGAATTTGATTGAGTGAAAATAACTATCACGAATGAAAATAACGGGCCATAATTTTCTCTGTTCAGCGTCGCATTCCCTGCGCCCCCCGGTCCTTTGCAAAAGCCCTCCCGCAAACCGGTTAACCGGTCTCCCATTCAGAGAGTTTTTCCACCAGCTTCGCCAGAGAATAACGTACTGCTTTTTCCACCACATCCTGGCTTTCACCGGTAAACAACACCCGTTCTGTTTCAATATGCCCCCGAAAGTTCCAGGCAAACCAAACGGTGCCTGCGGGGGTACCGTCCTCGCCGCCGTCGGGGCCTGCGTAGCCGCTAATGGCGATGCCGATATCAGCTTTCGCGATATCCAGGGCGCCGGCCGACATCTCCTGCACACACTGCGCGCTGACGGCGCTGTATTTCGCAAGCGTACTTTCCTGTACGCCCAGCACTTTCTTTTTCGCCCCATCGCTGAAGGTAATCATGCCCGTATCATAAAACGCGGCCGTACCCGCTTCAGCACAAAGCGCCGCCGCCAGATTTCCCCCCGTGCAGGATTCCGCCGTGGTCAACTGTAACCCCCGCTCGGTAAGCGCGCCGGCAACGCGCTTGGTCCATTCACCCGTTGTTTTTACTTCGGTCCAGGTCTGGTTTTTCATCTTTTGCCTTTGCTAATTTTCAGTCGAAATAATAGAAATATGGCCATTACGTTCCAGAATAGCGTATTTAATCTTTTCCAGTTCCGTAATGCCCAGGTCCTGTCGGGCAGCGACCAGAATATCATCACAGGAAACATCCACTTTTTTTAGTTTTTCCGGTAAGAGTTTCCCGTTTTCCACGAGTATAATCGGCGTACCATCCAGTATGGATTCCGCGCCCGGAATAGACTTTTTCATCAGACCAAACAAAATATCAACAACCACCAGCGTGATAATTGTCAACATCGCTCCCGTTACTGAAAAATCATTTCCCAGCAACGCCTGCTGGGTCGCCTCACTAATAATTAATAATAAGATAAGATCAAAACTGGTCATCTGTAATAATGCCCGACGCCCGGCAATTTTAAACACCGCCAGTAGTATCAAATAAATCGCTAACGCCCGGAGAATCATCTCCATTACAACCCCCTTAAGGATAGATAAATTGCCAAAAGCGAATCGCAGGGCCGCCGTTTACCCAAAGCGTACTCACCGCTTCCCCCGGTTTTGTCGGCGTGATCTTCAGCCACACAGAGAAATCTACAGGGTGCGGCGCTGCATCGTAAGCCAGGTAGAGCGCGCCATCCCGGCTATACATCCTGTCAGGCTGCGGCCAGATATTGCCGGTTTCAAATCGCCTGTTAAAATCACCGCCAAGTCTGAATATATATTGACCGGATGAATGAACAGGGGCCGTAATCTTTACAGTAAACTCCGTTTGCAGGCGACCAAAGCGCTCATATTCCAGCTTTACACTGTGCGCGGAAGTTGTTTTTTCACTGGAACTAAAATAGCCGACAGAAAATAGCCCTGCTAACGCGGCTAATATAATTATCACCAGCAGCATCAGCCCACCTTTACGGCAGGCGTATTCAAAATTAAGCGCCCGCCGACTCTCTTTTACTCCAGGCAACGACGTCCTTTTACATTCCATTTAATACCCCCGCATTTTTACGTATGATCGGTCGGCCAGGCATAGTCGCTTTAAGCGTGATCCCCTTTGCCTGATTAAGGAATAGCAACCAGGCTTAATCTGTCAAGTCGCGCGTTCCCGCAAACGCAGTTTGCATTTTGTTTTCGCGCCGCTGATTGACTGTGCTGTCTTTCCGACAACATTTGTTGCTAACAAAAAAAGCCGAAAAAAAACGTTCCCGATATTTTTATAAGATCCATTGCAACGCAGATAACGCCCTCTGCCCGGCGCATACCCCCATGATTTCCCACTAAGTGGTTGTTTCACCTAAGGTTAAAAAAGCGCTTTCCCCTGTCTGTGGCTTACCCTTTTACCCCGGCTCGTTGTCGGGCAGCCGCGAACGCTTTGCTTTGCCTGCCCAAAACAGTTTTCTGCCGTAATCCTGTATCGATCACATTTTCATCTACGGTTGCTTGCAACCCGCTACGTGTCTCTATAAAAGAAACAAAAGAAAAAAATAACAACACGCCGTTGCCTGTCGCCAGGCCGCAAGAATAAACATAATGGGAAAATATTATGTCAGAACAACCCCTTACCACTACGCCCCCCAAAAACACTGGCCGGGTACGCTTCCTTGTGCTGGGCCTGGTGTTTATTAACATCATTATCAACTACATGGACCGTACCAACCTCTCGGTGGCCGCCACGGAAATGTCCGGCGATTTACAGTTTTCACCGCTGCAAATGGGGCTTATCTTCTCTGCCTTTGGCTGGATTTATGCCGCGCTGCAAATACCCGGCGGTTTCGTTATCGATCGCTTCGGCTCGCGTATCGTGTATGGCGTGGGGTTGTTTATCTGGTCTTTAATCACCGCCTTGCATGCCATCGCCAATAGCTTCGGCGCGCTCATTGGCCTGCGCCTGGGCGTAGGGGCGTTTGAAGCGCCGGTCATGCCCTCTAACAACCGCGTTATTTCAAGCTGGTTTCCTGAAGAAGAGCGCGCCAGCGCTATCGGCATTTATTCTTCCGCGCAGTTTGTCGGCCTTGCCTGCATGACGCCTTTGCTGTTTCACATTCAGAGTCTGTATGGATGGCGCGGGCTGTTTCTGATAACCGGCGTGGCCGGGATGATCTGGGCCGTAGTGTGGTACTGCCTTTACCGCGAACCGCTTGAGCACAAAGGCGTCTCTCAGGCAGAGCTGGACCATATCCGTGAAGGCGGCGCGATCCTGGAAAGCCGTCAGGAAAAAGCAAAGCAAACTTTTTCATGGCGTGACCTGGCGCTGATGTTTCGCAGCCGCAAACTCATCGGCATCTACTTCGGCCAGTTTACTATCTCTGCCACCTTCTGGTTCTTCCTCACCTGGTTTCCGACCTACCTGGTGCAGTATCGAAATATGGATTTTATCAAATCCGGCTATGTGGCCTCCGTACCCTATCTGGCGGCCTTCTTTGGCGTACTGCTCGCAGGTTTTGTCTCAGACCGGCTGATTAAGCGCGGCGTCAGCGCAAGTTTTGCGCGCAAAGCGCCCGTTATCCTCGGCATGGCGTTAACGCTGTTTATCCTCGGGGCGAACTACACCAACAACCCAACGCTGATTATTCTTTTTATGTCGATTGCCTTCTTTGGCAACGGCCTTGCGACCATCACCTGGGTATTTGTGACGGCGCTGGCGCCTCGCCACCTGATTGGCCTTGCAGGAGGCGTTTTTAACTTCACCGGCGCGCTGTCGTCCATTGTGGTGCCCATCGCTATCGGCGCGCTGATTGACGGGAATAACTTCGCGCCAGCGCTCGCTTTTATCGCGGTGCTGGCAGGGCTGGGCATTTGCTCCTATCTCTTTGTGGTTGGGCGTATCGATCTCGATTCGCCACTAAAAAATTAAGCCGCGCGGGTCACTAACCGGGCGGCAAGCTGCTGAAGCTGGGCAAGGCGTGGCGCAATTGTCTCCTGCGACGTATCCCACATGCCCGCAAAGGCCAGGGCTGCGTTGTGCGCGCCGAGCGGCTGCGCCATAGAGAGTTCGCCATCATCATGACGCCAGACGACGTGGCCCTCCTCGCGCTGCTGGCGCAGATAAGGCGATATAGCCTGCCACTGCGCCGGGGTAAAACGCCCTCGCAAGGCCTCGTCAGCTTCGCAGGCCAAAAGGGCGATGCCAATAACCGATTGCCAGGCCGGGAGCATATGAAAGCCTGCCAGCGCCTGGCTCATCTGAATACCCGGTTCAGAGTGATAGATATAGATAACCTGGTCTTCCCAGAGCACGCCCATCGCGACCACGATATCTTTCGGCGCATGGCGCTCCAGCAAAGGCAGCGCCTGGGAAAACAGAGCGGACCCCCGAATCGCCTGCGCGGCAAGCGCATGGATGCCGGGGCCGGGAAGATAACGCCGATGCGCATCCTGCTGGGTTAGCCCTATCGCGGCCATCGTCATCAACAAACGATTAACACGGGTGGCATTAATACCCATCAGGCGCGCCAGTTCACGGCAACCCACGGCCCTGCCGCTGGAAACCAGATACTGTAAGCAACGGATACCGTCGATAAGACTTTGATTCGGTTGTGAGGACATGGCGTGCTTCAAATGAATGTAAAAAAGCGATTTTATCGCCAGTTTTTGAGGAAACAAACCTTATGCAAATCTTTCAGCAAACCCCTTCCCGTGAATTTCCGCGCCAGCAGCTTCAAACCGACCTGCTGGTTGCCGGCGGCGGACTTGCCGGGCTTTGCGCCGCGCTTGCCGCAGCACGCGACGGGCTACAGGTGGTGCTGGTGCAGGATCGCCCCGTACTGGGAGGCAACGCCTCCAGCGAAGTTCGCCTGTGGGCGAACGGCGCAACGTCACACATGGGGAACAATAACCGCTGGGCGCGGGAAGGCGGAATTATGGGCGAAATACTGGAGGAAAACCTTTATCGCAATAAAGAAGGCAACCCGGTCATGTTCGATCTGCTGCTGCTGGATATGGCCAGAAGCGAACCGAACCTCACATTATTGCTCAACACAGCCCTGTTTGAAGTCTTTACCGAAGGGAGAAAGATAACGCGCGTAAAAGGCTTTAACGCCATCAATGAAACCTTCTATGACATCCGCGCCAGCCAGTTTTGCGATGCAACCGGCGACGGCGTTCTGGGCCACCTTGCCGGCGCCGAATACCGGGTAGGGGCGGAAGAAGCCGACGAATTTGACGAAAAAATGGCGCCAGGGGCGAATTTCGGTCACAAACTGGGGCACTCTATCTACTTCTATACGAAAAAAGGCGATGCGCCGGTTACGTTTGTCCCCCCCTCCTTCGCCCTGCAAAATATCCAGGATATCCCCCGCTATACCCGTCTGACATCCACGCTTAACGGCTGCGATTTATGGTGGCTGGAATGGGGCGGACGCCTTGATACCGTTTATGACAGCGAAGAGATTAAGTGGGAGCTGTGGAAAATCGTTTGGGGCGTCTGGGACTACATTAAAAATTCCGGGCAATTTGATGACGCCGCCAGTATGTCGATTGAATGGGTTGGCGCCATCCCCGGCAAGCGCGAAAGCCGCCGCTTTACAGGCGACCATATCCTTTCCCAACGGGATATTATCGAGCAGCGCGACCATTATGATGCCGTCGCCTATGGCGGCTGGTCTATTGACCTGCATCCCGCCGACGGCGTTTACAGCAAACATGACGGCTGCCGTCAGTTTCACAGCAAAGGCACATACACCATTCCCTACCGTAGCCTGTACAGCCGCTCGCTGGATAACCTGTTTCTGACCGGACGGCTTATCTCCGCTTCACACGTCGCATTCGGCAGCGCGCGCGTGATGTGTACCTGCGGCCTGCTGGGTGAGGTTGTCGGGCGGGCCGCCGCGCTGTGCCGTCGGCAAAATCTGCACGCCCGGCAACTGGCGGAAAAAGAGCGCATTTCCGCTTTGCAGCAGCATTTGCAGCAAACGGGCTGTTACATCCCGCGCCAGTGGCTTGCCGACCCGGCAAACGGCGCGACTATCGCCAGCAGCAGCGAAATGCGTCTGTCAACGCTGCCGCCCTGCGGCGAATGGACGCCGCTTGATGAGAGAATGGCGCTTCTCCTGCCGCTAAAAGCCGGCGAACGACTGCCTGAAATTTTTTTCACCCTGCGCGCCGCGTCAGCGCAGAGTATAAAGGTTGCGCTACAGGGCAGCTCCCGCCCGGGCAACTTTACGCCGGATACGCCGCTTTGCGAGGTGACGCTCAACGTTGCGCAGCAGGATGATTACCCTGTGCAGTTTAATTATCAAAGCACGCACGATGGCTACCTGTTTATTATCTTTGAGCGCAACAGCCAGATTGAAATGGCCCTCGCCGGGCAGCAGCTTCCTGGCATCATGACCGTTTTTAACAGCCAGAACGCGCGCGTGGCAAAGCATTCGCGCCAGATTGCCGACGGCGATTACGGCGTTGACGAGTTTGATTTCTGGGTGCCGCGCCGCCGGCCTCACCAGATCCTGCCCGCGCTGCGTTTTGAACCGCCTTTAGCCTGCTACGCCACGGAAAACCTGCTCAATGGCCGACTGCGCCCGGAGCAACACACTAACGCCTGGGCTCCCGAACTCAGCGACCGCGCGCCGTGGGTAAAATGGCAGTGGCCGGCGGCGCAGACAATAACGGCCCTGACGCTGGTTTTTGATAACGATTTTGATAATGCGATGGAAACCGTGCAGATGGGCCATGCGCAATCCATCACCCCGCACTGCGTGACCCACTACCGCCTGTGGGCCGATGATACGCTGCTGGCGGAAGTGACGGATAACCGCCATTCCGTATGCGAACATCGTTTAGCGCAACCGCTTAGCGCACGGCAGATAAAGCTTGAAATCCTGGGCACGCCGGGCGGCGTTCCGGCCCTGTATTCCCTTAATATCCGTTAAAGGCAAGCGGATGAACGCCGGGCGTAAAGGCTTTCTCTCCTCGCCCGGCCACAGGCGTTATCACTGATCTTCCCCCTGAAAACAGTGCCAGGCTAAACTGGAGTATCCGGTCTTTTT
>NZ_JAEPBH010000057.1 GCF_016632365.1 Tenebrionibacter intestinalis | reverse complement strand
TACGCCGTCGCGCCGTGTCAGTGGTGGCGCATTATAGGGTGTTCCCGGCAGGCCGCAACTGGAAAATGACAGAAAAATGACTGACTGCTGCTTTCCCCAGCAAAACCCCATTTTATACGCATTTGCCCACAGAGTTATCCACAGACCCGCAAAAAATAAAAATTCGCGAGCGTTGCGCAAACGTTTTCGTTACAATGCCGCGCGATAACAGAATGCCCCGCCAGGCGCGTTAGCTGAGCGTTCATAATGAAAATTCAGCTAACGCTCTTAGTCATGTTTCAATTCAGGGGATTTACTATCATGCAACAACGTCGTCCCATACGTCGTGCGCTGCTTAGCGTATCTGACAAAGCCGGCATCATCGAATTCGCTCAGGCGCTCTCTTCACGCAACGTCGAGCTGCTCTCTACAGGCGGCACCGCTCGCCTGCTGGCTGAAGCTGGCTTACCGGTGACGGAAGTGTCTGACTACACCGGTTTCCCTGAAATGATGGACGGGCGCGTAAAAACCCTGCACCCCAAAGTACACGGCGGTATCCTCGGTCGCCGCGGCCTGGATGATGAGGTTATGGCAAAGCACGCTATCGCACCTATTGATATGGTGGTCGTCAATCTCTATCCCTTTGCGCAGACCGTCGCACGCGAAGGCTGCTCGCTGGAAGACGCCGTAGAAAATATCGATATCGGCGGGCCGACGATGGTGCGCTCTGCCGCCAAAAACCATAAAGATGTCGCTATTGTCGTAAAAAGCAGCGATTACGGCGCTATTATTAATGAGATAGACGCCAACGAGGGTTCGCTGACGTTAGCAACCCGTTTCAATCTTGCCATCAAAGCCTTTGAGCACACCGCCGCCTATGACGCTATGATCGCCAACTACTTTGGCAGTATGGTCCCCGCCTATCACGGCGAGACCACGGCGCCGTCTGGCCGCTTTCCGCGCACGCTAAATCTGAACTTCATCAAAAAGCAGGATATGCGCTACGGTGAGAACAGCCACCAGCAGGCAGCCTTTTATATAGAGGAAGGCGTAAAAGAAGCATCGGTCGCCACCGCCGCTCAGCGCCAGGGCAAAGCGCTTTCCTATAACAACATCGCTGATACCGACGCCGCTCTGGAATGCGTGAAAGAATTTGACGAACCGGCCTGCGTAATTGTTAAGCATGCCAACCCGTGCGGCGTAGCGGTGGATAGCTCCATCCTTAACGCCTACAACCGCGCTTACCAGACCGATCCGACCTCAGCCTTTGGCGGCATCATTGCTTTTAATCGCGAGCTGGATGCCGAAACCGCGCAGGCAATTGTCTCCCGCCAGTTTGTGGAGGTGATCATTGCTCCATCCGCCACTGAAGAAGCGTTGAAAATCACAGCCAGCAAACAGAACGTGCGCGTGCTGACCTGCGGCGAGTGGAGCCAGCGCGTGCCGGGCCTTGATTTTAAACGCGTTAACGGCGGCCTGCTGGTGCAGGATCGCGATCTGGGCATGGTCGGCGCGGATGAGCTGCGCGTGGTGACAAAACGCCAGCCCACCGGGCAGGAGTTACGCGACGCGCTGTTCTGCTGGAAGGTGGCGAAGTTCGTGAAATCGAACGCTATCGTCTACGCTCGCGATAATATGACCATTGGTATCGGCGCAGGCCAGATGAGCCGCGTGTACTCAGCCAAAATTGCCGGTATCAAAGCCGGTGACGAAGGGCTGGAAGTGAAAGGTTCAGCGATGGCCTCTGACGCCTTCTTCCCGTTCCGTGACGGTATCGACGCCGCCGCCGCCGTTGGCGTGAGCTGCGTGATTCAGCCTGGCGGCTCCATTCGCGATGAAGAAGTCATTGCCGCCGCCGACGAGCACGGTATTGCGATGATCTTCACCGACATGCGTCACTTCCGCCACTAACAGAGAGCGTAATAATGAAAGTATTAGTGATTGGTAACGGCGGGCGCGAACATGCGCTTGCCTGGAAAGCGGCGCAGTCGCCTCAGGTCAATACTGTTTATGTCGCGCCCGGCAATGCCGGTACTGCGCTGGAGCCCGCGTTGCAGAACGTCAATATCAGCGTCACCGACATCCCGGCGCTGCTGGATTTCGCTCAACGCGAAAAAATCGATCTGACCATCGTTGGACCGGAAGCGCCGCTGGTCATCGGCGTGGTGGATGCCTTTCGCGACGCCGGGCTGACTATTTTTGGCCCAACCAAAGCCGCCGCCCGGCTTGAAGGCTCCAAGGCTTTCACTAAAGATTTTCTGGCGCGCCACAACATACCCACTGCCGAATATCAGAACTTCACGGAAGTGGAGCCTGCGCTGGCTTACGTGCGTGAAAAAGGCGCGCCGATTGTTATCAAGGCCGATGGTCTGGCCGCAGGCAAAGGCGTTATCGTGGCGATGACGCTTAAAGAAGCGGAAGAGGCCATTGAGGACATGCTGGCGGGCAATGCGTTTGGCAACGCGGGCCATCGCGTGGTGGTTGAAGAGTTTCTCGATGGCGAAGAAGCGAGCTTTATTGTCATGGTGGACGGCGAACACGTGCTGCCAATGGCAACCAGCCAGGATCACAAACGCGTGGGCGACAAAGATACCGGCCCGAATACCGGCGGTATGGGCGCTTACTCGCCGGCGCCCGTTGTAACCGACGCCGTCCACCAGCGCACAATGGAACGTATTATCTGGCCAACCGTGCGCGGCATGGCGGCCGAAGGCAATACCTATACCGGCTTCCTGTACGCCGGGTTAATGATTGACCCGGCCGGCAACCCGAAGGTTATCGAATTTAATTGCCGCTTTGGCGATCCGGAAACCCAGCCGATCATGCTGCGAATGAAATCAGATCTGGTGGATCTGTGCATGTATGCCTGCGCCGGCAAGCTCGATGAGAAAACCTCAGAATGGGACGAGCGCGCCGCGCTTGGCGTCGTAATGGCGGCGGGCGGCTATCCTGGCAACTATCGCAGCGGCGATAGGGTTTTCGGCCTGCCTACGCAGACGGGCGGCGAAGGCAAAGTGTTTCATGCCGGAACAGCGCTGAATGCGGCAGGCGATGTTGTGACCAGCGGCGGTCGCGTATTATGCGCCACTGCGCTGGGCCACAGCGTCGGCGAAGCCCAGCAGCGCGCCTATGCGCTGATGGAAAGCATCCGCTGGGACGGCTGCTTTAGCCGTAGCGATATTGGCTGGCGCGCCATTGAACGTGAAAAAAAGAAATAAGTAACAAACAGGCTTGTTGTGGAACGCCGATACGCGCAGCTCAGGCCCGAAATTTCAGAAAAGTAAACCGGCAAAAGCCATTTATTGCGCCGGGGCTGATAACGGCAAAGCAGGCGGAACGGAGCTTTTGCCTGCTTTGATCTTACGGTGAAACGTCAGCCGGAATGCGCTTTTTCTGCGCTCAGCCCGTAAGCCGCACGCCCGGCGACAGGAGAGGGTTATTTGCGCAGCAAACCTTTTAAAACGACTTGGGATCCGGCTGCCAGCTACAGTAGTTCTCGTTCGCCACCAGTAGCAACTGTGCGCCTTCCGGCGCTTCGAGCCAGGCAACGCTCACGGCCATTGATGAATTCGCCTGGCGCTGGCGTATGCGTTTGAGCGCAGCATCGTTCAGCGCAGGCCTCAGACGCTGCCCTTCACAGTTGACGACTGAACCCTCTCCCTGCCAACGCCCCTGATATAGCTCCACGCGACCGGCATGTAGCGCATCGCTGGTTGCGCGCACCTGCTGCGCGCGATAGCGCCAGAGTGCGATGCTGTCGTCCGAAAGCTGCTGCTTTTGGCCGTTCACTTCCCGCTGCATAAAGCTCAGGCCGCCGCGCTCGTCGAAACGAATTTTAATATGTTGAGGAGGCTTGCCGTAGGTTGTTTGCTGCGCCAGCATCAGGTTTTCTCCCTGCCAGCGGTATTCGCCGGTCGCAGTTTCGCCGCTATACCAGGGGCTGAAGGCGGTAAACAGATGAACGCCGCCGCTGGCGTCGTCCTTACGCCAGATACGTACCACGCCGCCGTCGGCAACGTAGCCGCTGGCGGTAAAGGGCAGCGGCGGCGTACGCAAGCTACAGGCAGCGAGCAGCGCAGCGCCTGCCAGCACGCTCGCCCGTTGCCAGACGGACAAAAGGGGCGTTTCCGCCCCTCTGTTAAAACTGTACGCAGCCACGCTGTCTCTTATTTAACAGCGTCTTTCAGCGCCTTACCAGAAACGAATGCCGGTACGTTAGCAGCAGCGATTTTAATTTCTTTACCGGTCTGCGGGTTGCGACCGGTGCGCTCTGCACGGTGGTTCACTTTGAAAGTACCGAAACCCACGAGCTGAACAGCATCACCTTCTTTCAGAGACTCAGTAATGGCAGCCAGGGTAGCTTCCAGAGCTGCTTTAGCTTGCGTTTTAGACAGGTCAGCCTTGTCCGCAATTACATCAATCAGTTGAGTCTTATTCATAAGTTATCCTTACAATGTGTTTATCGCTTGCTAAGCATCGAGTGCGACGAAAATGCCATAATAGCACTCTCCTGCATACACGCACCGATAGCCACTTTTTTTCGCCCCACAAATGTAGACCAGACGGGGGGCTAATTGGAAGCCTTCAGATACGTCAAAACAGGCTATAAATCACGATTTATTGTCTTCTTGCTGCAAATTTATACCGATGTTACTGACTCCTGCCTCTCTGAGGTCTGCACGCAGCCCTTTAATCAGCTCGATATCCCGCTCTTCACAGGCCGCCAGCAGACGATGAATTTCCCACTGAATATCCCATTCCTCTTCTACCGCCGGATTCGTTTTCAGTTCTTCATCCGTCATTTCACGGCCGGCCTGGGTCATTTCCAGCATCGCAACGGTTGTGATAGAAGTTTTACTAACTTCAATAGCGTGTTCCAGCGTTCCGCCGCTCAGCCGCGAATGCAGTAATTCACTCAGCGCCACGCAGGCGTCAATGGCCGGATAAACGCCGTACATTTCGCTGTCTCCGGCTACCGGTATCGCCGCTTCAAGCTTCTCGAGCTGGCTGTCGAAGTTCACTTTGGCATCCTTGACCGTCAGCGTCTCCCACACCAGATCGAGAATACGGCGATAAATCTGCGCATCACCAAAGCCGCTTTGCCTGCAGTACATCGCATAGTTGGGATACATGCGCTCGCAAAGCGACGCCATAAACGTCACGTGCTGCCAGCTTTCCAGCTTTTCCAGGCGCAGGTGAATTGGGTTTTGTAGCATTTATAACTCTCATTAGTCAGAACTGGCGGCAGTGTAACGCAATCAGCGCGGAATTTCTGCAAGCCGCATGAACGCCGGGCGCCCGGAAGCGACTGCGTCAGCCCAGCGCGTCGGTTCAGGCAGGCGATAACCTTTCATACAGCGCTGCACCCAGCTCAGGCTGGTGTCGAGGCCCACGCGGTGCCCGGTAGAAATGAACAGCGGGTTGCAGCGTTTTTTACTGCGCCAGACCCAGGCCAACTGCTCTCCCTTATCCAGCAGCGGTACGGCTTCGCCCGGCGCGTCGGGCAGGTCATCAAACTTACCGCACAGGCGCTTTTTCGCAACGCCAATGGTGGGCGTATCCACCAGCAGGCCGAAGTGGCTGGCCACGCCAAGGCGGCGCGGGTGGGAGATGCCGTGGCCGTCAACGAAGATAAGATCCGGCTTATGGGAAAGCTGCTCCCAGGCCCGTAGCAGCGCCGGATATTCACGAAACGAAAGAAAACCGGGGATATAAGGCATGGTGGTGGGAATACGCGCTATCTGATATTCCATCAGCGTTAGTTCAGGGTATTTCAGCAATACAATCGCCGCGCGCGTGACTTCGCCGCCCTGTTCAAACCCCACATCCGCCCCGGCGATCAGCCGGGGAGGATCGGTATCGAAGCGATCTTCCCGGATAACCGATGATGCCAGTTCAAGCTGCTTTGCGCGCAGCGCGCCAAGTTCCATTCTGTCTCCTTAACGGTGATATTCCGCTGAAAGGCGATGCACCGCGTCGACAAACGCACCTGCATGTTCCGGCGGCACATCCTGATGAATACCGTGACCGAGATTGAACACATGGCCCTCGCCCTGGCCGAAGCCAGCAAGGATAGTCGCCACTTCTTCTTCAATACGCGCGGGCGGCGCATAAAGCATAGACGGATCCATATTGCCCTGCAGCGCCACTTTATCCCCCACGCGACGGCGCGCGTCGGCAATATCCACGCTCCAGTCAAGACCCAGCGCATCACAGCCGGTTTGCGCCATCGCCTCCAGCCACTGGCCGCCGCCCTTGGTAAACAGCGTTACCGGCACGCGCTTACCTTCGTTTTCACGCAGCAGCCCGTCGACGATTTTATGCATATAGTAGAGCGAGAACTGCTGATAATCGCGCCCGGTCAGCACGCCGCCCCAGGTATCAAAGATCATCACCGCCTGCGCCCCGGCGTGAATCTGGGCGTTAAGGTACAACACAACGCTTCTCGCAAGCTTATCGAGCAACGCATGCAGCGTTTGCGGCTCGGCGTACATCATCTTTTTAATGCGCGTGAAGGTCTTAGTGCCGCCGCCTTCTACCATATAGGTCGCCAGCGTCCACGGGCTGCCGGAAAAACCAATCAGCGGCACTTTGCCATTGAGGTCGCTGCGAATGGCGCGCACCGCGTTCATTACATAGCCCAGCTCCTGCTCCGGGTCCGGCACCGGCAGGTTATCAACGTCTGCTTTGCAGGTAATCGGGCGGCTAAAGCGCGGCCCTTCGCCTGTTTCAAAGTACAGGCCAAGCCCCATCGCATCCGGCACGGTCAGTATGTCAGAGAACAGAATAGCGGCATCCAGATCATAACGGCGCAGCGGCTGTAAGGTCACTTCGCTCGCCAGCTCGGCATTTTTGCACAGCGACATAAAGTCGCCGGCCTGGGCGCGCACGGCCTTATATTCCGGCAGATAACGGCCTGCCTGTCTCATCATCCACACCGGCGTGATATCCACAGGTTGACGCAGCAGCGCGCGCAGATAGCGATCGTTTTTTAATTCGGTCATTTTGGCATTTCCTTCAGCGACAAGGCGTCAGTGTATCACGTCATTCATACTGCGCCCGGCACTGTGCAACGGTATCTTCAATCAGGCGGCGCGCCACGGTGCCCGGCGGCGGCAACCGGGGGAGTCGATCATAACGATACCAGCCAGCATCCATCAGCTCTGAGCGATCGATAACCAGCTCTCCTTCATGATAATCAGCCATAAACGCGGTCATCAGCGACTGCGGGAATGGCCACGGCTGGGATGAGACATAGCGCAAATTTTTTACCGCAATACCGCTTTCTTCCCTTACCTCACGCGCCACCGCCTGCTCAAGCGTCTCCCCGACCTCCACAAAACCTGCCAGCACGGTGTAGATACCGTTACGGTGGCGGTTGTGCTGGGCGAGCAGAATGCTGTCTTCGCGTCGAATAGCCACAATAACGCAGGGCGCAATTTGCGGATAATAGCGCTCACGGCAGCGCCCGCATAACATCGCCCATTCGTGCCGGCTGGGGTGCATTTCATGGCCGCAGTAGCCGCAGTAGCGATGAGCTCGCCAGAATTCAGCAAGCTGCACGCCGCGTCCGGCCAACTGAAATAGCCCGGCATCTTCATCCAGCAACTGGCGCACCGATCCCATATCCTGCCGTCGCGCCTGCGCCACCAGCCATACTGGCTCATTCCGCCAGCGGCCGATTTCCACCGCCTGCAGGCCGTCAAGCGCAAAATCCGCAGCGCTACCGTAAGGCAGCTCACCGCGCGGCAGCCATAATTTGTGTTGATAGCTGACTATCCACCAGCCATGGTCTAACTTTTCTAATGTACGTTCCATAAGTGCTTGCCCGACCTCTGTTTCGCTGGCAAATTTGCAACATTAATTTTACATTCCACGTCGCTTTGCGTTTTCATCATATAACTCATGGAGACAATCATGCTAAACCAACTGAAAAGCCTGACTGAACGCGTTGGTGGCAGTAATGAATTATTGGTCCGGTGGCTCCATGACAGAAAGCATCTCCTAGTGGCTTATTACAGCCTGGTCGGCATCAAACCAGGTAAAGCGCCTCATGCTGTGTTGAATGAGCAGGCGCTTGACCGTTTTTGCCAGAATCTGGTGGACTACCTCTCCACCTGCCACTTCTGTATTTATGAACGCATTACCCACGAAATGGAAGGCACGCTTTCTACCTGCAAAATCTGGTCAAAGCTGGAAGCCAATACCGAACAAATAATGGCGTATTACGACAGCCACCTTGAAAAGGCCATCGATCATGATGACTATCTGGCATTTCAGCATGCGCTGTCGGAGATTGGCGAAGCGCTGGCTTCACGATTTGCGCTTGAAGATAAACTCATTGCGCAGATGCTTGAAAAAAACCTGCGCGGCGGCGCTAACGATACCAGTACGTTTGCCCGCCCGGCTTGAGTTTTTTTTCATTAGCGCGTAGCTTAACTGATGCGCCCCCAGTTGGGCGGCGCATTATCTTGTCGGAGTGCCCAGTGCGCAGCACGGGCTGAGACCGTTAATTCGGGATCCGCGGAACCTGCTCAGGTTAAAACCTGCGAAGGGAACAAGAGTAATCACGCCAACTGGCGCGCCCGTTACAGGGCGGCTGTACCCGTTACTCCCTCCGTTGTTCTGACAAGCCACGTCCAGTCACTTAACCGGAACGCGCTATGTCTACATCGACAAAAAAACCAGGCCGCCGCGCACAACGCGCCGCCGCCAGGCAATTTATTAACACGCTGGAAGGCGCCCAATTTCCCAACTCTCGCCGCATTTACCTGCAAGGCAGGCGTAGCGATATCCGCGTGCCGATGCGTGAAATCCAGCTTAGCCCGACGCTCATCGACGCCAGCAAAACCAACCCACAGTATGAAGTTAACGAGCCGGTACCCGTATATGACACCTCCGGCCCCTATGGCGACCCGAACATCGCCATTAACGTTCATGCAGGGCTGGCGAAGCTGCGCAGCGCCTGGATTGCCGAACGCAACGATACAGAGCGCCTCAGCAACCGCAGCTCTGCGTACGCCCGCGAACGCCTTGCCGATGCGGATCCCGACAACCTGCGCTTCGCCGGCCTGCCGACGCCAAAACGCGCGCGGCCCGGCAAGCGCGTGACCCAGCTACACTACGCGCGCCGGGGCATTGTTACGCCAGAGATGGAATTTATCGCCCTGCGTGAAAATATGGGCCGCGAGCGCGTACGCAGCCAGCGCCTTCGCCAGCAGCATCCGGGAATAAATTTTGGCGCACGCCTGCCACAGAACATCACACCGGAATTTGTGCGCGATGAGGTAGCCGCCGGGCGCGCCATTATTCCCGCCAACATTAATCATCCGGAATCGGAGCCGATGGTTATTGGACGCAATTTTCTGGTGAAAATAAACGCCAATATTGGTAACTCTGCCGTGTCATCCTCTATTGAAGAAGAGGTGGAAAAGCTGGTGTGGGCCACGCGCTGGGGCGCTGACACAGTGATGGATCTCTCCACCGGACGTTATATCCACGAAACCCGCGAGTGGATCCTGCGCAACAGCCCGGTGCCGATCGGCACAGTACCCATCTACCAGGCCCTGGAAAAGGTGAACGGCATCGCCGAAGACCTGACGTGGGATACGTTTCGCGACACGCTGCTGGAGCAGGCAGAACAGGGGGTGGATTACTTCACTATTCACGCAGGCGTGCTGCTGCGCTACGTGCCAATGACGGCTTCACGTCTGACCGGCATTGTTTCACGCGGCGGCGCTATCATGGCGAAATGGTGTCTGTCACACCATAAAGAAAACTTCCTGTATGAGCATTTTCGCGAAATCTGCGAAATTTGCGCCGCTTATGATGTCTCGCTGTCGCTGGGCGACGGCCTGCGCCCTGGTTCCATCCAGGACGCCAACGACGAGGCGCAGTTTGCCGAACTGCATACGCTGGGCGAGCTGACCAGAATTGCCTGGGAATACGACGTGCAGGTGATGATCGAAGGCCCCGGACACGTGCCGATGCAGATGATTCGCCGCAATATGACCGAAGAGCTGGAGCACTGCCACGAAGCGCCGTTTTATACCCTCGGGCCGCTAACGACCGACATCGCGCCAGGCTATGACCACTTCACCTCCGGCATTGGCGCAGCGATGATTGGCTGGTTTGGCTGCGCCATGCTGTGTTACGTCACACCGAAAGAGCACCTGGGACTTCCGAATAAAGAAGATGTAAAACAAGGGCTTATCGCATACAGAATTGCCGCTCATGCCGCCGATATGGCAAAGGGACACCCTGGCGCGCAAATTCGCGATAACGCCATGTCAAAGGCGCGCTTCGAGTTCCGCTGGGAAGACCAGTTCAACCTGGCGCTTGACCCATTCACCGCCCGCGCCTGGCACGATGAAACAATGCCGCAGGAATCCGGCAAGGTTGCCCATTTCTGTTCTATGTGCGGCCCGAAATTCTGTTCGATGAAAATTACCCGGGAAGTGCGTGACTATGCGGCCGCGCAAAACGCGGATGCCGGGATGCAGAATATGTCGCGCGCGTTTCGCGCCAGAGGCGGGGACATTTACATACGGCCCCACACAGACGCCACGCCCGCCCGGCCGGAGGAAGCATGATAGTTTATCACCCCCTTTTTCCACCTGCGCCTTCGCGCCTCGGGCTTTATCCGGTGGTCGATAGCGTTGAGTGGATTGCGCGCCTGCTGGAGGCAGGCGCGCGCACAATCCAGCTGCGCATTAAAGACAGACAGGACAGCGAGGCCGAACAGGACATTATCGCCGCCATTAAGCTTGGCAGACGCTACAACGCCCGGCTGTATATTAATGACTACTGGCGGCTGGCGATAAAGCACGGCGCTTACGGCGTACACCTGGGCCAGCAGGACCTGCAAACCGCCAGCCTGGAGGCTATACGCAACGCCGGGCTGCGCCTTGGCATCTCGACGCACGACGACAGGGAAATTGACGTGGCGCTGGCGACGCGCCCGTCTTACATCGCACTCGGCCACGTGTTCCCAACCCGGACTAAACAGATGCCGTCTGCGCCGCAGGGGCTGGAGCAACTGGCGACACACATCAAACGGCTGGGCGATTATCCGACCGTCGCCATCGGCGGCATCAGCCTTGAGCGCGCGCCGGCCGTGCTGGCGACAGGGGTTGGCAGCATTGCTGTAGTAAGCGCGATTACGCAGGCAATGGACTGGCGCGCCGCCACAAAACAGTTGCTGGAGCTGGCGGGAGCGGGCGATGAATAATGCGGATTTTATGCGTTACAGCCGCCAGCTACTGCTGGAGGATATCGCGCTGGAAGGCCAACAGCGGCTGTTGCAAAGCCGGGTGCTGATTATCGGGCTTGGCGGGCTTGGCTCCCCGGCGGCGCTGTGGCTTGCGGGCGCGGGCGTCGGCACGCTGGCGCTTGCCGATGACGACAGCGTGCATATCAGCAACCTGCAACGCCAAATACTGTTTAATACCGATGATATCGACACGCCAAAAACGCGCGCGGCCGCGCGGCGGCTTCAGCGGCTTAACCCCGGCGTACGGCTGGAAACGCTCAATCGGCGGCTAACCGGCGAGGCGCTGCGCCACGCGGTCGCCAGCGCAGATCTGGTACTCGACTGTACCGATAACATGGCGACACGCCAGGCCATTAACGCCGCCTGCGTGGCGCAGGGAACGCCGCTTATCAGCGCCAGCGCCGTAGGCTTTGGCGGTCAGATGCTGGTGCTGACGCCGCCCTGGCGGCACGGCTGCTATCGCTGTTTGTGGCCGCAGATGAGCGAACCTGCACGCAACTGCCGCAACGCGGGCGTACTCGGCCCGGTGGTTGGCGTGATGGGCACGCTCCAGGCGCTGGAAGCCATCAAGCTGCTGTGCGGCATGGAGGTGCGCAGCGACTGCCTGCGCCTGTTCGACGCCCGCGCCCACCAGTGGCGCGTCCTTACCCGCCAGCGTGCGGCAAACTGCCCGGTATGTGGAGGCGCGAATGCACATTCTGCTTAACGATGCGCCGCTTCGCTGCGAGCCGGGTGAAACCCTGCGTCAACTGCTGGCAAGACTTGAGCTGGATAACCCCGGCAGCGCGCTGGCGCTTAACCAGACCATTCTTCCGCGCGAGCGGTGGGACCATCACATTTTGCAGGACGGCGACGTCCTGCTGCTGTTTCAGGCGATTGCCGGAGGCTGACATGCTACAAATTGCGGATAAAACCTTTCATTCGCGTCTGTTTACCGGCACAGGCAAATTCGCCTCGCCGGAAATCATGACAAATGCGCTGCGCGCGTCCGGTTCGCCGTTGGTGACAATGGCAATGAAGCGCGTGGATCTCAATAACCGTCACGACGCCATCCTCGCGCCGCTGCGTGAACTTGGCGTATCCCTTTTGCCCAACACCTCTGGCGCGCGCAGCGCCGCCGAAGCTATCTTTGCCGCGCGCCTGGCGCGCGAAGCGCTCGGCACAAACTGGGTAAAGCTGGAGATTCACCCGGACGCGCGCTGGCTACTACCCGACCCGGTTGAAACGCTCAGGGCGGCAGAACAACTGGCGAAGGAAGATTTTGTCGTGCTGCCCTACTGCGGGGCCGACCCGGTGCTGTGCAAGCGGCTGGAGGAAGCAGGCTGCGCGGCGGTGATGCCGCTGGGGGCGCCCATAGGTTCCAGCCAGGGGCTGCAAACCCGGGCGTTTCTGGAAATAATCATCGAGCAGGCAAACGTGCCGGTGGTGGTGGATGCCGGGATAGGCGCGCCCAGTCATGCCGCCGAAGCGCTGGAAATGGGCGCTGATGCGGTGCTGGTGAATACCGCTATTGCGGTAGCAGGCGATCCGGTGCGCATGGCGCAGGCGTTCCGGCTGGCGGTCGAGGCCGGCCGCATCGCAGCCCTGGCCGGCCAGAGCGCACGCTTTCATCAAGCCGTGGCGTCCAGCCCGCTCACAGGTTTTCTGGAGGCGGCCCCATGAATACGTTTACCGACCGCTGGCGCGAGCTGAACTGGGACGCGTTTACGCTTGCGATTAACAGTAAGCGCCCGCGCGACGTTGAGCGCGCGCTGGAAGCCAGCAAACCGACTGCAGACGATATGATGGCGCTGCTGTCGCCTGCGGGCGCAAATTACCTGGAACCGATGGCGCAAAAGGCCCGGCAACTTACGCGCCAGCGCTTCGGCAATACCGTGGGGCTGTACGTGCCGCTCTATCTCTCCAACTTGTGCGCCAACGACTGCACCTACTGCGGCTTTTCAATGAGCAATCACATTAAGCGTAAGACACTGGATGCCGAAGAGATCGCGCGCGAGTGCGAAGCGCTGCGAAAGATGGGGTTTCAACATTTACTGCTCGTCACCGGCGAGCACCCAAACAAGGTAGGCATGGATTACTTCCGTAAGCATCTTCCCGCTATCCGCGCCCGCTTCAGCTCGCTGCAAATGGAGGTACAGCCGCTCACGCAGGCAGAGTATGCCGAGCTGAAAACTCTCGGGCTGGACGGCGTGCTGGTATATCAGGAGACCTATCACCAGGCCGCCTACGCACGTCACCATCTACGGGGCGCCAAACAGGACTTTTTCTGGCGGCTGGAAACGCCGGACCGCCTCGGGCGCGCGGGGATTGATAAAATCGGCCTCGGTTCGCTTACCGGCTTGTCTGAAAGCTGGCGCACCGACTGCTTTATGGTGGCGGAACATCTGCTGTGGCTACAGAAACGCTACTGGCAAAGCCGCTACTCGGTGGCCTTTCCGCGCCTGCGTCCGTGCGCAGGCGGTGTGGCGCCAGCATCTGTTATGGATGAACGTCAACTGGCGCAGGCCATTTGCGCGTTTCGTCTACTCTCCCCCCAGGTCGAACTAACGCTCTCCACCCGCGAATCCCCCGCCTTTCGCGATAAAATGGTGCCCGTTGCCATCAATAGCGTAAGCGCCTTTTCGAAAACGCAGCCAGGTGGATATGCCGATAACCGGCCTGAACTGGAGCAGTTTTCACCGCACGATGGTCGTACGCCATCCGACGTTGCCGCCGCGCTCACGCGCGCAGGCCTGCAACCCGTATGGAAAGACTGGGACAGTTATCTGGGACGCGCATCGCAGTGATTGTATCGTTTTGCAGAGAACGTGAATTCATCCTGAAGGCAGCTCGAAAAGCGCGGAATGCCCCATTGTCGCCATAGTCTGTATACACTATTGTCGCGCTGTCGGGCCGCACACCCGATCGGGGCGGTAACTTTTCCTTCCTCTTGCCGCCCCGCCTCCCCGGCTAAACGCTGACGCTGGCCGCCTTCGCGACTTTATTATTCGGCGTAACGGCATCTATAGCGCAATACAGCCGCCAGCAACGTCTTAAAGAAAGCCGTACATTGCCGCAAACACCCAGCCAAAAACGCATGAGACGCTAACGCCAATAAGTCCCGGCAGGATAAAGCTATGGTTAATCACAAAGCGGCCGATATGCGTGGTGCCAGAACGATCGAACTGGATTGCAGCCAAATCGCTTGGGTAGGTCGGCAGAATGTAATATCCATAGCAGGCGGGAGCGGAGGCGACAATATAGGCCGGATCGACGCCAATCGCCAACGCCACCGGGACAATTGCCGCTAACGCCGCCGCCTGAGAGTTAACAAATTTCGACACCAGCAGCAAAACGATAGCATAGGCCCACGGATATTCTTTGACCACCTCCCCCAGCACGCCTTTAATTTCAGCCATATGGGCGCCGAACATGGTTTCCGCCATCCATGCAATACCATATACCGCAACGATGGCGATCATCCCCGAACGGAAAACCTCATTTTTGGAAATTAATGCCGGGTTAGTTTTAGTAATGATGATAATAAGCGCCCCGCAGAGCAGCATAAACATCTGTATTACCAGCACCATCGACAGCGGCTTGCCGTTAAATGCCGGGCGCAGTTCGCTAAAGGCGCCGAGTAAAGCAACCACCGCGATCGACGCAAGAAAAATCCACATCGCTATCCAGTTGCTACCCGGAAGCTTTTTATCAAGCAGCGTGGCGGTATCGCCATAAACATAGTGATGGTTTTCCGGCGTCGCAATAAACGCCTGAAAGGTTTCGTCTTTGTCGAGGTCTTTACCGCGAAACCAGCTAAAAATACCAATTGCCAGTATCCCCAGCAGCGTTGAGGGAATGGTTATCGCCAGCAGATCGAGAAACTCAAGTTGTTTACCGTTAAAGGTAAAGTTGCCGAGCATCGCCACCAGGGAGACGACCGCAACAGAAACCGGGCTGGCGATTATTCCCATCTGGGCGCCAATTGAACTTGCGGCCATTGGGCGTTCCGGGCGAATATTATTTTTAATCGCGACATCGTAAATAATAGGCAGGATCGTATACACCACATGGCCAGTGCCGCACAAAATCGTCAGCGTACAGGTGACGAATGGCGCGACGATCGAAACATACTTCGGATTACGCCGCAGCAGTTTTTCGGCAATCTGCAGCATCACGTCTAATCCGCCAGAAGCCTGTAACGTCGCTGAGGCGGCCACCACGGCGATGATCACCAGCATGACGTCAACGGGGGGCTTTCCCGGCTGGAGATGAAAGACAAAAACTAAGATAACTAACCCAATACCGCCTAACAGACCGAGCGCAATCCCCCCTTTTTTCGCGCCATAGAACAGGCAAATTAAAATAATGATAAGTTGTATAGCAAACTCCATACTTCCCCCAAAAATATCCATTAAATATCGACATTTCTTTCCGCTTTTTTATTTGCTCGCCTCCTCTATTGTCTTTTTAACAGGCGTAACACTCTCCCCGGTTGCGGTAAACCGAAAAGCGCAGGGAAGTAAGCACATTATTATTATGGTTTTTTTAACTATATAGCGTTTACGTTGCTTATTTTTTGATACGTGTAGAATTTTCACCTGTTAAGTCATGCGGAAAAACGGAGCTGGAAATAAATAACGCCAGAAAAGGGGGTAAGTTGATAAATAATTGAAAAATTTACTTTAAATAATTGTGCCTTAAAAGTAGGTAAAATCAATCGCCTCAATAAACGGGCAGGCAATAACCTTCAAAACCCCGCGCGACCCAGCTAATAAAACCATTTGCTTTCTTCATAGCCTTAGCCGTTACACCATTTCCACAGGGCGCTACGCTTCTTCGGCTTCGGAACATCTTCCGGCGCGGTGGGCTTCTTCTTTTTAGCCGTCTGCGNTTGCGCCGGTAATGCCCGGAAGAAACACATCTGCGCAAAATTGGTATGCGGCTCCTGTTGTTCTCCGGCATCGTTACAGCCATCGCCACGCAGGCAGGATTTCGCAAAGACCCGGTTACGCTCCCGCTCCACGGCCAGCCGCTTTTCTTCCGCTTCCCGCTCAGCCTTACGCTGCGCCAGAAAGGCGGCCTGTTTCTCCGCCGCTATCTGTTCCAACGACGGTCCCATCCACTGGGTCCAACCCGGAAAAGCACGTAAAAACGCCACTGGCAGCAGCCGCTGGTAACCGGAGATCGCATGGAACGCGAGAGTGAAAAAGTAACTTTTTCGCCTGAAGAAGCCAGTTTGAAGCAGCTAAACTGACTGTCCTGTTTTGGTGGCTGTTCCTGCGAAGATCGGTTAGCGCCTGGTTTCGGCAAGTTTGCCGTTCGACGAAACCGAACCAACCCGCCTTCCGGCGGTTTTTTTCGCCTACAGGGCAATAGGTCACGCGCAGCGGTGAACGATCTCAAGAGGATCTTTTTACGATCCTCCAGAAAATGAGATCACCAGCGTAGTTCGGAGGTCGGAAGAAACACAACCGAAGAAACCATATCAGCGACATCATAATTAACCTGCATACTCATCGAGACATGGCGTCCACTAACAGTAAAAATATCTGTCCAACCAAAAGCCCGCTTCATAATGACTTCTGGAGGAGAGCTTCGCTCAGGCTCTCCCAACGTTTCATGGACCCAGCTCCGCGACATAGTACTTTTAAGTGGTGCCGGTAGTTCATTAGGAAAGACCCAATTATTAACGCTATCGTATTGAATACTTAGAATAACAGACCATAACTGACGTCCTTCTCTCTTAAAAGTTAGGTGAACCCCTTCTTTTGCCATATCCAGTGTTAAATCAGGATCTCCCGGATAACCGGTTGGTTTTGTTTTATAAGGAATTAACCCTTCGTCGAACAACTCTTGATAGGTTTTACCTATACCGCTGATTAAAGCACCTACATTTACTGTCATTTGTACAGTCCCATATCTCTGTTCAACTTATGCATTTTCGCTCTGGCCACCTCTATCTGGCCCTCCGTTGCGCCATGCTCTTTCAATGCCGGTTTGATGGTATCCAGATTACGGTCCAACGCTGCCCGCAGGTTGCGCGAATCCAGTTCGATTTGAGCTGGTTTATTACGCCCGCCGTATGTCTCACTGATCTTCTGGTGAGCTTCTTTTGGTATCACTATTGCGGCAACATCTTCAGCCATTCGATCTAACTGTTTAGAGTCGAGTTTCGGATATTTTTGTTTTAAATAAGCCCGAACAGCCGCAGCCGATGGCATATGGTCCGCCTCATATTTACCCTGACGAGACCAGCGCTTAAAGTCGCTGTACAGCTCCACTTCCAGGAACTCCACCGGCGGCTTGCTCAGGTAGATATAAATCGGCGG
>NZ_JAEPBH010000056.1 GCF_016632365.1 Tenebrionibacter intestinalis | reverse complement strand
TGCGGGGCGTGCGGGGCGTGCGGGGCGTGCGGGGCGTGCCAGCCTGACATGCCCGACCATCGCTGGCAAGGCGTGCGCTCACATTTGTGTGAAAAAACTGCCCAATCGCGCTAAAAATCCAGCCGTTACGGAAAATCATCAAATGCGGCCTCGCTGACTATCTTATCTATAAAAGAAAAGGCAGAAGCGCTGGCCTCTGCCCTTTCCCGTTTCTGTTACTCTGTCACGGGCGGCGAGCGCCGCCTACAGCAACCGCTTACAGTAAAGCTTTCGCCTGGCTTACCACATTATCAACGGTAAAGCCGAACTCTTCGAATAGCTGTTCTGCCGGAGCAGACTCGCCAAAAGTGGTCATACCGACGACCGCGCCATTAAGGCCAACGTACTTGTACCAGTAATCAGCGATACCGGCTTCGATAGCCACGCGCGCGCTTACCGCTTTCGGCAACACCGCTTCACGGTAGGCGGCGTCCTGCTTGTCAAACGCATCGGTAGAGGGCATGGAAACCACGCGCGCCTTAATGCCTTCAGCAGACAATTTGTCCCACGCCGCCACCGCCAGTTCAACTTCAGAACCGGTTGCTATCAGGATAAGCTGCGGCTGCCCGTCGCAGTCTTTCAGTACATAAGCGCCGCGGGCGATATCCGCCAGTTGCTGTGCGCTACGATCCTGCTGCGCCAGGTTCTGGCGCGAGAGAATCAGCGCGGTAGGACCATCGCTGCGCTCAACGCCATATTTCCACGCCACCGCCGACTCAACCTGGTCACACGGGCGCCAGGTGCTCATATTCGGCGTCACGCGCAAAGAGGCCAGTTGCTCAACCGGCTGGTGCGTCGGGCCATCTTCGCCAAGACCGATAGAGTCATGGGTATATACCATCACCTGGCGTTGCTTCATCAGCGCAGCCATTCGCACCGCGTTGCGGGCATATTCGACGAACATCAGGAAGGTGGAGGTATAGGGCAGGAACCCGCCGTGCAGGGCGATACCGTTGGCAATCGCGGTCATACCAAATTCGCGCACGCCGTAGTGAATATAATTACCGCCCGCGTCTTCATTCAGCGCTTTCGAGCCAGACCACAGCGTCAGGTTAGAGGGCGCAAGGTCTGCGGAGCCGCCGAGAAATTCAGGAAGCAGCGGGCCAAATGCTTCAATGGCGTTCTGCGATGCTTTACGACTGGCGATTTTTGCCGGATTCGCCTGCAGTTTTTCGATAAATGCCTGCGCTTTCGCGCCAAAATCCGCGGGCAGCTCGTTTTTCACGCGGCGGGAGAATTCGGCGGCCTCTTGCGGGAAGGCTTTCTGATAGGCGGCAAATTTTTCGTTCCAGGCATTTTCTTTTGCCTGGCCGGCCTCTTTAGCATCCCATTGCGCGTAGATCTCCTGAGGGATCTCAAATGGCGCATAGCGCCAGCCCAGTTGCTTACGGGTGGCGGCCACTTCCGCTTCGCCCAGCGGCGCGCCGTGCGAATCATGAGTGCCCGCTTTGTTTGGCGAACCAAAGCCGATTATTGTTTTGCACATTAGCAGCGACGGCTTATCGGTAACCGCGCGCGCTTCTTCGATAGCGCGTTTGATGGCGTCTGCGTCGTGGCCATCCACGCCGCGCACTACGTGCCAGCCATAGGCTTCAAAACGTTTCGCGGTATCATCGGTAAACCAGCCTTCCACGTGCCCGTCAATGGAGATGCCGTTATCGTCATAAAACGCCATCAGCTTGCCAAGCCCCAACGTTCCGGCCAGCGAGCACACCTCGTGTGAAATGCCTTCCATCATACAGCCGTCGCCCAGGAACACATAAGTATGGTGATCGACGATATCGTGGCCAGGGCGATTAAACTGCGCCGCCAGCGTTTTTTCCGCAATCGCCATGCCTACCGCATTGGCGATGCCCTGCCCCAGCGGGCCGGTGGTGGTTTCAACGCCTGGCGTATAGCCCACTTCCGGGTGGCCTGGCGTTTTAGAATGTAGCTGACGGAAATTTTCCAGTTCAGAAAGCGGCAGATCATAGCCCGTGAGATGCAGCAGGCTGTAAATCAGCATAGAGCCATGACCATTAGAGAGCACAAAACGGTCGCGATCCGCCCATGAAGGATGAGAAGGATTATGGTTCAGGTAATCGCGCCACAAGACTTCAGCAATATCAGCCATCCCCATCGGGGCCCCCGGGTGACCGGATTTGGCTTTCTGAACAGCGTCCATACTGAGCGCACGAATGGCATTAGCAAGCTCTTTACGAGAAGACATTTTAACTCCAATCGGATGGTTAAAGGCTGCGCCTTTGTGGTCGTTAAGGGTCCCGTCGCCGGAAGCGATATACCTTCGCTTATTCCGGGCGCTGAGCGGCCAGTTAACGCCATAAGACACACCCACGGCTTGAAATATCACAGGTATGGGCTACACCCGAATTTATGCTCAACAATGTAACCCAAGCGGCGGGTCATGTACATGGAGTATCCTGTCGCCCGTTCGGAAATCTCCGGCATCCGATCGCAGGTCGCACAAATTTTTCCCACCCCTGGGGTTATCTTCTTTATACTCGTGCTGATGCGGGGTCCTGTACCCGGCGATGTTCACTTTTCGATAACTGATTTAGGGATAGACCAGACCATGAAAATGCGTCCGATACTGCTTTGCGTTGCTGGCGCAACGTTGCTTAGCGGCTGTCAGAATATGGATTCCGGCGGGTTATTGTCATCAGGCGCCAGCGCCTTTCAGGCCTTTTCGCTTAGCGACGAGCAGGTGCTGACGCTGAGTAACCAGGCCTGCGCAGAACAGGACAGTAAAGCCACTATCGCCGCCGCAGGCAGCACTTACGCCCAGCGCCTGAAAAAAATCGCCGCCGCGCTCGGCGATAACATCAATGGTCAGGCGGTGAATTACAAGGTTTATCAGAGCAAAGACGTCAACGCGTTTGCAATGGCGAACGGCTGTATCCGCGTTTACAGCGGGCTTATGGATATGATGAACGATAACGAAGTAGAAGCGGTTATCGGCCATGAAATGGGTCATGTCGCCCTTGGGCACGTGAAAAAAGGAATGCAGGTCGCACTGGGCGCCAATGCCGTGCGCATGGCGGCAGCCTCTACGGGCGGCATTCTCGGCAGTTTGTCTCAGTCCGAACTCGGCGCGCTGGGTGAACAACTGGTCAACGCACAGTTTTCCCAGCGCCAGGAAACCGAAGCCGACGATTACTCCTACAGCCTGCTGCGCAAGCGCGGCATCAACCCGTCAGGCCTGGTCACAAGCTTTGAAAAACTGGCGAAAGCGGAACAGGGCCGCCAAAGCTCAATGTTTGATGACCATCCCGCCTCCGAAGCGCGCGCGCAGCATATCCGCGACCGCATGCGCGCAGACGGCCTGACGCCGCCGCCAAAGCCCTAACCGCTTCGCCCCGCCTTGCGGGGCGCCGCTGGCCGCCGAGAGCTGAAGTTTGCGGATACACGCCAGCTCTCGTCTGTTTTGCTTTTCTCAGCGGCCGTCTGTCAACAGGCGATGACATGCGTCAGTGAATCACTGTTTGCCCCATTATTGAAAACAACGGCGACTATCTGCTTTGCAGGATGGCTGACGATCGCGGCGTTTTTCCCGACCAGTGGAACCGGGTGAAAACAGTGAAACCGCCCTGCGGCGGGAAATTCGTGAAGAACTGGGCGACGCGCTGGAAATCGTCCATATCGCCCCGTGGACATTTCGGGACGAGGCGCGCGGACGGCGCCAGAGAAAAGCGCTATACGCTCTCTCTGATTTTTGACTGTATCAGCGCCAATCGCGACGTGACGTTTAATGTAGCGTTTCAGGAGATTGCCTGGGTCAGGCCTTCGGCATCAGGCCGTTACGATCTTAACGCCGCAACGCGCCAGGCGTTTCAGGATAAAGGGCTGCCAGGCTGAACCGATAGCTACGCCACGGGCGTCGCCAAACGCCATTACGCGCGCGTCCCGGCGCAGGTAAAGCGGCTGCAACGGCCACCCCGCCTTCAGGCAAAATCAGGTTGCGATAGCCTGGTAAAACGGCCGCGAAAAACGGGGCGTACAAGTCTGCCGCCGCGCGCCCGCAGGCGAATATTTCAACCGGCAATAAGAAAAGCCGGCCGGCGATTAACCGGCTGGCATAGGCCTGTCTATTCATGCTGTGCCCCTTAACCCTGCATGGATGCCTGCGGGGCGCGTGCGAAAAACCCGCTGACTGCGTTGCCGGGCTTAAACAGAGGGCCTCTCTGCCCTGCGCCTTGCCAGCGGGTTTTTCGCTCAGCGCCAGCATCATGAGGATTAAAGAACACAGCCTAGTACAGCGTTTTTTGCGGCGGCCCGGCAAAGCGCAGCGGGCCAATATCGCCCATACGCACCTCCACCACCGACGGCCCCGGCATAGCCAGCGCTTCCGCCAGCGTCGGCTGGAAATCATCCACGCTTGCGACCGTCCATGCCTGTAGTCCCATCGCCTGCGCAAGCGCCGTAAAGTCCGGCGTATGCAGTTCGTTGTAATACTGGCGGCCGCCAAAATATTTATCCTGAATGCCGCGCATTACGCCATAACCGCCGTCGTTCATAATCAGCAGCGTAATGTTGGCCTTCTCCTGCGCCATTGTCGCCAACTCGCCAAGGTTAAGGCTTAAGCCGCCGTCGCCCACCAACGCCGCGACTTTGCGCTGCGGGTTTGCGAGCGCGCTACCCACCGCCATCGGCAGCCCCATACCGATTGCGCCTGCCAGCGAATGCACATTGCCCAGAGGGCCATTAGCCCGAAACAGGCGGCTGCCCCACAGACTGCCGGAGACGGTAATATCGCGCACCAGAATGCCGTCCTGCGGCAGCGCGCGCTCAATGGCATCGTTCAGCGCCGCATAGGGGCCGCACTGCTCGCGCAGCGCCTGCGCGGCCTGCGCCACCGCCTGCTGAATCTGCGCATCCTGCGCCGCATCGCCCCAGACGCGCCCCTGCGCCTTCGCCGCCAGCGCGTTAAGCGCCGCGCCGGCATCGGCAATCAGGGTTTCATCCATCAGATAGTTGCGGCTGGCGGCGGCGGGGTCGATATCCACCTGCACGCGCGGCGCGGGCAGCGCCAGCGTCCAGGAGCGGGTTTCATTGCTGCGCAGGCGTGAACCGACCACAAGCGTCAGATCGCACTGTTCAATTAACGCTTCTACCGACGGCGAGTTGTGAAACGCCCTCAGGCTGCGCGGATGGCTGTCCGGTAGAATTCCGCGCCCGTGCGTGGAGGATATTACCGTAACGCCCGCGTCCGCCAGTTTTCGTACCGCGTCGGCACAGCTCAGCGCGCCGCCGCCCACCCACAGTAGCGGCCTGCGCGCCGCGCTTAAACGCTGCCAGAGCCGCTCAACGGCGCGCTCGGGCAGCGCCGGGGCCGCCAGCGGCGCGACGGGCGCCGTCACCAGCGCTGCCGGAATGTTTTTACCCTGGATATCAATGGGGATTTCCACCGATACCGGGCCGCACGGCGGGGTCTGCGCATCCTGAATCGCCCGCTGAAGTATCGCAACCGCCTGATTCGGGTTGCTGATGCGATACGCGCGCTTCGAACTGGCGCGCAGATAGCCAAGCTGGTCGCGCGTTTCATGGATAAACCCTGTATCGGCATCAAGCCACGCCTTTTCTACCTGCCCGGTAATATGCAATAGCGGCGAACCGGCATTCAGCGCCTCCACCAGCGCGCCGACCGCATTACCCGCGCCGGCGCCGGTGCTGGTCAGCGCCACCCCAAGGCCGGAAAACCGGCCGTGCGCGTCCGCCATCGTCACCGCCCCGGCCTCGCCACGCGCCGGCACAAAGCGCAGCCTGCCGCGCTGACCAATAGCGTCCGCGACCGGCAGGTTATGGATGGAAATCACGCCATACAGGGTATCAACGCCGTACAGCTCCAGGGTACGGGCAATGGCTTCGCCCACGGTAATCATCTCGCTCATCATCAGCCCTTATTGTTAGTCGCACCAGCGGTTGACGCCATTGCCGGTCGCCAGGTAGATGCTCTTTTGCTGCATCCAGGCCTTAAGCCCCTGCATGCCTTTTTCGCGGCCAATGCCGCTCTCTTTAAAGCCGCCAAAGGGCGTTGAGACAGAAAATACTTTGTAGGTATTAATCCACACCGTTCCGGCTTCCAGTTGTTCCGCCAGGCGCAGCGCGCGCCCGGCGTCGCGAGTCCAGATACCCGCCGCCAGCCCGAATACCGAATCGTTGGCCTCACGCAGCAGCGCCTGCTCATCATTAAACGACATCGCCACCAGCACCGGGCCAAAAATTTCCTCCTGACATACCCGCGCCCGGTTCGTCAGCCCTTCGATAATGGTGGGCTGAAACCAACTGCCCTCGGCCAGGCGGGCGTCGGCCGGGATCTCGCCGCCGCACAACACGCGTCCGCCCTCTTCCTGCGCCAGGCGCACATAGCGCATCACACTTTCGCGATGCTCAGGACTAATCAACGGGCCGACGTGGGTGCCCGCCGTCAGCGGGTGCCCCAGCCGCAGCCCTTGTGTCAGCGTCAGCAGCCGCGCCATCAGCGGCTGATACACGCTCTGGTGTACAAACAGCCGCGCGCCGGCGATACACGCCTGCCCGCCGGAACTGAAAATGCCGTAACAGATGCCGCGCGCCGCCTGTTCAATATCCGCATCCTCCAGCACGATGGTGGGGGATTTCCCCCCCAGCTCCAGCGACACGGGAATCAGTTTTTCTGCCGCCACGTGCGCCAGAAGACGGCCTGTGGTTGTGCCGCCGGTAAAGGAGATTTTGCGTACCAGAGGGTGTCGCGCCAGCGCGTCGCCGATAATGGAACCTTTGCCCGGCAGCACGCTTAGCAGCCCGGCAGGCAACCCGGCCTGTTCAAAAATCTCCGCAAGCGCGAGCGCCATCAGCGGCGTGGCTTCCGCAGGTTTGAGAACAACGGCGTTACCGGCTGCGATAGCCGGAGCAATCTTCTGCATCTCGCTGGCGATCGGGGAATTCCACGGCGAGATGGCCGCCACCACGCCCAGCGGCTCATAGCGGCTTATCGTCATAACATCGGCAATGCGCGGCGTGGGAAGTTCGCCTTCCAGCAATTCGCAGGCGGCGGCGAAATAGCGCGCGGTGGCGGCAGCGCTCATCACCAGGCCGCGGGTTTCCGCCAGCGGCTTGCCGTTATCGCGGGTCTGGCGCTCCGCCAGCGCCTCCACGCGCGCTTCAATGATGTCCGCCGCGCGGGAAAGAATGCGCGCGCGCTGGTGCGGCAGGCTGTTGCGCCATGCCGGGTCGCGCCAGGCGCGTTCGCCGCGCGCAACCGCCTCTTCCAGGTCATTCAATCCGGCTGCATGCAATGATGCGTTGACGGAGCCGTCCGCCGGAAAGCGGCTGTGCATGATCTCGCCGCTGCCCTGGCGCCATTCGCCGCCGACACAGATATTAAGTAGTGCCATCGCCGCTCCTTACTGTTGCGCCAGCTCACGGCAGGCGCGTACCGCGCTCAACGCCGCAAGCGCCGAAGTTTTGGGATTGGACGCCAGCGGCAGGCCGCTCAGCTCCAGGTGAAACTCGCCAAACCCGCCCTCAACGTGCAAAGTGTGCGTATTGCGTTTCGTTTGCGGATCGACCATAAGCTGAACGCGCGTGTCGTCCATCCCCACGCCGCCAAGCGCCACGGTAGCCGCCACGTTGGCGTTGGCCGGAAACAAACGCGCCGCCTCGCGAGCGCTGCCTTCAAAAAATATTTGCGCGTCCTGCACGCCGCCGAGATCGATAAGCGTTTCGGCGTAGCTGCCGCGCCAACTGGCCGGGCTTTTACGGGAACGATAGGTAACGCGCTCCAGCCCGCCTTCTTTTGCCGCGGCCAGGCCATCCATCCCCGCCAGCGCGCCGGAAAGCAGCGTCAGCCTGCCGCCGCCTTTACGCCGGGCCGCCTCAATACGCTGTTCCAGCGCAGCATCCGCCAGCGCGCCGGTAGAGATAACCGCCAGATGCCAGCCGCGCGCCAGCACATCTGCGCCATATTCCGCCACCGCCTGCTGGCTGGCGCATTCCAGCACCAGATCCGGCGCTGCCTCGCAGGCCTGCGGCGAGCGCAGCGGCGTGACGCGCCCGCCAAAACGGTTGCGAATGTGGGCATGATGCGGCTCGCGCGCCACAATCCAGCCCAGCGCCACGCCGGCCGGCAGACGTTCAATCACCGCCTGCGCCATCGCGCCATAGCCAATCAGCATAATCTTTTTCATCGCATGTCCTCACAAATGGCGGCAGAAGCCGCCGGAAACATCCAGCGCAGCGCCGGTAGTAAACGACGCCAGCGGAGAGGCCAGAAAAAGCAGCGCCTGCGCAGGTTCCTGCGGTTTGCCCAGCCGCTGCATCGGAATACCGCGTTTACGGGCGATATCCGCCGTCCATGCATGCCAGCTCTGGCTTTTATCCTGACGCGCCTCAAAGCGGCGGCGCCACTGGCCGGACTCCACCATGCCAAGCAGAACGGAGTTCACGCGAATCCCCTTGCCCACCAGCTCCTTTGAGAGCGTGAGCGTCATATTCAGCAACGCGGCGCGAGCGGCGGAAGTGGCAATCATGTGTTCCTCCGGCTGCAGCGCCAGCAGCGAGTTCACGCAGGTCACCGATGCGATATCGGAGCGTTCAAGCTGAGGCAAAAACGCCTGTAGCGGGTTGATGACGCCAAACAGCTTTAGCTGCGCTTCGCGCAGCCAGGCCGCGCGCGGCGTTTCGTCAAAGTGCGCCACAAAGCCCTGGCCGGCGTTATTGATAAGCATGTCCGCCCCGCCAAAGCGCGCCTGCACCTCAGCGGCAAAAGCGTTTACCTCCTCTTCTTTTAATACGTCGCAACGGCGCGCAAGTATCTCCGCCTGCGGATATTCACTCTGTAGCGCCGCCAGCGCGCTGGCGAGGCGGTCGTTATCACGCCCGCAGAAGGCCACCTTCGCCCCCTCGCCCAGCAGCAGGCGCAGGGTTTCAAAACCAATGCCGGAGGAGCCGCCGGTCACTACCGCCACGCGCCCTTCAATGAGTGCATTCATCGCTCGCCTCTTTTATTACTCGTGCAATCTGTTGATTAAAAAATCGCTCATTATCGAGATAGCTGGCATGACCGGCCTGTGGAATGCTCAGGTATGGCGCGCGCCAGCGCAGCGCAAGAGCGTGTGCGTTTTCCGGCGGCGTAATCGTATCCTGTTCGCCGCACCACACCTCAAGCGGCCCGCGCCAGTCGGCAAGCCAACGGTGAATATCCTCATTTGCCAAAAGCCAGGCCGCAGCCAGGTAACCTTCCGGGCGCAGGCGCCGCATGCCCGCCGCGACCGTAGCCACGTCCCCGACGCGCGCGCCGGAACGCAGCAGTTTATCGGCCCGGCTTTCTGCCATCGCTTCTGTACCCTGCGCTATCTGGCGCTGGCGACTGCGCCACACCTGCTCGCGCCGCTCGGGCGCCGCCTGCCCGTAACCCTGGGCCGGGTCGGCCAGTACCAGGCGCTTTACGCGCTTCGGGTAAACTGCGGCAAAAGCGCAGGCCACCAGCGCGCCGAGCGAATGGCCCAGCAATACCGTTTTTTCAACGCCGGCGCGCTCCAGCATCGTCGCCAGCGCGTCAGCATAATCGGCGGCCATCGGCAGGGCGGCGGCAAGCGGCGGGCTGTCGCCATAACCCGGCATATCCCAGGCGAGCAGGCGACAGCCTGCCACGCCAGAAAACTGTTTATGCCAGGAGGCGGCGCAAGAGCTGATGCCGTGCAAAAGCGTCAGCGCCTCGCCCTCTCCTGTTTCACGCCAACAGATCACGCTTACTCCTTAGCTGCGTTTCACTTTTGACAGCGGATGATCGTCCGGGTAGGTTGGGATATTCGGCTTCATATTGCCGAGCATTACGCACATCAGCGCTTCTTCTTCGCCGTGATTGAACAGCCCGCGGTAGATGCCGGGCGGCACGGAAATCAGGTCGCGCTCGCGCAGCACGGTTTCGTAATACTGGTCGCCATCTTTAATCGACAGCGTGATGGAGCCACGCAGCATAAAGAACACTTCTTCCACGTCGTCGTGCAGATGCAGCGGCCCTTCACATTTAGACGGCAGCACCATAGTAGAGAACGTGAAATGCTCCGCTGGCACCGTGTTGGCGTCGCTGGCTACGCCGGTCGCGCCGGTGCCGATATAGCGCATCTGGGCGCGGCGGTATTTCGGATCAAAATCGGCCTGAAATTTCAGGGCGTTCCAGTCATATTTACGTCCTTCAAAGCGCGCAATGCGCGATTCCACCCACTCCGCCATAGAAAGGTTTTCCGGCTTGACATTAGCCTCGCCTGTTACGGTAGTTATCTCAGACATCTTGTTCTCCTCAGTAACGTGTCAGCAGCGGCAGCAGCAGCGCGCAGCCCAGCGCCGCAATCGCCACCAGAAATAGCAGCCCGCTATCCATGCTGTGGGTAAAGGCAATAAGCGCCCCCATCACCACAGGCGATAGCGCGCCTGCAAAATTACCCAGCCCGTTGAATATGCCGCCTGCGGTAGCGCTCACCCCAGGGCGGGTCGCCTTCGCCAGCAGCGCAAAGATATTCGGCGCGCCTACGCCCCACATGAAGGTGCTAAAGCTCATAGCGGCAATCGTGGGTAAAGGCCCGGACAGGTTCAGCACCAGCGCAAGCCCCGCCGCCGCGCCTGCCATTGAGATAAAACAGGCCAGCGCGCGCCTGTCCATGCGGTCTGACAGCCAGGCGCCGATGGCTTCGCCAAGCAGCATGGCGATGAACGGCAGCGACGACATCCAGCCTGCGTGCTCAAGATGAATGCCTTTTCCCTTAATCAGGTAGCCAGGCAGCCAGCCGTTAATGCCCCACAGATAGGTGAGAAAGGCGATATTAAAGACGCAAATCATCCAGAAGTGCGGGCTGGCGAACAGCTCGCGCCGCGCCGTGCGCCGCTCGTCGGCGCTGGCGGTTTCTCGCCCGCGCGCAGGCTGCATTCGCACGTGGCGCAGACCGATACGCACCAGCGCCAGTACCGGCAGCGTCAGCAGCGCCATCGTAAAGAAGGTGCTCTGCCAGCCGAAAGCGTTCAGCAGCCAGATGGACAGCGGGAAGCCAATGGCTGCGCCCAGCGGCGTGCCAAGCAGCCACATCATGGTGGCGCGCGCCTGCAAGCGCGCCGGAAAAGCGTGGCGGATAATGGCAAACGCCAGCGGGAACAGCGGCCCTTCCGCGATCCCCAACAGGATGCGCAGCGCCATCATGCCGGCGTAAGAGTGGGTAATTCCCATCAGCGCCATCAGCACGCACCACACCACCATCATGCCTGTGAGCAGTTTGACCGGCGCGATACGGTCGCCCAGCCCGCTCAGGAACACGGATGAAAAGCCGTAGCTGAGCAAAAATACGCTCATCAGCAGCCCCAGGCGCGTGGTGTCAAAACCGATGCCCATCGCCTGCTGGAATTGTTCGTCGGAAAACAGCGCTGCAATGCTGATTTTGTCAAAGAAAGCCAGCAGTACGCAGGCCAGCAGCGCCAACGGCACCGACCAGCGCACCGGCTGTTCAGACGTGCGGGCGGCCTCGCCGCGTGGCGTTTGCGACACGGCGTCTGTCTCAAAGGTGGTCATGCTTACCCCCTGTTGGGTGCGACTTCCCTCAGCGCAGGGACATCAGTGAAAAGTCAGGATTGTCCAGGGGGAGCCCCGTTAAATCCCGCCCGGCGGCCATCCAGCGTTTGGCCAGTTTGACGGTGCGCGCATCGTTGAACGCGACCAGTTGCGTAAGCCGTCCGTGCGCGCTCAGGGAAAAAAACAGCGTGCTGCCCGGCGAACGTCGCACCAGCGTGCGGCTGCCCGGTTCAGGAATGCCCAGGATCTGAATGTTGTGTTGATATTGATCCGACCAAAGCCAGGCGGCTTCATCGTAAGCAGGCGCATCGGGGTTAAGCATGGCTTTCGCCGTCGCGACCGCCTGGTTTTGCGCAAAGGCCCACGACTGAACGCTCAGGCCATAGCGTCTGTGCTGCGCCACATCGCCTGCGGCGAAAATCGCCGGATCGCTGGTGCGCCCCTGGCCATCCACCACGATAGCCCGCTCCACCTTAAGCCCGGCGGCGCGCGCCAGCTCAAGGTTCAGATCCACGCCGATCCCCACAACCACCGCATCAAACGTTTCACGGCGGCCATCGCAATGAATAACCGGCCTGCCGCCATCATCGCTCAGCTCAAGCGGCCCGCAGCCGCAGCGCGCATCAACGCCCTGTTCGCGGTGCAGCGCCAGCAGCGCGTCAGATACCGCCGCGTTAACCGAACGCTGGCATAGCGCGCTTTGCTGCTCAAATAGCGTGACGCCCGCGCCAACATTACGCGCCGAGGCCGCAATCTCCAGCCCTATCCAGCCGCCGCCCACTACCGCCAGGCGTTGGCTCTGCGCCAGTTTTTGCTTCAGGCGACGCGCGTCGTCCCAGTGGCGCAACGTGTAGACCTGCGCGTGGGACCGCCAGGCATTATCAGGCAGGCGCGCGCGCGCGCCGGTAGCAAGCAAAAGCTGGTCATACGCCAGCCGTTCGCCGTTATCCAGCGCAACCACTTTCTCATCACGCGCTATGGACACTGCGCGCTGCGGACGATACCAGTTAAGGTCCAGCGCGCGCTGGGCCGCTTCGCTAAACAGACGCGGCAGCACGGGAACAGCCTCAAGCAGCGACGCTTTAGACAGCGGCGGGCGCTCATAAAAATCCCACGCTTCTTCAGCCACAACGCAAATCTCGCCGCGATAGCCTTCGTCGCGCAGAGTTTTGGCCGCCCAGCCCCCCGCCTGGCCGCCGCCGATAATGACAATGCGCGAATTCATATCGCCTCCGCCTTCGTTTGCTGACGACGGGTGTCATGATCGATACCGCCCTCCACGGCCCACTCGGTAAACGACGCCAGCGAGTGCTCCAGCTCGCGCGGCTGCCAGTTTTCGGTCAGGTAGTCGTCGTTGGTGTAGTACTCGAACGCGCCGCCGGTCGGGCTGTTGACGTACCAGAAATAAGCCGATGAGACAGGGTGACGGCCCGGGCCGATAAACGTGCTCCAGCGCTCTTTATTCATGGCGATGCCGCCGCCTATCACCTCATGGATATCGCGCACCGTGAAGGCCACGTGGTTAAGGCCGCGGCCACGGTGCGGCAGTTGCAACAAAAACAGATTGTGATGCCCGCCGCGCGCCTGGGTGCGCAGAAATACCGCGCGGTTGATGTAGCGATCGGACACCCGGAAGCCCAGTACATCGCGGTAGAAGCGCTCGGTCGCCGCCAGATCGTCAACGAAGAACACCACATGGCCAATATTGACAGGCTCAGCGCGCGTATAAACCGGACTGGGGGTATCCACGCGACGGTGGTCGCCCCACTGATTAATAGCCGGAACATCCAGCGTCACTTCGCGCTGCCGGCTGACCGCCACGCGCAGCGTCATACCGTTTGGATCGCGACATTCCAGCGCGCCGTCGACTTCGCAAAAGCCAGGCTGCGTCGCCAGCGCCGGCGCCAGCGCGGCCAGCGCGGCGGCATCAGCGACAGCCCAGGTCATGCGGCGTAGCGTCGAACCTTGTTCAAAGGCGGCAGGCAACTGGGGGGCATGCGCGGGATACAGTTCCACCTGCGCGCCGCTCAGGGTAGAGAAGCGGCGGTGCGATCCGTCATCACGCAGGCCAAAGTCATGCATAAATTTTGCGCTCAGCGCTAAATCTTCAACGCCAAATTCCAGCTTCTCAATACCCGTTACGCTCATGATAATTCGCCTCTTCGTTAACAGCCGCTCGGAATTCAGGCGTAAGCGTAGCCCGACGCCCGGCGCGCCTTTTATTTAACTTATTGATTTATCCCGCTTTTGGCAGGTAACCCAGAAAGCCTGAAATTTTATCCGCCGCAAATCTCACTTCATTGCGCAGCCGTTCGCGATCGGAGTGCGGCACCTCATCAAAGGGCACCATAATACTGACCACTGCTGCTACCCGGCCGTCGCGGTCAAACACTGGATAGACAATGGAGGAGATGCCGGGCCGGTAAAAGGATTCACCGATGACATAACCGCGCGCCCGATCCTGGAGCACCATTTGCCACAGCGCTTCGCGCTCCTGCACCTGCCCCGGCGCGTTGCCCGGCAGACGTTCATCGGGAAAGAGTTGTTCAAATTCGGCACGCGACACATCCGTCAACAGCATGCGCCCAAGCGAGGTACGGTGTACCGGCAGGCGGGTGCCAATGCTCACCTGGTTAATCCGGGAGCCGGCGGCGCTGACGCGGGCGATATAAACAAGGTCATGGCCGTCGCGGATAGCCAGGTGGCTGCTACACTGGCTGCTGTCGCGCAGTTGCTCAATAACCGGCTGGCCTACCTGCGCCACATCCAGCGAAGCGATATATTCAAAGCCAAGCCGCAGCACGTTCATCCCCAACGAAAACGTATTAGTCCGCGCGTTACGCTCCAGAAACCCCATATACTCCAGCGTCTGCACTATGCGGTAGGCAGTCGCCTTCGGCATTGCCACCAGCCGGTGCAGCTCGGCAAAACTCAGCTCGCGGTGCTGCGCGCCAAAGGTCAATAACAACTGAAGCCCACGCTCCAGGCCCGGCACCAGATATTTACTCGCCTGAACGTTCGCCATATCGCTCCCGTACCACTCAGTTAAAGATAAAGCCGCCGTTAACCGGCAGAAGCTGCCCGGTAATAAATTCCGAAAGATTGCTGAGCAGCCACGCCACGCTTCCGGAAACATCCTGCGGGTGCTGCGCGCCAGCCAGCGCGCGACCGTTTTCATACAACTGATGGCGCTCGGCGGGCACATACTCAGTGGCCTCCACCCGCGTCAACCCCGGCGCAATGGCGTTAACGCGGATGCGTCGCTTCCCCAGCTCGCGCGCCATTGAGCGCGTCATGGCAATGACCGCCCCTTTGCTGGCCACATAGGCCAACAGGCGCGGCGCGCCCCACAGAGCAGTATCGGACGCCACGTTTACAATGCTGCCGCCGTCGTTAAGGCAAGGCACAGCGGCACGCGTGACCAGCCAGGTGCCCTTCACATTGATCTGCATAACGCGATCCCACAACTGCGGGTCGTACTCCATCATGTCTTTACCGCCTACCCCGGTCGCCAGCGCCGCGTTATTGACCAGGCCGTCAATTCTGCCGCGCTCGCCAATAGCGCTGAATACGCTGGCAATAGAATCCGCACAGGCGAGATCGATACGGTAATGCTCAACGTTATAGCCTTCTGCCGCCAGGCGTTGCGCGCCATGCGCCAGTTCATCGGCCAGGATATCGCACATCACTATGCAAGCGCCCTGGGCGGCCAGGTCCTGCGCAAACTGAAAACCCAGCCCGCGCGCTGCGCCGGTCACCACAACCCGCTTGCCGTCAAGCAGCCCGCTCATCAGGCCGCTCCTTTATGTTCTTCACGCTTTGCCAGTTGCTGGCTGGCGGCTTTTTGCATTATGCGGCGCAGGCGGGACAGTCCCACATCGTGTTGATACAGATACTCATGCTCACGGGCGTTCGGCGCCATACTTTCCAGCACGACGCGATCCTGTTCGAGCACCTCCCAGTGCAGCTTTTCCAGACGGTTGCGATACATAAAACGCCACAGATCGCGCTGCCAGCCCTCAACGCGGCGGATACGCCAGAAAAAAACGCGGCAGTTGTCGTTATCTTCCGGCACTACCATGCCAACTATCCAGAAGTGACCGCCCGGCCCAAAGCGTTTTTTGTAAGGAATGGACAGACGCATCCAGTACGCGCCGCTGGCGCCGAATTCCACCCAGTCGAAATTAACGCCGCTCTGGCCTTTCTTTTCGAAGATAAAGCCGTCTTTGGTCGGTTGCAGGGCCATATCCGCCTTGCGATCCCCTTCCGCCATAGAGTGCGACGATGAGTGCAGGTAAGTGCCGTGCATCGGATCCATCACATTTTCCAGCGCATACTGGTAGTTGCATTTCCACGCGGCAGTACACAGGAAATGGCTAAACGTCTGCGCATCGGCCAGCTCCTGTGGAAAGGTCAGTTCGGCCGGTTCTTCATCTTCGGTTACGCCAAACCACAGGAAAATAGCGCCGTGGGCCTCGTTCACCGCATAGCTGCGCACACACTGCTGGCCGACCAGCGGGCAGCGATCCACAGCGGGCACATCTTTCACTTCGCCGTTGCCAGCCACTTCCACGCCGTGGTACCAGCAGGCGATGCGATCGCCAAGATTCCAGCCCATAGACAAGCGCGCGCCGCGATGCGGGCAGCGGTCTTCCAGCGCCTGAATCCGGCCGTCTTTGTCGCGCCAGACGACTATCTGCTCACCAAGGCGTGTGATGCCCACCGGCGCCGACTGCACTTCCCAGCTTGCCAGCACCGGGTACCACAGCCCGCGCAATCCTTTATCGAGATATTCCTGTACTGTTGTTGTCATTGCTGTACCCTCAGTAGCCGTTAACCTGCAAAAAAGCGCGGAAGCTTGCCTCACTCCACGGTTCGCCCTGCTGGTCGTAGTTTTTCTGTTGGTTAAGCCCCTCCACCAGCTCGCCAGGCGTCTGCGCGCCGTCGTCAAAAAGCTGCTCCAGCGCGCAGATCAGGTTCAGTTCAAAGGCTTCCGGTACGCGGCTGCGGGTTTGCCAGATGATGTTTTGCCAGGCGCCGGGCGTGTGAATGTTGCCATTGCCGCCCTCTTTAGGGGGCGCGAACTGTCGGTTTTCCGGCAAGGAAGGATTAACATCCTGAATAATATCAATGCTCATTCCACTGTCTCCGGGATAAAGGTTATCTGAATCTGGTTTTCAACTACGCGCACAGGGTAGCGGTTGAGGCTGCGCCCGCCGGGGCCGTGTAGACAGGCGCCGGTGCGGACATCAAACACGGCTTCATGCAGCGGGCATTCCACTTTGCCATCCTCCACAAACCCCTGACTTAGCAGGGCGTAAGCGTGGGGGCAAACATCTTCCAGCGCATAATATTCACCGTCGACCAGATAAACCCCTATCTCTTTACCCTCAACGTTACTGCTAAAAGGAAAGTCTTCCTGTACCTGCTCTACATCACACACGCCTATCCAGCTCATCACGATCCTCCAGGCCTTTTGTTTCATATATGAAACTTTGTTTCTTATTTAATACGGTCAATATAAAAGCGGTAACGCCGGGGTCAAGCGAAATTGTGATGATTTTGTTAAAAAAACAAAATACGTGATGTAACTGTGCAAGCGATCACGAAAATGCTTATCCAGAATAACAAACAAAAGGATTAATTTTTTTGTCGACCGTCGTTTGACGCTCACTCTTCAATTAAAAACGGCCAGAATTTTTTTTAAAACAAAGAAATAAGTTAAACATAACAATGTAAAAAGGAGAAACTCACGTCACGAAATAAACAGAAAATACATTTAAAAAACAAACAGTTTAAAATGAAAACCAATTACACACAGAAATTATCGTGTTTATATGCGCAGGAGGATAACAACTTTGCCTTCCGATAATAAAAATTTAATTCATGCCATAAAACCGCTAAGTTATGTAAGCCAATTTTTATTAATGACGATTATCTATATTGATAGCTTAAATTAATACCATCCTGTTGATATCTTTAAGCCGCTCAATCTCTTACTGTCAAATGTTAAAAAAATGCTTCAATCACTGCTATTAATGCCCTGCCCGGACGTATACGGCATTTCAGCGCATGCGCTCAATTTTGTTTTATAAATTAAACATCATGAAGACCAGCGCTGGCTGCGCGTTGCGCCCGTCTGATGGCCGGGGATCGTAGAAGGTTCGCCGTTCTCGCTTAAAAGCCAGTTTGCACCACGCGCACGGGACACGCCCGGCGCGATAATACGCTGGGGTTAACGGTAAGTTTTGCGGGTCGCCAGGCGTGCCTTTTCGCCGCTAACGCCTGCCGGGGCGTGCAGGACGCGGCAATGGCAGACAGGTCAACACTATGCGCGCGGTGTAGTGGCACACTAAATTTGGCCACCTGATTAAAGGTGATATTCTCACCACAACACAAAACAGGTGACTTAATGAACAAGAAAACCAAACGTACGTTCACCCCTGAGTTCAGGCTGGAATGTGCACAACTGATTGTTGATAAGGGCTACTCATATCGACAAGCCAGTGAAGCGATGAATGTCGGTTCTACCACGCTTGAGAGCTGGGTACGCCAGCTCAGGCGAGAGCGTCAGGGGATTACGCCCTCTGCCACCCCCATTACTCCAGACCAGCAACGTATCCGCGAGCTGGAAAAGCAGGTCCGCCGTCTGGAGGAACAAAATACGATATTAAAAAAGGCTACCGCGCTCTTGATGTCCGACTCGCTGAACGGTTCACGATAGTTGCCAGACTGAGTGACAGCCACACGGTTGTCAGCCTGTGTTCTGCTCTGGAAATAAACCGCAGCAGTTACCGGTACTGGCGAAAACGATGCGATACGGTTAATCCGGCGTGAGTCAGGTTGTGCAGCGAAATACGCCGGGCGTGGAACCAAAGTCGGGGCTCTGCGGGTGCGCGCACTCTGGCTGAAATGCTGACCCAAAACGGCGTCCCGATGAGCCGTTACCGTGCCGGGCGTCTGATGAAATATCTGAACCTGAGCAGTTGTCAGCCCGGAAAACATCAGTATAAAAATGCCCGTCAGGAGCATACC
>NZ_JAEPBH010000055.1 GCF_016632365.1 Tenebrionibacter intestinalis | reverse complement strand
GAGAGGCGAAGTGTCTGGTGATCTATGGGGCTAGTCTAAATCCTGTTGGTGACTATGCTGAATGGCTGGTTTCTAATGCACTGGGTATGACTCTTCTCAGTAATTCGTCGGCGGGTGCTGATGCCATTGATGCTGATGGCCTGAAAGTGCAGATCAAAGCGAGGAGAGTCACATCGGATAATCCTTCCCGGCAACTCAGTGCATTGCGTAACTATGAAGCTGCCGATTTTGATTATTTGATAGCCGTTATTTTCGATGAAACTTACAACATTCTTGATGCCTACAAAATCCCACATGAAGTAATACGAGATTACGCTCGGCATAGTGATCACGTTAACGCACATATCGTTACCCTCAAGGGCGCGATTCTTACTGATCCCCGAGTGAGTTCCATCAAAGAAGAATTGATTGTAAGGAGTTCGGCTTTAGTCAATGAAGCGGCTATGCAAACCCTTCCACCTGAACCTATGGAAGAGGTTTCGAATCAACCAGAGAAGATAACGAGTAGTGTTACCCTGGTCAGCCTCCTTAAGGCTATCGGGATGGAGTGCTTCGTAAACTACTACCACCATTTTGCCGATTCAAATTTATCAAGCGCTTATATCATTGAGCAAATGCACTCACGTGAGGGTTATACAGAGAAAAGTTGCCGGAGCCGTCTCAGTAAAGCGCGAAAAGTGATCAGGGATGGTTTAAGTATTGAGGCTTTGGCGTTGATCGCTGACTCTGAGCGAATACAAGGTTCTGTCAGAAATGACGCGCTAAAACTTATCAGCGTTCTGGAGTGAAGCGGTTTGCAAAACGTTGTAGTTCCTCCTACAAAACCCTCCTACAATGCATCAGGTATTTGTTAATAAATCCATGGGATTACGAGATCTTTGGAGCGGGGGTGATTTCCCTTCGCCCGCTCCAAACTTAACCCCCCTGAAGTCTCCCAAACTCAATTTTCCCTTATTAAATCAGCAGTTATAGCGTTCTATTACTCTATTGAACTCCCCCAGGGTCAAGCTTAATGTGGGGGGATGGATGGGGGACTTACACTTCAGGCTTTTCTGCTTTTTTGTCAGCACAGCGCGGGTTATTGCCGCCCCTCTATTACGTTCGCAGCATTAGCTGATTTACCGGTAGCTGAACGATCCCCCATCTGTATAACCAGACTCATGGCTGCCGGTAAAACCGTTAGCGTCACCCGCGTGGCCACAAGTAGTCCACCGATAATCGCCGGCGCCATGGTCCCCGGGAAGTCTGTCTGGATACAGGGAGCATACCCAGAATGGCTGCACTTGCCGTGAGGAGAATAGGGCATGCCCGGCGCATGGCGGCAGCCCCTGTCCGTCACCCAACATTCATCGGGTTATAACCGTTTGAACCGCCGCTTTAAAAGCCGTGGCGTTTTACTTACCTGGCGGATATATATTGAGCAACCGTAGCTTTCGCCCCGTTTTCCAGTAGCGATAAATAGGCTTGCGTGATTTGCCCGACGAACTCAGATTCATGCGGCAAGTCGTTGCCAAAAATATCCTCGATGCTAAGCAATGCCTTAACGCGGGCTTCGCCTTGCTCGCTGTTTGATATCGCCTCGTTAAGCGCAGGAAGCAGCGGATCGCTTACGTCAATGCGGTTTCCTTGTTCGTCTACGCCGCCGACATAGCGCATCCAACCGGCAATACCCAATGCCAGTAAATCGAAACGACTGTTGTGAGCCAGGTGCCAGCGAACGGAATCCAGCATACGCTGCGGAAGTTTCTGGCTGCCATCCATTGCAATCTGCCAGGTACGGTGGCGCAATCCCGTGTTGCTGTAACGCTCAATCAGCAGATCGGCATAGTGCGTTAAATCGACGCCTTTGACGCTCAGCGTTGGCGCCTGCTCATTCAGCATGAGCGCATATGCGGCGCGGCGGAAATTTTCATCGTCCATACATTCATTGATGTGCTGATAGCCTGCCAGATAACCCAGGTACGCCAGGAAAGAGTGGCTGCCGTTTAGCATACGTAGCTTCATCTCTTCAAATGGAAGTACGTCGGATACGAGTTCGGCCCCGGCTTTTTCCCATGCGGGGCGGCCGCAAACAAAGTTATCTTCAATCACCCACTGGCGGAAAGGTTCACAGGCTACGCCTGCAGGATCGCGCACGCCTGTAATCTGCTCAATTTTATCCAGCGTTTCCGGCGTGACTGCCGGGACGATACGGTCCACCATCGTGGAAGGGAACGTCACATTTTGCTCAATCCAGACCGCCAGCGCCTCATCAAGCGCGCGGGCGTAAGCACAGATAACGTTGCGTGTGACGTGTCCATTTTCCGGCATATTATCGCAGGACATAACGGTAAAAGGCGGCAGGCCAGCGGCTTTACGGCGCGCCAGCGCCTCTACAATGACCCCCGGCGCGGATTTCGGCTGATGCGGGGTTTGTAAATCGGCGCTAATGAGTGGGTGCTCCAGCATTAGCTGGCCCGTGGCGGGCGAATGGCAATAGCCTTTTTCAGTGATTGTCATCGAGACGATAGCTACCTGCGGTTCACACATGGCGGCCAGCACGCTCTCCAGCCCGTCTACCTGCGCATGTAACGCGCGTTTGACCACGCCCACTACGCGGGCGGTCCAGGCGTCAGCGGACATTTGCGCAACCGTGAAGAGATTATGTTGATTTTTTAGGCAGGCAATCTGCTCCTCGCCGCCAATCAGGTTGACTTCGGTATAGCCCCAGTCGCTGCCCTGTTCCGCAGCCAGAATATCGGCATAAATCGCCTGATGCGCGCGATGAAAAGCGCCAAATCCCAAATGGACAATGCGCGCAACCAGCTTGTCGCGATCCCAGGACGGAACGGTAGCGTTGGCCGTTAAAAGCGTATCTTGCATATTCTACTCACTATAAAAAGAGGGTCGGCAGCGGGCAGACTACACCCGGCTGCCGACAGAGGGTTACCCGTTTAGCACGGAGTCTGGCTTATTCAACTTTACGTGCTCAGCCGATGCTGGAAGCCACAATTCGTCGTAGGAGTATCCCGTAAGATCTTCCACTACATGGCGGGCCTCAGGCGTTACATCCTTTTTGTGGCCGTGCGCCTTCAGGCGGTCAGTTTCAGCCACAAAAATCTTATGCGTATGCTTGTTCAGATGGAAGGTCAACGCCTGCCACAAAGCGATCGCCAGCAGCCCGGCGGTGCCCACAAACAACAGCATGGCGATAGTGTTGATGGCTTCCTGCGGCTGAACCTGGCTTCCTTTCACAAAGCCGCCGCTTTGCAGAAGCAGACCTACCGCAAAAGTAGCAATTGCGACGGTTGTCTTACGGGAGAACGTCATTACCGCAGCAAATAACCCTTCCCGACGCTGACGCGTGATCATTTCGTCGATATCAGGAATAAACGGAAATACGTTCCACGGGGTAAATTCCAGCACGCAGCGGCCCACCTGATAGACCCCGGCCAGGATCACCAGCAGCAGCACTTTGTTATCCGTCGGGAACTGATACACAAGGAAAAACCCGCCGAGACACAGCATCATCAAAGAGTAAGCAAAGATATAAAGGCGGGATGGACCGTATTTGATGATAGCCACGCCAGCCGCCAGCGTGACCGGCAACCCGACAATGCTCATCGATAGCAGCGTGCCCGCCAGTGAGGATGAAACATTAAGGCAGTAGACGCAGAAAAAGACGAAAACGGTGTTGTAGACATCTTTGGCTGTAAAGGAGAAAAGATAGATTGCCAGGTGTTTACGAAACGCGCGAACCTTCAGCGTTGAGGCATACTCCTTAAACAGATTGCCAAAGGCGATCAGTTTCTCTGCGACCGTTTTTGCCTGTGGCGCTTTCTCGATTTCTGCCAGCATTTGCGGCGTAAGCTCACGCTCCCACGTTACCTTCCAGGAGATAAACACGCAGACGGTGAACATTACTGCAAATACCACGCCGTTTATCAGATAAGCATCGGCATTGTTATCACCCAGCCAGCCAATCAACAGGCCAGGAATAAAGGTCGCAAGGAATGTCCCGGAGGCCGACAGGAACATACGACAGGTAGAAAGTTTGGTGCGGTCATTAAAGTCTTTGGTCATTTCCGAAGGCAGCGTTTCCCACGGGATCAATACCATTGCCGCGATGATTTCAAAGGCCAGATAAACCGCAAGATAGAACCAGAAATTCATCCCGTTCATCCAGAGCAGGATATAAACCAGCATCAGCGGCGAGCCGATCAGCAAAAAGAAGCGACGACGACCAAATTTTTTGCCTAAATAATTTTTATAGAAATGATCTGTAAAGCTGCCCATAAACAGGCTGACGATAGCGTCAACAATACGGGCGATAGCGACAATAGACGCCGCTTCAATCGGCGAGAGGCCTACAAACGTGGTGTAGAAAAAAAGCAGCCACGCACCGATGACGGTAAAGGCGCCGCCCCCCATGATATCTGTCAGGCCGTAGCCGATACTGACAGGAATAGTGACTTTTCTGTTCTTAAGCGACATGGTTTATTCCTGTATCAGGCCTGAGCGAAACAAAAATAGCGGCGTGCGTTGTCTACACAGATGCCACGAATCATGGAAGCAAGGATCTCTTCATCGTTCGGGACTTCGCCTCTTTCTACCCAGCCGCCAATCAAATCGCAGAGGATCCGGCGGAAGTAATCGTGACGGGTATAGGAAACGAAACTGCGGGAATCAGTAAGCATGCCAATAAAATTGGCCAATAACCCCTGATCGGCCAGTGTGTTAAGTTGGTTGACCATGCCGCGACGCGTATCGTTAAACCACCAGCCGGAGCCGAATTGCAGCGGAGATTTCACGCCTTCTTCACCGCTCTGGAAATTGGCGATGGTAGAGGCGACCACATCGTTATAGCTGGCATTGAGGTTATAGAGGATGGTTTTTGGCAAGCCGTCGTTTTCAACCATTGCGTTGAGCAGGGCATTGAGGTTTTTTGCAAGATGCGGCTGATCGCCAATTGAATCAAAGCCGCTGTTGATGCCCGCTTTGCGCAACATCGGCGTATTGTTGTTACGGATCGCGCCAAAGTGAATCTGCATTGCCCAGTCGCGCTGCTTATACATCCTGGCGAGGGCGACAAAGATAAGGCTTTCCCACGCCTGAAGTTCACTGTCCGTAAGCGCTTCACCCGCCAGACGGCGCTGGAACAGCGCGGCCTGCGCGGTTGCATCAATGTAGCGATAGCGCACTGCCAGCGGGCCGTGATCGGAAATACGGCAGCCTGCTGCGTGGAAGAAATCGATGCGTGACTCCAGCGCGGCCAGGAATTGTTCCAGTGAGGCTATCGGTGTTTGTGTTTTTTGCGCCAGCTGTGAGACAAAGGCCAGAAAGCGATCCGGGTCCGTATCGAACAGCTCATCCGGGCGGAAGGTAGGCAGAACGAGGGTGGAAAAGTCGCGGTTTGCCGCCAGTTGCAGATGGAAGCGCAGATCGTCAAGCGGCCCATCGGTGGTGCATAGCGCTTCGACATTTGAACGACGGATTAATGCTTGTGGTAAAAAATCACTCCCGCGTAAAAGTTCATTACAGCGGCGCATAATTTCACGCCAGTTTTTGCTATTTAACGTGTCGTCGATATCAAAGTAATGTTTAAGTTCGAGATGTGTCCAGTGGTAAAGCGGGTTGCCAAAACTGGCTTCAACCGTTTGCGCCCAGGCTTCGAATTTTTCTTCGGCGCTGGCATCGCCGGTAATTTTTCTTTCAGGAATGCCATTCGCGCGCATGGCGCGCCACTTGTAATGATCGCCTTCCAGCCATAGCTGGCTGATATCGGTAAATGGTTTATTTTCCCAGATAGTCTTTGCATCGAGATGACAATGGTAGTCAATAATAGGTAACGCTTTTGCCAGTTCAGAATACAGCTTCCGCCCTGTTGGGTTATTAATCATAAAGCTATTATTTATCAGAGGCATAGAATCTCCAGGAGAGCAGTTTTGTGTAGTCTAAACACCGTCTTTTTGTCAGAGCATGCCTGTGACGAATGTTTGATGCCTTAAACATTAAACCTCTCATGGTTTTTCAGTCTACTACCATACAAGCATAAACAATTGAATTGTGACTGAAGTCATAGTAATGGAATCTTATTTTTATTTTTCCCTTACATCATTAATTGTATTTATTTCGAACTTTATTCACACAGATAATCGAATGTTTCATTACATAAGGTATTGCCATTAATAACTTTCACAAAAAAACAACACCCGGCAGAAGGGCTTTACCTCGTTATGGATTTTTGGCGAGTTTTCACTTTCCCTCCTGAAGGGAAAAGAAACGGACATTTATTTTTATAGCGAGGGTTGATCTCATAAAAGTTACTGAATATGCTCTTAGATACTAGTATGGCACTCATCCGAAAACGAAAATGTAATGATTAAGGCGGAAGTAAAATGCAGATGACAATGCGATGGTTTGGGCCGCAGGAAGATAAAATTCCTCTGGAATATATTCGACAGGTGCCCGGGGTAGAAGGCGTCGTGGGCGCGCTGTATGACGTCGCGCCAGGCGAGGTCTGGCCGGTTGATAAAATTAAGGCGCTGGTTGAGCAGGTTCATGCGGCTGGTTTGACGATGGAAGTGATCGAAAGCGTCAATATTCACGATGACATCAAAATCGGTACGCCAGATCGCGACCGCTACATTGAGAACTACAAACAAACCATCCGTAATCTGGCTGGTTTTGGCGTAAAGGTTATCTGCTATAACTTCATGCCCGTCTTTGACTGGATGAAAACAGACATGAACTATGTCCTGGCGGATGGCTCACTGACTATGGCTTTCGAAAAGCATGGCATAGATAAGACGCTGGAAGAGGTAGTGAAAGAAGTCCTGGATAATTCTAATGGCTTTGCTTTACCCGGGTGGGAACCGGAGCGTCTGGCAAAAGTGCAGGAACTTTTCACCCGCTATAGCGGCGTGGATGATGTCAGGCTACGTGAAAACCTGTTTTACTTCCTGCGTGAAATTATTCCGGTGTGTGAGGAAGTTGGCGTGAAAATGGCGATACATCCGGATGATCCTCCGTACTCTATTTTTGGATTGCCGCGCGTTGTGAAAAACCATGCCGATCTGGCAATGATTTGCGATGCGGTTGATTCACCCGCGAATGGTATAACGCTTTGCACTGGGTCAATTGCTGAAGATCCGGATAACAATGTGTACGAAATTCTGGCCGACTTTACCCGCCGTAAGCGTCTCCACTTTGCCCATGTCCGTAATATTAAGTTAATCAAAGATAAAGATTTCTACGAATCCGCGCATCCTTCACAGTACGGTTCGCTGGATATGTATCGCGTCATGCAGGCTCTACATGACAATGGTTTCGATGGCTATATCCGTCCGGATCATGGCCGATTTATCTGGGGCGAAGAAGGGCGGCCGGGCTATGGTCTTTACGATCGCGCATTAGGCGTAACTTACTTGCTGGGTCTGTGGGAAGCGCTGGAAAAGAAAACCCAATAACGCATTTAGCCGGGGTTAATGATGCCCCGGCAGTCTGATAATTTTTATTGTTGCAGTTAGCCTTTTATTTTGACGGCGACAACTTCATGCGTTGACGCTGTGGCCAGGTTAAATAGCGGCACAGAGTAGTGTTTCACTTTAAGGCGCCTGCGGAGCGAATGATGGCGCATTTTTGCGTTGGGTTTGTAATGCGCTGTCGCAGGCAGCTATGTTATGCAGGGTTAAGGTGTGGGGCGGTATCAGGCGCGGCTATTTAATGTGACGCAGAATTCTGAACGCTTTCTTTTAAACCGGGCGCTTTGTATTAACAACGACAAGCCCCGCTATTTACAGGCTTAAGGTATCTTCTCCTGATAAACGCATCTTACGTAACTATATTTATTCAAACCTGACCAGGCATGAATACCTATAGCGACTGGCCATTGCGCGCCGGGGAAATAAGGGGGGGGGCTTCACAATATTTTCCATTTAACATCCGCAGGCATGTCTGAAATGGAATTGATATTTTGCTGGTTGAGCATACCATACCGCCGACGGCGTTACGCTCCCGTATCGAATTGCCAGGCCCTGGGGTTATTTGTGAATTTATTTATTCCTAAGGGCAGAAAAGCGCTGCGTTGGCTAAAGCAGCTTGCGAATTTTAGGGTAATTTCTCAGCCTCCTTATTCTGGAGCGGCTGGGTAACGTGGCGCCAGAGGCATTTAATCGCCTGGTTTCTGAGTTGGCGTTTTTCCCTGCTTTGAATGGATGCCCGGTAAAAACCGGGCATCCTCTTTCCTCCTGTCGATTTGGTATCAGGCGCCGCCGGGTTAAATCACCAGCATTGATTTGAGCTGTTCACGCTCTTTCTTACCTATCCCTAACGCCGAAGACAAAAAGTTATCCATGTCACCGTAGTTTTCATCTACTGTCGTTAGCAACGTCTCCAGATAGTCTTCCCGCACAACCAGTAAATCCAGTACGCTTTCGGGACTGACATCAGGCATCAAAGCCTGAATTTGTTCAAGCTGCTGCTGAATCAACACTTCCCGATAAACGTTGCTGAGAAGATAGTCGGCCATGACCACCCGATGTTTGGCGCCAAGCGCAAACAGCACCAGCGCCGTTGCTATACCAGTTCGATCCTTACCCGCCGTGCAGTGGTAATAAATAGCGTTATCGTCCTGATTCAGCAGTAGCTGGAAATACTGGCGCCATGCCTCAATGGCAGTCGCATCGGTAACATAGACACGATAGCTTTCGCGCATTAACGTCGCGCCATCATTCTCCTTTAGCAGTTCCAGCATGGCGATAGGGTCAAGGTTTTGCCCTGCCATGACGTCAAGGTGGATCATCTGCGCCCCTTCAGGCAGTATATCCGGCTTGGGTTCGATTTCAGCATCCGTACGCATATCGATCACGATTCCGACCGGATATTGCGCCAGTTGTTGCTGCCCCTGCGCCGTTAACGTACTGAGTTCCGCGCCGCGAAGCAGCCGTCCGCTTCGCATCCGGCCGTCCTTAACCGGATAACCGCCCAAATCTCTTACGTTAATAACACCATCAACTGTTACAGGGTTAGGCTTTATTATTTCACTCATATTCAAGTTCCTTTTTTGTTTTATCCTCACAAACATAGTTGCATGATTTTTTAGAACTATCAGAATATCCTGACCTGGAAAAGGATGATTTTCACCACGGGAATGGAATATAAAAATTATGTAAACGGGCGCTAACGTCTGTGCGTAAAAGAGCGGTGCGCCGTGAATGACGCATCCGACATTATTACTATAAATAGACTGACTTTAGCGCCAGGCGCTTTTTCAGGGAGAAGCTGGCGATTAAGTATTATGGCAGCGCCTGCTCGTTGCTGTAGCAGGCGATTTCAGCTTTCGTTTTGTACCCAACGTGATGGACGACTTATTTGGTTGACCTTTCTCTCAACAGGTAAGCGGAAAATCGCAAAAGGCTTTATGCCGGGCGGTTAAATAATGGAAAAGCTCTGTATGTTGGGTGGCGAGACATAATTACTGTTGTTACTAACCCGCGTATACGGGCGCTTACCTGCAATTGCCTTCGTAATAAAGCGCAGTGAATCCTTACTATCTCTGTATTATTCATTGAGCGATGTATATCGCCAGAATTTCAGTAGGGCGCTAAAACACGCGCGTATTTTTGTTGTTAGAAAAAGATTAATAAATGTATTGCGTAAATTGCCAACCAAAATTAAGAAGAAATATCAATGTAATTTAAAGGGATTTATACGATCTCCAACACAAAATTCAAATTTTTCAAATGCCGTCGCGAATAAAATAATACTTTATTGTTATAACAAATACTCATTTGATGTTAGTCAACTATTTTCGCCAGATAATCAATTACGTTACAAACAGGTTGTCTTGTGAGAGTTGCAATGTGAAAAATATTATTAAAGATTTAATGCTTAATCCGTTATCCCGACGGGATGCCGTGAAAAATGCTGCAAAAATAGGTTCTGCCGTGGCGTTAAGCAACGCGATTTCACTGCCGTTTTCAGCGACGGCGCAGGCTGCGCCGGAGAAAGCCGTCACGAACGGCGGTGAAATTGTGCGTCATAGCGCATGCCTGGTTAACTGCGGTAGCCGCTGTGCGTTGAAAGTGATTGTCAAAGACGACAGGATCGTGCGTATCGAACCTGAAGACGCGATTGATGATGCGGTTTTTGGTCAACACCAGATACGCCCCTGCCTGCGCGGGCGCTCCAACCGCTGGCGCGTTTACAGCCCGGATCGGATTAAATATCCTCTCAGGCGGGTCGGTAAACGCGGCGAAGGGAAATTCAAACGCATCAGTTGGGATGAAGCCACCGCGTTTATTGCTGCGGAACTTAAGCGCGTGTCGGAAAGATACGGACGTGAAGCGATTTATTACAACTACCAGTCCGGGGCTTATTACCATACCCAGGGTTCGCCGGCCTGGAAACGCCTGCTGAATCTCACTGGCGGCTATCTGAATTATCATAACACTTACTCCACTGCGCAAATCTCCACCGCCACGCCGTACACCCACGGTAAATACGTCGGCAGCCATTTTACTCAAATCGCGCATTCCGATCTGGTGGTGTTTTTTGGTATGAATTTGTCGGAAACGCGTATGTCGGGCGGCGGCCAGGTGGAGGAGCTACGCCGGGCGCTGGAAGCCTCGAAAGCCCGTGTGATCATTATCGACCCACGTTATACCGATTCGGTTATCGCTGAACATGCCGAGTGGCTGCCGATCCGCCCGACCACAGATGCCGCGCTGGTCGCCGGTCTTGCTCATACGCTGATTAGCGAAAACCTGATTGATGAAGCGCTGGTAAATCATTATTGCGTTGGTTTTGATCGCTCAACGCTGCCGCAAAACGCCGCGCCGAACGCCAGTTATAAAGATTATGTGATGGGCACCGGCGACGATGGCGTTGAGAAAACGCCGGAATGGGCGGCGCAAATTACCGGTATTCCGGCCACGCGCATCAGGCAACTGGCGCGGGAGATCGCAGCGGCGCGCGCCTGCTACATCGGCCAGGGTTGGGGGCCGCAGCGCCATGCCAACGGTGAACAGACGGTACGCGCCATTCAGACGCTGCCTGCTATCACCGGGCACTTTGGTTTACCGGGCACGAATAACGGCAACTGGCCCTACGGCACACCGTATGGCGTTCCGCTACTGCCCATCGGTACTAACCCGGTAAAAACCTCAATCCCCTGTTATCTGTGGACGGATGCCATTCTGAATCCGGAAAAAATGACCGCCCTCACTATGGGCGTGAGGGGCGCAGAGAAGCTTAACGTTGGTATTAAACTGTTATTTAATCAGGCCGGTAACACATTACTGAATCAGCACGGCGAGATTAACCGCACCCGCAAAATCCTCGCTGATGAGGCGCTGTGCGAAACCATCATCGTGATTGAAAATCATATGACACCGAGCGCCAAATACGCCGATCTGCTGCTGCCGGAAACCAGCTATCTGGAAGCGGAAGATCTGGTGGACAGCTCCTATGCAGCGGGTTCGCACAACTACATGATAGCGTTGCAAAAAACCATTACACCCATGTGGGAGGTACGCAGTACCTATGATATTTGCGCCGATATCGCCGGGCACCTTGGGCTGCGCGAGCAGTACACCGAAGGCCGCACCCAGGCGCAGTGGGCGGAATATCACTACCAGCAGGTGCGGGAAAAACGCCCCTATTTACCGCAATGGTCAGTCGCCAAAAACAAAGGGATAATCGACCAGCAGATCGCCACTGAACGTCAGAGTATCGCGTTTATTGATTTTCGTGAGGACGCCGCGGCCCACCCGCTGCAAACGCCGTCCGGCAAAATTGAGATTTACTCTCAGGCGCTGGCGGATCTGGCCCGGCAATGGACGCTGCCGCAAGGCGATCGTATCCCGGCGGTACCCGAATTTTGCGTGGTGAGAGAGTCTCATCTTAATAAAGCGCTGACGGCGAAGTATCCGCTGCAGTTAAGCGGCTTTCATACCAAAGGCCATACCCACTCCACTTATACCAACGTGCTGGCGCTGCATGAAGCAGTACCGGATGAAGTGTGGATAAACCCTGTTGATGCCAGCGCGCGGCAGCTTTCCTGCGGCGATATTGTTCACGTATTTAACGATCGCGGCGTGGTTGAAATTCCCTGCAAGGTGACTAACCGCATTTTGCCTGGCGTGGTGGCGATGCCGCAGGGCGCATGGACGCGTCTTAACAATGAAGGCATTGATGTCGGCGGATGTATCAATACGCTGACCAGCCATCTGCCCTCGCCGCTGGCGAAAGGTAACCCGCAGCATACGAACCTGGTTGAGATTAAACGCGCTTAAGGAGTGGATGAAAATGAAACAATATGGCTTTTACGTTGACTCCTCGCGCTGTTCGGGCTGCAAAACCTGCCAGGTGAGCTGTAAAGACAATAAAGATCTGGACGTGGGGCCCAGGCTGCGTCGTGTCTATGAATATGGCGGCGGCAGTTGGGTTAAAGAAGGCGAAAGCTGGCATAACAATACGTTCAGCTATTACCTGTCTATTGCCTGCAATCACTGCGATAACCCCACCTGCGTGGCGGGTTGCCCAACGGGGGCGATGCACAAACGCAAAGAAGATGGGTTAGTGCTGGTGGATGATTCGGTTTGCGTGGGCTGCCGCTACTGTGAGATGCGCTGTCCGTATGGCGCGCCACAGTTTGATGCCAAAGCAAAAGTAATGCGCAAGTGCGACGGCTGTCTGGATCGCCTGGAGAAAAACCTGCGCCCGATCTGTGTCGATTCCTGTCCGCAGCGCGCGCTGGATTTCGGGCCTGTTGATGAGCTGCGCCGGAAATATGGCGCAGAAAACCAAATCGCGCCACTGCCGTCGGCCAGTTTTACCCAGCCTAACCTGGTGGTAAAACCACATCCGAAGGCGCGGCCAACCGGCGATACTGAAGGCGCTATTCAAAATTTACGGGAGGTGCGCCATGCATGAGTTACCGCTGGTTTTCTTTACCGTGCTGACGCAAAGCGCCGTCGGCGCATTAATTTTGTTGCTGCTCAGCCATGCGTTGGGGCAAATTGAGCCGCGCCGTTTGGCTATTGGACTGTTTGCCGCCGTGTGCCTGTTTGGCCTGGGCGTGTTGGTGGGGATTTTTCACGTTGGGCAGCCGCTTCGCGCCATGAATATGCTGCTTCGCGTCGGGCTGTCGCCGATGAGTAACGAAATCGCGCTTTCGGCGATGTTCGGCGCGGCGGCGGGCATAGCGGCGCTGGGGCTGCTGCTGGATCGCGACGCACGTAAGTTCTTCACGGCCCTGGCCTGGCTGGCGGCTGTGATTGGCGTGGTCTTTATTTTTGCCATTCCGCGCATCTACCAGCTACCGACGGTAGCGACCTGGAGCGCTTCCTGGACTACCGTGATTATGCTGCTAACGCCGCTTATCGGCGGCGGCGCGCTGGCGGCGGCGCTGGGTGCGCGTCGTCTGGGGTTGGTTGTCAGCATCGTCGGGATCATCGTTAGCTTTTGTCTGCGCCCGGGGTATTTATCCTCTCTTCTGCTGGCCGATGCTCCGCTGGCGGCGGCGCAGTCCGGCTGGTTTACGGCACAGGCGGTATTGCTTGCGGCGGGCGCGTTGGGCGCGCTGCTGTATATACGAACCAGACATGGCCAGGGGCTGCTGTATGCCAGCGCTGGCGTGGTGATCGTAGCGGAACTGCTGGGCCGCATCGCATTTTATAATCTCTGGACGTTACCCATGTAGTCACTCTCCGGGCAGGCCTGGCCCTGCCCGGACGCTGTATCAATAAGGAATTTTTCATGTCCACCGCCGCTGTATTGCCGCGTATTCTCGGCGCACTATTTTACTACTCGCCGCAACGGCCCGACATTAAGGCGCTGATAGGTTGCCTGCCGACGCTCCCTTCGCTCTTTGCCTGGCGCGATCCACATACCATTGACGAACTGTGCCATTCCTGGCCTGTAGCGGCCGATGATGAACTGATCTGGCAGCATTCGGCGCTGTTTGAAGGGCAGGGGGAGATGGTCGCCCCACCCTGGGGTTCGGTATACCAGGAAAAAGATAACCTACTGATGGGAGAAACCACCGCCAGCTACCGCGTTTTTTTACGTCAACACGGCCTGGAATTTGACGGCCGACATCACGAACCGGAAGACCAGTTTGGCCTGATGCTGCTGGCCTACTCTGCATTGATCGCGCGCAGCGACCAGCAAGCCGCCAGGATATTGCTGGAACAATTCCTGCTGCCCTGGGCTGCGCGTTATCTGGAATTATTGCAGCAAAATCCGGTCAGCGCGTTTTATTCCAGGCTGGCGCAGGTCGCCGATATTTATTTGCAGAACGTCAGTTATCAACAGGCGCTGAACCCCGTTAAACGGCGTATTTTCTTTTGATGAAAAAAAACGAGCGCTATTATCAGGAATATATGACCCATCGCCACGTCAGCCGTCGCGGGCTGTTCCGGGCGTTTATGACAGCGTCACGTAAAGCGGCGCCGCCGCCTGCAGATCTGCCGGCATGGCCGCTGCCGCCGGGCGCCATTACGACTGCGCAGTTTTTCTCCCGGTGCGATAAATGCCAGCGATGTATACAGGCTTGTTCAATGGGGATACTGCTCGCGCGCCATGAAGGTTTTCCGCAACTGGCCATTGAGTACGCCAGTTGCGACGGCTGTGGTAAATGCATTCAGGCATGTTCGACGGGGGCATTGCAGCCGCAACAGCCCGTTGATACGGGGTTAAGGCCTTTTTTTAACGCCGCCTGCGTCAATCCGGTAAAAGGTTGTCGTCTGTGTGTGGATAGCTGCCCAACCCAGGCCTGTTCAATGGGGGATAAGGGGCTGCCAGTGGTTGATTTCAACGCCTGCACCGGCTGTGGGGCGTGCCTGGTACAATGCGATAACGGAGCCGTTGCGCTTAATGAAGCGGCTGGGCAACAGGCCATACCTGCGCATGGCGCGGGCGCATCCTGATTGCGGCGCCGGTGTCGCAGGCCGCGCCTGGCGTATCGTTGTGCTTCCAGCGCTGCCCGGTTTTAGTCTGGCAGAGAGTCGACATCACGAGCCGGCATGTTGAAGGGGGCCGGGAAGGTTAGGAAAGGCGTAGTCCAGCGCCGGCGCGGCGGCGCTGGGGGAGGGGGCTTAGCGCTTGCGGCAAGTCCCCGGTCAGAACCGATAACCGACGCCAACGTTGAATCCGTTGATGTCGCGATTTCCCGCAAGTTTAGCCTGCGTGCTTTCATAACCCACATTCACCGACAGATTATCCAGCGGATTAAGGAGCATACCAAAGCCATAGACAAATGAAGTGGATTTTTCGGAAATGCCTTCATAATGAACCGCATCGCTGTCGACGTTTATCCAGTGCGTTTTACCCGTTGCTTTGGTATGTGCCACACCGCCCAGCGCATACAGGGAAAAATTGTCATTAATGCGGTATGCCGGGCCAGCCTGCAGGGAATAATATTTTATGTTGATATGGTTGTTCACCGTGTCGCCGGAAAGCATATAGTGTTGCTTGCCTTTGCCTTTCATGTAGGTGAAAGAGGTAAGAAGACTTAATGGCGCGCCGCTCTCATAGCGGTATTGCAGATTTACCCCCCGAATGTCGTCAAAATCCTGAACTTTACTTTGAGCATAGCCAACCGATGCCGTATGGTTAGCGGCAAACGCTACGCTGCCTGCCATTGCTGTTGTCAGTAATACGGCCAGAGGTAATTTCTTCATCACTCATTCCTTTTCGTTAAAATATGCACTTTCCATTACGGTAAATTCCAGCGGGTTATCAACTTTCATGTACCGGGTTGTTGTTTATTTGCTGTTTATTTGCTGTTGCAAGGACACTACCCAGCGCATTATTCTCAGTTACAGGTATTCTTTTTTACCCAAAAGGGTTTTCTTATATTTACACTCTTTAATATTTACAGGTGTTATATCCTCATTGTCAGTGAGATCGTGAATGACAATGTCATTACCTTTGGTCTGAACTTCGTATGTATGCCCATCTTTTGCCATGAATGAACTTGTAAATGTTCGACTAAGATCTATTCCATACATACTCCTTTCTTCAAAACGCCACCATATTTTATACACGTAGCCACTTTGTATAATATATTCCAGATAACCTCGTTTCAAAAAGGTTTCAGAGGGAGAAGCAATACCGTTAACTCTCCTGGTGTAGCTGGATTTTATTCCCATAATGGCAATTTTTGCTGTAAGGCCATATACACCGTCTGACTTCACACAACCTTCAGAAGGTAACATTTTTTCCAACCGAAAAGGCGTTGGCTGGAATGTGTTGTCTACTCGAATAAATGCCTTATCACTCCCTTGATAATCAGGCATAGAGCGACTCATATCCACTGAACATCCCGAGAGAAAAATAAGAGATACCAAAATTGCCAGGCTAAATCTCATATGAACTCCATGTGTAAAAATCCTATTACTTATTAGCACCTAACTTCAAAAGGTGGGATTTTATACTAACTGGAGCCAAAGCTGAAGCTGGCCCCCGCGCTGACGTTCTGCTGTTTACTGTGGTAGCTGTCGGTATCCTGCTCGCTGCGCAGGGTCAGGTCACGCCCGATAACTGCCGTCACGCGCTCACCGCTGACCTGCGCCCCGGTGAGGTTTGTATCGCGTCCGCTGATGAGGGTCAGGTTGTTTCCTGCCTCCACGGTGGTTTCCGTATGGGTGGCGCCGTTGCCTTTTTCATGGCCCCTGCCGGCGTTCACGCTGGCGGAGACGTTAATGCCCCAGCCGCCGGAGCCTGCGCCGATACCCACGCCGAGGCTGCCGCCCTTACTTTCATCGCCGTCTCACAGGATACCGGCGTTCCACCGCTACAGGCTTCCGTAATTGCGGCCTGAGTACCAGTCTCGTAGTTTTCTATAGTACCTGGTTTTTGCTTATTTGCAGCAGCGATAACACTACCCAGCGCATTATTCTCAGTAACAAATATTAAAAACCTTTAACCCCAAAATATCGAAGCAGAGCAATACCGATTCCCATTATACCACCACCTCCTGCCCCAATTTTCAGGTAGTGCCATGCTGATGATAGCTCAAAATTAAAACTTCCAAGCATCACGTATTCAATGGTAAGTAATAAAGCATATGCAATTTCAGATAAAACTATCCCCGCCAAAATTGAAAATAAAGCGAAAAGAATATTGATCATTTTTTATCTCCCTCATTACTCGGAGATGAAATTTTTTCGATCCCTTTACCGATTACTTCAGAAAAGACGGAACCACCCAAGTCACCAAAAGAACTGGGAATATTGCTTGGCGTCATTTCCTTCGAAATCCCGAAATCACCTTTTATTTCAGTATACTTCTGTAATGTTGGGTTAAATTTCGGATCCCAGCCACCTTTCCACCAGTTTGCCCCAGCATTTGCTCCCCAGGAAATCCCTTTACCTATACCGTAGCCAAAACCAGCACCGACACCATTTGTTATTGCTCCAGTTAGAGGATCTTTATCGTCTATCCAGTTTCCTAATGCACCGCCCGCAGCATTCCAGCTAACAGTACCTGCCAGGCCATTGCCCATGCTGATAACATTTACCCAACCTGCTATCGCTGCGTTTGCTGGATCTATCGCGCCATCTGCAAGATAACTGATACCTGCGTTCGCTCCGGCTCCCAGCCCCCACATAGCCTGAGCGCCCCCCGGTAACAGGGCAACACTACCTGTAGCAAGCGCCAACCCTACGGCATCACGTTCATTCATAGCTTTCTGACATGCGGCCCCACCAGGGTTGTCGGAACAGGTCGCCATATCGACACCGTGCTGGCGTATCCAGGCAGCCTGGGCATCTTCACTACCGCCGAGTAAATTATTATCAACCGTCGTCTTACCCGCCTGCGCGCCGGCCACGGCTGAGGACGCGCTGTTGCCGGCAAGGCCGCCCGCTATACCCGATGCGAGGGTCGCCAGGGCGCTGATGCGCTGTTTCTCTTCTTCACTCAGCGCGCTGACCGGCTTACCGTACATCTCCAGCGCGATGATGCCCGCCAGCTCGCCGCTGACCGCGCCCGCCGTGCCTGCCAGCGCGCTCTGGCCCTGAAGTGAGGCCAGCACCGCATTCGCCACCGCGTGCGCGGCCGCTTTACCCATGCCTACAAGCCCGGCGTGATGCCCGATAACCTCTGCCACATACGGGGCCGCCGCGCCTGCAATGGCGGCGCTCATGTCGCCCCCGGCCAGCCCCTGCACGGCGGCGGTGACCGCCTGGATAGCCTGCTGGTTCCGGCTGCCGGTGCCGCTGGCGGCGTTCGTCATCGCATCCGCATACGCGTTCTGGTAAATCACTTCCCCGATATCGGCCTCTGTCGCTGTTTTGCCCGGATGGGCCTGTTCCCATTCCGCTTTCGCCGCCCCGCGCTCTTCCTGCGTGGCGCTCTGGCGTTTTTCGCTGGCTTTCTGCGCAGCGGCGATGGCATCTTCCGTGCGCGCAATATCGGAGACCTGCGTGCCGATATCGCTGATAAGCTGCGCTTCCTCCAGCCGCTGCTGCTCTCTCTCTTTATCAAAGATGGCGTCGAGGCGGCCGCTGGCGTTTGCCGTATCACGGGACAGGTCGTCGATGCTCTGCTGCTGGTTCGCCTTATCCCGGATAATAATGCTGCCGCCACTGATGGCGGACGATGTGGCGCTCTCAGCATGCCCGCTGCTGTTCATGCCGCTGAGCATGCTGTTGGCCATGTTTCCGGCAAACTGCCCGCCGGCGCTGCCGCCGGTGCTCATACCCACGCTCTGATGCTCCACTTTATATTCCGCTTCATTGTGAATATCACGCCAGCCGAGTGTACCGGTTTCCAGGCGGTTTTTATCGTCTTTTGCCGCAGAGGCTATCACGGCGCCGTCAAGCTGAGTGTGCCCCCCAACCTGAATGTCATAGCCACCGCTGCCTGCCGTTATCCCGCTCTGCTCATTAACCGATTTATAGTGACTGTCCATTTTATCACGGCTGGCGTTCACGCTGGCCGAGCCGGACATGGAGCCAAAGCTGAAGCTGGCCCCCGCGCTGACGTTCTGCTGTTTACTGTGGTAGCTGTCGGTGTCCTGCTCGCTGCGCAGGGTCAGGTCACGCCCGATATCTGCCGTCACGCGCTCACCGCTGACCTGCGCCCCGGTGAGGTTTGTATCGCGTCCGCTGAGGAGGGTCAGGTTGTTTCCTGCCTCCACGGTGGTTTCCGTATGGGTGGCGCCGTTGCCTTTTTCATGGCCCCTGCCGGCGTTCACGCTGGCGGAGACGTTAATGCCCCAGCCGCCGGAGCCTGCGCCGATACCCACGCCGAGGCTGCCGCCCTTACTTTCGTTTTTCCCTTCGAGCGTTGAGGTGTTTTCTGCTGAAACCAGATTCACGTCGCGGTTAGCCGACAGCAGCACGTCGTTGCCGGCGCTGACCTGGCTGCCCTGTATCAGAATATCGCCGTCCCGGCCTTTCTGCGCGCTGCCGGTGGCGATAATGGCCAGATTATTACCGGCGCTCAGGCTGCTGCCTTTTGACGTGGTCTGCTCGCTGGACTGAGTGGATTTTGACGACTGGCTGCCCCAGGAGAGCGTGACGCCCACGGTACTGGTGTTTGACGCCTGGTCACCCCGGGCCGCATCCATACGCGCCGCCTGCGAGGCCTGGACGCCGGTGAGGGCCGCCTTCACGCCCTGAAGCGCGGCAAGGCGGTCATTGTCCGTCTCTTTTGCCTGCCTGGCCGACTGCGCCGCGCTGTTAACGAAGCTGCCCGCCGTCCCTGAAAGGGCCAGGGTGAAACCGGAACTCTTCTGCTCCACTTCGTGCGTCTGTTTGCTGGTCTGCGTGGCGGAGGTGATGCTGACGTTCTTACCCACAAGCGTCATGTCACTGCCCGCAATCAAATCCGCGCTGTTAACAGTCAGGTCGTTACCCGCGCGGAGGGTGACATTGCCCTTCACTGAACCGACGGTGCTGCCCTGGTGGGCGACCTCCTGTACGGTATCGGTAACCTTCAGGCTCTGGCTGCCGTAGGTCATGCCGATACCGCCGGTGCCGGAAAGCCCCGATTTTTTCTCCTGCTTCTGGTGGCTTTCCGCGCTGCGCGCCTGTGCGGTGGTGAGGGTGAGGTTGTTGCCGGCCTGAAGACGGACGTCGTTGTCGGCAACGACATGGCTGCCCTGAACCAGCAGGTTATTGCCGGCCTGCATTTTCACGCTGTCGGCGCTGAACAGCGAGCCCCGTGCGGTTTCCCTGTTCACCCTGTCGTGCGTGGTGGTGGTGGTTTTTGAGAAGGCGCCGTTGCTGCCGGTGTATTTGTGTTTTGATTCAAATTCGCTGCTGTCTGTGGCGGCGGTAAGGTTGATATCGCGGCCCGCGCCGACGCCCAGGCTGCTGCCCGCGGTCACCGTGGCGGCCTGCGTGTTCACATCCCGGCTGGCCACCAGGGAGACAGACCCGGCGCCGCTGATTTCACTGCCCACGTGCGCTGTGGCGGACTGCTTCAGCCAGTTATTTTTATCCCAGGCGAGGCTGTCGCTGGCGGCGGTGACGACCGCGGTCAGATTCAGGTCGCGCCCGGCGTTCAGCACGGTCTG
>NZ_JAEPBH010000054.1 GCF_016632365.1 Tenebrionibacter intestinalis | reverse complement strand
CTGGTTTATTAGCGCTGATTTATGGGGATCCCTCAGCGCTACGGCGGGCTGTTCCTCAGAAAGGATAACTACTCTTCATCATGGAGAAGTTTTCAATTACCCAGGCTTTAACCTGCTCCCGCCCCTGAATACTGGAAGGGAGGCGCTCATGCAGCATCCACTCGATAATCTGCTGTGATTTTAACGGCAAATCACCACCACCTTTGGCCAGGAAAGAGTTAATCAGGGTTAACACCTCATAGCCTTCGCGACGACTAAAGCGGGTGGCATCCAGCTTCGTCATTAACGAATTATCGCCAGGTACGGTCGTCCATGAGTAATCATAGTAATGCATATCGGATCGGTGCATTTTGTTCTCTTTTTGATTGATTGATATAAAGATATTGCGGCATCACCTTAATAATTCAACGGTCAGACAGAGACCCGATATGTTAGCCTGCCGCGCCGAGCGCCTGTTTATGGAATGGCTCACCAGCGCCATGAAGACATACGTAGACTAAACGCTAGCGGTATGATGACACACGTGCGTTAAGTGACTGAAACCATAACCGTTAGCGTCAGGTCTATAATTTCATTAAGATCGGGCCACCCCCCTAAAGGATTATGGAGCCAATGCGTATAATTGATAATGAAAAACGCCCCACCCGCGATCTGGATTACGATCCGGTGCCAAATCTGGACTTGTCTGCGAATGGCGATAAAGAGGGCAAAGAAGACAAAGGCCGCGTCGTCGCCAGCAAGCTGCAGCACGTCAACAAAACGGTTAAAAGAATCGAGCGAAATCCTGTAGTGGCGCATATTCTACGCGCCGTAGAGCGCTTTAATGACCGCATGGGCAACCAGTTTGGCGCAGCAATTACCTATTTTTCGTTCCTGTCGCTGATTCCTGTACTGATGGTGAGTTTTGCCAGCGCGGGTTATATCCTCGCATCGCACCCGACGCTGCTACAGGATATCTTCGACAAAATACTGGCGAACGTCAGCGATCCGACGCTTGCGCAAACGCTAAAAAGCACCATTAATACGGCGGTGCAGCAGCGAACAACGGTAGGGTTGGTCGGGTTGGCAGTCGCGCTCTACTCAGGCATTAACTGGATGGGCAATTTACGGGAAGCCGTGCGTGCGCAGTCGCGTGACGTCTGGGAGCGCGCGCCGCAGGATCAGGAAAAAATCTGGGTGAAATACCTGCGCGATTTCGTTTCACTCATCGGCCTGCTGGTTGCGCTAATCGTCACGCTGTCTATTACTTCCATTGCTGGCTCGGCGCAGGCGCTTATTATTAACCTGCTGCATCTCAATGCCATCGACTGGCTTAAGCCTGCCTGGCAACTCATTGGGCTTGCGATTTCTGTCTTTGCCAACTATCTCCTGTTTTTCTGGATCTTCTGGCGGCTGCCGCGCCACCGACCGCGTAAAAAAGCGTTAATACGCGGCACGCTGATCGCGGCAATTGGCTTTGAAGTGATTAAAATCATCATGACATGGACGCTGCCGGCGCTGGTGAAATCTCCCTCGGGGGCAGCCTTTGGCTCCGTACTGGGGCTGATGGCGTTTTTTTACTTCTTTGCCCGCCTGACGCTGTTTTGCGCGGCATGGATCGCCACAGCGGAATATAAAGACGATAAACCGATGCCGGGCCGCCGCCCGCATGCTTAAGCCGTCGCGCCGCGCTGCGGAGCGACAAATCAGCATTTAAATCCAGTTGGTAACTTTTATTTAACCTTAATCCAGTTTTATAAGCTGGGTTAAGGCCTGCCAATAGGCATATAACGCTATTTATTTCAACAACTACATATTATTCACTTTTTGTTCGCATCTCGCCCACGCTCCGCCGGCCCGGCGCGTTGAAATGTCGCTTTTGCTATGCGTAATATGGCCTCTCATTTGTTCAAAAAACATTAATAAGAAAAAGATTATGCAAGCATCTATCACCACAACGCTTAATACCGACCAGGCCCCGCCAGTTAACTCACGCAGCAAAGTCGTGGTTGCCTCGCTCATTGGCACCGCCATTGAATTTTTTGATTTCTATATTTACGCTACCGCCGCCGTTATTGTTTTCCCGCACATTTTCTTTCCACAGGGCGACGCGACTGCCGCCACACTCCAGTCGCTGGCAACTTTTGCCATCGCTTTTATCGCCCGCCCGGTAGGTTCCGCGCTGTTCGGCCATTTTGGCGATCGCGTCGGGCGCAAGGCGACGCTTGTCGCCTCACTGCTGACAATGGGCCTTTCCACCGTGCTTATCGGCCTGCTGCCAGGCTATGAATCTATCGGTATACTCGCGCCGCTACTGCTGGCGCTGGCGCGCTTTGGCCAGGGGCTGGGGCTTGGCGGCGAATGGGGAGGCGCGGCGCTGCTGGCGACCGAAAACGCGCCGGCGCACAAGCGCGCATTGTATGGATCTTTTCCACAACTCGGCGCCCCGATCGGCTTCTTTTTCGCCAACGGCACCTTTTTGCTGCTGTCCTGGCTGCTTACCGATGAGCAGTTTATGAGCTGGGGCTGGCGTATTCCTTTTATCTTCTCTGCCGTGCTGGTGCTGATTGGCCTGTATGTCCGCGTATCGCTGCATGAAAGCCCGGTGTTCGCTAAAGTCGCCAGGGAGGGTAAACGCGTGAAAGTGCCGCTCGGCACGCTGCTGACAAAGCATCTGCGCGCCACTATCCTCGGCACGTTTATCATGCTGGCGACCTACACCTTGTTTTATATCATGACGGTATACTCTATGACCTACAGCACGGCCGCCGCCCCCAACGGCCTTGGTTTTTCACGCAACAGCGTGCTGTGGATGTTAATGATGGCGGTGATTGGTTTTGGCGTGATGGTGCCCATCGCCGGTATGCTGGCAGACGCCTTTGGTCGCCGTAAAAGCATGATAGTCATTACGTCGCTTATCCTGCTGTTTGCGCTGTTTATGTTCCAGCCGCTGCTCGGTTCCGCCAGCCAGGGCCTGGTGATGGCATTTCTGCTTATCGGCCTGAGTCTCATGGGGCTAACCTTCGGCCCAATGGGCGCGCTGCTGCCGGAGCTGTTTCCCACCGAAGTGCGCTATACCGGAGCGTCATTTTCTTATAATGTCGCCTCCATACTCGGCGCATCCGTCGCGCCGTGGATCGCCGCCTGGCTGCAAACTCACTATGGCCTGTTCTGGGTCGGCGTCTACCTGGCGACTATGGCGGTCATTACGCTTATCGCCCTGGTTTGCATCCATGAGACAAAACACCAGTCGCTGTAACGCTGACGGCGCTCCCACAGGCCGGGGAGAGCCGCTTGCCCCGTCATACCGTCACACGCCGGAACGTTGTTATGACGCCGGGGTACAGCGTTAGCGCTAAACCAATGCCATCGCAGGCGGGCCAAAATCGACGCTACGTTTGCGCCCGATCGGGCAAGTTCAGGGAGGCGGCGTACAGGCCTGCGTCCCATCCCAAACCCGGCGCCGCCCTTACCGCTTCAATTCAGATAAAATTGTCTGGCACTGATTCGCCTCCCCTTCAGAGGGCGAAATCAGCGCCAGCAGAGCTGCAGCGGGCGTCACCAGCGTCGCCAGCGCCGCCGCAACTGCGCCCCGGGCAATCAACGGGCCGGGCTTCACGCCGTAGCTGGGGTTTTTAAATGTCCCGCGTACGTAAAGCGGCGAACGCAGCGTAATAATACGAATGCCCTTACTTTCCGGGTTAATCGTCAAATCCATCTGCTCACTGGCAAAACTGGCGGTGCCGGTGACGTTAATCAGCGCGTTTTCAGTGTCAAAGGCAAAAATTTGCGGCCGCGCCACGCCGTTTACCAGATCAAGGTTGGCCGCCGCGCAATTCACCCGCACTTCTTCATCGCCAAAAATCTGCCCAACCAGATAATTGCCCACGTTAAGGCCCAGAATTTCCATAAGATTGCGACTAATTAAGCCGTCATTCATCAGCAGCTTAAGGTTGCCGTTGCCGGAGCCAAGCAGGGCCGCCACTGAATTACCCGTACCGCGAATATCAGCATCGCCGTTTAACTGACCAAACGTTTTCTGCATTGACGTAATATCAGGCATAAGCTGCTTTAGCTGTAGTCGTCGCGCCGTAATTTCCGCCCGCCCCTGCATCGGCTTTTTGTTGCCCTCAAGCCGAATCCGCGAATCAATGGTGCCGCCCGCCATACCAAAGCGCAGCGGCGTTAGCCGCAGATCGCCGTTGCGCAGGATAAGATGCGTGTCAAGGTGGCTTATCGGCAGCGAAGATCCGTGCTCGATACGCTGGCCCTTAAAGCGTACGTCGGCATCCATCACGTTCCATTTATCGGTCTCAAACCGATCATAGGGCAGCACTTTGCCCAGCTGCTGTGTGGTATTAATTTTTTTACTTTTACGTCCAGACGTTTTTTTACCGGAATCGACGCCAATCAGCGGCCCGAGGTCAGCCAGACGCAACTGGCGAGAGACTAAATCGCCCTCAAGCTTCGGCCTGGGTCTCTTTTGGGTGTATACCAGAGAGCCATGAATATCGCTGTCGCCAATTCGCCCGTTGAAATTACGATAGCGGAATACCGATCCTTTTTTACCATTAAGTTCGGCAATAAGGCGGCCATCAGTCTCAAACGGCGGCGTATCAGGCAAAACTACGCCGGTCAGATCGTAAAGATCGCCAAGTGAATCGCCGGCAAAACGCAAACGCAAATCGGCGCCGCCCAGCTCCATCGGCCGGGTGATGGCGCCGCTAAGCGCAACACGGGTACTACCGGAGCGCACGTCGGCCTGAACCGGGAATGGCGTGTCGGCGCTGCGCAACGCCAGCATACCGCCAATTTTACCGGTGCCGGTCATATCCTGCCCCTGGTAGCGCCCCTTCACCTTCAGGCCAAATACATAATCCCCGACTTTTGCGCCGTCTTTACCGCCGCTGCCGGTCACCTGGCTAAAGGCCAGCGGCTTGCCCAGCGGATCGACGAGAATTTCCATAACGGCCTTACTGATGCTGTCATCAATGGTGATTCGTCCCTGGTCAAACAGGATCTTATCCAGGCGGAAAGACCACGCGGACGGCTTTTGATCCGCTTTGTTTGTTTTGCCATCTCCCAGAGTGAACGTCCAGTTATCGCGCTTTGCCGAGACCCGCACCAGCCGCACATCCGGCTTAACCAGTTTTATCCACGGCAGCCAGACAGTTTTAGCCAACAGCGCAGGCGGCGAAAGCGTCGCTTCCACACGCGGCAACAGCGCCATTGTATCGCCGGGGATAGACCTGGGGTTGCCAAGCCAGAGATTTTCCGCATGTACGTGCGGCCAGGGCACCCAGCGCTTCCATCCGGTTTCCTGCGGGTTACGCGCCCAGACCACCCCCAGATCGCCACGAATAGCAAAGGGGCGATTAAGTTCAGCAGAGACCTTCTCGTTAATAATCGGCTTTATGCGATTCCAGTCGAATGTCGCAATAAAAATAACAACGCCTGCGCTCAGCAGCAGCAATAACCCGACAATCCAACTGATTGCTTTGCCTGTTCTTGACATATCTGGTTCCTTTTCCTGACGATGGCCGTCAAAACTAAAGATAGTTGAGCAACGAAAAAGCGCATGGATTCAGCAGGTTCAACGCCGTTAATCGGGACAATGGCAGGTAAGGAGACGGTAAAACAGACTCAGCGCAGCAGGATATGCCGCACGCAGGCGAAAACGGTAGCGGAAAGCCCCTGAAACCGTTGACAAACGCCGGACCGAACGGATGGCGCCCACGCGCCAGGAAAAACACGTCGTGATTTTTGGCAGGTAGTGACAAAGCGGGCGAAAACGTCGTCTTGCCCGCTTTGTCATGAAATCCGGGGCCAACAGGCCCCCCTGGATTAGGCCCTGTCGGCTAAGCGCAAACGCGCTCGCCGTACAAAACAGTTACTGCCCGGAGGGAATATCTGACGCGCTCGCCTCAGGCGCCAGCGCGCTACTACTCTGCGATGGGGGAGCTATCTCAAGCGGCGCCATGAGCTTATCCCACGTCGCCTGAAGCGACTTCATATTCAATTCCGGTTCGCCAGCAGGCTGCTGTAACACCATCGCCATATCCTGCTGTAGCAGGCGTCCAAGATCCCGGTTCATCACCTGCAAGCTCAGGCTATCAAGAAATGCCTGGCGCAACTGTTGATACTGTTCAGGCGCAATATCCACCACCTGGTTTTGCAGCGAGCGCAAGCGTTGCTCCATTAACACTGCGGTGCTGGTTCGCGCATAGATGGCAAACAGCGTTTTCAATTCCAGCTTCTTTTGTGCAATCAGCGCATTAAATTCTTCCTGCGGCAAGCCGTTATCGCGCAGTTTAGCGAGTTCTTTCGCCAGCAGCGATAAATTGCTGTTCAACTTATCGCCCGGCGAATCAAGATTAATACCGCACTGGGCGCGCTGGAAAAGCACACGGCAGTCAAAGCTCAGGTGAAGATCCGTAATGCCATTTTTATTCAACGTTTGCTGTACGTGCCAGAACAGCGCCTCACGCGCCAAATCGGCGCGCCAGTAGCGCTCTATAGCGGCCGAATCGCGAATCGGCGTCCAGGGCGTATCCCACATAACAGCCAGTCTGTCCTGACTTACGCCGTTGGTCATAATGCTGACCGGTTCGCGCTTTAGCGGCGCAAGGGTGGGTACCGGCGCAGGCGTTTCACGCTTGCCCTTCAGCTCGCCGAAGTGTTTGCTAATCTGTTCAACCGCGCTGCGGCTGTCAACATTGCCCACGACAACAAGCGTCATGGCATCCGGGGTATACCATTTTTCATACCAGGCTTTCAGTTGCTGCGCGTCAACGGGTTCTTTCAACGCTGCCGCCGGATCGTGCGCCAACAGCGGGGAACCTTTCAGGCGGTAGCGCCACCAGCTTTCCTGGGTATCAGGCGGCCAGGTCATCACTTCGTTTCGGGTCTGTCGCGCGGCATTAATATGTTCCGGCGTAATCGCGAGATTGCCCGCCATATCGGCCAGCCAGCCGAGCGATTCCTTAAGTAAATCGCTGCGGTTATTCGGCAGGCTCAGTTCAAACAGCGTTTTATCATAGGTCACCACTACCGGCGGCGCGGGCCTCACGGGATCTTTAGACTGCTGCCAGAGCGAAACTGCGCGCGGATCGTTATTTTGTGTGAAGGCCAGATGAGGAAGGAAGCGGCTATAGCCGCTTTGCTGCGCGCTTTCTGCCAGAGAGCCGACATTAATGGAAAGGCGAATTTCGATACGATCGCCAGGGCGATGAGGCGTAGCAAGCACCTGCCACTGAAAACCGTTGGCTAACGAACCCTGTTGCCATGCCGGATCGGGCTGTAGCGTTTCGGCATACACATTACCGACTGTGGCCGCCATAAATATGATACCGGCATAAAGCCGCAATTTTTTGCCCTGCATTGTTACCCCTGCTCTACAATCCTGGTAAAAAATAATCAGGTACCGCTTTATCGGCATGCGATATCCCACAGTAACGCCGCCGCAGGTTAGACCGTTAACCCGGGAAAACGTCACCGCTCAAAAGAGAAATTAAACGCCAATTATGCGCAGGAGCCCGCGGCGAGAGCAAGCCGCCGCGGGAAAATGGACGATCAGGAGGAGAGTTCACCGGTTTTAACAGCAGCAATTTTATTATTAAGCGTATCCTGAAGCTGTTTTTCATCCAGCTCATTCACCCACTTCGCCACCACTACGGTCGCCACGCCATTGCCGACCAGATTCGTCAGCGCGCGCGCTTCTGACATAAAGCGATCAATGCCGAGGATTAACGCCAGCCCGGCAACCGGCAGATGGCCCACTGCGGAAATCGTGGCCGCCAGTACAATAAAACCGCTGCCGGTAACGCCTGCGGCCCCTTTTGAAGAAAGCAGCAGCACAACCAACAGCGTTATCTGGTGAAAAATATCCATATGACTGTTAGTCGCCTGGGCGATAAACACGGCGGCCATCGTCAGGTAGATGGAGGTGCCATCGAGGTTAAATGAATAGCCGGTCGGTATCACCAGCCCCACTACCGATTTACGGCACCCCAGCTTCTCCATTTTGTCGAGCATACGCGGCAGGGCGGATTCCGATGACGATGTGCCGAGCACAATTAACAGTTCTTCTTTGATATAGCGGATAAATTTAAAAATGTTAAAACCCGTGGCGCGGGCAATCGACCCCAGCACCAGGACAACAAACAAAATACAGGTAACGTAAAAGCAGATAATCAATTGACCAAGCTGTACCAGCGTGCCGACGCCATATTTACCGATAGTAAACGCCATCGCGCCAAATGCGCCAATAGGCGCAAGACGCATAATCATGTTGATAATGCCGAAAATGACGTGGGAAAAGCTGTCAATCACGCTAAAAATCATCTGGCCCTTACTGCCCAGGCGATGCAGCGCAAAGCCAAACATAACGGCAAACAACAGCACCTGCAAAATATTGCCGCTAGCAAACGCGCCGATAACGCTGTTAGGAATAACATCAAGCAGGAAGGCAACCACGCCCTGCTGTTGGGCCTGCTGGGCATATACCGCCACAGCTTTCGCATCCAGCGTCGCCGGGTCAACGTTCATCCCGGCGCCGGGCTGCACGAGGTTAACAATAATCAGACCGATAATCAGCGCCACGGTACTGACCACTTCAAAATAGAGTAGCGCCACGGCCCCGGTGCGGCCAACGGCTTTCATACTCTCCATACCGGCGATACCGGTTACTACAGTGCAGAAAATTACCGGTGCAATCACCATCTTAATCAGCTTTACAAAACCATCGCCAAGGGGCTTCATCTGAGCGCCCAGCTCCGGCCAGTAATGGCCGAGCAAAATACCGATAGCTATAGCCGTTAGTACCTGGAAATAAAGGCTTTTAAATAACGAAATTTTCATAGAGTGTCCTTCGGGCGGTCATTTGGCAGGCACATTAATAGGTCTGTTCTGGCCTGCGGCGCTAAAAATAACACCCACACAACATGGCAGATATATTTCAATATCAAGTTTGAAACTAAAATGTTAAAAATTTAGAACTGAAACGCTACAGCTTAGCGCCAGTACGGGCAAAGCGGCAGCGAGAGTGGGGTGTGGGGCGAGAGAAGGCCCGAACAGGCCATAACGTCTTGCGAACGGCCCGTTGCTGGCAAGCCCGATTGCTGCGTCGCTTACGGCTGAGGTTCGAAGAACTGTATCTTATCCACATCCTGACGCTGCGCTGAAAGCATCGCCGTCAGGGCGTGTTGATAGAGCTCATCACCGGTCAAACCCGCCCTACCGACGGCGATACCCACGCTGACCGGGGCCTGCGCCGGCATTTTCTGTTTGAGCGCGCCCATAATATGCCGCGCGACGGGCAGCGCCCGTTGGGAATGGGGCAAGTGATGTATCAACGCGGCGAAATCATGCTGATTGACCTGCGCCAGCACCGCCCCCGGAGGCAGCAAAGCGCGGATTTTCTCCGCCAGGTTTAACAGCAGCAAATCGCGCTGCTCTTCCCCTGGCGCAGACGCTGCCTCGCGCAGCGCTTCGCAGGACACCATCAGCAGCGACGCGTTGGATATATCAATGTACTCCAGCAGCGCAAGCAGCAGCGTTTTATTAGGCAGACCGGAAACGGGGCTGTGGGTCGCCAGCGCCTGCGCCTTGCGCTGGCTTTGTAGCAGGCGCTGCTGATTACGGTTGTAGCCGCGCACCAGCATACCGATTTCATCATCCTGGTGCAGCCGGGATACTTCAAGCTGATGGCCGGGCACGTCATCACCGTCCAGCCCGTCCAGCGCCTTCGCAATCCTGCGCAACGGATGCACAATGAGCCGGTTGATACACCAGGTTATCGCCACCGTCATGACCAGCGCCAGCAGCAGCCAGGTTGTAATTAGCGTGGATATCGTCCCGATAATGAATCTGTACATGCGCCAGGCATCGGCATGAAGCACCAGATAGGCCAACGGCTGCGGATTAGCCGGGCGCTCAAGGGAATAAAGCGGCAGCGTTATTTGCACCGGCAGCTCAAACAGCCGCGAAATAAGCACCGGTACGGGCCGCTCGGGAACAAAGCTCACGCGTAGCGCCTGAAACTGGTTAGGCAGCACCACGTCCGCGCGCCCAATTACGCCAGCGGGCTGAATTTGTCCAAGTATGCTTTCCGCCTGGGGAATATCGGCCTTTAGTATGGCGGCGGACAGCGGCTTACGCACTGTATGGGCGATACTCTCCATTTGCGCCGCCGTGGCGTAACGGCTTTGCTGCACAAAATGAAAAAGCTGCACCACGACAAACACAAAGATGAAGGCAACGGAGACAACCGCCACCATCGCCATTTGTTTTATCGTTAACGATCGCCTGACTCGCAAACTCACTCTCCGTGCTGTCACCAGTTCGGTATACGCTGACTCACTGCGGCCAGAGTATACTTCATCACACGCCCTTTTTACGTTATTCCGCCGGGCATTAACGATTCTTTACCAGTCAGCGTAGGGCACCAGCGGCTGCGGCGGCATATCCATATCGCCCTGCCAGCCTGCCCGGGAGTAACGCAGGAAAAGCAGCGCGCGGCTCGGCGTATAGTCTTTAGCCTGCTGAATATCCACGCCCGCGCCGAGCGACCAGTGCGACGTCAGACGCCGCTCCATCAGCAACCGGGCGGTATAGCCCACGCCAGAAGAGGCTGCGCCGGTTTCCATCGCAAACTTATCCGGGTAGTCATTGACGTTCGGGATCAGATTCGATAGCGGATAGCGGCGCCGATCGCGCGTTTTCGAATGTGACCAGGAGACCGTTCCCCCCAGCTCCCATGACCAGTTTTCAGTACGCTGACGCCATACGACCGGCACCGCAAACGAGACATATTCCTGCGGGCTATAGTAGCCGCCCTGGCCAAGGGTATAGCCGCTAAGATCCTTATCATAATGCCAGAGCATATTGTTCAGGCCCACGGTCAGGCGGCGATTATTTTCGTTAACCAGCTTGTAGTAGTAACCGGTCATCCAGCGCGCACGCCAGTTATTCGCCACATTCCGGCCGCTTAACCGATCCATGCCCAGGCTTGACCATACGCCATGCGCCTCGCCTTTATCATAGCTGATGCTAACGCCTGCGCCTGACGCGCGCACTCCGCCCCACGCCCTGTTGGTGTTGGGGTCGCGTTGCCCGGCAAAGGAAAGCATGGAGCTGGAGACAGGGCGACGATGGGCGTTGACGGTATAACCAATCGGGCCGGCATCGCCGCTATAACTCAGCCCGCCGACTACGTCCACAACGTCAAACCCCATCGGCGTAGTGCCAATATCCCCTTCCCAGACATCATTACGCCAGCCTACGGCGACGCTGGCGCCGCTGGCGCGCTGCGTAAAGGCGCTATCGCAGCCGTGTTCGTAGCAGGTTCCCCATTTTTCCGTATGGCTGGCGCCGAAACTGCCCGCGTTCATATTCACTATGTCGGCGCGAAAGAACATGCGCCCGTCACTGAGTGGCGCATCCGCCTGCAACATCGTGGTATGCGCTTTTAGATCGGAATAGCCCGGCGTGCCGCTGGAGCCCCAGTATTCATGATCCAGCGTAACGTTTACATCCTGCTGACGATACAGATCGGCGGCATCGCTACGCACGCCGCGCTTAAGCCAGTCGTCTTTCTCGTTATTGCGCATCAGGCGGGTAAAGCTGTCGTTGCTTTCCGGGCGTTTATCAGCCACGCCGGAAGCCGCCATGGCATCGCGCCAGGTCGCCAGCGCCTGCTCCGGTTGGCCGTTTCGCGCCTGAAAACGCGCCGCGTCGCGCATGAACAGCGCGCTGTTCATAGACGGCGGCAGACGACGCGCCTGAGGGATAAGCCGGTTATATATCTGCCGCGCACGCGATACGTCGCCCAGCGCGGCGTAAACGTTAGCCACGCGGCGCTCAACGTTTATTGACGGCGGCTCATCCGGCTTAAGCTGCGCAAAGCGCGACAGCGCGCTACGCGCCTGGACGCTATCGCCCTGAGCGACAGCCGTTTCGGAAAGCCCCAGCAGCGCCTCATCGTTTGTCGGGCTACGCGCCAGCACTTTTTGATACAGCGCCCGCGCCTGGGGATAGTCCCGCCGCTGCCCGGCCCAGTCGGCAAGAACCAGGTCCACCCTTTCGCGAGGCGGTTGCTGCTGTAGCAGCGCAATTGCCCGCGGCTCCTGTCCGCTATCGCGCAGGCGGTTGGCGGCCGCCATGATTTGATTTAAGCGCAAGCGATCCGCCAGCGCCTGGATGTTATCCGTCCACTGGCTTTTCGCCAGCGTATTAAGGTGACCGAGCGCGGCGGTATCGCGATCGGTGCCGGAAAAGTAGAGACTCCAGGCGTATACCTGATCCGGATCGCCGGGCTTTTTGCTCGCCAGAGCGTAAAACAGACCGTCCGCTTCCTGCCGCTGCCCGTTAGCCGCGAGATCCTTCGCCAGTCGATAGACAATCCATACGCTGTCGGGCGCCATTTGCAGGCGGCGGCGGTGCAGTTCAGCCGCCTGCGCCCAGCGCCCCTGCGCCTCCAGCGCGCTGGCCTGCTGCTCCAGCCGGGTATCAGTAAGGCTGCGTTCGATATCATCAATGCTGCGACGCTGCTTTGCATTCAGGCCTTGAATAAACGCTTCGGCGCGCGCCGGCGACTGGCGGCGGTAAACATTCGCCAGCCCGCGTACGGCATTGCTGTTATCGCTGTCCATACGCAGCGCCTGGCGATAGTAACGTTCAGCGCCCGCATCATCACCGACCGCCGCCGCCGCATCGCCAAGCCCCAGCACCGCATAACTGTCAGTATTGTCCACACTGCGCGCCTGACGGTATTTCTGGCGCGCCAGCGCGCTATTATTCGCCTTCAACGCCCTGTCGCCTTCGTCAATCAATAGCCAGTATTGATTGGTCTGAAGTAGCCCTTTCCACCTGCCCGCGCTGTCATTATTCGGATCCAACCGCAGCGCATTGTGAAACTGCCGTACCGCCGCCGCCCGGTTATTCTGCCGGGAGTAAACCTCTCCTAACGCAGCAACCAGCTCAGCGTCTTTTTTATTTTCACTCAGCGCCGTTTTCAGCAATGAGACGGCCTCTTTATCTTTACCGCTCGCCACAGCGGCCAATCCCTGAGCGCGCGCGCGCAAGCCAGGATCAGAAAGCTGCTGCTGTTGCTGCGCCAGCCTGGTTCTGGCTTTATCTACCGCTTCGCCATCGTCAAACAGGCTCAAAAAGCGTTGCAGAGCGGCTACGCTTGCGTCGCCGACAGGCATTTTATCCAGTTGCGCATACCACATATCCGCCGCCTGCCCGCGCCCGCCGCTGGAGCGCGCCATCTGCTCAAGGACCTTAAAACCTTCCTGCGGGCGGCCATTATCAAATAAGAGCTGCGCGAGCCCGGCGCGTAACGTATTGTCGCCGGGTATACGCTGGTTCAATCCCTGGAGCTGGGCGATCGCCTGCGCGCGCTGCGCAGGTTCGCGAGCGACCAACAGCCAGTATTCCACCGCAAGGCTACCGTCCGGCGGCGCACTGCCGTTAAACAGCGCGTTATATTGCGCAACGGCTTGCGACACATGGCCGGTCGTGGCCAACAGGCGCGCCTGCTGTAACGCCTGCCTACCCTGCGCGGTAGCAATACGCGCATCAATCTGCGCCTGCTTCAGGGCCGTGGAATCCGGCGCGTTTTTTTTAAGCCGCGCCAGCAGTTTTTGCGCTCCGGCGTTATTGCCCTGGCGCAGCAAATAGCGCACCCGCGCCGCCATCACGTCTGGATCGTCAGGCGCGATAAGCTCCAGGCGATAGAGCGACTGACGCACCAGGTCGTCGCGCTTGCTCGCCTCCCCCAGGCGCACCTGTTCAAGCAGTTGCTGTTGTACGGTCGGCGCGGCCCAGCTCAGCGGCATAAACGCCATGCCAACGGAAAGCGTGATAAAACTCAGTGAGAAACCGCGCATTGCTGCCCCCAGTCAGGGACCAGTTCGCCCTGAGAAGTAAAGCGAAAACGCTGCTGGTCCCACCCCTGGCCGAACAGCGTTAATACATAGCTGTAGTAGGCGTCTTTACCGGGAAACATCTCTGCCACACGGCGGCGCTGCACGTAGAGCGCTTCATTATCCTGCAACATGGGCAACACAGCGGCGGAAAAGCCCACTGGTCCGTTTTGAGTAAGTTTACCGCTAATGATATCGGCCTTCTCCGGCGGCGCCCCGCGCTGCGCGGTGGCGTCCGCCATCGGCTGGAAGCGGTGTAGCAGGCGCGCCTTATCGGGATCTTTATCGCTGAGCATGCCTGCCCACATATACACGCGAATGGCATCATAGCCGCCCGCCAGCGCCGGTTTATCCTGTAACTGCCAGCCCTTGCCTTTTTGCCAATGCACCCAGTCCGGCGAGAAACCTTCAGGCGCGGTTTCCAGCAGCAGACGCAACGCTGGCGCACGCATTTCCTTCCACGGCGTGCCGTAACGCGCCAGGCGCGCCAGCAGCGGCAGCGGTAGATAGCTCGGGTTCAACCGCCAGCGTTTATCTTTTACAAAGCCGGTTTTACCCGGCAGTAGCATATTGCCAAGGCCGGGTATATTGACTACTTCGTCTCTGGCGATAAGCGCCAGCAGCCGCCGCCCCAGCGCGTCATAATCAGGGCGTCGCCACAGGCGGCCCGCTTCAAGTAGCGCCCATGCTATCCACAGATCGGCATCAGACGCCGAATTAGCGTCCAACACCTCCCAGCGCCCGTTATCGGCATGGCCCCATAGCCAGGCGGGCAGCGTATCGCTAAGCGAGCCCTCAGCCAGGTTATTTTGCGTCCACGCCAGCAGTTGGCTGAACGTTTTGCGATCGTTTGCCGCCAGCGCGAAGAACAGCGCGTAGCTCTGCCCTTCGGACGTAGTTATCTGTCGCCTGTCGCTGGGGTCAATCACCCGCCCCCGATCGCTGATGTACGCCTGTTTGAACTGCCGCCAGGCGGGCCAGTCGCAGGCGGCGTGTACGCCCGCCGCCGCCAGTATTAGCCCCGCAGCCAGTGTATTACGCCAGAACATAGGCTTTACTCATCGTCCGGATTCAGGCGGCGGCGGCTGATAATACGCAGCATACGCCACAGCAGCCAGGCGACCAGCAGCACCGTAATGGCGGCCAAAATAGCCAGCAGTACAGGGTGATTTGCCAGCGCATACCAGATACGTTCAAACCACGGCAGATGACCAACATAGTAAATATCGCCCACGCGCAGACTGTTAACGCCGGATTCGCGGATGACCGCCACAGAGCCATACATGGCAGCACGCTTACCGCTGTCGTTAAGCGCTTCATAGAGGAGTTCATAGCCGCGCGGGCTGTCGGCCAGCAGCGCTATCACGCTGCGCTGATCGTGCCACGGCGACTGGAAACCAACAATGGCCGCCATTGGCCCGTCTGCACGGATAGTCGTCTGAACGTCCGCCGCGCGATCGTTCTGAGCAGGCAGAATGCCCGGCAGCGCGGTCTGGCGGAATGGGGTTTTTACCCAGCTCATCGCCGCATCCACCAGCAGATCGATATGTTTGTCGTCTTTCAGCTTCGCCGGTATGGCGCCGATTATCAAAATATCGGCATCCTTTGTCGTTATCTCATCAGGGTTATGCGTCAGCGTAACATTAACGGCGGGCAAGCCCGTCTGCGCCCCCATAGCGCCCAGAACATCAAGTAACGTAGTAAGCTGGCCGGGCGTCGGCTGCTCTGGCATGACAATCATCGTCTCCGCCAGGTCAGCCATGCGGCTGAAGGGGAAACTGGCGTTAGCAAACGCCCGCAGATCCGGCATAGCGATAAAATGGTGATAGCGCGAGAAGTCGATAGTCGAACCGTCGTCAATGACCACGTGGTTCTGCACCGGCTGAAACGTAACGCAGTTATCCTCAGAGCCTGCTGGCATGGGGTTCATGTACTGAAAATCGAAGCGAAGCTGATTGGACGCGCCCAGGCGCAGCGCCGGAATCGAAACATCAGTTTTCCCATCCAGCAGCCCCTGAAGCACCGGCAGGTGCAGCAGTAATGTATTCGTTTTATTCTTAGGCTCAAGGCTGAAAGATTGCAGGAACTGGTTATTCAGGCTGATATCCATACGCGAGCTATCTTTAACCGGCGGCGCCGTATAGCGATATTTCAGGTCTATATCAATAACGTTGTTGCGCAGCAAATAGAGATCCGGCGGCATATTCAGCATGACGGAAATGGAGCCCGGCTGCAGGCCGCTGGACTGAAGCTGCTCCTGATAGGTCTTTAACTCGCCAAAGCTAATCGGTCTGTCGGTGCGCACCCAGTTTGGCGCATCGTAAGGTTTACGCGGCAACAGCGGTTTCACCTTATCGACACTCAACGCATCGCCGCGAAAAAGTATACTGCCCTGAGCGATGCCGCGCGCCGCCTGAAGCAGGTCTTTATCATCGCGGCCAAATATCACCAGCAGCTTCATATAAGGGCTGTTGGGATGATTTATCATCTTGATAGTCGGCGCGTTTACCCTCGGGTGGTCACGCAGAAAATCCGGCCGCCGATCGTTAGTGGCGAATACGATGGCGTTACTTTCCGGCAGCGCGTTATAACGTACCGGGAAAGTCTGGCCGCGCCACTGCGCGCGCGTACCGAACCAGGAGGCGATAATACCCGCTGCGCGTTGCTGCTGGATGTCCGGAGGGCCGGCAAATACTATCGGCAATACCAGCTCGCGGTTATCGCGCGCATCAAAAAACGGCACCGGAAAGTGGGACAGGTCGTTTCGCAAAGCCAGCGACTGATAAAACAGATCCAGCGAGCTGTTACGGCCAATATCCATCCACAGCGTGCTGTTGGCCGGGTTTTCGCATACGTCGCGGTAATGGCCGATAAACTCCAGCCTGAGGCGGTTAAAATCGGTGATATAAAGCGGATCGATCGGCAACTGCGCGCGGGTCTTTTTGCCCAGTTGTTCTTTAGCGACCGGTAACACGCCCATCAGTTCATCATTCAGATAAACCTTAAGCTGCGACTGCACCGGCAGCAGCGACGGCGACGGCGTAAATTCAAGGTTCAGCATGGCGCGCGATACGACTTCATCGCTGCGCAAACCGAACTCTACCGCGCCGGTTGGGTTGGCGCCGCGCAGCACCATACTGCCCGGCGGCGGCGCAATTTGCGCAAAATTGAGCTTCACTTCACGCGACGGGACCGTTTCGTCAACCGCTAGCGGCGTCTTTACCTCCTCCACGCCCGTCGTTACCTGCCCCACGGGCGCGTTAGCGTTATCGCCGCCCGGCGCATCTGCCGTCAACGCTTGACTCTGCGCAGCCTCCGGCGAAGTTGGCGCAGCAGGCGCCGCGCTCCCTGCCGGAAAATGCGAAACGCTAAGCCCCATTACCACTGCACAGATCCAGGAGTGTTTTCTTTTCATCACATTATCATCATTGTTGAACCACGACAGGCGCAGTCGGCCCAGGCGCTGGCGCCTGCTGCGGTCGGCGGGGAACGAACGACACAAACCAATCAATCAGCAGCGTTAAGCTACGGAAAATAAACTTCACCGACATCGGCGCAAATTCCGCGAGGTGCCGGTAGCCGCTGAAACCAAGTTTCAGAATATCCAGCAAGCTTTCCAGCGGTTTGTCCTCTGGATAGCTGTCCCGCCACAGCGCCCAGGTATCGGCGCGGGCAAAGGTACACTGGATAAAATCAATATGCTGGCGGGTGTCCATCTGCTCCAGTTGCAGGCCGACTTCCGCCCCCATTACGCGCACAATCTTCGCCGTGAAGGAAAATTCCTGCGGGCCGCGCTTGAGTAGCAGCTTCACCTGCTGGCCGATAAGGAAACCGACATCGCCGTGCAGTTTTATTCCCACGCCGCCGTCCGAATAGTCGCGTACCGTACACGCAAACAAATGGCCGTCATCGCGGGCAACCGCCGCCGGCATTGCGATTTCAACGCGATGCGAGCGACGCACCTGCTTACTTTCTACGGAAACCGCAACAGCGCCGCCAAGGATAACCAGGTTATAGGCAACCCAGATCATACTGACCACAACGGTCAGCATTTCGCTTTCCGGCCCCCGGAAAAAGCGCCATATCCCCGCCGCTATGCCAAGCAAATTAGCCAGCGCCAGCCACAGGTACGGGCGGGTAATAACCCAGTCCACAAACTCACGCTTCACCAGCCCCCCTTTGGCAGTGACGTTAAACTTACCTTTATGCGGATTAATCAGCGCCATCAGCGTTGGCGGCGTGATATACCAGGCCAGCACCGTTTCGTAAATTTCGCTCCAGAAAGAATGGCGGAACTTGCCCTGAATTTTAGAATTGGTCAGGCTTGCGTGAATCATGTGCGGCAATACAAACAGCGCAATCATTATCGCCGGCGCGTAAATGATATAGGCGTGCAGTAAAAGGAAGGCCAACGGCGCGGTCAGAAAAATAAGGCGCGGCAAGCCGGAGAGGAAATGGAACATCGCATTGGCGTAGCACAGGCGCTGCGACAGCTTAAGCCCTTTGCCAAAAAAGGGGTTATCGAGGCGAAAAATTTGCACCATGCCGCGCGCCCAGCGGATTCGCTGGCCAATGTGCGCCGAAAGGCTTTCCGTCGCTAATCCCGCCGCCTGAGGAATGCGTATGTAGGCTGATGTATAGCCGCGGCGATGCAGGCGCAGCGACGTGTGCGCATCTTCCGTTACCGTTTCCACGGCAATACCGCCAATATCATCGAGGGCCGTGCGCCGAATAACCGCGCACGAGCCACAAAAGAAGGCGGCGTCCCACATATCGTTGCCATCCTGAACCAGCCCGTAAAACAGCGTGCCTTCATTCGGCGTTTTGCGAAAGCGGCCCAGATTACGTTCAAACGGATCCGGTGAAAAAAAATGGTGCGGCGTCTGCATCAGCGCCAGCTTCTTATCCTTAAAAAACCAGCCCATAGTGAGCTGGAGAAAGGAGCGGGTGGGAACGTGGTCACAGTCAAAAATCGCCACAAAGTCACCCTGCGCCTGCCTGAGCGCATAGTTGATATTGCCCGCTTTAGCATACTCATGTGTAGGACGCGCCACGTAATTTACGCCCGCCTCTTCGGCAAACTGACGAAACGCTTCGCGCCCGCCGTCGTCCAGTAACCAGACATTGAGCTTATCGCGCGGCCAGTCGATACCCAGCGAAGCGTAAATGGTGCCCTTAACAACATGCAGTTCTTCATTGTAGGTCGGCACAAAAATATCAACCGTCGGCCAGCGGCTCATGTCTTCCGGCATCGGTACCGGCTGGCGGTTAAGCGGCCAGATGACCTGAAAATACCCCATCACCAACACCGCCCAGGCGTAAGTTTCAGCAAACAGCAGCACCAGGCCGCACGTCAGGCTTAACGGATCGTTCCAGTTGAGCGTTGAGGTATAACGCCACCAGATATAACGGCAGGTGACAGTGAGCGACAGCACAATCAGCATCAGGGATGAGAAACGCCCCGGCATACGGCGTACAACAAGCGCAATGGCCCACAGTAATATTAGAAAGATAAACTGCGCCAGCGGGCTAAAAGGCTGCGTAATACACAACAACGCCAGCATAGCGGACAAGATAATAACAACCCAGAGAATGCTTTGCCGCGCCCCAACTTGCAGTTGGCCCAGCTCTTTTTCATTCTCAAGGTGCCCGGTGCGCGCATTCAGGCGCTGCGGTAGCGTATTCAGCCAGGCCAGATAGCGCTGCCGCCACGCCAACAGGCGGCCAATATACGGCCATTTTGGGCGCATTGCGCCGCTGCGCGGATGTGAAATGAGCAGCCACAGGCTTTGAATCACATAGCGCGCCAGATCGAGCGGCCGCGGGCGCCCGGCATCAATTTGCGGAAACAGCCGCGCGCGCTGCGCGCGCACGGCCTGCCAGCTCTCGCTCTCAAAACGCAAAAAGATCCAGCCAAGCATTAAAAGCAGGCAACCCAGCGCGGCGCTAAAGGGCGGCGCGCCGCGGCGGCGATAGCGCATATATAAATCACCCGCATACCGGTTCACTGGCGCAGCCAACAGCCAGCGGGCTACCAGGCTCATGTCGCATCTCCGGCAAAGTTCAACAGACACCAGTTGGCCAGCGTCATGACTTCTTCCGCTGCCAACGACTGCGGCTGATATTCACCCAGCGGTTGCTTGGCCGCTGCGCATTCGGCCATCGCTTCATCCTGGTGAATCACAAGGGGAGTAAGGTTCTTATGGCTTTGCAGCCACATTTGCCAGATATCATCCTGTAACCGGCTGGAAACCTGAAAGCCATTAACCAGTAAATATGAACCCAGGGCCATCGGTTGCTGATGAAGGCGCACGTGGCAGTTGGTATCCGGCCGCGCGACTGTAATTACGTGATCCACTATTTCAAACGTGCGCAATACGCAGGCGCTAAAGCCCGCCGGTATATCCAACAGAATCCAGCGATAGCGGCCGCTGGACTTCAGCGCAGTCAACATGCCGATAAATCGTTCTACATTTTCCGCACGCGCAAAAAATTCAACGCTTTGCGCCTGCGTAAACTGGCCAAAAGGCAGGACATCAAGCCGCGAGGTATAGCGCCAGGCGGCATGTTGCCAGGCCTGGCCGTCGTGCATCGCACGCGCCCAGCCTTCTGGCCGGGTAAAGGGGATATTAAAATACATGATCTTCCCCCTAAAAACAGTGCCAGGCTAAACTGGAGTATCCGGTCTTTTT
>NZ_JAEPBH010000053.1 GCF_016632365.1 Tenebrionibacter intestinalis | reverse complement strand
GCCGCTATCGCCCGCGCCAAAGCCCGCAAGGCGGCGCAGACCGTAACGCATGAGGAATAAATGGTTTTCAGAATCGCAAGCTCCCCCTATACCCACAATCAGCGTCAGACATCCCGAATCATGATGCTGGTAACGCTGGCTGCCGTGCCGGGTATCGCCGTGCAAATCAGCTTCTTTGGCTGGGGTACCCTGATTCAGTTGCTGTGTGGCGTGTTGAGCGCCGTTGCTGGCGAGGCGCTGGCGCTAAAGTTACGCAGGCAGCCTGTGACTGCCGTACTCAGCGATAACTCCGCATTACTTACAGGCCTGTTGCTTGCTATCAGCATTCCGCCGCTGTCGCCCTGGTGGATGGTGGTGCTCGGCACCGCGTTCGCGGTAATTATCGCGAAACAACTGTACGGCGGGCTGGGAAATAACCCCTTTAACCCGGCTATGATCGGCTACGTGGTCCTGCTGATATCCTTTCCGGTACAGATGACCAGTTGGTTACCGCCGCAACCGCTGGCGGCCGCTACACCCGGCTTTCTCGACACGCTGAGCATCATTTTTACTGGTAAAACCCCGGACGGCTTCGCGATGAACACGCTGCGCATGGGCATAGACGGTATCAGCCAGGCCACGCCGCTGGATACCTTCAAAACCGGCCTGCACGCAGGTCGCTCAGCGGCGCAACTGATGCAGGCGCCGATTTACGGCGGCCCACTGGCGGGTATCGGCTGGCAGTGGGTTAACCTCGCCTACCTTGCCGGCGGCGCATTTCTGCTGTGGCGCGGGGCTATTCGCTGGCACATACCGCTGGCGTTTCTCGCTTCGCTTCTCCTGTGCGCAACGCTCGGCTGGCTTTTGGCGCCTCAGAGCTGCGCTTCACCGCTGCTTCATCTGTTTTCCGGCGCAACCATGCTCGGCGCCTTCTTTATTCTGACCGATCCGGTAACCGCCTCCACCACCAACCGTGGCCGCCTGCTTTTTGGCGCGCTGGCAGGGTTGCTGGTATGGCTGATTCGAACCTGGGGCGGTTATCCGGACAGCGTCGCCTTTGCCGTGCTGTTGGCTAACATCACCGTACCGCTGATTGATTACTATACTCGCCCGCGGGCTTACGGGCACCGCTAAGGAGAGGCTGATGCTAAAAACGCTTCGCAAACACGGCGTCACGCTGGCGGTATTCGCCGCACTGACGACCGCGTTAACCGCCGTTGTCAATGAAATGACGAAAAGCACCATTGCTCAACAAAGCGCGCTACAACAAAAGCAATTATTTGATCAGGTACTTGCGCCAGACACTTACGACAACGACCCGCAGCAGAGCTGTTTTATCGTAACGGCCCCGCAGCTCGGCGCCGGTGAGCACCGCGTGTATATGGCGCGTAAAGGCAAACAGTTAACCGGTGTTGTACTGGAGGCAACCGCGCCAGATGGTTATTCAGGCGCAATCCAGCTACTCGTCGGCGCTAACTTTAGCGGCACCATACAGGGCGCACGCGTAACCGGGCATCATGAAACGCCGGGGCTGGGCGACAAAATCGAGTTGCGCATAAGCGACTGGATCACTCGCTTTAGCGGCCAGCGCATCAACAGCGCCAGCGATCCCAACTGGGCGGTAAAGAAAGACGGCGGCCAGTTCGATCAGTTTACCGGCGCCACTATTACACCGCGCGCCGTGATAAACGCCATAAAACGTGCAGGGCTGTACGCGCAGACACTGCCAGCACAAGCCGGCACGCTAACAGCCTGCGGAGGACGTAATTTATGAGCATCAGGCAGATTTTTATTGACGGGCTGTGGAAAAATAACTCCGCTCTGGTGCAACTTTTGGGTATGTGTCCCCTGCTGGCGGTCACGTCCACCGCAACCAATGCGCTTGGCCTCGGCCTTGCCACTACGCTTGTACTGACGCTGACTAACCTGTCGGTTTCCGCATTCCGCCGCTGGATGCCGCCTGCGGTACGCATTCCCATTTATGTGATGATCATTGCCGCAGTAGTCAGCGTGGTACAGATGCTTATCAACGCCTACGCGTTCGGGCTGTATCAATCGCTTGGCATTTTTATCCCGCTTATCGTTACTAACTGTATCGTAGTAGGGCGCGCCGAAGCTTTCGCTGCGAAAAACGGCATGCTGCATTCGGCGCTTGACGGGCTGGCTATTGGACTGGGTGCGACCTGCGCAATGTTTGTGCTCGGTTCGCTGCGCGAGATACTGGGCAATGGTACGCTGTTTGACGGTGCGGATCTGCTGCTCGGCGAGTGGGCCGGGGTACTGCGCGTGGAAGTATTCCACACAGACACCCCCTTTCTGCTGGCAATGCTGCCGCCTGGAGCATTTATCGGGCTTGGCATGCTGCTGGCGATCAAATATCTGATTGACGAAAAAATGAAAGCAACGCGCGCAGCCAGGCGTACAGACAGCGCTAAAAGGAACCCTGAGAAAGTATTATGAATAAGGCAAAAAGGCTGGAAATCCTCACCCGTCTGCGTAATAACAACCCGCATCCTACCACCGAATTAAATTTCAGTTCGCCGTTTGAACTGCTGATTGCGGTGCTGCTGTCGGCGCAGGCGACGGACGTTAGCGTTAACAAGGCGACCGCAAAACTCTATCCCGTTGCCAGTACGCCACAGGCCATGCTGGCGCTGGGCGTCGACGGCATCAGGACATATATTAAAACTATCGGCCTGTTTAACAGCAAGGCCGAAAATGTGATTAAAACCTGCCGCATCCTGATTGAGCAACACGGTGGAGAAGTGCCGGAAAACAGAGCTGCGCTGGAAGCGCTGCCAGGCGTGGGGCGTAAGACCGCCAACGTCGTGCTTAACACGGCCTTTGGCTGGCCGACTATTGCCGTGGATACGCATATTTTTCGCGTCTGTAACCGCACCAACTTCGCGCCAGGAAAAAACGTTGAGCAGGTTGAAGAAAAATTGCTAAAAGTCGTCCCCGCTGAATTTAAAGTAGACTGCCACCACTGGTTGATTTTGCATGGCCGCTATACCTGCATCGCCCGCAAACCGCGCTGCGGTTCCTGCCTGATTGAAGACCTCTGCGAATATAAAGAAAAGGTGGATGTTTAACCCTCCCGCTTCTCCCTGTCCATACAAGGGAGCGGCGACGCCACACGCGTTATAAAAACCAGTAACGCATGTGCAAAACAAAGCAGCGGCATTTTTTCTGTGGAGATAAAGCGCTTCAGGTGGCCAAAACGCCCTTTTCCACAGGAAATTTCTGAAGATTTGCCGCGCGATCGTCTTTATAACATTTTGTTAAATTTCTCCGTTACTTCTGAATATAACCAATTGTTTTTTATATACAAAACACCATGAAAGCATACTACAACACTGGTTTTTTGAAAATTTCCAGTCAATTAAACCAAATTAAATGCAAAACACAGGATGTATGTTCATTAGCGATTAAAAAAACACATTAATGAGATAAAAATTCAACAGATATGCATAATATAAAATTAATCACCAGGTAACATTTAATGTTACTGGCGATTATTCCGACATATTCAAATGTAACCAGATATATCAAAAGCCTTGCCTGATGCCTCAGGATAAGGAACATTACCCGCCGTTTCTCCTTACAGATATAACTATAAGCAGCGCCTGACAGTTAGCTGCACAGTATCGCCCGTTCAACCGGGATGCAAAACAATGAGGTATATGTGTCAACTGCAAACAACAAACCAACAGAAGACATCAGTCTTAACGTTTTCAAACAGCCAAAATCGTTCTATCTGATTTTCTCCATTGAATTATGGGAACGCTTTGGCTTCTATGGCCTACAGGGCATCATGGCGGTCTACCTGGTTAAACAGTTAGGCATGTCTGAAGCCGAATCTATGACGCTTTTCGCCTCCTTCAGCGCCCTGGTTTATGGCCTGGTTGCCGTTGGCGGCTGGCTGGGCGATAAAGTACTGGGGACCAAACGCGTTATTTTACTCGGCGCTATTGTGCTGGCGATAGGTTACGCGCTGGTGGCCTGGTCCGGACACGACGCCGCCATAGTCTACATTGGTATGGCGACTATCGCTGTGGGTAACGGCCTGTTCAAGGCGAATCCGTCTTCCCTGCTGTCTACCTGCTATGCAAAAGACGATCCGCGTCTGGACGGTGCATTTACTATGTACTATATGTCCATCAACATCGGTTCATTTTTCTCTATGCTTGCCACGCCGTGGCTGGCTGCGCGTTTCGGCTGGAGCGTCGCTTTTGCCCTGAGCGTGGTAGGCATGCTGATTACTGTAGTGAACTTTATGTTCTGTCGCCACTGGGTGAAAGAGTATGGCTCGAAGCCAGATTTCGCCCCGCTACACTTCGGTAAGCTGCTGGCGACCATAGTCGGTATCGTTATTGTCGTCGCCCTCGCGACCTGGCTGCTACACCATCAGGATATTGCGCGTATGGCGCTGGGCATCATCGTGCTGGGCATTGTGGCAATCTTTGCCAAAGAAACCTTCGCAATGCACGGCGCTGCCCGTCGCAAGATGATTGTCGCCTTCGTACTGATGTTACAGGCTATCGTTTTCTTTGTGCTGTATAACCAGATGCCGACCTCGCTGAACTTCTTTGCTATTCGCAACGTAGAACACGCTATCCTCGGTCTCGCCTTTGAACCGGAGCAGTACCAGGCGCTGAACCCATTCTGGATTATGGTTGCAAGCCCCATTCTGGCCGCTATCTATAACAAAATGGGTGACCGCCTGCCGATGCCGCATAAGTTCGCCTTTGGTATGGTGTTGTGCTCCTGCGCCTTCCTGGTGCTGCCGCTGGGCGCAAAATTCGCTACCAGTACTGGTATCGTTTCCGTCAGTTGGCTTATCCTCAGCTACGCGCTGCAAAGCGTTGGCGAACTGATGATTTCCGGTCTTGGCCTGGCGATGGTGGCGCAACTGGTGCCGCAGCGTCTGATGGGCTTCATTATGGGTAGCTGGTTCCTGACTACCGCTGGCGCGGCCATTATCGCCGGTAAAGTGGCGAACCTGATGGCTGTGCCGGGAGACGTGACCGACCCGCTGGTTTCGTTAAAAGTGTACAGCCATGTGTTTATGCAGATCGGTATCGTAACCGCGATTATCGCAGTCATTATGATACTGACTGCGCCGCTGCTAAACCGCATGACCCGTAACGATAGCGCGCAGACGGACGAAAAAGCCGCCGTCTGAGTCTGCCGGCAGTGCTGCTCGCGTTGCGTGGGCAGCGTCAATAGTTGGCAAAGAGAGAAAACGTTTCTTTGCCCTCTTTTTTAATTACAGTTAAAAATCAACAACCTGATTTTTCTGTTTATTTTCCATTATTTCGGGCCGAAACCGCTCGGTTCGACCTTTGCAAACCGCTTCAGCCGCCCGCATTACGCGAGCGGCTTTTTTTTTAAGCGCTGGCGCACTACCATAAGTTAATATTTCGTCACTGCTGCAAGGAGATTACGATGAAACTGTATTACAGCCCCGGCGCCTGCTCTCTTTCTCCACATATTATCCTGCGTGAAAGCGGCCTCGACTTCAGCCTGGTAAAGGTTGATCTTGCCGCTAAACGCACCGAGCACGGCGATAATTTTCTCGACATTAACCCAAAAGGCCAGGTGCCAACGCTACAGTTGGACGACAGCACGCTGCTAACCGAAGGCGTGGCGATTGTGCAGTATATTGCTGATAGCGTACCCGATCGCCAGCTACTGGCCCCGGCGGGCAGCCTGACGCGCTATCACACTCTCGAATGGATGAATTATATCGCGACCGAGCTACATAAAGGGTTTACGCCGCTGTTTCGCGCCAATACTCCCGAGGAATACAAAACGCTTTCCCGCGAAACGCTGGAGCAAAAAATTCGCTACGTTGACGAAAAACTGAGCGACAACCCGTGGCTGATGGGAACGCGCTTTACCATTGCCGACGCCTATCTGTTCACCGTCTTACGCTGGGCGCAGGCGCTTAAGCTCGATATTAACGGGTTGAAAAATATCAAACGGTTTATGGCGCAGATGCAGGAAAGACCGGCGGTAAAAGCGGCAACGGCGGCGGAAGGTCTGTAATGCAATAAAATGTCCGCCGCGCAACAAGCGCGGCAGACATTACCGCATCCATGACAGGAATATTTTTTACACAGATGACAGCAACGTCGCTTCAAACCACTGCGGCGGGCTGGCAATACCGTCCTGCGCCGCTACAACCTGCAACTCATATTCGCCCATCTGGCGAGTAACGGTCATGATGGCATATACAGCAGCGGTGACATGCTCCAGCGCCGGTTTCGGCGCTTCGCCCTGCAGCAGTTTCACCAGCATCAGCCCACTGGTTACGTCGCCTACGCCTACCGGCTGACGTGAACCAAAATCGACCAGAGGCCGCGCAATATGCCAGGCATCCTCCGCCGTCACCAGCAGCATTTCAAAGCGATCCTGACGATAGCCCGCACGCGCCAGGTGTTTAACCAGCACCACGCGCGGCCCTTTAGCAATAAGCGCGCGCGCCGCCGACACGGCCTCCTGCGGCGAACTTACGGTACGCTCGCTGAGCATCTCCAGCTCCAGCAGGTTTGGAGCGATAATATCGCAGGCCGGCAGCGCATAACGCGCATGGAATGCCGCCACGCCGGGCGCCACGATACATCCCTTTTCAGGGTGGCCCATGACCGGATCGCAAAACCAGATGGCTTTTGGATTAGCCGCCTTAACTTTACGTACAATATCAAGTATATGTTCGCCCTGCTCTGCCGAGCCGAGGTACCCCGTTAATACCGCATCGCAGCGGTTAAGCTGGCCGATATTTTCAATGCCCTGAACAATGTCGCTCAAATGCGCCGGCGGCATAACGCACCCGGTCCACTGGCCGTATTGGGTGTGATTAGAAAACTGCACCGTATTAAGCGGCCAAACGTTGGCCCCCAGCCGCCGCACAGGAAATTCAGCAGCGCTGTTGCCCGCATGGCCAAACACCACATGGGACTGAATAGCGAGGATATTTTTCACGATGTTTACCAAAAGTAAAGAGCGAGGCATCGCCTGCGCCCTTTGAGGTTAAACGTTACTTCCAGCACACCAGGCAGTAGTTCTTCTTACCGCGACGCAAAAGCGTATAGCGGCCAAACAGACGGTCGGCGTCGCTAAAGGCATATTCCGGATCGCTTTGCTTTTCGCCATTAATCGTTATGGCATTCTGAGCAATAGCCTTACGCGCCTGACCGCGGGACGGCTGAAGCTCGGCGTCCACCAGCGCCTGTTGCAGGTCTGCGCCCTTTTGCAGCGTAATCATGGGCACGCCGTCCTGCGCCAGTTGAGCGAAATCGGCTTCAGTCAGCTCACTCAGGTTGCCGTTAAACAGGCTTGCGGTAATACGCTTCGCCGCCGCCAGCCCCTCTTCGCCGTGTACCAGGCGCGTAACCTCCTGCGCCAATACATACTGGGCGCGCGGCGCCGCAGCGCTGTTTCTGTCTTCGTCCTCCAGCGCATTGATATCCTCAAGGCTCATGAAGGTGAAGAACTTCAAAAAGCGGTATACGTCGGCGTCGGCGGTATTGATCCAGAACTGGTAGAACTTGAACGGGCTGGTTTTCTTCGGATCAAGCCATACCGCGCCGCCTTCGGTTTTCCCGAATTTGGTACCGTCTGCTTTTGTAATAAGCGGTACGGTCAGCCCCCATGTCTGGTTTTGATGCAGGCGGCGGGTCAGGTCTATGCCAGAAACAATATTTCCCCACTGATCGGAGCCGCCAATCTGAAGCACCACGCCATATTGTTTGTTCAGGCAGGCAAAATCGTAGCCCTGAAGCAGGTTATAAGAAAACTCAGTAAACGAGATCCCGACATCATCGCGATGCAGGCGTTGTTTAACCGCTTCTTTGTTAATCATCTGGTTAACAGAAAAGTGCTTGCCGATATCGCGCAGAAACGTCAGTACGTTCATACTGGCGAACCAGTCATAGTTGTTCGCCGCAACGGCTGCATTTTCACCGCAGTCAAAATCCAGAAACGGGGCCACCTGGCGGCGGATTTTCTCCACCCACTCCCGCACGGTATCTTCAGTATTTAATTTACGCTCAGTTGCCTTAAAGCTCGGATCGCCAATAAGGCCGGTTGCGCCGCCGACCAGCGCCACTGGCTTATGGCCGGCCTGCTGAAAGCGTTTAAGGCAGAGTAATGGAACCAGATGGCCCAAATGCAGGCTGTCGGCGGTGGGATCGAAACCGCAATAGAGGGCGATTGGCCCCTGCGCCAGTCGCTCTGCTAACGCTTCCACGTCCGTCACCTGGGCCACAAGGCCCCGCTCCTGCAATTGCTCAATCAGATTGCTCGCCATCTCATTCTCCATGTATAAATCGGTCTGCACCTTGGTCGGTACACGGCTTTTCGCAGGATCTGCGAATGTATATTCAGGGAGGCGATAGAATAAAGCGCCAGTCCTTGCAGCGCCAGCGCTTAGCACAACTATTTCACTCGCTTATGGGGCAAGTCTGTCGATTTTCCAACCATCCTGGTCGCGCTGGTACAAAAAACGGTCGTGGAGGCGGTTTTCACCGCCCTGCCAGAACTCCATCTGCTCAATACTGATGCGATAACCGCCCCAGAAGCTCGGAAGCGGCACCTCGCCCTGCATAAACTTATTTTTAATTTCCAGGAATTTGCTTTCCAGCACGCCGCGCGCGGAAATGCGGCTTGACTGTTTCGACACCCAGGCGCCAATCTGGCTGTCACGCGGGCGTGTGTGGAAATATTTCACCACATCCAGCGTAGAGAGACGTTCGGCGCGGCCCTGCACCATGACCTGACGCTCCAGCATATGCCAGGGGAAAAGCAGGCTCACGCAGGGGTTACCTTCAATATGGCGCGCCTTACGGCTGCCGAGATTGGTGTAAAACACCATGCCGCGCGCGTCGAAATGCTTAAGCAGTACGATACGCTGATAAGGCTGGCCCAGTTCGTCAACGGTGGCAACGACCATTGCCGTCGGATCGCTCAGGCGCGCTTCACACGCCTGTTTCAGCCAGCGTTCAAATAGCGCCAGCGGCGTATCGGTTAAGTCGCGGCGACGCAGGCCGCCTTTGGTGTATTCCCGGCGCAGGTGCGCAATATGCTGTAAATCTGGCGAATCCATCATTGGCTTACATTCATAAAGTCAGTGGGTAAAGCTATTGTGCGCCGCGCTCATGGAAATCTCAACGCTATGACGACTGACGTCGACAGTTGTTAAGCACCACGCGATCGTAGCGGTACACCGAGGCGCTGTCGCCTTTTTCCCAGAAAACATAAATACCATCGGTGTAACGCTCGCCCAATGCGGAAAGCCCCTGTTTCAGGGTCAGCGCGTTATTGTCATACACAAAGCTCACCTGCTGGCCGGCATTATCCCGCATTACCGTCAGCGGCTCTTCATCACACCGATACTGCAGCGTATCGGTATGCATTTTATTCATCATGATGCTATAGAGCGCATTAGAGTAGCTGCATCCCGTAAGCAACAGCGGCAGGGTCAGAGCAAGCATTTTTTTCATAGCGGATTCCTGAGATTTTCGTTTGGCAGGCAAACGGTGGCTTTCTTTCTGCCACAGAGTGTAAAACCTCAACGCCATCGCTAACGTCAGCAAACTCCGATTATAATATGCGCCTACAGCGCCAGGCGAAGCCCATCGCCCGGGAAAATAGCGCCCAGTATCGTCTCTTTTGACGCCCCCGTCACAGAAGGTAAATTGCCCGCCAGCCCGGAAAGGGTACGCGCCGCAAGCCAGGCAAAAGCCAGCGCTTCCATATCATCGCCGCTGATGCCCAGCGCATCGGTGCGCGAGACAACCGTGCCCGGCAGCAGCGCGGCCAGCCGCGCCATTAATAAGGGATTACGCGCTCCGCCCCCGCACACCAGCAGGCGATCGCAACTGCCTCCCAGTAGCACCTGCTCAGAAATAGTAACGGCCGTCAGTTCAACAAGCGTGGCCTGTACATCTTCCCCGGCCAGGCCCTGAAATGCCGCCAGATGACGTTCAAGCCAGGCATAATTGAAATATTCTCGCCCGGTGCTTTTAGGCGCAGGCGCCGTGAAATAGCGATCGCTAAGCATCTGCTGCAACAGCGGCAGCACGACGCGCCCGGCGCTTGCCCATTCGGCGTCGCGATCGTAAGCAAGCCCTTTCTGACGCCAGATCCAGGCATCAAGCAGCATATTGCCCGGCCCGGTATCAAAACCTTTAATCGGCTGGCCGGGGAACAGAAATGAAAGGTTGGAGATACCGCCGATATTTAGCACCATACGACGTTCTGTCGGATGCGCCAGCAGGGCGTGGTGAAACGCAGGCACCAGCGGCGCGCCCTGTCCGCCCAGCGCTATGTCCCGGCGGCGAAAATCCCCAACCACCGTTATGCCGGTATGCGCCGCAATCTGATTGTTATCCCCAATCTGCAGCGTATGGGGCGCTTCGCCTTGCGGTTCGTGCCATACCGTCTGCCCATGACAGCCGATGGCCACGATGTCGTGGGAGCCTAATTTTTCCTGTTTCATCAACCCCAGCACCGCTGCGGCGAACAACCGGCCAAGACGAGTATCAATGCGGCCAAGCTGTGACAACGTTAGCGTCTGCCCCTGGCAGATAGCCAAAATATCCTGCTTTAGCTGCGCGGGCACAGGGTGTGAATAACTGGCCTGCTGCACGACCCCGCTGCCATCAATGGATGCAAGCACCACATCCACACCGTCCAGACTGGTCCCGGACATCACTCCAATATAGCGACCCGCTCTCATCCGCAGCTCCTTCTTTCCCGTCAGAAATGGCTTTATTCGCCCGTAAGACACCGGCCGAGTCTATTATTTCGTAATAAAGTTAAAAAAAACCAGAGTAATATCCCGTTAATACGTGTCAAACAGACGGCAACCGCTGATTTTTATTTGCGGCGGCATGCAGCGGGGTAGATTCTTACCCTTTTCATGCTGTTTATAACCGAAATAACATGAAACTTTGCCGTTACATGCCATATAATTTCATTTATCTGTGAATGAATGCCCGCCTGGGTGTTTAGTTGTGAACAAGGAGATTCATAAAATGCTTTCACGTGTACTGATCGTTTCTCTGGTAGGCCTAACGCTGGTGGGCTGCGCGAATACGAGCACGCTTTCCGGCGACGTCTACAGCGCCTCTGAGGCCAAGCAGGTGCAAAATGTCACTTACGGTACCATTGTTAGCGTCCGGCCGGTAAAAATTCAGGCCGGTAATGATGAAAACATTATTGGTGCGATCGGCGGTGCGGTACTGGGCGGATTTTTGGGTAATACCATCGGCGGCGGCACCGGACGGTCGCTGGCAACCGCAGCAGGCGCTGTTGCTGGCGGCGTAGCCGGTCAGCAGGTCCAGGGCGCGATAAACAAAACGCAGGGCGTCGAACTGGAAATCCGCAAAGACGACGGCAACACCATTATGGTGGTACAAAAACAGGGCAGCTCCCGCTTCTACGCAGGCCAGCGAGTCTCCCTTGCCAGCAATGGCAGACAGGTGACCGTTTCTCCGCGATAAACTATCCGGCGGCGCCATATGGGGCGCCGCCAGTCTTCGCACGCTTTTTTATCCTCGCCTGTTTCACCATCCAATCCGCTTTCGATAACGCACGCGATGCGGTTACCGTCGCAGGACGGTTGTGCGGCCTTAACAAAAAAGCATGGGCGCCTCGCCGTTTGTTAAGTGATAAAACCGACGTTAATCCAGTGACTGGAGCTGAATAATATTTTGCTCCAGGCGAGAAATCAGGCTAATGAGTAGTTTTTCCTCTTCAGAAGTAATGCCCGCCAGGATTTCACGGCGCGTCTGGATAATAACCTCTTCCATTTTATCAATCAGCGGCCCGGCCTTTTGAGTAAGCGTGATGCGCTTGGCCCTGCGATCGTTGGCACAGGTCTGGCGAGAAATCAGCTCTTTATCTTCTAACTGATCGAGCGTACGCACCAGCGAGGGCTGCTCAATACCTATCGCCCTGGCCAGTTGTATTTGTGACTGTTCAGGCGGTAGCTGGTGAATATTATGCAGCGTCACCCAATGGGTCTGCGTAAGCCCCAACGGCTTCAGGCGATGATCGATCAGCGCACGCCAGATACGCACCAGCCGTGACAAATCTGATCCCAGTGGCGATTCCAATTTCATCTCCTTATAATTAGCTTGCTAAGTTATTATAGCCACATTAAACTGCGTATGCCAGAGTAGCAATGCTGACAACCCCTTACGCTTTTATAGCGCTCATTTCAGCATTCAATGCACAATTCAAATAATCATGCATCAGAAAACGGTTGTCATGTTACTTATATTAAAGGATTATTTCACATGAGCGCTCTGTTTTTTCCTTCAGGAATGCCGCTTCAGGATTTAATTTTTGGCGCCGGCATCTATTTCCCCCCTCTTTTTAAAGCCGTTTTCATCGGCGTCTTTGTCTGGATGGCGGCCCATCGTTTGCTGCGCGACTGGATATATTCAGGTGAAATTTGGCACCCAACGCTGATGGATTTATCCTTATTCGCTTTGTCTGTCTGTTTTGGGCTGCTCCTGCTGGCGATCTGGTAATTTATGAACCTGAAAACACTAAAATATTTTTCCACGCTTATTATACTGGCGCTGGCATTAATCGCAGGCTGGCTGGTGTGGAATTTCTACATGCAATCGCCCTGGACGCGCGACGGAAAAGTGCGCGCCGAGCAGGTCGGCATTACGCCACAGGTTTCGGGCGCCATCTCCCAACTGAAGGTTGAGGATAACCAGTTTGTTAAAGCGGGTGAAGTGCTGTTCCAGATAGACAACACGCCGTTTCACATTGCCGTACTCAACGCCGAAGCCCGGCTGGCGAAAGCGCAGTCAGATCTTGCAAAAGCCAGTAACGAAGCAAATCGCCGCCATCGCCTGCCGGGCAATTATATCTCCAGAGAGGATATGGAGAGCGCCGACCTGAACGCAAAAGCAATGCAGGCGAGCGTTAAAGCAGCCCGGGCATCGCTGGCGCAGGCACGCTGGCAGCTTGAACAAACCACTGTGCGAGCGCCGGTGGACGGCTGGATCACCAATCTTTCAACTCGCCCGGGCAGCTACGCCACCAGCGGTAAACCGGTATTCGCACTGGTGGACAGCCGCTCATTTTATGTGGTGGGATATTTCGAAGAAACGAAATTGCGCAATATTAAGCCGGGCGATAGCGCCACCATTACGCTCTATAGCAATCACGTTACGTTGCAGGGTAGAGTAGCCCGCATTGGACGAGCCATTTACGATCAGAGCGTGGAGACCGACAGCGGGCTGGTTGCGGACATCAAACCGAATGTCCCCTGGGTAAGGCTGGCGCAACGCGTGCCGGTGCGCATTGCGCTTACAGCGATTCCGGCAGACGTCACGCTGGTTTCAGGCACAACCTGCACCGTATCCATTCAGCACTGATAGCAATATGAATTTAAGTTTGCCTGAATGGCGCAATACCCCCTGGGGAAAAGCAACAGACGGCCAATGGCGCTACGCGCTGCGCAACAGTATTGCAATGTGCCTGGCGCTCAGCATTGCTTACGCGCTCAATCTGGATGAGCCTTACTGGGCGATGACGTCTGCTGCAGTGGTAAGCTTCCCTACTGTTGGCGGCGTTATTAGTAAAAGCCTGGGGCGTATCGCCGGTAGCGTTATCGGCGCCGCCGCTTCGCTGATTATCACCGGTCATACGCTCAACGATCCGTGGCTTTTTACCTTTTCTATGGCCAGTTGGCTGGCGCTCTGTACCTGGGTCTCCAGCCAGTATCAGAATAATGTCGCCTATGGGTTCGCGCTGGCGGGCTATACCGCCGCCATCATTGCCTTTACTGCAATCAATACCACAGACACGACCGAGCTGTGGAATATAGCTCAGGCACGCGTCTGTGAAGTTATTGTCGGTATCCTGTGCGGCGGCTTGTTGATGATGATACTGCCCAGCACATCGGACGGCGCGGCTTTGCTCAGCGCGCTAAAAAACATGCATGCCCGGCTGCTGGAGCATGCGAACCTGTTGTGGAAGCCGCAGGCGAGTGAAGACATTCGCACCGCCCACGAAAGCGTTATCGGTCAAATTTTGACAATGAATCTGCTGCGTATCCAGGCCTTCTGGAGCCACTACCGCTTTCGCCAGCAAAATGCTCTGCTGAACTACCTGCTGCATCAGCAGTTGCGCCTGACGAGCGTAATTTCCAGCCTGCGCCGCATGTTGCTTAACTGGCCCGATGCGCCAGCCCATCTCTGGCCTGTGCTGGAAACATTGCTAAGCGAACTGGCAAAGCCGCAGGCCGACAAATACAGCGTGGCGCGCCTGCTGCAAAAAATGGTGCCGGATAATGACAACGACTATCGGCACCGGGCATTCTGGCTGCGGCTGCGCTATTTTTGCTGGCTTTATCTCAACGCCAGCCGCTGGCTGCGCCAGTTAGAAACCGCCTCCCCCCTACATCAAATCGCCCCGCCCGGCGCGCCATCGCTTGCACGTTATACTGACAACGCGGAAAATAGCTGGAGCGCATTTCGCACCTTTTGTGTGATTATATTGACCGGCGCCTGGTGCATTGCCACATCGTGGCAGTCCGGCAGCGCCGCGATGTCGCTTGCTGCTATCGCCTGCGTACTTTATTCTTCATCGGCCTCACCGCTTGGCTCAGTAAACCTGCTGCTGCGCACACTGCTGCTGCTGTCGCTGTTCAGCTTCGTGGTTAAGTTTGGTTTGATGGTGCAACTCACCGAACTATGGCAATTTCTGCTTTTCCTGCTCCCACTGCTGATTACTTTGCATCTGATGAAATTGCAGCAAAAAGCACTGGCCGGGCAGTGGGGGCAATTGATTGTTTTTATGGGATCGTTTATCGCAGTTACCAACCCGCCAACGTATAATTTCGCAGATTTCCTTAACAACAATCTGGCAAAAGTTGTCGGCGTGTCCCTGTGCTGGGTGGCTTTTTCCATTCTGCGCCCCAGCTCCGATAAACGCAAAAGCCGCCGCCATATCCGCGCCCTGCGCCACGGGTTTAACGATCAGCTAAGCCGCCGTCCACAGCATAGCGAAGGCGAGTTTGAATCGCTGGTTTACCATCACATTAGCCAGCTTAGCAACAGCCGGGATGCGCTTTCACGCCGCTGGTTGCTGCGATGGGGAGTGGTGCTGCTAAATTGCTCGCACGTGGTTTGGCAGCTCAGAGAATGGGAAACGCGCGCCGATCCGCTCTCACAGGTACGCGACGTATGCATTGCTGCCCTGCGTAACATCATAAGCGATCGCGGCGTGCGTCAAAAACCACTGGCCGAGTCACTCGCACAGTTGATGACAATATGCGATACGCTATCGCGCCACCCAGGCCCGGCTGCCCGCGAGCTGGCGGGCATCATCTGGCGGCTTTACTGTTCGCTGCAACAACTGGAGCAGGCCATTCCCGCTGATGATGCCGCACCGAAAAAACCTACTCGCGGATAACGCCGCAGGCGAAGCGCGCACCTCCGCCGCCAAGCGGTTTAGGATGATCGGCCATATTATCGCCGCCCGCGTGTACCATGATGGCAAGGCCTTTGATTTGGTCAATTTTTTTCAACCGCGGCGCGGTTACCGGCTGCGTGGCTTTACCGTCGGCGTTAACGGACAACACGGGCAAATCGCCCAGATGCCCGTTGCCATCAGGCCCCAGATGTTTACCGGTATTTTGCGGATCAAAATGTCCTCCCGCCGCGCCGGCTGCCACCGCTTTTCCATCGACGATAGCCGGTTCGCAACTGCCCTTCGCATGTATATGAAACCCGTGCTGGCCGGGCGGGAGCGCCCTGAGATCGGGGGTAAAGGTAAGCCCCTTATCCGTCTCCTCAATTTTTACCGTTCCAATCTCCTGCCCTACATTTTGCGCCGTAACAAGATTCAACTTTACTTCTTCACTCGCCGCCAGCGACGAGCCACAGAAAAAGATTAGAGCAATACCTGTTGATAGTCGTTTCATACTGATTTCCTGAGGTTAGTTTGCCCGTTAAGCTTATTACATAGCGGGCGCTTTTACCGTTCAGGCATGATGAAATATGACTCAGGGCACATCATAGCCCAGCGCCGCCTTACGAATGCGGAACCACTGCTGACGCGTCATATCCAGTTTGAGCGCGCCGATGGCGTTCAACACACGATCGATTTTACCGGAGCCAATCAACGCCAGCGGGCGTGAAGGCAGGCGCAACACCCACGCATAAACAACCTGCTCAATACTTGCTGCGCCCAGTTCCTGCGCCACAACCTGCAATTCCAGGCGCAACGCCGCGCAGCTATCGTCGCTGAATAACCGTCCACCGCCGAGACAGGACCAGGCCATAGGACGAATACGCAGTTGCTGAAGTTGATCGAGCGTGCCATCAAGCAATGTATCCTGCATTAACGGCGATATTTCTACCTGATTGGTAACAAGGGTAAACGGCAGGCGCGACTGAAGCAGCATAAACTGCGCAGGGGTAAAGTTAGAGACGCCAAAGTGCAACACTTTGCCGCTCTGGTGAAGTTTCAGGAACGCTTCGGCAACTTCATCGGCATCCATTAATGGATCCGGGCGATGAATAAGCAGCAGATCGAGGCGATCGGTAACAAGGTTTTTCAACGACTGTTCCGCGCTGCATATAATATGATCGCGCCCGGTGATATAGTGGCCAATGGCATGCTCAGGCTTCGCGCGCGTAGCAATACCGCACTTGCTGACTATCTGCATACGCTCGCGTAACTGCGGGGCCAGCCGTAGCGCTTCGCCAAAGGCTGCCTCGCATCGGTATTCACCATAAATATCAGCATGATCGACTGTCGTGATGCCCGCATCCAGATGTTGTTCAATAAAGCCCGCCAGCGCCTGCGGCGTCATGTTCCACTCCATCAGCCGCCAGTAGCCCATTACCATACGCGAGAATTCCGGGCCCTGCGGCGCCATCACAATACGTTCAACCATCGCTGTGCTTCCTCTTCCAGAAAATTTACAACGGAGTATAACGAGGTTGCACAATTAAAACAGCGAAGGCTGCTCCCCTTCTTGCGGGGCAGGCGGTTTGTGCGCGCGCAATTTGCGCAACTTGCGCTGACGGCACAGTCGCAAAACCTCCTGCTTTTGGGCGTTGCTTAGTTTTTGCCAGAGAAAACGTTCGTTACGGCTGCGCATACAGCCGAGACAATAGCCGCGCTCATCGCTCTGACACACGCCGCGACAGGGATCCGGGACAGGGAAAAATTCCAACTGCTCAGCCACGCTAATACCTCACTTAGCAAGGTTTAATTGCATTGAAGACTTTTCCAGAAAAGGTTGCAAGCGTGGCGGCCAAAAACTTTCCGCCCCCTTAAGGTTTCCTCACCTTAAGTACGCAAAATGAGCGCAGTTAACTGAACGCTCTTCTTATCCTGTATACCTCATAAAAAAGTTACAACGTAACCAAATGGGATTCACCCTTGCCGCGCGCGGCAAACTTTACGTTCATCAACGCGCTGTTTATTCACCGCTGCCGGCAGGTTATGGCCCGCGGCTGGCTGTTTGCCGCCTCTCGCGCATGGGTAGCGGTTTTCAGCGTCAACCCTCTTTTGCTGCTGTGTAAACCGCTGGCCGTTGTGCTTACTCCCGGTTTCGCAGACGCTAACTACGGAATGTACAGTTACAGCGTGGCGCGTCTTGCAGGTTAGCCTTTTGGATACCTCCGCCCGGGATAGCGCAACGGACTGGCTCACTTTCGCAAAAGCAGTATGCTGTACGATTGTCTGGTGGTAAAACTGTCCGCCAGGGTTTGCGATCTTTTCGAAGAAATGCGCACCAAACTGGACACTGGCGCAGGCCAGGTGATTTCGCTGCTGGCTACCCGCCCTCCCCCGGGACCGCGATGAAGCGCGCCGCCCTGTATTTTACGGCGATGCCGCTATTTATGCCCGGCGCCGCATGCGCTGTGGTTAGGCGCAAGCCTTCGGCCCAAAATTCTCCGTAGCGCGGGAAAGCACGCTGGCATGATTAAATATTCTTATCGCCACGCCCGCTGCCGGACAAGCGGGCTACGTTTAAGTCTGACAATATAAGACGACCGGTCTGTTAAGGAACCCTATGACGACACTGAAATTGTTTACACCGTTGCGTGCTGGAGACATTATCCTACCAAACCGCGTACTGATGGCGCCGCTGACGCGCCTGCGCAGTACAGAACCTGGCGATATCCCTACCCCGCTAATGGCCGAATATTACCGCCAGCGCGCAGGAGCAGGCTTGATTATCAGCGAAGCGACGCAGATTTCCGCACAGGCAAAAGGCTACGCCGGCGCCCCGGGGCTGTATAACCAGGCGCAAATCGCCGCCTGGCGTGACATTACCGATGCCGTACACGCCGAAAACGGCCATATAGCGGTTCAGTTGTGGCATACCGGCCGCATCTCTCACAGCAGCCTCCAGCCAGGCGGTCAGCCCCCTGTCGCGCCTTGCGCTATTCGCGCGCAAACCCGCACTACGCTGCGCGACGAACGCGGCAACGCCGTGCGTGTTGAAACCTCAACGCCGCGCGCGCTGGCGCGTAGCGAGATCCCTGGCATTGTTAACGATTTCCGCCAGGCAATACTCAATGCCCGCGAAGCCATATTCGATCTTGTGGAGCTGCATGCTGCGCACGGTTACCTGCTGCACCAGTTTCTGTCTCCGGCGTCCAACCAGCGCACGGACGACTACGGCGGCAGCATTGAAAACCGCTCGCGCCTGACGCTGGAAGTGGTGGATGCCGCCATCGCCGCCTGGCACGCAGGGCGTATCGGCATCCGTATCTCGCCGCTGGGGTCATTTAACGGGCTGGATAATGGCGAAGATCAGAAAGAAGCAGCACTGTGGCTGATTAACGAACTGGGCAAGCGCAATCTGGCCTATCTGCATATCTCCGAACCAGACTGGGCAGGCGGCCCCCCCTATTCGGAAGCTTTTCGCCAGCAGGTGCGCGAGCGCTTCAGCGGCGTAATTATTGGCGCTGGCGCCTATACGGCGGAAAAAGCAGAGCGGCTGATTGAAGCCGGTTACATCGATGCCGCCGCCTTTGGCCGCGACTATATCGCTAACCCGGATCTGGCCGAACGCCTGCGCCAGCATGCGCCTCTCAACCCGCAACGCCCGGAAAGTTTTTACGGCGGCGGCGCAGAAGGCTATACCGATTATCCTGCGCTATAAGCCAGTCTCATTGATAGCGGCGGCGTTTCGCCGCTATACTTTGCCCTGCATTTTAGCGATCCCCCTGAACTAACTTGTTCTGTTATGAGGAAATTATGCGCTTACTTCACACCATGCTGCGCGTTGGCGATCTGCAACGCTCAATTAACTTCTATACCCATGTGTTGGGCATGAAGCTGCTGCGCACCAGCGAAAACACGGAATATAAATACTCACTGGCGTTCGTGGGCTATGGCCCGGAAAGCGAAGAAGCGGTGATTGAACTGACTTACAACTGGGGCGTAGACAGCTACGATATGGGTAATGCCTATGGCCACATTGCCCTGAGCGTTGATAACGCCGCAGAGGCCTGCGAGCGCATTCGCCATAACGGCGGCAACGTCACCCGGGAAGCTGGCCCGGTGAAAGGCGGTAGTACAGTTATCGCGTTTGTGGAAGATCCCGACGGCTACAAAATCGAACTTATTGAAGCGAAAGATGCCGGCAAAGGCCTCGGCCACTGACAAACGCAGGGCCAAACGTCGTCGGCCCGAAATGCCAGTAAGTTAAATCAACATACTTATTTTCGGCTGATAAGCGATTGGGAGGACAAAACCCCCGGTTTTGTCCTCTTTGTTACTAAGCTCAGGGCGCATCCTCGCCCTGCCTGCTGCATCCGATTGTGAAATTTGCCATAATGCCCCTCGCTTTTTCCCGTAATTAAGAGACACCGATGTCCGATAATGCTCAACTTACCGGTCTGTGCGACCGTTTTCGCGGCTTTTATCCCGTCGTCATCGACGTGGAGACCGCCGGTTTTAATGCAAAAACCGATGCGCTGCTGGAAATTGCCGCCGTCACGCTCAAAATGGACGCCGAAGGCTGGCTGACGGCCGATGAGACGCTGCACTTTCACATAGAGCCATTTGAAGGCGCGGTGCTGCACCCGGAGGCGCTGGCGTTTAACGGTATCGATCCGGCTAATCCACTGCGTGGCGCGGTCAGCGAATATGATGCTCTACACACCATATTTAAAGTAGTACGCAAAGGAATTAAAGACAGCGGCTGTAATCGCGCTATCATGGTGGCGCACAATGCCACTTTCGATCACAGCTTTATGATGGCTGCTGCAGAACGTTCCGGCCTGAAACGTAATCCGTTTCATCCATTTGTTACCTTCGACACCGCCGCCCTGAGCGGGCTTGCGCTTGGGCAAACCGTGCTGGCTAAAGCCTGCATCGCTGCCGGTTTTCCATTTGACGCCAGCCAGGCGCACTCGGCGCTCTACGACACTGAACAAACCGCCCAGCTTTTCTGTGAAATCGTCAATCGCTGGAAACGTCTGGGCGGCTGGCCGCTACCGATACCCGAAGAGGCGTAACGCCGTGATGGTGGTCACAAAAAAGGCCCGGAAAGGGAACAGAAGATTGCTGACGCCCGCTAAAACCGGAAAAAGCGCAGGCGAAGCCAGGACAACGCGCCCGGGATGGCGGGCTGCGGCAAACAAGACAGCGCGTCGAGCCGGCCCCAGGCTGATGGCCAGGCAGGCGTGATGCGTTTGCGCTAACGCCGGCGTTTACAAAGCGGCCCGTTCACCTGAAATTACTTTTGTCATTGGTGAACGGAACACTCACTTAACCTTAAGTAACCGGCATTCGCCTTCAGGCCGCTTTTTGCGTTGCAGCAGTTTACTGCGCGTCGGTTTCCTGCGGCTTATGTTTCGCCGCGGTTTCTTTGATCAGCGTTTGCAACTCGCCACGCTGATACATTTCAATGATGATATCGCAACCGCCGACCAACTCGCCTTCCACCCACAACTGCGGAAAAGTCGGCCAGTTGGCATAGGCTGGCAGCTCGGCGCGAATATCCGGGTTTTGCAAAATATCAACATACGCGAAACGCTCGCCGCACGCGGCCAGCGCCTGAACCGCCTGAGCGGAGAAACCGCAGCTTGGCAGTTTCGGAGAGCCTTTCATGTATAACAGAATCGGGTTTTCACTAATCTGGCGCTCAATTTTTTCTATTGTGGTGCTCATTGCTTTGCTTCCTCAAACATGCTCGGGCATAGGTCGTACATTGTAGCCACTCTGGCGACGGGGGAAAATACCAGGTTTTGCAGGGTTAACCGGTATGCGCACGCAAGTAGCATAAAAATGCAAACAGAATAATATTTTTAGCGTTTCATCATGCAGGCGACGAATCAACCCACGTTTGTCTGGTTCTGTAACAAAAGCATATTACCGTGATAAAAATTCATGAATGGATGCCAGCCCCATTTTATTATTCGCGCATGATGCAAACCCTGCGCTGACAACAATACACAGTAAAAAGCCTTGTTCATAAAAGTCGCCTTGCGTAAAAAAATGCGAGGCGCACAGGATAAAATGCGCCAGTCCGGGCCAGTGGCCTGCGCAACGCTGCATGGCGGGGAGCTAAACAGACTAACCCGGCTGGAGCAACATTCTCAACGGCAAAACGAAGGCTTACGTACACAAGGAGTGTGAGTATCGGCACCGAATGCTATGGTAAATCCTGATGACATTTGCGGCGTTGGCCTGAGGCGATCAAACCGGCTTTATGTTTGATGAGAGGATTGGCAGTATAAGCGTGAGAGTTACCTCATGTTTTATATAGGGATTCAACGCGAGCCTGTCAGTAATTCTGTGTAACTGCCAATGTATTAA
>NZ_JAEPBH010000052.1 GCF_016632365.1 Tenebrionibacter intestinalis | reverse complement strand
CGTCCTTTTTTACCCGCCCATTACTGGGGATTCCTCAGCCCCGCGCCGGGCTTTTTCCTCTGCCTGTAAAAACTAAATAATATCTGTCCCCCTGTCGTTCTGTTGCTCCTGCTGTTGATAAAGCGATTAAACGTGTAACGATTTCAGCGAGCTGTATATATGCGACGGCGCTGCGCTGGCGCTAAATTTTCGTTTCAGTTACCTGAATGGACATAGTGGGAAAGGAATATAGCGGTAAGCTGAGTTAACAGGCGAACAATATAAGTTGCAAACAGTTGAGCCGGCGCGCCTGCTCGCCCATGAGTCCGTGTATTGCGTATACAGTACAGGTGCGTTAATGAAAATTAATGATGAATTAATAGGCCGACTTATTACGCAGTTCACTTAAACCCAAAATGGTAATTGTGTGAATTAGCGAGCCTGGCGTTGTGCGCAGATGTGACAGCGTGAAGGCGGTTTTTTTACGCCGCCCCGGCACACTGTAAAGCCGTTTGCTTATTGTCGTGCTGATTTACTCGTTATTTCAGTGTGTTACCATCTACGGTTAAGCGCTTTTTCTGAAATCTCCCGAAATAATGGGCGTGGAATATCTGCATTTTAAGTGTTTGTGCTAAAAATTTATAAATAGCTTAGAACCTATTAACTCTCCAGGAGAGGGAAGGCGTAAGCTAATTTTTATGAAAAATACGCGGTGATACTATTTGGAACAGATTATTATAATTGCCAGGCGTGATAGTTTTTTTACCTGATTATATATAAATTTCTTGAGTCTGGATTGTTATATATGTATTTGCTAAAAAGTTTTTCTGGTCTTCTGATTTAATGAGTTAATTTTATATGTTTGCCGTGGCGCGATGGCGTAAAAAACTGATTTAAGATTAAGGAACGTGTATGAAATATTAATTTTTCTGCGGCGTGCGGTGGTGGGTCGATATTTATTATCATTAAATAAATAATGGCTTTAAGGTGATGAATTTATTTGACATGCTTTATGACTTTAATGAACCATATACAGGCATAGGGAATTTCTGTGCTTGGATAGAGAGATTATTAAAAGGATTAGAGCAATGAGAGAATTGACCGTAAATGAGTTAGATATGGTTGCTGGTGGGTTTCTTGGCAATATCGTTATTGATGCTGTTAAACTGGCAAACGATTTTTTGAATACCTGGACTGTGTCTTCAGTAGGTCAGGCTTTTGACTTTTTTGGGTTGGGTAGTATTCATTACGCGGCCGATTCACTGGGGTACGCTATATTTAAGGGCATCGCGGGTATCGGTACCTTCCTTGGTGGTGATGAAAGTAATATCACTTACCATTTTGAACACGAGTGGGGCGGTTAATTCTGATAAAGTAACCACCCTGCGAGCAGGGTGGTTGTGCGTGAGGCGTCTTATCTTTTTACCAGTAGTTTCCTCATAAAAGGAGAAGTAAAGACATGGTGCGGATCGTATTTATCAAGAATCTCTATAGCGTTGTTCCAGTCCTTATAAGTGCCTGGCACGATAGTATTAATGACCTGCGCGTTTTCCCATGTCGCGTCATCCGTATACCCCCAACCTTTACTCCATTCCACACGCGTCAGCGCATAATCGCCGCTGTAGTGTGAAAATATCCACTGTTCCATTTCGTTATAAAATTTGTTCGCATCCGGCGTATCCGGCATTGACAGAATATCAAGCCAAATCGCCACGTCCCATTCCGGGTGTTCGTCAACCGGGCGAGCGGCAGAAAGGGCGGGCGCTATGGCGCCATTCACCATTGATTCTTCCGGCCTGTCCAGGCCCGTCACCCTGACTTCAATGGGGCCATTCATTGGCCATGAGTTACGCTTCTGGTAGGCATCGACCATCTCCTCATATTTGCTGACAAAATCATACAGCACGGACTGGATGTTATCGCGACGGGTAATAATGGCATAGCCGTTTGCCGTAACGCGCAGCGTGTCCGGTTTAACATACAGCAGCAGGTCTTTGCTCCAGCCCCATAAATCGCCTGCTATCGTAGCGCCCAGGCCGGTTTTTACCAGGTTCATCTGCAGGTTGCCCATGTCCGGCGTTTTTTCCGGACAACCGTTATTGATAAGTTTAATCAGATCCGAAAGTTCAATGGGGATACGGTCTGAAAAGGGATAGTTATACGGGCCGTGAACCGGTTTGGAAACGGTGGGGTACTGAGGTGTTTCAGTCCAGATTTTTAGCCACGGCTTGTCGGTGAACGGGAACCAGATGGCTTCAACCTTTCCGCACTGATCGAGGTAATGCGTGAATGTACGCAATCCCGCAGCCGTATTGGCCGCGAAGAGTTCGCTGGCGGGAACATTGATAAAGCTTTGGCAGCGTAACCTTTTGTTTCTCGGCACCTGCATAGTCACTTCGTAGATAATGGTGCGGCCAACGCAGGTCAGAAATGGCGCAATTTCAGGATCGTTACGATGGAACGTTTTTGTGGTGTAGCGACGCGTTGCTGCGTCCCAGACAATAGCGCTCAGTGAAACAATATTGTTACTCATTGTTCCCCAGGTGCCTTTATTGGTCAGTTTTTCATTCTTTGCGGGAACGCAGGTACCATGGCCATTAATACATAAAACACCGCCCAGAGTCAGATCGCCTGGCGCTGGGTGGGCATAATATCCCAGTTTTTTTTTCTCCAGCGCAGTAAATAAATCTTCCATTAATATACCGGTTTGGGCCGTAACTGTTCCACTTTCGCCGGTTTTATTAATAGTAACGGATGTAAGGTATTTCGACATATCGATGAAAATAACCTGGCTGTTATTATTTCCGTTTGCGATAGTCAGCGGCGACCAGTTATGTTGCTGGCCGGTTACGCGCACGTTAAAATTATTCTGCCAGGCCCAGTTAACGATATTAAGTAGCTCGTTAACGGACTTAGGCGAATAGGTCAGTATATGCGTGCCGCTGACCTGCTTTGACCAGTTTAGATAATCCGAATAAAAGCTCCCGGCTGGTTTGATTGTTTTCAATTCCATATTCTATCCCTTTTATTTTTCACTGTATGTATATACAGTATTTTTAGTTTATGCCTCTGCGATTTATTGTCAAGATGAGGAAATGTAATTTTTAGATGAAATAAAATAAGAAATACTTTCCGTTTAAATGATTTTTCCTAAAAACTGGCGAGGGGCGTAAATGAAGGAACTGTGAAATACGAAATAAATAAAATAATCGTCGTAGATTATTGAGCAGAGGAATAGCGGAATTTTTATTCAATAAACGTAATTAGCGCTGGAAGGCATTATGAGAATTAAAGGACACGGCCTAATCCTGGCCGTGAATAGCGAACGGGTCTGCCTGCGTCAGAAAATCTGCTTAAGCAGGTTTTGTACGCCAGCGGTCCGAAATAAAATCGAGCAGGCATTATCACGTAATAATATAAAAATCAGCAACCCAGAGGTAAAGATATACCGAACGAATGCCGGGCGCTTTAATTGCGCAAATAGACCGGCCTTCCATTTGCGAGGGCCGGCGAAAAGCGGAGCGCGGGTTTGCGCAGGCGGGTTAGTGGTTAGAAAACCAGTTCAGCTTTCCACGCAGTGCGACCACACGGCCAATAATAATCAGCCCTGGGCTTTGAACCTGCTGCGCCAGCGTATTAAGCTGCGCCAGCGTGCCGTCAACCACGCGTTGCGCTACCGCCGTGCCGTTTTCCACCAGGGCTACCGGCATATCAGGCGACATACCGTGCCTGATCAGGTTCTCCTGGATTGCCGCTGCCTGATTCAGACCCATATAAAATATCAGCGTCTGGCTCTCTGCCGCCAGGTTTTGCCACTGTAATTCGCCGCCGGTTTTCAGATGGCCGGTGACCAGCCGTACGCTCTGAGCATAGTCACGATGGGTTAACGGTATACCCGCGTAAGCGGAGCAGCCGGAAGCGGCTGTGATGCCAGGGACGACAGAGAAAGGGATGCTGGCATTGCACAGCACTTCCAGCTCTTCGCCGCCGCGTCCGAATATAAACGGATCGCCGCCTTTGAGGCGCACGACCCGTTTACCGCGTTGGGCCTCGCGCAGCAGAATTTGGTTAATTTCTTCCTGAGGGACACAGTGATAGCCCGCGCGTTTACCTACAAAGACGCGATCGGCGTCGCGGCGCACCAGATTCATGATGTCATCCGACACCAGCCTGTCGTATACCACCACATCCGCCTGCTGAATCTGCTGCAGCCCTTTAAGCGTCAGCAGGCCAGCGTCGCCAGGGCCTGCGCCCACCAGCACCACTTCGCCGCGATGATCCAGCGGTTCGCTAAACAGCGCTTCAGTTGCTTTCTCAATAGCGAGTGTATCGCGGTTAGCCAGCGACTGGGCGAGACGGTCATGGTTAAAGAACTTTTCCCAGAAGCGGCGGCGCTCGCCCATTGTGGCGAAGGCCGTTTTCACACGCTGGCGCAGCGTGCCCGCATAGTGGGCTACGCGCCCCAGGTGTAAGGGAAGCAGGGACTCCAGTTTTTCGCGCAGCAGGCGCGCGAGTACAGGCGAGGTGCCGCCGGAGGAGATAGCCACCATCAGCGGTGAACGGTCGATGATGGACGGCATAATGAAACTTGCCTGCTGTGGCGCATCCACTACGTTACAGAAAATACGGCGCAATTCAGCGGCGTCGCTAACCTGCTGATTGACGGTATCGTCATCGGTTGCGGCGATGGTTAACCAGCAGTCGTCGAGCAGCGTTTCATCAAATGCGCCTTTTATCAGCGTAAGTTTGTCCGCTTCCTCCCAGGCGTAAAACTGCGGGGTAAAATCGAGCGCGTTAACGATAAGCCGGGCACCTGCCTCCAGCAGCAGACGCGCTTTACGCTCTGCAACGTCGCCCCCGCCGACAAGCAGGCAGGTGCGATTATGTAACTGACAGAATACAGGCAGGTGATCCACGGCATTACCTCACAGTTTAATTTGCGATGCGTTCAGACATGCTGGCGCTCTTCTTTTGGGGACGCTCAGCGCGTGGAGTAGCATACCAGTAACCCAGACCCATGAATACGACGCCAGACAGCGTGTTGCCAAGGGTTACCCATAGCAGATTATGGCCTATTGCGGCGAGCGTATAGCTTTCGCTGTGATTACCGAACCAGGAAAGGGCGAACAGCGTCATATTCGCCACAGAGTGTTCATAGCCAGAAGCGATAAAAGCCAGCAGGCACCACCAGATAGCAATAAATTTGGCTGCGCCTTCGCTACGCACAGCCATCCAGATAGCCAGGCAAACTAACCAGTTGCACAGCGCGCCTTTAAAAAATAGCGTCATCGCAGGCTGGGTCGTTTTTGCCAGCGCCGCGCTGTGTATCAGGCTGTTGTCTGCCGCCAGCAGGCTGCCGCCGCCCCAGCAGTAAAGCAAGGCGACAAACACAGAGCCAATAAGATTGCCCATCCAGGTCTGCGGCAAAATACGCCACATCTGACCGTGGCTCAGTGCGCCTGTTTTTACGCCGAAGGTCAGGAACATGGTGTGGCCGGTGAACAATTCAGAGCCTGCGATAATAACCAGCGTTAGCGCAATGCCAAAGGTGGCGCCCATCACCAGAGGGCGCACCGAGGGGTCTAGCTGATTACCAAGGGTGAAGATAAGTATGATGCCTAAACCAACGTAGGCGCCAGCCATAGCCGATGCGAGCCAGAAGGAAAAAGGGTGTGATTTATTCAGGCGAGCGATGCGCGCGGCATTTGCCGCACACTGATTGATCGTGTCGGTGAACATTGTTGCGTTATCCTTAATTGCCCGGAATTTAGCGCGCGAGAAAGCGCCCAAACGACCGGGTAAAACAAACGAAAGTAAATAAAAAGATTTATGGGGAACCTTTATTGGCAGGCTTCGCCCAAAAATTCGGCGCCGGCTCCCGGCAGGGAGCGGCGCCGTTTCGGTCAGGCCCTGATTTGAACCTGGCCGTCCTGCACCCTTGCCTCAAAGTGGGCTACGGAACGGGATTCGTCTTCCATACACAGGCCGTCGCTCAGGCGAAAGCGCTGCTTTTTCAGCGGGCTTGCCACCCAGAGTTCGCCCTGGTGTTCGGCAATCAGGCCGCGTGACAATACGCTGGCCTCAAAGAAGGGATCGATGTTGCTGATGGCGTATACCTGTTCATCGGCGCGCGGGCGGAAAATCGCCACCTGCTGCTGGCCGAGCAGGGCGCAAACGCCGGTTGCAGGCAGAATATCGCTCAACGGGCAAACGGTAGTCCACTGGCTCATGCGTTTTCCTCCACAAGGGTAACCGGGATGCGTTCATACGGCGTCGCCGGGCGATGCTGCTGGCGTTCCGGCATAAACTGCACGTTCGGGTCGCGCAGGCTGCTGTTGATGAAATGTCTGAAGCGTAGCTGCGCCTGCGGATTATCAAGCGTCTCCTGCCATTCGCAGGCAAACGCTTCGCGCAGACGCGCAATTTCCGTTTCAAGGTGCGAGTTGATGCCAAGCTTGTCGTCGATAATCACGCTCTTCACATAGTCGATACCGCCTTCCATATTTTCCAGCCATACCGAGGTGCGCTGTAATTTATCGGCGGTGCGGATGTAGAACATCATGAAGCGATCGAGATAGCGCACCAGCGTCTCGCGATCGAGATCGGCCGCCAGCAGATCGGCATGGCGGGGTTTCATGCCGCCGTTGCCGCAGACATAGAGATTCCAGCCTTTTTCGGTTGCGATGACGCCCACGTCTTTACCCTGGGCTTCCGCGCATTCACGGGTACAGCCTGAGACGCCAAACTTCATTTTGTGCGGCGTGCGGATGCCTTTATAGCGGTTTTCCAGCTCAACGCCGAAACCGACGCTGTCGCCCACACCGTAGCGACACCAGGTGCTGCCAACGCAGGTTTTCGCCATACGCAGCGCTTTGGCGTAGGCGTGTCCGGTTTCAAAGCCGGCGGCGATGAGCTGACGCCAGACTTCCGGCAGGTCATTTTTCTGAACGCCGAACAGCCCGATGCGCTGTGAGCCGGTTATTTTGGTGTAGAGATTGAATTCGCGGGCAATTCGGCCCACTTCCATCAGCCCTTCCGGCGTAATTTCCCCCCCTGCGGAGCGCGGGATGACCGAGTACGTGCCGTCTTTTTGAATATTGGCGAGGAAATTATCGTTAGTATCCTGCAGCGGCGTGTTTTCCGGCTTCAGCACATATTCGTTCCAGCACGAGGCCAGCAGCGAACCAACGGTGGGTTTACAGACTTCGCAGCCATAGCCGCTGCCGTATTTCGCCAGCAGTTCGTCAAAGGTTTTAATGCCTTCCACGCGAATCAGGTGATACAGCTCCTGGCGGGAAAATGCGAAGTGCTCGCACAGGTGGTTATTAACTTCAATACCCTGTTTCGCCAGTTCGGCGTTGAGCACCTGGGTCACCAGCGGAATACAGCCGCCGCAGCCGGTGCCGGCTTTGGTTTCAGCCTTCAGCGCCGCAACGGTATGACAGCCGTTGTTAATGGCGGCAATAAGGTCGCCTTTCGTAACGTCGAAGCAGGAGCAAATCTGCGCCGTTTCCGGCAGTTTATCTACGCCGATGGCTGGCTTGCCGCTGCCTGCATGAGCCGGCAGGATAAGCGAATCCGGGTTCTCAGGCAGTTCAATGGCGTTGAGCATCAACTGTAAGAGGTTGCCGTAATCGCTGGTGTCGCCGACCAGGACTGCGCCGAGCAGTGTTTTATTATCTGCGCTGACGGTCAGGCGTTTATAGATTTCTTTATTTTCGTCGAGATAGACATAGCTGCGACAGTCCGGGGTACGGCCGTGGGCATCGCCGATGCCGCCTACGTCTACGCCCAGCAGCTTGAGTTTGGCGCTCATATCGGCGCCTTCAAATACGCTATTATTGCCGAGCAGGTGATCGACGGCGACCTGGGCCATTTTATAGCCGGGCGCAACCAGGCCAAACACGCGGTTATGCCAACTGGCGCACTCGCCAATGGCGTAGATATCCGGGTCGGATGTCTGGCAGTTGTCGTTAATCACGATGCCGCCGCGCGAAGCCGTGGCCAGGCCGCACTGGGTAGCGAGCTTGTCGCGTGGGCGAATACCGGTTGAGAAGACGATAAAGTCAATTTCCAGTTCGCTGCCGTCGGCAAAGCGCATCGTTTTACGCCTTTCGGTGCCTTGCTGGACGATTTCCTGAGTATTTTTGCTGGTATGGACTTTTACGCCCATGCGCTCGATTTTTCTGCGCAGTTGCTCACCGCCCATCCGATCGAGCTGCTCGGCCATCAGCATTGGCGCAAATTCGATAACGTGCGTTTCCACGCCAAGGTTTTTCAGCGCGCCAGCCGCTTCCAGACCGAGCAGCCCGCCGCCGATAACCGCTCCGCGCTTGCTGCGGCGAGCGCAGGCTTCAATGGCGTTAAGATCTTCAATCGTGCGGTAAACGAAGCAATCCTGCGTTTCTGCGCCTTTGATTGGCGGGATCCACGGATAAGAGCCGGTAGCCATAATTAGCTTATCGTAAAACACGGTGCGGCCAGCGCTGGAGTGGATGACTTTTTCCTGACGATTGATTGTGATAGCGCGTTCGCCCACCAGCACCTGCACACCGTGTTTCTCGTAAAACCCTTCACGCACCAGCGTCAGTTCTTCAGCAGTGTGGTGTGAGAAATAAGAGGAAAGGTGGACGCGATCGTAGGCGATGCGGGGTTCTTCACAGAAGATGGTTATCTCAAACTGATTTGGCCCGTCTTTATCAATAAGATCTTCGATAAAGCGGTGTCCGACCATACCGTTTCCGATAACAGCGAGTCTGACTTTGCTCATTTTTGCCTCGATTTCTTTTCTATTACCGCCTACCTTAACGATTCAGTTAGGGTAATTATTGATGTGGATCAATTACAACTTTATATACCTACTAAGTGGTATGACGCTGATTTATCGGGCTTTATCTAAAACAGGGGAAAATCAACCGATTACAAAAAATGCGATTTTGTACAAAAAATAGCCGTGCAATGTTAAGGGATTAATTTGATGCATGTAAAAGAACCAGATGCTCTGCTTTACGGAATGTAGGGGGGGCTTGCCTGAGCGCAGGTTATGTGGCGTCGCGCGGGTAACGAAGCCCGTATTGTGTAGGGGCGTGACGCCTGCGGCGCAATATTCTGAAAATGAAAGCAATACGATAAAAGGCGAATAAAAAAAGCCGAGGGCTACAGTGTAAAAATGCGTTAAGCCTACAGTGCGGGCGCCAGTTTGAGTGTACGTTATTGTTAACGTAAAATTGAAAGTCATTGTGTCAATGACTACAGATTGTTGACAAAGAAAGAGAAAACGGGGTTTTTCTTTCTTTGTAGTAAGCAGGCGAACATCAATGCTTTGATTTTCCTTGTTTTTATTGACCTTCATCCATCCTGTCTGCGACAGGTTGGGGTTTGTCAGCAGTCTCAAGTCATTGTGACAATGACTAATGGGTTTTGCGTATGGCTGGCGAAACAACGGGTTATATTTTAGTAAATTAAGGTAAAAGGCTGGCGCACTGGCGGTGCGCTCTTTAGAATCAATTAATTCGCCTGGTATCGTTAAGGAATTGTTCATGCTGAAATCGTCTCTGGCAGCGCTCGCTGCTGTATTTGCTCTTGTTACGCTTTCGCCTGCTGCGCTGGCAGCGCAAGGCGATCCTCGCGTTTTGCTGACTACCTCGGCGGGCAATATTGAACTGGAGTTAGATGCCCGGAAAGCGCCGGTTTCAGTGAAAAATTTCGTTGATTATGTAAACAGCGGTTTTTATAACAACACTATCTTTCACCGCGTTATTCCGGGGTTTATGGTGCAGGGCGGCGGTTTTAACGCTCAGATGCAGCAAAAACAGACGAATCCGCCTATTAAAAACGAAGCGGATAACGGGCTGCGCAACGCCCGGGGCACTATTTCAATGGCGCGTACCGCTGATAAAGATAGCGCGACCAGCCAGTTCTTTTTGAACGTTGCCGATAACGCGTTTCTTGACCACGGCCAGCGTGACTTTGGTTATGCCGTATTCGGTAAAATCGTTAAAGGAATGGATATTGCCGATAAAATCGCTCAGGTGCCGACGCACAACGTAGGCCCGTACCAGAATGTACCGACAAAACCTATTGTTATTCTTTCCGCTAAAGTCCTTCCCTGATTGCGACGCGCGGGCCTGCGGCCCGCGCGTTTTTCGCCCTCCCCGGCGTCTGGCGTAATTGCTGTTTATACTTTCTGCAAAACAGTGTTTGCAGAGGTCGCTATGACAAAAAAACTCACCGACAGGCAAAAATCCCGATTGTGGGCGCAGCAGCGCAGCCGTAACTTTCAGGCCAGCAGTGCGCTGGAGGGATTAACGGTTCCGCTTACCGACGCAGGCCAGGACGAGGTTGATGCGCGGCTGGACGCGCTAAGGGAACGCTATGCTCGATAAAAACGGCAATGATATTGATCCCGACTTCTGGCCCGGTACATCAGTGATGCGTAACCGGTTGGGTATTCGCGAAAGCGAACGACTGACGCAGGCGGAGCAGGAATATACGGCGCTGCGCGCGGCAACGCTGGCGCTCGGCCCGGCGCGCCGGGGGCTGCCGCACCTTTGCGCTATTCACCGCCACCTTTTTCAGGATCTGTTCGACTGGGCTGGTGAAGTACGGACGGTAGATATTTGTGACGGCGATATTTGCTTTTGTCATTTTGATTATATTGAGAAAGAAGGCAATGCGCTGATGCAGGCGCTTGAAGAGGAGAACTGGCTGACCCGACTGGATAAGGCGGAGTTTGTGGCGCGACTGGCCCATTATTACTGTGAAATCAATATGCTGCATCCATTTCGCTTTGGCAGCGGCCGTGCGCAACGTATTTTCTTTGAACAACTGGCCCTGCATGCCGGCTATAGCCTTGACTGGCGCAATATTGACAGAGAAGCCTGGCGTGCGGCGAATCAGGCTGGCGCAACGGGGGAACTGGCGCCCCTGAAGGCAATTTTTAATGAAGCGGTAAACGAGGCGGAAGAAAACGCGTAAACTGGCATCGTTTTTTCGCCTGGAGCCGCCATGCTGTTACTTATTGACAATTACGATTCTTTTACGTGGAACCTTTATCAGTACTTCTGTGAACTTGGCGCTCAGGTGCGGGTGATGCGTAATGATGAACTGACGGTTGACGATATTAACGCGCTGGCGCCACAGCATATTGTCATATCGCCAGGCCCGTGTACGCCGGATGAAGCGGGCATTTCTCTGGATGTTATCCGCTGTTATGCGGGCAGGCTGCCGCTGCTTGGCGTCTGCCTTGGTCATCAGGCTATTGCGCAGGCGTTTGGGGCGAAGATTGTCCGTGCGGCCAGGGTTATGCACGGCAAAACGTCGACAATTGAACATAACGGGCAGGGCGTTTTTCACGGTTTGAATAATCCGCTGGTGGTAACGCGCTATCATTCGTTGTTAATCGATCCGGCTACGCTGGCGCCTGAATTTGAGGTGACGGCCTGGAGCGAGCAGGCAGAAATTATGGGTATTCGCCATCGCAAGTGGAACCTGGAAGGAGTGCAGTTTCATCCGGAAAGTATTCTCAGCGAACAGGGCCATCAGTTGCTGCGAAACTTTCTGTCACGCTAACTTTCCCATTGCCAGGGTTTGGTTTTTTATGCATATTTTATGACTGTATTTTCATTTTGTGATTTGCATGAAAAGGGATGGGCTATTAATGGCAACTGAACAATCCGCAATTACTCGCGCTACGTTCGATGATGTGATTGTGCCGATTTATGCACCAGCACAGTTTATTCCTGTAAAGGGCAAGGGCAGCCGCATTTGGGATCAGGCGGGGGCAGAGTATATCGATTTTGCGGGCGGGATTGCGGTAACGGCGCTTGGACATTGTCATCCGGCGCTGGTTGAGGCGCTAAAAGCGCAGGGGGAAACGCTGTGGCACGTTAGCAATGTGTTTACTAATGAGCCGGCGCTGCGTCTTGGGCGTAAGTTGACCGAGGCTACGTTTGCTGAACGCGTAGTGTTTATGAATTCCGGCACAGAGGCTAACGAAACCGCATTCAAACTGGCGCGTCATTATGCCATTACCCGGCACAACCCTTACAAAACTAAAATCATTGCTTTTCACCACGCCTTTCACGGACGTTCGTTTTTCACCGTTTCTGTTGGCGGACAGCCAAAGTATTCCGACGGCTTTGGCCCTAAACCTGCGGATATCGTTCATGTGCCATTTAACGATCTACACGCCGTAAAAGCCGTGATGGACGATCGCACCTGCGCAGTCGTTGTGGAGCCTGTTCAGGGCGAAGGCGGTGTGATAGCCGCCAACCCGGCATTCCTGCAGGGGCTGCGCGCGCTGTGCGACCAGTACCAGGCGTTGCTGGTGTTTGATGAAGTGCAGTGCGGTATGGGACGTACCGGCGAACTGTTTGCATACATGCACTATGGCGTAACGCCTGATATCCTCACCAGCGCTAAAGCGCTGGGCGGTGGTTTTCCGGTGAGCGCTATGCTGACTACGCAGGATGTGGCATCGGCGTTTCATGCCGGTTCCCACGGCTCTACATACGGCGGCAATCCGCTGGCCTGCGCGGTGGCGGAGGCGGCGTTCGATATTATTAATACGCCGAAAGTGCTGGAGGGCGTGGTTCGTAAACGCGCACAGTTTGTCGCTCACCTGCAGCGTATTGATAAACAATACGACCTGTTTAGCGATATTCGCGGTATGGGGCTGCTGATTGGCGCTGAACTGAAACCGCGCTACAGAGGCCGCGCCCGCGATCTGCTGCTGGCGGCGGCTGACGCTGGCGTGATGGTGCTTAACGCTGGGCCGGATGTGCTGCGGTTTGCGCCCGCGCTGGTTGTGGAAACTGCCGATATCGATGAGGGGATGATGCGCTTTACGCAGGCCGCAGCGCGTTTTGTGAAAGGTTAATCGCTTTTACGCAGGCGGCGGCTAAGCCAGATGCCGTGGTGCGGACGCTGGCGCCATGCAACGGACGAGATAGTGAGCATGGCGCTGAGGTGCCCAAGAATGCGCTGCAAATGTTGTTCGACCCGACTGAGCGGGCCGTGAGCCAGCGCCTCGGGCGGTTCGAGAATGTTGACTTCACCCGCTTTTCCCGGCGCGTCATATTCCAGCCGCTGCTGGCAGCGCTGAATCGCAATTTCGCAGGACTGTAGCCAGCGCTGCGCCAAATCCGGCGTCAGCATGTTATGCTCCCGCGCCAGCGTCGTCATTGCATTGATATGCTCAACGATATACTGGCTGTGCGTCACCCACAGTTTCATATCGGCCAGATAGCGGTTGTTGAACCCCGGTTCCTGCATTGCCTGGTTTAGGGAGTTATACAGCGCGTTATGCGCCTGATTGACCTGCATACGTTCATACGCCAGCGGGCCGGGTTGCGGGTCGTTGCTGAGAATCAGGCGAATGGCGGTCTGATCTTTTTCCAGCGCGTCGTGGGCGTTTTGTCGCAGCAGGCCGCTTTGCCACTGCGGCCATAGCCAGACCATGCCGCCGAAGGCAATCATGCAGCCGAGAAGGGTATCGATAAGCCGCGTCATAATCATTTCTTCGCCGTTAAGCGACAGCAGTTGTAACGTATAAACCGCCGTTATCGTAAAGCCAATGGTTGCCCAGCCGTAGCTTTTGCGGATGATAAGGTAGCTTGCCAGCGTAATGATGAGCATTCCCAGCAGCGTGTAACCTTCCGCTACGTGGAAATGGAGCGCGCCTGCGGCGATCAGCAGGCCGGCAATTGTGCCGCCTGCCCGGTGCAGGATACGCACCCGCGTAGCGCCGTAGCCGTTTTGCGTAACGAACATGATAGTCATCAAAATCCACCACGGTTTGGGCAGATGCAGCGCTGCTCCCAGCAGGCTGGCGACAGCAAGCATCACGCCCAGACGAGCGGCGGTGCGTAACGCGGAAGATTTTAGCGACAGGTAGTTTTTCAGCGCGGGCCACAGCGGCTGGCGGCGCTGGCGGTCAGCCATTAAATCGCGCACATATAGCGGGCGCTGAGTGCGCAATACTCTGGCGATGCGGTTAAAGTGATAATGACAGAACTGACCGACCGGATTATCAGGATGCTGAGAGGCTATCTTTTCCAGGGCCGAAAGCGGTTTTTCCATGCTGAAGCGACCCGGATAGCGGTGGTAAAGAATATCATCCGATAGCGTGCGCAACCGTGCGGCGACAGTCATGGCATTCCAGCGGATCACGGCCTCGGCGTGGCTTTGTTCCACCAGCTTTTGTACTTCTTCAGGCTGGTGCAGGCTTACGGAAATGTGCTCCTGTAAATCCAGCGCTACCTGAAATACGCGCCGAAGGCGTTTGTAATCGCTCTGGTGGCTGCTGGCGGACAGCATATGCAGTTGCTGATAGCACTGGCTAATCAGATCGACAACCTTTTGCTGGCGCGTGAGCAGCGGCGGTAGCGCGGTTTGCGGATCGATATGCTGTGTCAGCATGCTATATTTGGCTTCGCAATAATCTGCCAGCTCGCGATAAAGCAGGCTCAGGGTTTCACGCAGCGGCTGTTCGCGCCACAGCCATAGCCAGAACCAGTTAAATAGCCCGTACCATATGGTGCCGAGCGTGTAGAGCGCCATCGGTTGCCAGATGGGCATGTTGCCGACAAGGCTGAGGGTAAAAATAGCGGCAATAAGAGAGGCCGGTAGTAGACGCGCGTGTAGCGCGCTGATCTCCGCCGTTACGCCCAGCAGTAACGCCATTCCCGGCAGTATGGCGGCCAGCGGAACGGCGTTTAGCAACAGTAGCTGCACGGCCAGACTACTAAGGGCGAACAGACTGGTGCCGATAATCAGCCGCTTAAAAAAACGTTTGTGGGGCGTATCCAGACCGGCGATGTTGCAGCAGACGGGAACGAGAGACAGTATCAGCCCGAGCTGAAGGTTGCCGAAAATAAGGCCGACGACGACCGGCAGGCAGAGCACCAGCGTCTGGCGCAGCGCGTAATTCACTTCCGGATGATAGATGAGTCGGCGCCACATAGCGTTATAGTAAAGGCAAAAAACGGCGTATTTCATGAACACGCCGTTAGCAGTTGTATTAACGCGTACCGTAGACGACGATCGTTTTGCCGTGCGCGGAGATGAGATTCTGATCTTCCAGCATTTTCAGTATACGGCCTACGGTTTCGCGGGAGCAGCCGACAATCTGGCCGATTTCCTGCCGGGTTATCTTGATTTGCATACCGTCCGGATGGGTCATGGCGTCCGGTTGTTTCGCCAGGTTCAGCAGGGTCTGAGCGATACGGCCCGTGACGTCCAGGAAGGCGAGGTTGCCCACTTTCTCCGACGTGACCTGCAGGCGACGCGCCATCTGGGAAGACAGGCGCATCAGAATGTCCGGGTTAACCTGAATCAACTGACGGAATTTTTTGTATGAAATTTCCGCAACTTCACAGGCCGCCTTTGCCCGCACCCAGGCGCTGCGCTCCTGGCCTTCTTCGAACAGGCCAAGTTCACCGATAAAGTCGCCCTGGTTCAGGTAGGAAAGGATCATCTCTTTTCCCTCTTCATCCTTGATCAGCACAGCGACGGAGCCTTTGACGATGTAGTACAACGTTTCAGCTTTCTCACCCTGATGAATGAGCGTGCTCTTCGATGGATACTTGTGAATGTGGCAATGGGACAAAAACCATTCGAGAGTTGGATCTGTTTGCGGTTTGCCAAGCACCATGCGCGGTTATCCTCTGTTTTATACGACAGCCATAGAGCCACAGACGTTGTAATCATGTTTATCCAGGTCTGGGTTACGGCGTCAAAAATACCTGTAATCAGTAGAATTTTTAGCCCCTCAGGGCGCTCTACTGCTACGAATTAATAACTGACTTGTTTTAGCATAGCTTTTTCCGGGTGTCTCCTGTTGTCTCGTTTCAGCTTGACCCACGTCGCCTTCTGTTGCCAGTTTTTATGCGCACGCATACTCTGTGGGGATGTGAAACAACGGGAGTATTAAAAATGCAGGCACGAGTGAAATGGATTGAAGGGCTGACTTTCCTGGGCGAGTCGGCTTCCGGACACCAGGTTTTAATGGACGGCAACTCTGGCGATAAAGCGCCGAGCCCGATGGAGATGGTGTTAATGGCGGCGGGGAGCTGTAGCGCGATTGATGTCGTTTCCATTTTGCAAAAAGGACGCTACAGCGTGACCGATTGCGAAGTGAAACTCACCTCTGAGCGTCGCGAAGATGCGCCTCGGATTTTTACGCATATCAACCTTCACTTTGTGGTCACCGGTAACGGTTTGAAAGACAGCGCGGTTTCACGCGCGGTAGATCTGTCGGCGGAAAAATACTGCTCTGTAGCGTTGATGCTCGGTAAGGCTGTGGATATTACGCATTCTTATGAGGTCATTGAAGGTTAAAACAGTAGCGGCTGATACCGGGCAATGAAGATTCAACGGATACGCCCGCTCACTGTGTTTTGGGCAGAAAATCCAAACTTTATTGTTGGTATATTTTCCCCTGCGGTTTCGCCAGAAAAACGCCGCCTGTCGGGCGGCAGGAGTTTGCTGACAAACCCCATCCTGTCGCAGACAGGATGGGTGAAATACAATAAAAATATAGAAAATCAATGCGTTGATTTTCGCCTGCGTAACACAAAGAAGGAAAAAACCCCCGTTTTCTCCTTCTTTGTCAACAATCTGACGCCGCCTGTCGGGCGGCGGTATTCACCGACTGCCGATTGCAGCGCAGGTCAGCGATGCCATGCTGTAAGCCTGTGCGCGTAACGGGTAAATTAGTGGCTGCCAGCGAGTGAAAAAGAGACGTAAGGCCTGATAATTCGGGGTATTGAAATCATTTATTTGTGTGATGTTTTTCTTGCCGGCCATTATTCAATTTTTCGGCCTTCCATCAGCCGCTGCACCAGCGGGAGCATAATCAGCTCCATTGCCAGCCCCATTTTACCGCCTGGCACCACCAGCGTATTGATGTGTGAAATAAACGACCCCTGCAGCATAGCCAGTAGCCAGGGAAAGTCGATATTTTCCAGGTTGCGAAAATGAATGACGATAAAGCTTTCGTCCAGCGAGGGGATCGTTTTTGCGGCGAAGGGGTTGGAGGTATCCACCGTGGGCACTCGCTGGAAGTTAATATGGGTGCGGGAGAACTGTGGTGTGATGTAGTTAATGTAATCTTCCATTGAACGTACAACCGACTCCATTACCGCTTCGCGCGAATGCCCGCGTTCGCTCATATCGCGCACCAGTTTTTGAATCCACTCCAGGTTGACAATAGGCACTACGCCGACCAGTAAATCGACATGTTGGGCCACGTTGTGCTGCGGGGTGACCACGCCGCCGTGCAGCCCTTCGTAAAACATCACGTCAGTCGGTTCCGGCAGCGGCTGCCAGGGCGTAAATGTGCCCGGAAGCTGGTTCCAGGGCACGGCTTCGTCGTAAGTATGCAGGTATTTGCGCGCCTGGCCGCTGCCGCTTTGTCCGTATTCATTGAACGTATTCTCCAGCAGGCCAAAATCGTTGGCATCGGGGCCGAAATAGCTAATATGCCGCCCGAGATCCCGCGCCTTGCGGATTGCCATATCCATTTCCGGGCGCGTGTAGCGATGGAAACTGTCGCCTTCGATTTCGGCAGCGTGCAATCCCAACTGGGCGAAGATTTTGCGAAACGCAAGGCCGGTAGTGGTGGTGCCTGCGCCGCTGGAACCGGTGACGGCGATAATAGGGTGTCTGGCTGACATAGCTTCACAACTCCGTGGGGCAAAGAGAATGCGCGTTGTTTTGCGTGTTATTGCGTAAATATAGCCAACCAGCCCCTTTAGTCGCGAAACTGCGAGCGGGACATGATATTGACCGTTTCATGCAGCTCTGACCATACCACGACAGCTTCACCGCTCTGAAGCTGCCTTTTTACGTCAGCAACTTTTTGCGAAAGCGTTCGTTCGTTTTCGCCGTAGTCGGTACCTTCGCGCAGCACAAAAGCTTCAATCAGGTTATCAAGCGTCTGCGGAGGAATATCCTGCCAGGGCACTATCATATTATTGCTCCAGAAAGCGGCTCAGCCAGGCGGGGATACGCTGCTCCAGCCACATTTGCGGGCGGCGCAGCGTGCCGCCGACAAATCCGACGTGGCCGCCGTGCTCGGTGAGCTGGTATTCGACGTTAGCAGGCAGTTGCGCCCGGTCAGGAATGACGTGGTGATCCATAAATGGATCGTCTTTGGCGTGAATAATCAGCGTCGGCGTAGTGATTTTCGGCAGCACAGGCAGCGCGCTGCACTGCCGGTAGTAGTCCAGCGCGTCGTCAAAACCGTGAATTTTGGCAGTAATGAGGTCGTCAAATTCGCGGATACGCCGGATACGCTTAAGCTGTTCTGGCCGAACAGGCAGTGTGCCGGGCCAGGCTTTCAGCTTACGTCGCGCGTTGCCTTTTAACAGATTAAGCAAGTAGCGCTGATAAAAACGTGAAAAGCCCTTTTCCATATGGTAGCAACAGTGTTCCAGCATCAGCGGAGCGGAGACCACAACGCCCGCGCGCAGACTGCATGCCAGGCCCTGGCGCGCCATAAGGCAGGCCAGCATGTTGCCGCCAAGCGAAAACCCTACCGCGGCGGTCGGCGCCTGACCGTAGGTGTTAGTTAACCACGTCAGGAAGAAAGCCGCATCCCCGGTTTCGCCGGAATGATAAATACGCTCCATGCGGTTCGGCTCGCCGCTGCAACCGCGAAAATGCATGACCACGCCCAGCCATCCGCGCTGTTTAGCGGCATGAACCAGCCCGTGGGCGTACGGACTGTGCAGGCTGCCTTCCAGGCCGTGAAACACCACCAGGCGCGGCTTGTGGCGCGCATGCTCTGGCGGCTCGCTCCACGCCAGGTCGATAAAGTCCCCATCCGGCGTATCCAGCCGCTGCCAGTGCGGGGTGAACTGCATACGGCGGCGAATAATGCGCGGCAGCATGGTCTGAAGGTGCGGGTTGCGTGCGCCAGGCATCGGGCAAAAACGCTGGGGTTGGCCCTGTCGTGGCGGGAGGTTTGCAGGTGCGATGTCTGTCATGGCGTGAGGCGAAAATGTTTAACTAATTTGCGTCCTACTATACCGGCTTGTGAGCGGCGTGTTTAGGTTTTGAGGCGATAATGACCTGCGCGAGCGCTAAATGAACGCCGCGCAGGCAAGCGGCAAAGCGACAGAATTCGTTGGCTTTGGCAACTTTTCAGCAGTGTCCGCTCTGCCTCAAAGCCACAGCGCCGTCGTAATGTTATTCATGCAGACGCGGCTGTTACCGCCTCGCTACTATTAGTTAGTTCAGGCTTCCGAAGCCCTGGGTGAGGTTTTCGAGTTCTTCCTGCGCGGCCAGCCACTCCATTTCCGCCGCTTCCAGCGCTGTTTTGGTCTGGCTTTGCGTTTGCAGGCACTGGGTCAGATCGGCCTTACGGCTGGCGTCATAAAGCCCGGCGTCGGACAGTTGTTCTTCTACGGCGGCAAGCGCGGCGCTGAGGTTTTCCATCTGCTGCTCAAGCTGGGCGATTTTTTTGCGCAGCGGCTGGGTCTGGGCGCGCAGCTCCGCCTCGCGGCGCTTTTGATCTTTACGCGCCTGGGCGCTGTTGCCGCTATCCTGTTTTGGTGCGGCGTGCTGCTGCGTTTCCTGCTTTTGTTGGTCGCTTAGCCACTGCTGATAATCATCCAGATCGCCGTCAAAAGGTTCAACATGTCCGCCGTGCGCCAGGTACAAATCGTCCGTGGTTGAGCGCAGCAGGTGCCTGTCATGCGATACCACCACCAGCGCGCCGTCAAAGTCGATAAGCGCTTCGGTCAGCGCCTGGCGCATGTCGAGATCGAGGTGGTTAGTCGGTTCGTCAAGCAGCAGCAGGTTAGGGCGCTGCCAGACAATCAGAGCCAGTACCAGACGTGCTTTTTCGCCGCCGGAGAACTGGCCCGTCGGGTCGGTAACTTTGTCGCCGCGAAAACCAAAGCCGCCAAGGTAATCACGCAGCGTTTGTTCCGTTTCTTTGGGGGCCTGGCGCGTAAGGTGTTGCAGCGGCGATTCGCCGGCGCGCAGATATTCCAGTTGATGCTGAGCGAAGTAGCCAAGCTTAATGCCTTTCGCCAGCGCAACTTCGCCGCTAAGGGGGGGGAGTTCGCCTGCCAGCAGTTTAATCAGCGTAGATTTACCTGCGCCGTTGCGCCCCAGCAGGCCGATACGCGAGCCGGGAACTAAATTCAACCTGATGGCGTTGAGCACTACGCGTTCGCCGTAGCCTGCGCTTACCTTTTCCATTTTCAACAGCGGGTTAGGCAGACTCTCTGGCGTGCGGAAGGTGAAGTGAAACGGGTTGTCGATATGGGCCGGAGCGATAAGCTCCATACGTTCCAGCATCCTGATGCGGCTCTGGGCCTGTTTGGCTTTTGACGCTTTGGCGCGAAAGCGGTCAATATAACTTTGCAGATGCGCCACTTTTTGCTGCTGGCTTTCATACAGCGACTGTTGCTGCGCCAGGCGCGTGGCGCGCTGGCGCTCAAAGTCGCTGTAGTTGCCGGTGTATTCGAAAAGGCTTTCCTGCTCAATGTGCAGAATTTTACCCACTACAGGATCGAGGAAATCGCGGTCGTGAGAAATTAGGATCAGCGTGCCCGGATAGTTTTTCAGCCAGCGCTCCAGCCAGATAACGGCGTCGAGGTCAAGATGGTTAGTCGGTTCATCAAGCAGCAGGAGATCTGAACGACAAATTAGCGCCTGCGCCAGGTTAAGGCGCATACGCCAGCCGCCGGAAAAATCGCTTACCGGCTGCGCAAGCTGCTCATTGCTGAACCCAAGGCCGTGTAACAGGCTTGCGGCCCTGGCGTGGATAGTCCAGGCGTTAACGGCGTCAAGCTTGCCGTGTAGGGTCGCGATGGCGTGACCGTCATCGCGGGCGTTAGCCTGCGCCAGCTCGGCTTCAAGCCGACGAAACTCACGATCGCCGTCGATAACATACTCAATGGCCGGCATCGCCAGCGCCGGCGTTTCCTGATTAACCCACGCCAGTTGCCAGTTGCCCGGAAAGGCCACGTTGCCCGCGTCTGCGGAAATTTCATTTTTCAGCAGCGACAGCAATGTTGATTTGCCACAGCCGTTTTTGCCAACCAGGCCTACCTTCTGGCCGGGGTTGACGGTGGCGCTGGCGTTGTCCAGCAATACGCGGGTGCCGCGGCGTATTTGTAATGAAGAGAAAACAATCATGAGGCGCCATTTGTTTAGAGTATGTTAAATTGACTTTGATACAGGGTGACGTGGCGTTAAGCCTGCCTTGCCCGGGCTGCATGGTAGCCCAAAATGAGCATGAAGACGACCTGAGGGGAAATGATGACGCAGCCTGAACGTGTTTGCTGCTTATGCCCGCTCCGAAGCCCGGGGTGCAGTTGCCCGGCGCTTTTTAAGGCGTGGCTGGATCGTGCGCTAAGCCGCGGCTTTGCCAGCGGCGTGGGCGGTACGCGCTGGAAGGAACTGACGCTGCGTGGTCACTACCGGCGAAACGAAAGACGTATACCGGCGTGACGGGTGTAATCGCTATGCCCTGAGCGATATCCTGCGTCTGTTTAAATTGACCGAGGCATGCACGGGTTGTCGCCGGGGATTGTCTACTGGGCCTGGCGTCAGGCGCGCCGCGAACCGGAGGAGATTTTTGATCGTGACATTCAGCAAGAGAAGCGCAGGCCTGACGGTTGGGATGTGTTTGAATAACAGAGTAAACAACCATGACAGTGCGTAAACGGTTTATTGCCGGCGCGGTTTGCCCACGCTGCCAGACTCAGGATTCACTCGCGATGTGGCGGGAAAGCGGCGTGGACGTCGTGGCGTGCGCGCGCTGTGGCCATTACATGCGCGAGGCGGATAAAACTGTGCGTGAAAGCGTTCGCGAAAATGAACGTATTATCGGGTTTTTTCAGCCGGACTAGCGAGATTGCGCAGGTTTTTTTAAGCTAAGGGGTACACCGGCGCCGAATTCCGCTACAATCTGCGCCAGTCTTTTTCCTTCGCTCAGGAGATATCATGAAAGTAGCAAAAGACCTGGTGGTCAGCCTGGCCTATCAGGTACGTACAGAAGACGGTGTGTTGGTTGATGAGTCTCCGGTGAGTGCGCCGCTCGACTACCTGCATGGTCACGGTTCACTGATTTCAGGTCTGGAAAAGGCGCTGGAAGGTCATGACGTCGGCGATAAGTTCGATGTTAACGTGGGTGCTAATGATGCCTACGGCCAGTATGACGATAATCTGGTACAGCGCGTGCCGAAAGACGTCTTTATGGGCGTTGACGAGCTGCAGGTCGGCATGCGTTTCCTGGCGGAAACCGATCAGGGGCCGGTGCCGGTCGAAATCACGGAAGTTGGCGACGACCATGTGGTGGTTGATGGCAACCACATGCTGGCTGGCCAGAACCTGAACTTTAACGTCGAGGTTGTGGCGATTCGTGAAGCAACGGAAGAAGAACTGGCTCACGGCCATGTTCATGGCGAACACGACCATCATCATGAACACGGCGAAGGCTGCTGCGACGGGCACGGCCACGGTAAAAAAGGCGGTTGCGGCGGCGGTGGCTGCGGTTGCCACTAAGCGCCAGCGCGCTGAACGATTAACAGGCGTCTTCGGGCGCCTGTTTTGTTGTATATAGAAAACCCCCAGCTAGGCTGGGGGTTCCGTGAAGCTTTCAGCTATAAAT
>NZ_JAEPBH010000051.1 GCF_016632365.1 Tenebrionibacter intestinalis | reverse complement strand
GAGAGGCGAAGTGTCTGGTGATCTATGGGGCTAGTCTAGTAATTTTTTCAGCAACGAAAAGCGGATTTGTGCACCATCAGCGCGGTTGCGCCACGTGCTTCGGGCAGTTATACGCTCGCCCTGTTGAAAAATTTCATCAGCGCGCCTGTATTGTTTCCTGCTGTAACAGGCTGTGCCTTCCTGAAAACTAAAGCGGCCACATAGTCCAGACGCCTTTGTTAATCTCTGATAACCCGCATTTAATAATACAGATCACATTTTTTCTGCCTGATTAACCGCCCCTTCTACGACCTGTATGTATACAACGATAATAGTATCTGATACCCCCCTTTACGTTAATAGCAAACATCACAAGCCATTGCCATATAACCTTTTAATAAATAAAAATTAATTACCCCAGGTGAAGAAAAAATAAAAAATTTCCGTAAAATATTAATACAGGCATTTTATATATATGTTTTATGGTATTAACTAAGCCAATCGCGCCCCAGGTTGTTATCATGAATAACGTTTAACCACTACCTGAACTAACCGTACAGAAATCGATAAGGCTACCTCAGACAAAGCGATATATATACGGTTACCCGGGCCAAAACAGCATACCCCGCCTTCGCTATTCTCTCCTCAGGCAAATACCGCCTCCACGGTAACGAGGCGCCCTGACACAATCGCTATAACATTAAAAAGAGTAATAACGTAACGTTATTGTTTCCAGTTCGCCTTTTCTGTTTTCGTTATCCGCGCTTTTAACACCTCATTTCATGGCTTGCTCTGTGCATTCTTCCGCTGCCGGGTTAAAGAATTTCCGCCTCCGGCCGATAACAATGAATAAGGTTATCCCAACGCTGCCAGGCGCGCGACATCAGACCATGCTGGCCGGATAACAAAAGGGAATAAGAACGCTCATGAAACGAGAAGCAGTACATGAATAATCCAACCGGCACTCAGTTGTGTGACAACATCAACCGACTCATGGCTCGTGTTCCACTCACCGAGAACGAGTTCAAAAAAATTAGCGCCCTGATTTATCAGCGCGCCGGTATCGTATTGGCGGATAACAAGCGAGACATGGTTTACAACCGTCTTTCGCGCCGCCTGCGGGCGTTGAATCTGGACAACTTTTCGCAGTATCTGGCGCTGCTGGAAAGTCATAGCCACAGCGAAGAATGGCAATCATTTATCAACGCCCTGACGACTAACCTGACCGCATTTTACCGCGAGTCTTACCATTTCCCGATACTGGCCGAGCACGCCCGCGCCCGTAAAGGAAACTACACCGTGTGGAGCACCGCCGCATCTACCGGCGAAGAACCCTGCTCTATCGCTATTACGCTTGACGAAGTGCTGGGTCGCAGCGTCGGCGGCCCCCGGATATGGGCGACCGACATCGATACTGAAGTGCTGGAAACCGCCTCACGCGGTATTTATCGCCAACTGGATATCGCCAAGCTAACGGAAGTACAGAAAAAGAAATACTTCCTGCGCGGTACCGGCAACCAGGAAGGCAAAGTGCGGGTACGCCCGGAGCTGCTCTCTTCCATTCAGTATCAGGCGCTTAATCTTCTGGACGCCAACTGGAACGTACCCGGCCCGTTTGACGCCATTTTCTGCCGTAACGTCATGATCTATTTCGATAAAGAAACTCAGGGAAAAATTCTGCGTCGCTTTGCGGGCATGCTGAAAGAAGGCGGCGTTCTGTTTGCCGGCCACTCCGAGCACGTCAGCCAGCTTAGCAGCGAATTCTATCTGCAGGGCCAGTCCGTATACGGATTGACTAAGGATAAATGATGAAAAAGATACAGGTTTTGTGCGTTGATGACTCGGCGCTGATTCGTCAACTGATGACAGAAATCGTCAACAGCCATGCCGATATGGAAATGATAGCGACCGCGCCCGATCCGCTCATCGCCCGGGATTTGATCAAACAATACAATCCGGATGTCCTGACGCTGGACGTAGAAATGCCGCGCATGGATGGTCTCGATTTCCTGGAACGCCTGATGCGTCTGCGCCCCATGCCGGTCGTCATGGTCTCTTCGCTCACCAGCAAAGGCTCGGAAATCACCCTTAACGCGCTGGAATTAGGCGCGGTGGATTTCGTCACCAAGCCGCAGATCGGTCTGCGTGAAGGTATGCTGCACTACAGCGATGCCATCGCCGATAAAATTCGCGCCGCCTCGCGAGCGCGCGTTTCACGACACGTCCCCGCTGCCGCGCCAAAACGCCTGGCCACAACGCCGCTGGTCGGCAGTGAAAAAATCATCGCTATCGGCGCCTCGACCGGCGGCACTGAAGCGATACGCCAGGTGCTGACGCCGCTGCCGCCCACCAGTCCGGCGCTGGTCATTACCCAGCACATGCCGCCGGGTTTTACCCGCTCCTTTGCCGAGCGCCTGGACAAACTGTGCCAAATCTCGGTGAAAGAGGCACAAGACGGCGAGCGCGTCATGCCGGGCCATGCTTATATCGCGCCGGGAGATATTCACATGGAACTGGCGCGTAGCGGGGCGAACTACCATATCCGCCTTAATGACGCACCGCCGGTTAACCGCCATCGTCCGTCGGTAGATATTCTCTTTCATTCCGTTGCGCGCGCCGCCGGAAGTAACGCCGTGGGCGTCATACTGACGGGTATGGGCAATGACGGCGCCGCAGGCCTGCTGGCCATGCGCAACGCCGGCGCCCGCACACTGGCGCAAAGCGAGAGAAGCTGCGTGGTCTTCGGCATGCCGCGTGAAGCTATTGCCGCAGGCGCGGCCTGCGACATTATCGATCTGGACAATATTAGCCAGAAAATGTTGAACAGCGTCGTCGGGCAGGCGCAACGTATTTAACTTATGGCGCCTGGCGCCGCTGAACTGTTAATTTTTACAGAGGTATACAGAAACATGGCTGATAAAAACCTGCGCTTCCTGGTCGTTGACGATTTCGCCACCATGCGCCGCATCGTGCGCAATCTGCTTAAAGATCTGGGCTTTAACAACGTAGAAGAAGCCGAAGACGGCCAGGACGCGCTTAATAAATTACGCGAATCTAAATTCGACTTCGTGGTCAGCGACTGGAACATGCCGAACATGGACGGGTTACAACTGCTGTCTGAAATCCGTAAAGATCCGGCGATGGCCCAGATGCCGGTACTCATGGTTACCGCCGAAGCGAAAAAAGAAAACATCATCGCTGCGGCGCAGGCCGGCGCCAGCGGTTACGTAGTAAAACCCTTCACCGCAGCCACGCTTGAGGAAAAGCTGGGCAAAATCTTCGAGAAATTAGGATGGTAACGCTCCATGAATGCAATAGCCACGGCCCAGGCGGCCGGTAATCTTAACGATATCATCTCACGCATCGGCAGCCTGACGCGGCTGCTACGCGACAGCCTGAAAGAACTCGGCCTTGACCAGACCATCATTCAGGCGGCAGAAGCGATTCCTGATACCCGTGAACGCCTGAGCTACGTGGTAAGTAAAACCTCACAGGCAGCGGATACCGTGCTAAATTGCGTGGACGCGGCGCGCCCATTGCAGGATCGCCTGCACGCTACGGCGGGGGATCTCACCCGCCGCTGGGACGCCTGGTTTGAAAATCCGGTTGAACTTGCCCAGGCGCGCGAACTGGTGCGGGACACCCGCGGTTTTCTCAAAGAAACGCCGGATATTGCTGACAAAACCAACGCACATCTGATGGAAATCATGATGGCGCAGGATTTTCAGGATCTCACAGGCCAGGTCATCAAGCGCATGATGGACATGATTCAGGAGATTGAAAAAGAGCTTATTCAGGTTCTGCTGGAAAATATCCCGGAATCCGCGCGCACTGAGCCGCAGCCCAAAAATAACGGCCTGATGAATGGCCCGCAGATTGATAGCTCGCGCGCTGGCGTTGTCGCCAGTCAGGATCAGGTAGATGACTTACTCGATAGCCTCGGTTTTTAAACGACGCTTCATTGTCTCCACTCGCCAGCCGCCCGGTTTTTAACGTTCGCGCCGCGCTGGCTTTCCATTTTCTTCTCTTTTTCGCGGGTCAATAGCCGCTATCAGTGAAAAAGCGCCTAAAAGCGACGTTTTATCGCCGCATGGATTTGCGCAAAATTTGGCATCCTGTTCAGTCTGAAAAATCCCGATTTAACCACCAGCACTGACGAGCCACCGTGTCTGAAGAAAGCGACCAGGAAAAAACAGAAGACCCCACACCCACACGACGAGAAAAAGCGCGAAAAGAGGGGCAAATTCCCCGTTCCAAAGAGCTGACCTCATTGCTGATGCTGGTGGCGGGCTGGGCGCTGTTGTGGACGACAGGCCGCGCGATGGGTCACGATCTGTGTTTGCTGATGCAGGATGGGCTGAACTTTAACCACGGCCTTATCCACAATCCGAAGCTGATGCTAAATCAGATGGGCCGCCTGTTTCTCAACGCGGTCTCCACGCTGGTGCCGCTGATGATGGGGCTGGTGCTGGTGGCGATCGGCTCGCCGGTGCTGCTCGGCGGCCTGCACTTTAGCGGCAAATCATTCAAGCCGAACTTCTCGCGCATGAATCCGCTACCTGGCATCAAGCGCATGTTTTCTAAGCAGTTTATATCAGAAATGCTGAAAGCGGTTTTGAAGGTCACACTGGTTGCCGCCACCTGCGGGCTTTATTTGTGGGGCAACTGGGCCAACATGCTGCGCCTGCTGCAACAGCCGCCTCTGGCCGCTATCGGCGATGCGCTGTCGCTGATTGCTCAGTGCATGCTGCTGATAATTCTGAGCCTTATTCCTATGGTGGGTTACGACGTGTTCTATCAGATAACCAGCAATCTCAAAAAACTGCGGATGACGCGCCAGGAAATTCGTGACGAATTCAAGCAGCAGGAAGGCGATCCGCACATCAAAGGGCGCATCAGGCAGCAACAGCGCGCTGCCGCTCAACGCCGCATGATGAGCGACGTCCCCAAAGCCGACGTTATTGTGAACAACCCAACGCACTACTCCGTCGCTCTGCGCTATGAAGAAGGGGCGATGGCTGCGCCGAAAGTGCTGGCGAAAGGCGCAGGCGCGATAGCGTTGCGCATCCGCGAACTGGGTAACGAACACAGGATACCAATGCTTGAAGCGCCGCCGCTGGCGCGCGCGCTCTACAAACATAGCGAAATCGGCCAGCCCATTCCGGCGGCGCTCTACAGCGCGGTCGCCGAGGTGCTGGCCTGGGTGTATGGCCTGCGCCGCTGGCGTAAAGAAGGCGGGCTTATCCCGCGCAAACCAAAGAATATTTCGGTCCCTTCTGAACTGGACTTTGCACGAGAGAGTAAACACTGATGGCAAATCTCGCCACAAAGCTACGCTTACCCAACTTTAAAGAAACCCAGTGGCAAGTACTGGCCGGGCCGATACTTATCATGCTGATTCTGGCAATGATGGTACTGCCGCTGCCGGCCTTCATGCTGGATCTGTTCTTCACTTTTAATATCGTCCTTTCACTGATGATTCTGATGGTGGCGATGTTTACCCAGCGAACGCTGGATTTTGCCGCCTTCCCAACCATATTGCTGTTCTCAACCCTGCTCAGGCTGGCGCTGAACGTCGCCTCCACGCGTATTGTATTGATGGAAGGGCATACCGGATCAGATGCGGCAGGCCACGTGGTCGAAGCCTTCGGTCACTTCCTCGTGGGCGGCAACTTCGCTATCGGTATCGTGGTGTTCGCTATCCTTGTGGTTATTAACTTTATGGTTATCACCAAAGGCGCGGGCCGTATCGCAGAAGTGGGCGCGCGCTTCACCCTCGACGGCATGCCCGGCAAACAGATGGCGATCGATGCCGACCTTAACGCGGGCCTCATCGGCGAAGAAGAGGCAAAGCGCCGCCGTTGCGAAGTTACCCAGGAGTCCGATTTTTATGGCTCTATGGATGGTGCGAGTAAATTCGTTCGCGGCGACGCCATCGCCGGGATACTCATACTGGTCATTGAAATGATAGGCGGCCTGCTGGTCGGGATGCTTAGCCACGGTATGGCGTTTGGCGAAGCGGGCCAGGCCTATGTTCTGCTGGCTGTCGGCGACGGTCTGGTCGCCCAGATCCCGGCGCTGATTATCTCCACCGCAGCCGGGGTTATCGTCACCCGCGTAGCCAACGAACAGGACGTGGGCGAACAGATGTTCTCTCAACTGTTCAAAAACCCGAAAGTTATGGTGCTGGCCGCAGCCGTCCTCGGCCTGCTGGGCTTGATTCCGGGTATGCCGAATTTTGTCTTTCTGCTGTTCACGCTTGGGCTGCTGGCCCTGGCCTGGTATATGCGCGGCGAAAATGCCCAGGGCGGTAAAACGCCTGGCTCCGCCGCAGGCGGCATTGACGGCGATCCCGTCAGGAAAGAGTCGCTACAGGCTGCCGAGGCCACCTGGCAGGATGTGCAGTTTGAAGACATGCTTGGTCTGGAAGTCGGCTATCGCCTGATTCCGATGGTGGATGGCGCACAGAGCGGCGAGCTGCTGGGCCGAATTCGCGGCATCCGTAAAAAATTCGCGCAGGATATGGGCTTCCTGCCGCCGGTGGTACACATTCGCGATAACCTCGATCTGCCGCCGACGCACTACCGTATCCTGATGAAGGGCGTGGAAATCGGCAGCGGCGAAACGCAGCCTGAACGCTGGATGGCTATCAACCCTGGCAACGCGGTCGGCGAGCTCAACGGACAACCGTGCCAGGAGCCGGCCTTCGGCCTGGAAGCGGTATGGATTGATGAAGTGCTGCGCGAGCAGGCGCAGGTACAGGGCTACACCGTTGTTGACGCCAGTACCGTTATGGCGACGCACCTCAACCATCTGATTGCCATGAACGCCAGCGATCTGTTTGGCCGCCAGGAAACCCAGCAGCTTCTGGATCGCATCACTAAAGACATGCCGAAACTGACCGAAGATCTGATTCCGGGGTCGATCAGTCTCACCGTGCTGCATAAAGTGCTGCAAAATCTGCTTAGCGAACGTGTATCCATTCGCGACATGCGCTCTATTATCGAAGCGCTGGCCGAACATGCGCCGGGCCAGACCGATCCGGATGAACTGACCGCGCTGGTGCGCGTGAAGCTGGGCCGTGCGATCACGCATCAGTGGTTCCCCGGCTCCGGCGAAATGCAGGTAATCGGCCTTGATGTCGGACTTGAACGCATCCTGATGCAGGCATCGCAGAGCGGCAGCGGGCTGGAACCGGGTATCGCAGAAAACCTGATGATCCAGACCGAGCGCGCGTTGCAGCGCCAGGAAGCGATGGGCGCGCCGCCGGTGCTGCTGGTCAACCACGTATTGCGCCTGATGCTGTCCCGTTTTCTGCGTCGCGCTTTGCCGCAACTGGTGGTTATGTCCAATATGGAAATCGCCAACCATCGTCCCATTCGCATGAGCGCTATCGTCGGAGGCCAGCAGTGATGACCCGCCTACTTACCGTGCTGCTGTTTAGCCTGCCGCTGCTGGCCCAGGCCGCCAGCGGCGCCTGGAGCCGCGAAAGCGGCGGGATTTTACTCAACGTCGGCAGCCAGACAATGTCCGGCCCCCTGCTCACGCCAAACGGCCCCATTCCAGCCAGCGCCAGCATCACCCGTATTAGCTGGCGCATTACGCTACTGAACCCGCCGCCGCCGGGGCTGCAAATTAAGCTTTGCACCCAGGCGCGGTGCGTGGCGCTCGACGCGCTGGCAGGCCAGCGCGCGTTGCCCGCCGCCATGAAGCCCGACGACGGCTTTCGTTTCATTTACGCTGTTAATGCGCGCGGACAGCTACGCCCGCCGGTTAATGTCGTGAGACAGCATCTGACGGTAAACTACCGCTAACCGGGCGAAAGTTATTACATTCTGAAGCCTGAGGATAAAAAAAGCCGGTCAGCGTATGCTGACCGGCCGAGACTGCTGACAAACCCCATCCTGTCGCAGGCAGGATGGGTGAAATACAAAAAAATAAGGAAAATCAAAGTATTGATTTTCGCCTGCTTACCACAAAGAAGGAAAAACCCCGTTTTTTCCTTCTTTGTCAACAATCTGAGCCGGTCAGCGTATGCTGACCGGCCGAGACTGCTGACAAACCCCATCCTGTCGCAGGCAGGATAGATGAAATACAATAAAAAAATAAGTAAAATCAAAGCATTGATTTTCGCCTGCTTACCACAAAGAAGGAAAAACCCCGTTTTTTCCTTCTTTGTCAACAATCTGAGCCGGTCAGCGTATGCTGACCGGCCGAGACTGCTGACAAACCCCATCCTGTCGCAGGCAGGATGGATGAAATACAAAAAAATAAGGAAAATCAATGTATTGATTTTCGCCTGCTTACCACAAAGTAGGAAAAACCCCGTTTTTTCCTTCTTTGTCAACAAACTGAGCCGGTCAGCGAATGCTGACCGGCCACTGAGACTGCGGGGGGCCAAGCAGCAAAAGCCCCCTGTTATCGAACAAAATTAGCCGGTTAGTTTACAGGCGATCGGTACGCTCCATCGTCACAGCCGGCAGCGGCTGAGAACGACGTCCCACTTTCCCCATGACCGTCGCCAGTATGGCTTCGATAATCAGTAAGAAGAAGCTAAACCACGCCATTTTCGCCGTAGCGGCGGCGGCTTTTTCGCCGGCCTCACGAGCTGTCTGTTCGGCCTGTTTTTTCAATTCGTTATACTTCTCACGCGCCGCCTGATAGGTTTTCTCTGCGTCATTAACCGTCTGTTCAGCTTGCGCGTCCGTCTGACCGGTACGGGCCTTGATGATATTTTTCAGGGCCTCGCGATCGGCGGCCTGGAAAGTATCCTGGTTACGGCTAATCAGGCCATTGATAAACCCGGTAATGTCCTGGTCCGCCGTCTGCGAACGATCGCCCGCCGCAGCCGCCTGCTGCTGCGCATTATCCACCTCATTTTCAGCACGCTGCTCAAGCCGCTCCGGTTGCAGTTCCGGCTTGCCGGTCTGGCGCAGCGTGGTGGTCAGCTCATTTTTCAAATCATCCAGATTAATACCGTTTTCATCCATCTGCTCCTTCACCGCCTGCGTCGCATGCGGCATCACAGCGCCAACGCTGGCGCCTACGGTACGTAGCCCGGCGCCGACCACATTCATGGTGCCGCTTACCACGCTGTTTGCCAGCATGGTCATCAACATCAGGAAGATAATGGTATTCACGCCAAACATCAGCAGCCCATGCAGCGCGCCTTCACGCGGCGACAGACGCCCGGTTAAATATCCCCCGGCCGCCGCCGAAATCATCATACTGATGCAAGTCCAGATAGCAGCGCCCATGCCCAGGCCATCAACCGGGTTCTGTTCTTTCAGCGGATCAACAGTGCTGGCGCCCACTGCCACGCCCAGCAGCTCAAGCAGCGCGTAGATGACGATGGAGATAATCACCCCGGCGAAGACCGCGCTCCACGAAATACGCCTTCCGGGAAATCGGTTTCCTACAACGTGCACTTCTTCATAATGACTTTTTGGATACGTATCTTGAGTGACCATTTTGTTCTCCCTTACCACGGAAAATTAACGCGCGCCGGGCTGAAACACATCAGCGCGGAATCGCTGAAGTTAAGATTAGTCCTCATATAAAGAAACACCCAAAAATTAAGAGCATGCCAAGTTTATATTTTTAATTTAAGGATATATATGGATGATTATTTTAACAAAAATAGGTTAATCGGGATTAATGCAAAAAAACCAACCGGGTGTACGGGTAGAAAAAGCGAGGCAGGAAGGGGATTAAGCCCCCCCTGATACACAGGCGAAGCCGTGCCATTTTTACAACGCCGCCGGGCTGTCGCGGCGTATAACGGCAGCCTTTATGCGTTTAAAAAGAGCGCGCCGATAAAAGGGTACATCATACCGGCGTTATCGGGGATAATTTTGTAAGTAAGCACGCACTTACAGCGGGGATTCAGGGATTATCTCCAGCGCCTTACCCAATGCCGCCCATAATCTGCGTCAGGCGCTCGAAGACATCGCTTATCAGGTATTCAGCAAACGGCGCCAGCGTATACATCATCAGCGACATCGCTACCATGCCTATGGTAAGCGTCAGCGGGAAACCCACGACAAAAATAGAAAGTTGCGGCGTCAGGCGGTTGAGCAGGCCGAGCGTAATATTCAGCGTTAACAGCAGCGTAATGATAGGCAACCCCAGCATCAGGCCATGCGAGAAGATAATACCGCCGGTTTTTACTATTGCCATAAAGCCCTGGCCGTTTAACGGCTGCGGATTAATGGGGATAACGGCGAAGCTGTCTGCCAGAATAGAAATCATCCACAGATGGCCGTTAAAGGCGAGAAACAGCAGAATCATAAGCACGTTCATCAAACGCGCCACTACCGGCATGTTCGGGCCGCCTGACGGGTCGAAGAAAGTAGCGAATGACAGCCCCATTTGCAGGCCGATTATTTCCCCCGCCATGCGCACCGCAGCAAAAATTAGCTGCATCGTGATGCCGATAGCAGCCCCAACCACAAGCTGCTGAAGCCCAACCCACAGGCCGGTCACGGTGACAATATCAATTTGCACAGGCGGCAGCGTAGGGGCAATCAGAAAGGAAATCAGCAGCGCCAGACCAATCTTCACGCGCTTACTTATCTGTTTCTCGCTGATGATAGGCGCGGTGGTAAACAGCGCCAGCACACGCATACTGGGCCAGAAATACTGGCTCATTACCATACCTACCTGAGAAATATCAAGGTGATACATATCAACCAATGATATAAGGCAGGCTGTCGAACAGCGAACGCATATAGTCCAGGTACATGTTGAGCAGCGTCGGCCCCGCGCACACAACCGTCAGGGTTACGGCCAGGATTTTGGGAATGAACGACAGCGTCATTTCGTTAATCTGGGTCGAAGCCTGAAGAATGCTTATCACCAGCCCGCTTACCAGCGCGGCAATCAGCATAGGCGCGGCCATTGATAAGCCAATGCGCAGGGCCTGGTAGCCAAGCGCCATGACGCTTTCAGGAGTCATGGATATTCCTCGTTAACTAAAAAAGCTTTGGGCCAGCGAACCTGCCAGCAGTTGCCAGCCATCCACCAACACAAACAGCATAAGCTTGAAGGGCAACGCAATATTGGCAGGCGGCACCATCATCATCCCCAGCGCCATCAGTACGCTGGCAATCACCAGATCGATAATCAGAAATGGGATAAAAATGGTAAAACCAATCTGGAAGGCGGTTTTCAGCTCACTGGTGACAAACGCAGGCAGCAGTATACGCATTGGCACTTCATCCGGCCCCTGGAACGCCTCTTCTTTCGCCAGGCGCGAATAAAGCGCAAGATCGGTTTCGCGCGTCTGGTGAAGCATAAACTCGCGCAGCGGACTGGCCGCGCGATCCAGCGCCGTTTCCATACTAATTTTGTCTTCAGACAGCGGCAGATAGGCGTCCTGATAAACCTTATCAAACACCGGCGACATGACGAAAAACGTCAAAAACAACGCCAGCCCAAGCAGCACCTGATTAGGCGGCGACGACGGCGTGCCCAGCGCATTACGCAACAGGCCCAGCACAATAATAATGCGGGTAAAACCGGTCATCATCAGCAGGATTGCGGGCAGAAACGTCAAGGACGTCAGCAGCACCAGCGTCTGTACCGGCAGCGACCAGCTTTCTCCGCCGCCGGGCAGCGGTTTGCTGATAATCATTCCCGTCTGTGCGGCAAACGCGCCGTGGACGGGCAGCAGCAGCGCAATCGTCAGCGCCAGCAGCATGGGCCAGGGCAGACGGCGGGCCACAGACCCCAGGTTAACACTCATTGCGGTGACTCCGGTTTACGACCTTTCTTTAACAGCGACGCCAGCGCCGCCTGAAAATCTACGGCGGGTTTCCCTGTTGCGGTCTCAACCTCCTGTACAGGCGCATCCAGCGTGTGCAGGTGCGTTACCTGCTCGGCGGTCACGCCCAACACCAGCCACTTGCCCTCAATTTCCACTACAGCGACCTGCGCCTTTTGCCCCAGCGAACACTGGCTTTTAACGCTCAGCAAACGGCTGCCGGGATGCTTTAGCGACGTCAGATTAAACCGGCGCACCAGCCAGGCTATCGCCAGAATAAACAGCAGGATAAAAACCAACGCCCCGCCCACATTCATCATAATCGACCCCGGCGTGGCGACGGGCGACGCCCCCTGCGCGGCGGTCGAAACTGTAACGCCTGTTTTCATTAGCGGCTCAAACGACGCATACGCTCTGACGGCGTGATGATATCGGTAATACGAATGCCGAATTTATCGGACACCACCACAACTTCGCCCTGGGCGATAAGGTAGCCGTTGATCAAAATATCCAGCGGTTCGCCGGCAAGGCCGTCCAGCGACACCACCGAACCCTGACTCAGGCGCAGCAGCTCTTTAATTGTCATTTTGGTCCGCCCTAACTCCACCGTCATTTTGACGGGAATATCCAGAATCAGGTCGAGGTCGGCAGACAAATTGGCTTGCGGGTTTTCTTTATCCAGGGCCTGGAAAACGGTGCTACTTTCAGCGTTGAGCTGTTCGCTCATCGCCTCGCCCCAAAGATCGTCCACAGATTCCTTTTCCGGGCTGGACGGCTGTTGGGTATCATTCATGGGGTAATTCCTCGTCGTTCAGAGACTGTAATGCGGAGTTAAACAGACGCTCAACCTTCAGAGCGTACTGGCCATTCAGACTGCCGTACTTACCGGTCAACACCGGCACATTGTCCACCGTCACCTCGGTTTTTTCCGGAGCGTCAATGGGGATAATGTCGCCTTTTTGAAGCTTCAGTACTTTTGACAGGCGCGTTGGGACATGGGCGAAGTTCGCCACCAGTTCCACCTCCGAATCTTTCACCTGTGAGGCCAGCACGTCGCGCCATTTTTCATCTTCCTGGCGTGAATTTTCCAGCGGCGGGTTGGTCAGCAGTTCCCTTAGCGGCTCGATCATGCTAAAGGGAATACAAATATCGAATTCGCCGCTTTGTGCGCCAATTTCCACATAAAACGGCGTTGTCACCACGATATCGTTCGGCGACGTGGTGATGTTCGTGAATTTCACCTGAATCTCAGCGCGCACATACTCAACATCAAGCTTATAAATGGTGCTCCACGCTTCGCTGTAAGCATCGAGCGCCATATTCAGGATGCGCTTAATAATGCGCTGCTCGGTCGGCGTAAATTCACGCCCCTCCACCTTGGTCGGGAAGCGTCCGTCACCGCCAAACAGGTTATCCACGGCGATAAACACCAGGTTTGGCGAAAACACAAACAGCGACGTTCCGCGCAGCGGATTAAGGTGCACCAGATTCAGGTTGGTCGGCACCGGCAAATTGCGCGCAAACTCGTGATACGGCTGGATCTTAATATTTCCGACGGTGACGTCCGGGCTGCGACGCAGCAAATTGAACAAGCCTATACGGAACTGGCGGGCAAAGCGCTCGTTAATTATCTCCAGCGAATGAAGCCGCTCGCGAACCACGCGACGCTGCGTATTCGGATCGTAAGGCGTGACATTATCATCCGACAGCGCTGAATTCTCCGCTGTCGGCTCACTTTCTGCACCGCTGCCGCCGTTGAGCAGGCGGTCAATTTCGGCCTGGGATAAGATGCTGTCAGACATGTGGTTTACCGCAGGATAAAGGCGTTGTACAGCACGTCAGCCACTGCCGCTGACCGGTTGTCGATAGGCTTATTAAGCACTTCTTTAATCTGCCCTACCAGCGACGTTTTACCTGCGTCAGTCGCCAGGTTGTCAGCCGTTTGCTGCGACAGCAGCACCAACAGGCGGCTACGAATTTCCGGCAGAAACTCTGCGAGCAGCTTGCGGGATTCTTCATCCTTCAGGCGCAGCGTCAGGCCAATATACAGCACGCGATCGGCGTCTTCGTCCGTCGGCTTCAGGCTGACGGTAAACGTTTCCAGCGGCATATAAACCGGAGGCTGGTTAACCACTTCCGGTTTCACTTCTTCCCCGCCGGCAATTTGTGTCTTAACGTGTTTGAGCTCGTACCAGGTATAACCGGCAATGGCGCAGGCGCCAACGGCAATCAATGCGAGCAAAATAGCGCCAAACGGTACTTTCTTTTTCGCACCCGCTGAATTTTTCTTTGGCATGGGTTTTCCTGGTCCTTTTACAACTTTCTTGCCAGCGCCGTGGCAAAAATGTCACACACGGCGCTGTAATATGGCGCACATTATCGCAGCAAATTTTTGAAGCAATGGTTCGAATAACACTGCAAAATAGCGCCACCTCGGCCTTTAAAACGGGATCAGGCGAAGGTATCCACGCCGCCCGGACGCGCGATACTGCGGATTTCAGCGGCCGTATTGTCCCCCTCTTCCTGCGCAAATCCTTCATTGCCGCCGTGCTGGCCGCCGCCCTGTCCGCCACCGTTTTGCTCCTGCCCTGCCTGCTGCCAGGGGGCGGCATTGTCGGCGCTGACGCTGCTTTGATTCAGCGCAATGCCCGCCTCGGCCAGCGCGGTGCGAAGCTGCGGCATCGCCGCTTCCAGCGCGGCGCGCACGTAGTGGTTTTCAGACACAATATGCAGTTGGGCCTGCTCCTGGCTCATGCGAATATTTAGCTGTAGCGCTCCAAGCTCCTGGGGATGCAGGCGCAGCTCAGCATTGTGGATGCCGTTGCGGGTAAACATAGTCACCTGCTGGCTCAGCGCCTGCTGCCAGGCTGCGGTGCCTACCGGCTGGCTAAGCACCGGCGCGGCGTTGGCGCTGGCCGTTGCCAGCGCGTTTGCGTGTGTCACCACATTGCCTTCCGGCGCCAGACGCAGCAGCGCTGCATTAAGCGGCGAAGCTTCATGCGTAGCGTTGGCGTGGGTCTGTATTGCCGTCGTATCCTGCGCCAGCGCCGACGCGCCCGCGTTATCGGCCGCGCCGCTGCGGACCGCTTTCGCCTGTAGCGCGGCCGTTTCCGGCTGCGCTATCTGTTCGTTGCCGTGACGGCGTTTTTCGGTATCCAGCGGCGAAGTCACCAGCGCGGGGATCGCCGTGCCGGAGGTCGGCGCCTGACCGGCGGCGACCGACGGCGATACAGCGTTTGCGCCGTCGCTCTGGCCGTTCTGCATGCCTTTTAGCAGCAGGCCGCCGTCAGCGGCAGCCGCCGCTTCACGCGTCGCCGCTTTCGCCAGCAGAGCGTCGCCTTTCTCCGCGCTCTGCGGCCCGCCGGACGTCAACTGCGCCAGCCACTGTTGCAGTTGCTGCGCCTGGCCGCTTTCCAGCGCCAGCCCATCCGGCATTTTGCCGCTTTCAAGTATTTCACGAATATGCTGCGCCAGCTCTTTGGCCGAGAGCGTCGTCTGGGTTATAGCGCCCGCCGCTGACGCCTCGCCGCCCAGATGGGCGTCCAGCAACCCGGCAAAGCCCGGTTCGGCGTCCGCCGCCGCGGCGTCAGGCGATGTCGCGGCAACTTTCCCCGCGCCGGCAGTGAACAGAATGTTGGGGATCATCGTGTCTCTTTCCTCATGCTGGCGCGTTGCGCATATTCATCCATCATTTTCTGGTCCAGCTTGTTTTCTTTATGAAGCTGTTTTGCCAATGCCCGGTCTCTGAGCGTCTCAAACGCGTTGAGACGCTGCTTTTTCTCCTGCCAGTTGGTCAGCGCCAGATTCACGCGTTGCTGGCACTGCGAAACGTGCTGGCGGTGGTTTTCAAGCGTGCGATCAAGCGATGTCATAAACTGCTGATAGTTCATCCAGTTGGTGGCGGCCATCCCTTGCGACGTCATGTTCTGGTGCAACTGCTGGCGATACTCCAGTTCATAATTAATAAGCTGGTTAAGCTGTGCTTCCGCCTGCGCGCAGGCCTGGCGCATTTTTCCCAACTGTGTGGTCGCATCCTGCAAAGCCTCTTCTGCAATTTCCCTGAGGGTGTCCATAGGTGAAGCCGTTGCCATACGTCACTCCTGAAATTATTGAGAAGGTGAATCGGGGAATAGCGCAAACAACCCTTCGCGCGACTCCTCGTAGCCACTGCGTTCATAAATATCCTGCTGTAGCCAGGCTTCCAACTGGGGATACAGTTTGATAGCCCGATCGAGCTGCGGATCGCTACCGGCGGCATAGGCGCCTACGCTTATCAGGTCGCGGTTGCGCTGATAGCTGGAGAGCAGTTGCTTAAATGTTTTTACTTTTTTGTAGTGATCGGGCGTGATTAGCTCAGTCATTGCGCGGCTGATGGAAGCTTCAATATCAATAGCCGGATAGTGGCCCGATTCGGCAAGGCGACGCGACAACACCACGTGGCCGTCCAGGATCGCACGCGCCGAGTCGGCGATCGGATCCTGCTGATCGTCGCCTTCCGTCAATACGGTGTAGAACGCCGTGATCGAGCCGCCATCCTGGGTGCCGTTGCCGGCACGCTCCACCAGCGCGGGGAGTTTGGCAAAGACTGAAGGCGGATACCCTTTGGTGGCCGGCGGTTCGCCAATCGCCAGCGCGATTTCACGCTGCGCCATCGCATAGCGGGTAAGCGAATCCATTATTAGCAGCACGTCTTTACCGCGATCGCGAAAGTCTTCCGCAATACGCGTAGCGTAGGCCGCGCCCTGCATACGTAGCAGTGGCGACACGTCCGCCGGAGCGGCAATCACCACAGACCGCTTGCGGCCTTCGTCACCGAGAATATTTTCAATAAAATCTTTTACTTCGCGCCCGCGCTCGCCAATCAACCCCACGACGATGACGTCCGCCTGGGTGTAGCGCGCCATCATGCCAAGCAGCACGCTTTTCCCCACGCCGGATCCTGCAAACAGGCCGACGCGCTGGCCTTTACCAATGGTCAACATACCGTTAATGGCGCGCACGCCGGTATCCAGCACGTTATGGATAGGCACACGCTGGAGCGGGTTAAACGGCGGCGTGATAAGCGGCGCGCGATAGCCGGTGTCCGGCGCGGGTTTGCCGTCGAGCGGACGCGCGCTGGCGTCAAGCACGCGGCCCAGCAGCGCCGGGCCAAGGGGAAGCTGTTTGCCCGGCGGCAGGCCGTTTACCATGCCCGGCGCATAAACGCGCGCGCCGGGTAGAATGCCGTCTACCTCTTCAAGCGGCATCAGGAAAAGCTGCTGGCCGTTAAAGCCCACCACTTCGCTTTCTACCCGGTCAATGCTCACGCCGTTATTACGTTCAATAATGCAGGTAGTGCCAATCGGTAGCTGCAGGCCGGTCGCCTCCATCACCAGACCGGTGGCGCGGGTGAGTCTGCCGTACTGGCGGTAAGGCACGAGGCGTTTCATCTGTTTTTCGCACTGGCTTAGCGAACTTAGCCAGCGGTCAAGCCGCGCGGTCATACCCGGCTCTCCGTTTGCGCAAGGCTGCACAGCGTTTCCCAACGGGTATCCAGGGTCGCGTCCAGCTCGCCGTCAACGGAAGAAATACGGCAGCCGCCGCGCAGAATTTTACCGTCGGAATAAAGCTGCCATCCGTGATGCTCCAGCGTACTGCCCAACTGTTCCTGCAATAGCGGGTAATCCTCCGGGCTGACCCACAACTGCGGCTGGCGGTTAAACAGCGTCTCCTCATGGAGCAGTCTGCGCACCTGGTCTACCAGCGCGCTGGCGTCGGCCACGGGCGCCTGGCCAATGACCTGACGCGCCGCCGTGAGCGCCATCTGCACCAGGCGCGCCGGGATAACCTCGTCCAGGCCTTCCAGCGTGGCGTTAAAATCCTTCAACAGCGCGTTAAAACGTTCGGTTATAGCCTGCTGCTCGGCTTTCGCCAGCGCCAGACCCTGTTCAACGCCCGCCTTTTTGCCTTCTTCAAGGCCGCTGGCGTACCCCTGCATACGGCCTTCTTCTTCACCTTTTTTCAACCCTTCAGCGTAGCCCTGCTGTTGCGCGTGGTGGCGCAGACGCTGAAGCTCCGCTTTAACGTCTTCCGCGCTGCGTTCGTCGCCGCCCGCGGTGTCGGCTGGCATCTCCTCCAGCGGAGCGTTAAAGGGGTCGTTGAGGTCATCCGGCATCCAGCGACGCCAGCTCCCTTTGTGTTGCGCGTCAGACATATTCGTCCTCGCTGCCGCTGATTACAATCTCGCCGGTCTCGGCCAGACGACGCACGACCATAAGAATATTTTTCTGCTCGGTTTCCACCTGAGACATACGTACCGGGCCGCGCGAATTGAGGTCTTCGCTGAGTATCTCGGCCTGGCGACGCGACATATTGCGGAAGAATTTGTCGCGCAGCCCCTGCTCGGCGCCCTTGAGCGCAACGATAAGCGATTCGTTTTCCACTTCCTGCAGGATGCGCTGGATGCTGCGGTCTTCTACCTCCACCAGGTTTTCGAACAGGAACATTTCGTCGATGATTTTCTGCGCCAGCTCGCCGTCGTATTCGCGCACCGCTTCGATAGCCGCTTCTTCCTGCTGCGATTTCATCAGGTTCAGAATCTCCGCCGCCGGACGTATACCGCCCATTTTGCTGCGCTTAAGATTCTGTCCGTCGAGCAGGTTGTTGAGCACTTCGGTCAGCTCCTGCAACGCCGCCGGCTGCACGCCGCCAAAGGTCGCGATACGCAGCATAATGTCGTTACGCTCGCGGTCATCAAACTTCGCCAACACGTCCGCCGCCTGGCCACGCTTGAGGTGAACCAGTATCGTGGCGATTATCTGCGGGTGCTCGTCGCGAATCAGATCATAAACCGTCTGCGGTTCCATGAAGTTCAGGGTTTCAATACCGTTGGTGCCGCTCTGCGAATCCAGCAAATCTTCCAGCAGGCTGGAGGCGCGCTCTTCGCCAAGCGCCTTAACCAGCACGCTGCGCACGTATTCGCTGGTATTAACGCTCAGCGCGGCAAACTCAGCGGCATCTTTGTGAAATTCACGCAACACCGACGCCAGTTGCTCATGAGTAAAACTGGTCAGATGCACCATTGCGGTACTGATCTGCGTGACCTCATGGTTGTTCAGGTGTTTGAACACCTCGGCCGCGCGAACTTCGCCCAGCGTCATCATCAGGATGGCGCTTTTTTCGATAGCATTCATTACTTGCCCTGCTCTTTAGTCATCCATTGGCGAATCACCAGCGCAATCACCTGCGGCTCCTGATCGGCCATGTTACGAATGTTCTGGCTGTGGATTTCGGTTTCAGTGCGTAGCTGCGCACGGGCGCTTTCTTCCAACTCGGCACGGCTGTTCTGGCGCGGCGTTTCCGGCTTCGCCTTCTGCGCTTCTTTTTCTGCTTCAATGCGCATACGCGTCAGCTCGCGCTGCTTTTCCAACTGCGGGCGGATACCCATGCGCCACAGCAGGAAAATAATCAGCAATACCACCAGATAGCGCGCAACGGACATCATCTGGTCGAAGAACTTATCCTGTTTCCAGAACGGCAGTTCGGCGCTGAACGTGTTGTTTTCAGTAAACAGTGAATTCACCACGCTCAGGTTGTCGCCGCGGCTCTCTGAATATCCCATAGCGCCGCGCACTAGCTGGTTTATCTGCGCCATCTGCGCTTCGCTCAACGCAACCGGTTTACCTTCTTCATTTTTCTGGTAGTTAACCACTACCGCTACGGACAGGCGTTCAATAGCGCCTTTGCCGCGTTTGGTATGGGTCAGCGTGCGGTCAACTTCATAGTTGGCGGTTTCATCGCTGCGGTTACTGTAAGGCCCGCTCTGCGCGGTCGTGGTTCGGTTGGTCGTATTATTCGCTGCGGCGTTATTATTGGCGGCGTTGTTATTAGCCTGCCCCTGAGCAGGCGGCGTTTCAATCGGCGCGCTCGGCGGCGGCGCGGGCTGGTTGCTTAGCGCGCCCGGCACGCCGCCCACAGACCCCATGCCCGCCTGCTGACTCTGGCTGGTCTGACGGCTGCGAAGCACCATTTTTTCCGGACTATTGTTCGGCTGATACTGCTCTGCGGTCTGCTCGTGCGTAGAGAAGTCGATTTGTGCGGTAACCTGCGCGTGTACATTCTGGCTGCCCAGCATCGGGGCAAGAATTGACTGTATACGCTGCTGATAATCCGCCTCTACTTCCGCGACATATTTCAACTGCGATGCGTTAAGCGATTGCTCATCACCGCCGGACTGCGTTAGCAGCCGGCCGTTCTGATCCACAACGGTCACATTACCCACCGGCAAGCCTGGCACCGCGCTGGAAACCATATAGGCAATAGCGCTCACCTGGCCGTTGTCCAGCGTACGGCCCGGATGCAAATTCAGGGTGACGGAAGCCGTGGGTTGTTTCTGCTCACGCACAAATAAAGAGGGTTTAGGAATAGCCAGATGAACGCGCGCGTTGCGCACCGGGCCAAGCGTTTCCATCGTTCGCGCCAGCTCGCCTTCAAGCGCGCGCTGGTAATTCACCTGCTCGCTGAACTGGCTGATGCCGAATTTTTCTTTATCCAGCAGCTCAAAACCGACGGCGCCGCCCTTCGGCAGCCCTTGTTGGGCCAGCTTCAGGCGCGCGTCGTGTACTTTATCCGCCGGAACCATAATCGCGCCGCTGCCGCTGCTAAAGCGGTGCGGAATGTTCATTTGCTCAAGCTGCGCGATGACAGCGCCGCCGTCCTGATCGCTGATGTTGCTGTACAGCACGCGGTAGTCTGGCGACCTGGCCCACAGCAGCGCAGCGATAACGATAGCGACCGCTGCGGCTATGGAAACGAGTAAAAGAAGTCTGGGATTCGCACGAAAACGTTCCAGTTGGGCCATAAAGCCTGCAGTTTTATTCGTGTTGATGCCGTTTGACTGGCCACTCATGCCATATTCCTGCCTGATATTCTTAATGAAGCTGCTTGCAATAATGTGTTGCACACGGGTTCGCCCGATGCTCAGGGTCACACATTACCGTCTGACTTCGGGGCACATATTATTCGCGATTCCGGCCGGGATTGATGGACGGATAAGCCTACGTTTTTGCCTGCTTTTACCGGCTTTGATGAACGTCCGCTGTGTTATGGTGCGTACCTCTGAGACTGGCCTCATTTCATGACGGCTAAATATTGCGCAACCTGCGCACAAATCGGACACATTGTTTTAAGGTGAGAATATGGCCGTTGCGGCAATAAATAGTGTTATTGAGAATATGCAGGCGCTGGCTGCGCAGGCGTCAGGCGGTATCCAGCCGCCGGCCTTTAGCCGTGGCGATGCGTTACAGAATAAAACCGAGGTTAATTTTTCAGACTTGCTAATGAACAGCGTAAAAAGCCTGAATGAAGTACGTAACCATGCGTCAATGCAGACGGAAAAGTTTATGCTCGGCGCGCCGGACGTCAGCCTGAACGATGTGATGGTGGACATGCAGAAATCGTCCCTGGCGCTGAATCTTGGGGTGCAGGTGCGTAATAAACTGGTCAGCGCATACCAGGAAGTCATGAGTATGCCGGTGTAATCCGCCGCGGCGGGAAAGGGGGCTTCGCAGCCCCTGTAAAATAACCGGAAACCTCTTCTTTTATCTCCTGCGCAATGTTACAGGCCGCGCTTTCATTATTTTCCCGCCTCATTTGTCTCACCGCCAGGCGGTAGCGGATCGGTAACGCGCTGTTATCTGACGCGCTTATCAGGCCGTTAACCTAACCGCCCCCCTGCGGCTACGCTTGTAAGCGTACTGTAAACAGACCCGTTTTAGCTCCATGCATTTTTTGAGATCCCGGCCAGATAATGTTGTTGGCGATATTCCTCCGGTGTCATATTGTTCAGCGATTCATGCGGGCGTTCACAATTATATTCTGATAACCATTTATCCGTGATTTCCCGCACCTCATTCAGCGTTCTGAACAGATAAAAATCGAGTATTTCTGTACGGTATGTCCGGTTAAAACGCTCAATGAAAGCGTTCTGCGTTGGCTTACCCGGCTGGATAAACGCCAGTTTTACTGCATGTTTCTCTGCCCAATCAGCCAGTGCCAGCGAGATAAATTCCGGTCCGTTATCCATGCGAAGCATGGCAGGATAGCCACGGTTTGCCGCGATCCTGTCGAGCACCCGGACCACTCGTGGGGCTGGCAGATTCAGATCGATTTCAATCGACAATGCCTCACGGTTAAAGTCATCAACGACATTGAACGTGCGAAAACGACGGCCACAGACCTCCTTTCACTGAGAGTTTAGTCTCCAGGAAACCCGGTACGGTTCATTGATCTTACCCAGTAATAGTGGACACGCGACTAAGTGAGTAAACTCTCAACCAGAGGTGACTCACATGACAAAACCAGCGTCAACCACCAAAAAGCCACGCAAGCAGCACTCGCCTGAATTTCGTCAGGAAGCCCTGAAACTGGCTGAACGCATTGGGGTGGCCGCTGCCGCCCGCGAACTTAGCCTGTATGAATCACAGCTCTACAACTGGCGAATCAAACAGCAAAATCAGCTCTCTTCTTCTGTACGCGAACAGGAGATGTCCGCTGAGATCGCCCGTCTGAAGCGTCAACTGGCAGAACGGGATGAGGAACTGGCCATTCTCCAGAAGGCCGCGACATACTTCGCGAAGCGCCTGAAATGAAGTATGTCTTCATCGAAAAACATCAGGCTGAGTTCAGTATCAAGGCCATGTGTCGTGTACTTCAGGTTGCCCGTAGCGGCTGGTACGTCTGGCATCAGCGTCGTTATCATATAAACCGGCGTCAGCAGTTCCGCCTTGTCTGTGATAACGTCGTCCGGGAAGCATTCAGTGACGCAAAACAACGCTATGGTGCGCCACGCCTGACGGATGAGCTTCGTGCTCAGGGTTACCGGTTCAACGTGAAAACCGTGGCAGCCAGCCTGCGTCGTCAGGGGCTGCGGGCGAAAGCTTCACGAAAGTTCAGTCCGGTCAGTTACCGCGAACATGGTCTGCCAGTCTCAGAGAATCTGCTGAAGCAGGACTTTTACGCCAGCGGCCCGAATCAGAAATGGGTGGGTGATATCACGTAT
>NZ_JAEPBH010000050.1 GCF_016632365.1 Tenebrionibacter intestinalis | reverse complement strand
GTGGTGGCGCATTATAGGGACTATTCCCGTGCTGGCAAGTACTGATTCCGAAAAAATTAACTGACCGTTTCTTTTTTGCACAAAAGGATTTTAGATATCGATTTTAACCAATGCCTTAAAGCCATAGCGCTGCAAAACAGGTAGTAATTGTGTGGTTTCGTGGGTAAGCGCTAAGCAACAAGCAAAATTCTCTTCACTCGATAATCTTTGCGGTGCTTCATTTTCAAGTAGCCATGCCGTTCTGCGCGCAATCGCCGCCCCGGAATCCACTAAGCGAGTTCCCGACGGCAAAACCTGCATTAATTCATCGGTAAGTAAAGGAAAATGTGTACAGCCAAGTACTACCGTATCCGGTGGTTCCGGCATTCGCAGCCACGGGCGAAGAATTTTACGTAATTCATCGAGCGAGACCTCCGCACCATGTAATTTTGCTTCTGCCAGCACAACCAACTCGGCAGACCCCAGCATTTCAATACGGCATTCGGTCGCAAAGCGGGCTATCAGCTCATGGGTATAGGGGCGGCGCACCGTACCACGCGTGGCAAGCAGCCCAACAACGCCATTTGCCGTCAACCGTGCCGCTGGCTTGATGGCAGGTACAACGCCCACCACGGGAAAATCAAATTTTTCACGCAACGCTGGCAGAGTAACTGTACTGGCCGTATTGCAGGCTACAATCGCCATCGCCAGCGGATGCCGTTGATGTACAGCGCTAACAATGTCTACTACGCGCTTAACGATAATCTCTTCGCTTTTTTCGCCGTAAGGGAAAGCCACATTATCAAACGCATAGATATAGTGAAGTTCGGGCAGGAGGCGACGAACTTCGTCATAGATGGAAAGCCCACCAACACCGGAATCAAATACCAGCACAGTGGGCCTTGCATCAGAAGGTGTAGCTGCCAGACAAGGTGTATTCCCGTCCTGCAGTTTGGTAGCCATAAACTGTCTCGTAATCTTTATCGAACACGTTGGCTACTTTACCACGAACGGTGAGATGTGAGGTGACAGGATACGAAAGCGTGATATCCCAAAGACTAACGCCACCCAGCTTCTCGGTGCGATAGGTACTGAAATTGGTGTCATAACGGCAGCCCAGGTAGTAATAAGTCAGACTCCAGTCCAAATCTTTTATCTGCCAGTCGAGCTGATATTTTACCTGTTGTTTGGCCCGTCGGGCAAGCGGCTGGTCAGTTATGCCGTTGCGGGCATCAACGTAGTCATAACTGATAGTGTGCGCCAGCGGACCTGTATCGAAAGAAGCCGTTGCCTCAACGCCCTTCACACGTGCCTTACCGATATTGTAATAGCGCTGAAGATGGCTATCGTAATCAATCAGATTATCGATATCATTACGATAGCCTGATACGCGCCAGGCCACACCCGCGCTGGCACCTTCAAACGCCCCTTCCCATTGTTTGCTTTCTTCCGGTTTAAGCCGCCTGTTCCCGTAAATACCATAAAGCTGGCCAAGATTAGGCGCTTTAAACGCCGTACCGTAGGAGACGATAAAGCGATACCCGTCGATAAACTCCCACGCGGCGCTGCCCTGCCAGGTTTCGTGCTGACCAAACTGAGAATTATCATCACTGCGGGCGGCGCCTTCCAGAATAAAGTCGCCCAGCTTTTGCAGCCCGGTTAAATATATGCCCGTATTATGTAAATGATAGCCATCAGCCACATAGTTGGTATTTGGCTCAGTGCGTTGCTTTTGCCAGTCGATACCTGCGCCAAGGTTACCCTGGCCGATATCCACTGAGTTTGTCCATTGTAGATTGTATTGTTTGATTTCATCCAGCGTCGCCATAGCGTCATAACGCCCTTTATGCGGGTCATAGTTATAGTCCTTTGAGTGACTGTAACTGGAAAATAGCTGCGAGTGGAAAATGCCGTTATTAAATCGCATCCCCCCATTCCATGCCTGGCTGTAAAGCTGACGGGTATCCACCACCACGCCCGGCGTCCAGGCGCTGTAGTAAGCATCATAATCGGTACGGTTGTCATAACCGTAGCCACGCACAAATCCGCTCCACCGCTCAGAGAAGCTGTGCTCAAGCGCGCCATAGAGCGTTTTATTCATGAACCCATCACGATCGGGTTGCTGTAAACCGCCGTTATTGCCCTGCGCGACTACATCAAACCCGTGGGTATAGGTATAATCGGCTCCCAGCGTGACGCGCGTATTGTTACCCAAAGCCTGCTGCGTACTGGCGCCATAGTTCTGATAGCCATGCGATCCCACACCTGCATTCAGCGTTGTACCGTCTTTGTCACGCACGGTAATAATATTCACTACACCGCCGATAGCATCGGAACCATAAACAGCAGAACGCGGCCCACGAATATATTCAATGCGCTGCACCAGTGAGACCGGAAACTGGCTTAAATCCGACGACCCGCTAACAACCGCCTGATTAAGGCGAACGCCGTCAATCAAAATTAACACATGGCTGGAATTTGTTCCCCGCACGAACAGCGTGGAAAACTGGCCAATGCCGCCATTTTGCGACACATTTACGCCAGGTAGTCGCCGTATTACGTCAATGACGGACGTTGACTGCCAGCGCTCGATATCCTGGCGCGTCACGACACTTACCGGAGCAAGGACAGTATTCACGGGTTGTTGAAAGCGGTTTGCTGTAACTACAACTGAATCTACGCTATCCTGCGTCCAGCCTGAAAACGCCGTGACGGAAAGCGCCGTCAGCAGCGAAACTTTTTTAATCATTATTAAAGCATCCACATAATAGAAAGGCTGCCGCAGGCTTCATCCATAGCATGCGATGAAGCCTGTTGCGACGTGTCACCGGCAGGTCTTCGGGTCTGGAGACGATACGGATGAACACCTCCCACGTTGTAAGCCGTGTTTACTCATCCCGCCACATTTTCCTTACCGCTGCGCGCCAGCTCCAGAATGACGCTGGATACCCTTTTCACTCACGGGAAGACCGGTGTGCGCATGCTACAGCCTGTGGGATATAGATGTCCAGACTTCCACTGACGGTATAAACGGCAATCGGTACTGGACATCGCGGCGCTATTCCCTACAATCGCCCGCGTAATTTCATCACCTGGAGCGAGCAATGACGCCCGAAAATCTGCCGACCGAACGGTACGATACGCAACTGGCCGAGAAAGTCGTCCGCCTGCAAAGCATGATAGCGCCCTTCTCTTCGCAGGTTCCGGAAGTGTTTCGTTCTCCCCCCATTCACTACCGTATGCGGGCAGAATTCCGCCTGTGGCACGACGGCGACGACCTGTATCACATCATTTTCGATCAGCAGACGCGCCAGCGTATTCGCGTAGACACTTTCCCGGCAGCCAGCGCGCTGATTAACCAATTGATGAGCGAAATACTGGCCGGCATTCGCGATAACCCTACGCTGCGTAAAAAATTATTTCAGATTGATTATCTGACGACGCAAAGCAACCAGGCCGTTGTCTCGCTACTTTATCATCGCGCGCTTGACGATGCCTGGAAGGCGCAGGCGGCATCGCTACGCGACACACTACGGGCAAGAGGTTTTAACCTGCATTTGATAGGCCGCGCGTCCAGAACCAAAATTGAACTGGACCAGGATTATATTGACGAGCGGCTTCTGGTTGCAGGACGGGAGATGATATACCGGCAGGTAGAAAACAGCTTTACTCAACCTAACGCTGCGATGAACGTTCAAATGCTGGAATGGGCCATTGATGTTACTAATGGTTTCCAGGGCGATCTGCTGGAACTGTACTGCGGCAATGGTAATTTTTCGCTGGCGCTGGCACGTAACTTTCGCCGCGTGTTGGCCACAGAAATAGCCAAGCCGTCTGTCGCTGCCGCGCAATATAATATCGCCGCTAATCGTATTGATAATGTACAAATTATTCGTATGTCAGCCGAAGAGTTTACTCAGGCGATGAATGGCGTACGGGAATTTAACCGCCTGAAAGGCATTTCGCTGAAAGACTATGAGTGTGAAACCATTTTCGTCGATCCGCCGCGCAGCGGGCTGGATGCCGAAACGGTGAAAATGGTGCAGGGTTATGAGCACATTGTTTACATCTCCTGCAATCCTGAAACGCTATGTAAAAATCTGGAAACGCTGACACAAACCCATCATGTGGAGCGACTGGCGTTATTTGACCAGTTTCCGTATACCCACCATATGGAATGTGGCGTTCTGCTGACGCGCAAAAAATAATAACTCAGCGCGTGGCTCGACGGCGCCGGTTATCGCACAGACGCCTGCCTGAAGTTAGTCCGTAACATTTACAAACGCTTCAAATCGCCACAGGAAGGCTTTTTGCAAGCGGATAATGCGGGAAAGAAGCTGGCGATTTTTCTGCACCCTTCCCGCAAACTGGCTCAGCGCCGCCGGTTTTATATTTAAGCAGACGTCTGTTGCGAACGGATTTTATAGCCAATCCAGAACACCATAATCACCGACAACACCGATGGCAGGAAGTTAGAACCTATCTCTGGATATTCAACGCGAATGACAGCGCTATAAGCTAACAGCCCCAGCACAAAGCAAGCGGCGGCAATGCCGGGTAAACCCTGTGGCATGGTGCGAGACTGATAGCGCTGATGCAAACACCAGACCGCCAGCGCCAGAGAAATAATCGGAAATATAGAAAAAGGAACGACCGAGCTAAACAGCGCGCCAAATGTACCGTTAATGGACAGACCGGCAATCAGCGCCAGCAGCAGTGTTCCTTTTTCCTGAACAGTTTCTTTCATTATTCTTCCTTTTTATTGACTGAATTAAGCGCTATCGCCATTTTTTCCTGTTCACGGCGGTACCAGTAGTAGGCGCCTTTCGAAATCATGCGCAACTGCAATACCAGCCTTTCTTCAAGCTGCTGGCGTTGTTCGACGGTTACATCCAACGCCTCAGCGCCGGCGTTAAAAACAATGGTCACCATCGCCTCAGCCTGCGCCTCCGTGAAACTACGCGGCATATGATTTTCGAGTTCTAAATAGTCAGTAAGTTCAGCAATAAAATGCTGGATTTCACGCGCTACGGCGGCACGAAACGCAGCAGACGTCCCGGAGCGTTCCCGCAGCAGCAAACGAAATGCATTCGGATTATTGCCTATAAATTCCATGAATGTGGAGACGGAAGTGCGTATCACACTGCCCCCCTTCGCGATACGCTGACGCGCCTGGCGCATAAGCTGACGCAGCATCAGGCCGCTTTCATCCACCATCGTCAGACCCAGCTCATCTACATCGCGAAAATGTCGATAGAATGACGTTGGCGCAATACCCGCTTCACGGGCAACTTCGCGCAAACTCAGGCTGGCGAAGCTGCGTTCAGCGCTTAACTGACTGAACGCGGCCTCGACTAACGACCGCCGCGTTCGCTCTTTTTGTTGTGCTCTAACACCCATCACAATGCCTGAATTCGTCCTCTTTTGCTGCACTATAGCAGAGAATAAAAGTACCCAGGTCATTAAGGTTTGTGAATGATTGTTTACGCACGCACAGAGGCGGCAGAAAGAAAAACGCACAATTAGAATTGGGCCGTTTACGCAAAAATGTTAGCATTGTGTTGCTTTTATGTGTAATAAACAGGTAATTCCTGCCATGTCTCATTCTTACGATTACGATGCAATAGTCATAGGCTCCGGCCCGGGCGGCGAAGGCGCTGCGATGGGGCTGGTAAAACAGGGGGCCAGGGTAGCTGTGATTGAGCGCTACCATAACGTAGGCGGCGGCTGTACCCACTGGGGCACCATCCCATCAAAAGCGCTCCGCCACGCCGTTAGCCGTATTATCGAATTTAATCAGAACCCGTTATACAGTGATCATACCCGTCTTCTGCGCTCCTCCTTCGCCGACATACTCCGCCACGCCGACAGCGTTATCAGCCAGCAAACTAACATGCGCCAGGGGTTTTATGAGCGCAACCGCTGTGAGCTTGTGCAGGGCGATGCACGGTTTATTGATGAACACACCGTTGAGTTAAAGTGCCATGACGGCAGTACAGAGACGCTAAGCGCAGAGAAATTCGTTATCGCCAGTGGTTCTCGTCCTTATCATCCGGCAGATGTCGATTTTCACCACCCGCGTATTTACGACAGCGACTCCATACTCAGCCTGCACCATGAACCACAGCACGTCATTATCTACGGCGCAGGGGTTATTGGCTGCGAATACGCCTCTATTTTTCGCGGTATGAATGTCAAAGTCGATCTCATTAATACCCGCGATCGTCTGCTGGCGTTTCTCGATCAGGAAATGTCAGACTCGCTGTCATATCATTTCTGGAACAGCGGCGTGGTTATTCGCCATAACGAAGAATACGAACAAATAGAAGGCACAGCCGATGGCGTTGTCGTCCATATGAAATCGGGCAAGAAAGTTAAAGCCGACTGCCTGCTCTACGCCAACGGACGTACCGGCAATACCGACGCACTGGAACTTGACGGCATTGGGCTTGACGTGGACAGCCGCGGCCTGCTTAAAGTGAACAGTATGTATCAGACCGCCATACCTCATATATGGGCCGTGGGCGATGTGATTGGCTATCCAAGCCTTGCTTCTGCCGCTTACGACCAGGGTCGTATCGCCGCGCAGGCGATGATTAAAGGTGAAGCTTCCGCGCACCTGGTTGAGGATATTCCCACCGGAATTTATACCATTCCTGAAATCAGCTCTGTGGGCAAAACGGAACAGCAACTGACGGCCATGAAAGTGCCTTATGAAGTGGGCCGGGCGCAATTTAAGCATCTGGCGCGTGCGCAGATTGTCGGCATGAACGTGGGTACGCTGAAAATCCTGTTCCATCGCGAAACGAAAGAGATTTTGGGTATTCACTGCTTTGGTGAGCGTGCGGCCGAAATTATTCATATCGGCCAGGCAATAATGGAGCAAAAAGGCGGCGGTAATACTATTGAATACTTCGTTAACACCACCTTCAATTACCCGACAATGGCGGAAGCCTATCGGGTCGCAGCGCTAAACGGTTTAAACCGCCTTTTTTAACGAACGTTCGAAATGGCCATCCATCTGAGCGTGGATGGCCTCTGCAAGTTGCTCATAACGACTACGCAGCGGCGAGCCAGGGCGATAGATAAGCCCAACCGTACGCCGCGGTTCCGGCTTATAACAGGGTAGATATATCACGCCATCACGGCATCGCTCCGGCGGTACCGATAGCGCGGGCAGCAGTGTAATGCCGCTGCCCGCAGCCACCATATTACGCAGCGTTTCCAGGCTGGTTGCCCTGAAGTGCGTGTCCTCATCGGCGCCCGCCTCAAAACAAAACCCCAACGCCTGATCCCGCAGGCAATGTCCATCCTCCAGCATAAGCAACTTTTCACCGGCAAGATCGGACATTGGCACCCGATCGCGATCCGCCCACGGATGATTGTTATAAATAGCAAGCAACATAGGCTCATCGAACAGCGGCACTTCGATAAACGCTTCGCTTTCTTTCACCAAAGCCAGAATGGCGCAATCCAGCTTGCCGCTATCAAGCTGCGCCAGCAATTGATGGGTTTGCGCTTCATGCAGATACATTTCCAGTTTGGGGAAAGCCTGATGCAACATTGGAATAATATGCGGCAGCAGATACGGGCCAACGGTTGGGATCAGGCCAATATGCAGAGGGCCAGACATACTTTCGCCCTGTTGGCTCGCCATTTCCTTCAGCACTTTTACTTCACGCAGCACAGTACGGGCTTGATCAACAAGCAGCAGCCCTGCCTGGGTAAAAAGCACTTTGCGGCTGGTGCGTTCAAGCAACATAACGCCCAACTCATCTTCCAGTTTACGAATTTGACCGCTAAGGGTTGGCTGACTAACATGGCATGCATCCGCTGCACGACGAAAATGACGATGCTCGGCAAGCGCTACCAGGTATTCAAGGTCACGAATATTCATTACTCATCCTCCGCCGCCATGATAGCCCATGGCGATAGATAGCATAGCAACCAGCGATTATCCCTATCAAGCTTTGTAATAAATAATAAGCGTCAACAGAGCGCTATATCACAGTCACCTCATATAAAACGCCTCTGCAGAGAAGATCTCTGGACTGACTGAAACCCGGCGCAACTTACCAGAATACCCGTTCTGGCAAGTACCGCCGCATTAAGCCAACGTGAACGTCTGCGGACACAGGAGTGTGTCCGCTTTTTTTCGTGTTTTGCTCAGCTCCGCTACAGGCTGGACTGAAAAGCAAAAAAGCCGGCCCGGGAGAGGCCAGCGTTTATTAAACGGAAAAAGATATATTAATCCAGTCGCTTGTGCGCATCCTCAATAGCCTGCGCAACCTGCGGCCCTGAAACGCCCCCTTTTGCGCAGCGCTTTTCAAGGCAGGACGCCAGCGACAACACTGGGTAAACGTCTTCAGCGATAACCTGGCTGAACTTTTGCAATTGCGCCAGCGTCAGGCCTTCCAGTGGTTTTGCCTGGCCAATGGCCTCCACCACAGCTTCACCCACAATATGATGCGCTTCGCGAAATGGAATGCCTTTTGCCACCAGGTAATCCGCCAACTCGGTCGCATTAGCGTACCCCTGTTGCGCCGCTTCCTGACAACGCTGGCGACGAACCTGGATGCCATCAAGCGCCAGCGCCGCCATATGCAGACAGTCAAGCCAGGTATCGAGCGCGTCAAATAACCCCTCCTTGTCTTCCTGCATATCTTTGTTGTACGCCAGCGGCAGACCTTTTAACGTCATCATCATACCGGTCATCGCTCCCTGTACGCGCCCGCACTTGCCGCGAATCAGCTCCAGCGCATCCGGATTTTTCTTCTGCGGCATTAACGATGAACCAGACGTCACACGCTCGGAGAGTTCAACAAATCCGGCCTCGCCAGAGTTGAAAAAAATCAGGTCTTCGGCAAAGCGTGACAAGTGCACCATACCGATAGCCGCGCCACAAAGCAGTTCCAGCACATGGTCGCGATCGGAAACGCTGTCCAGGCTGTTACGGGTTGCTGACGCAAAGCCGAGCCAGCCTGCCAGTTGATCACGATCGATGTTATAGGCCGTGCCTGCCAGCGCGCCGCTGCCCAGTGGGCTGACATCCAGACGCTTAACGGCATCCTGTAGCCGGCTTTCATCACGCGCCAACATTTCAACGTAGGCCATACACCAGTGCGCGAAGGTTACCGGCTGCGCGCGCTGCAAATGAGTATAGCCCGGCATGACTGCATCCTGGTTCGCCTGGGCGGTAGCCACCAGCGCCCGTTGCAAATCATGAATAGCGACCAAAAGAAGCTCGGCCTGCTCTTTGCACCATAGCTTAAGATCGGTGGCGACCTGGTCATTACGACTACGCCCGGTATGCAGTTTCTTACCCAGCGGCCCCACCTTCTCAATAAGTTTACTTTCCACCCAGCTATGAATATCTTCAGCATCACTTTCCAGAATCTGCTGCGGATTCGCCTGCACTTCTTTTAATAACGCATTGAGCGCGCTTTCCAGCCGCTGCTGCTCGTCTGCGCTGAGCACACCCACGGTCACCAGCGCTTTAGACCAGGCGACAGAACCGACGATATCCTGCGCGGCCAGGCGATAATCAAAACGCAAAGAATCATTAAACTGCTTGAACCGCTGGTCCGCCGCCTGTGTAAAGCGCCCACCCCAAAGTGCCATAGTCATGCTCCATTTCATCTGAATCTGTTACCCGGCAAGCCCGGGCAATCGCCCGGGCCTGGCCGCACAAAACTAATCTGATTAATGCTTCTTCTCATTCAGCGCGCGGATACGCGACGACAGCGAAAACAGGCGGATAAAGCCGCCGGCATGGCTGTGATCGTACACCTCGTCTTCACCAAAGGTGGCGAACGCTTCGTTATACAGGCTGTTCGGCGATTTTTTCTGGATGGCGGTGACGCGGCCTTTATACAGTTCCAGCACGACTTCACCGTTCACATCCCGCGCCAGCGATTCTGCAGCCGCCTGCAAAGACTGGCGCAGCGGCGCAAACCAGCGGCCATCGTAAACAACGTAAGACATTTCCAGACCTACCTGCTCACGCCATTTGTAGCTGTCGCGATCCAGAACAAGTTGCTCAACGCCGCGCAGCGCGGCCATCATGATTGTGCCGCCCGGGGTTTCATAACAGCCGCGGGATTTAATGCCCACCAGACGATTTTCCACAATATCCACCCGGCCAACGCCGTGCTTCGCACCTATCTGGTTTAGCTTTTCCAGACATTTAAACGGGCTAAGCGCTTCGCCGTTCACCGCAACAACCTTGCCCTGCTCCACTTTTACAGTCACCAGCTCAGCCTGATCCGGCGCATCTTTCGCGCAGACAGTCCAGACCCAGCAGTCTTTGTTCGCTGCATTCCACGGGCTTTCCAACACGCCGCCTTCGGTAGAGATGTGCCAGGCATTCTCATCACGGCTATAAATTTTTTCCAGCGAAGCCGTAGTCGGAATATCGCGCTCTTTCAGATAATCCAGCAGCGCTTCACGGGAGCGCAGATCCCACTCACGCCACGGCGCGATGACTTTCAGCTCAGGCGCCAGGGCCGCCCATGCGGACTCGAAACGCACCTGGTCGTTGCCTTTGCCGGTTGCGCCATGACATAAAGCGTCTGCGCCCACTTTTTTCGCCACATCCACCAGCGCTTTGGCAATCAGCGGACGAGCCATAGACGTACCCAACAAGTAGCTGCCTTCATACAGAGCGCCCGTCTGCAATACCGGATACACATAATCACTGATGAACTCTTCACGCGCGTCCACAACGTAACAATCAACCGCGCCAGAGCGTAGCGCTTTTTGCTCAACGCCCTTCAGATCATCGCGATCCTGGCCGATATCCACAACACAAGCGACAACTTCGCAGCCTTCATAATTTTCTTTAAGCCACGGAATAATGGCCGAGGTGTCCAGACCGCCGGAATAGGCAAGCACCACTTTTTTGATACCGTGATTTTTCATTGTTTTTTCCTTTAGAGACTTTGAATTACGCCATAATCCGGGTGCCGATCGGCACGCCGTTAAACAGAGAGGGAAGCTGTTCTGCATAGCGCCACGAAGCAATATCAACCGGGCGCCCCAGCGTACGCGCCGCATCCAGCGCAGCATTCACTTTCACTATCATACCGTCCGTGATAATACCCTGAGATATCAAATCACCGGCATGGCTTGCCGTCATTTCAGCAATACGCTGACCTTTGCCATCCAGAATGCCGCTTACATCAGACAACAAAATAAGATCCGCGCCCAGCGTCGCCGCCAGCGCCGTGGCGGCCTGGTCGGCGTTTACGTTCATCAACCGACCATCGGCGGTGATACCTATGGAGCTAACCACCGGTAAAAAGCCCGCGTTAAGCAATCCGGTCAGTAGCGCCGGCGAACCAGGCTCGGCCTTACCTACGTGGCCCAGCGCTTCATCCAACTGGCTGACCATCACGCTGTCGCCATCGCCGAGGCACAACCCCACCGCACAGATAGCATGGCGCTTCGCCCAGGCTAACAGCGTTTTATTCGCCGTACCAGCCAGCGCGCCGGTAATAATGTCAATTTGATCGGCTGGCGTAACCCGCAGTCCGTTTTGCTTTACTACCGGCAGGCAGAGCTTCTTCATCATTTCATCAACCAGGCAACCGCCGCCGTGTACAATGAGCAGCGGGCGCTGATGCGCCTGGCGATAAGCCGCCAGCGCGCCGAACAGGCGCTCCAGCGCCTCTTCACTGTCCAGTAATACGCCGCCTAACTTAATAATTAACGGATTCATTCTCGTACCTGTCAGTTAAATAAGGGATTCAGTTTCGTGGAAACCAAAACGCAGGTTGGCGCACTGCACCGCCTGGGCCGCGGCGCCTTTTAGCAGGTTATCTTCCGCAGCGACCATAATCAGATGCTCGTCCTGCACGGCAAAGCCGATATCGCAATACGGCAGGCCCACCACATTTTTTAGCGCCGGCACGCCTTTTTCGTACAGGCGCACCAGCGGTTTATCGGCATAGGCTTCACTAAACGCTTGCGCAACCTGCGTCTGCGACACGCCAGGCTTCAGGCGACAGGTAATCGTTTCCAGTATGCCGCGTGCGAAATTGCCCAGATGTGGCGTGAAAATGACCTCTGTACCAAGATGCGCAGAGATTTCAGGCTGGTGGCGATGAGTGAATATTCCGTAGGGTTGCAGGCTCACTTCACAAAAGCTGTTGGAGAGCGCCGCTTTGCGCCCGGCCCCGCTGACACCGCTGATGGCATTGATCACCGGCCATTGCTCTGGCGTCAGAAGCGAATTATCAATCAACGGCTTGAGGGCCAGTTGCGCCGCTGTGGGATAACATCCCGGCACCGCGACCAGCTTCGCTTCTTTTAGCTTCGCGCTTTGCCATTCCGCCAGGCCATACACCGCCTGCTCCAGCAGTGCCGGATGCTGATGGGTAAAACCATAGTAAGTATGGTAAAACGCTGTATCATTAACTCGGTAAGCCCCGGAAAGATCGAACACGACACAACCCGCCTGTAAAAAAAGCGGCGCCAGATCGTGGCTAACTTCATGCGCGGTCGCTAGAAATACCACATCGGCAGCGGCTGCGAATTCACTGACCTCAAGCAATGGCTGCAGCGGCAGATCGACTCGCCCTTTCAACTGCGGATGCAAATCGGAAATTAACTTGCCAGCATCTGTGCTTTGCGCGGAAACGGCCAAAGCGGTTATGTTCATACAAGGATGACGATGGATATAGTTTGCAAGCTCTGCGCCGGTATACCCACTGGCGCCAACAATCAGCGTTTTTAACATTGGGGCGAAGCCTTCTTAACGTCATTAATGCCCGGGCCGGCTTTACCGGTTTACCTGTGAAGTGGTGCCGCACACAGAGCCTGATACAGGTTCTTAGGGTTCCTTTACGTCGAGCGATAATGTATTTTTATTCATTATTACTGCATGATTATTTATCATTGAGACCTGAGGCCTGTCAACAGTGAAGTCAAAAATACCGCCGTTTATAGAAATTTACCGTGAGCTGATCGCCACCCCTTCGGTTAGCGCCACCGAAGCTGCGTTGGATCAAAGCAATGCCGCACTTATTGCTCTGCTGGCCGGCTGGTTCAAAGATTTGGGGTTTAATGTCGAAGTACAGCCTGTACCGGGCACGCGCAAAAAGCTTAACCTGCTGGCCCGCGCCGGTAGCGGCACGGGCGGCCTGCTGCTGGCAGGCCATACCGATACCGTTCCATTTGACGATGGCCGCTGGACACGCGACCCGTTCACACTCACCGAGCATGACAACAAACTGTATGGGCTGGGCGCCGCCGATATGAAAGGGTTCTTCGCATTTATTCTCGATGCCTTGCGCGATATCGACGTGGCTACGCTGAAAAGACCGCTGTATATCCTCGCTACCGCCGATGAAGAAACGACAATGGCAGGCGCCCGCTATTTTGCTAAAAGCGCCACGATCCGCCCCGATTGCGCTATCATTGGCGAACCGACGTCGCTCCAGCCCGTACGCGCGCACAAAGGCCATATATCCAACGCTGTGCGCATACTTGGCCAGTCCGGCCACTCCAGCGATCCGGCACGCGGGGTTAACGCCATTGAACTGATGCATGCCGCCATCGGCCATATCCTGACGCTGCGCGATAGCCTGAAAGCGCGCTATCGCTTTGATGCCTTCACCGTGCCCTATCCCACGCTTAACCTTGGCGCTATTCACGGCGGCGACGCCTCCAATCGCATTTGCGCATGTTGTGAAATGCATATGGATATCCGCCCGCTGCCGGGCATGACGCTTAGCGAGCTCGACGGATTGCTCAATGAAGCGCTCGCTCCGGTAAGTGAACGCTGGCCGGGCCGGCTTACAGTATCAGAGCTGCACCCGCCCATCCCCGGCTATGAATGCCCGCCAGATAACGAACTGGTTCAGGTGGTGGAAAATCTGCTCGGCGTCCAGACCGAAGTGGTGAATTACTGCACGGAAGCGCCGTTTATTCAAAACATATGCCCAACGCTGGTACTCGGCCCCGGTTCCATTAACCAGGCCCATCAGCCAGATGAATATCTCGAAACCCGCTTCATTAAGCCCACGCGAGAGCTTATTCACCAGGTTGTTCGCCATTTCTGCTGGCATTAACACCCGGTTCGCCCTTCATATAGTGAAGGGCGAAATAGCAGCAGCGTCCCAGCCTATAAGCAAAATTAATCTGCTGCGTTATGAGTTAAATTTCTCATATTTCCCGCAGTTACACGATTGCTGAACCGATTTCGCGGCATTTGACGAACGCGTGGTTACGTGGCTTTATAAAGAGAAATGCTGTGCCGTAAGGCAAGCCTGGCAAAAAATCTGGGGACATATGAACGAACAATATTCCGCTTTGCGAAGCAATGTCAGTATGCTCGGTAAACTACTCGGGGATACTATCCGGGGCGCGCTTGGGGACAATATCCTCGATCGCGTCGAAACCATACGTAAGTTATCCAAAGCATCCCGCTCCGGTGACGAAGCCAGCCGCAAGGCGCTGCTTACCACGCTGCAAAATCTGTCAAATGACGAACTTTTGCCCGTTGCCCGCGCATTCAGCCAGTTTCTGAATCTGGCGAATACCGCCGAACAATTTCACAGCATTTCCGCCAACGGCGAAGCCGCCAGCAACCCGGAAGTCATAGCCGTAACGCTGCGGAAATTAAAATCTCAGCCGGAACTGAGCGATGACGCCATCCGGCGCGCCGTTGAATCACTGTCGCTGGAGCTGGTGCTGACTGCGCACCCGACAGAAATCACGCGCCGCACGCTTATTCACAAAATGGTAGAAGTAAATAACTGCCTGAAGCAGCTTGATCATAAAGACCTGGCTGACTATGAACGCAACCAGATTATGCGCCGCCTGCGCCAGCTAATCGCGCAGTCCTGGCATACTGATGAGATCCGCAAGCACCGCCCCTCCCCGGTTGACGAAGCAAAATGGGGCTTTGCCGTCGTTGAAAACAGCCTCTGGGAGGGCGTACCAAACTATCTGCGCGAGCTAAATGAACAGCTTGAAGAGCATTTCCACTATCGCCTGCCGGTAGATTTTGTCCCGGTGCGCTTCACCTCCTGGATGGGGGGTGACCGCGACGGCAACCCGAACGTTACCGCCGACATCACACGCCACGTATTGTTACTGGGCCGCTGGAAGGCCACCGATTTATTCCTGAAAGATGTGCAGGTACTGGTTTCCGAACTCTCGATGGCTGACTGTACCGACGAACTGCGCGCGCTGGCGGGCGAAGAAGGGAAGCAGGAACCGTATCGCTACATTATGAAGAAATTACGCGCCCAGCTCATAGCGACACAGGCATGGCTGGAAGCGCGTCTCAAAGGTCAGGCGCTACCCAAGCCCCAGGGGCTGCTAACGCACAACGATCAGCTCTGGGAACCGCTTTATGCCTGCTATAAATCGCTGGTGGCCTGCGGAATGGGTATTATCGCCAATGGCGATCTGCTGGATACGCTGCGCCGCGTGAAATGCTTTGGCGTACCGCTGGTGCGTATTGATATCCGCCAGGAGAGCACGCGCCACAGCGAAGCGCTGGGCGAACTCACCCGCTATCTGGGTATCGGCGATTATGAAAGCTGGTCTGAAGCCGACAAGCAGGCATTTCTGATCCGCGAACTCAACTCCAAACGCCCGCTGTTGCCGCGCGCCTGGGAGCCGAGCGACGAAACCCGCGAAGTGCTTGATACCTGCCGGGTCATCGCCAAAGCGCCGCAGGGCTCCGTCGCCGCCTACGTTATTTCAATGGCGAAAACGCCATCCGATGTGCTGGCCGTGCATCTGCTGCTTAAAGAGGCGGGCATCAGTTTTGCGCTACCGGTCGCACCACTATTTGAAACGCTGGACGATCTCAATAACGCCAACGACGTCATGTCGCAACTGCTGAACATTGACTGGTATCGCGGCTTTATCCAGGGCAGGCAGATGGTCATGATCGGTTACTCCGATTCTGCTAAAGACGCGGGCGTCATGGCGGCTTCCTGGGCGCAATACCAGGCGCAGGATGCGCTGATTAAAACCTGCGAAAAAGCCGGTATCGCGCTGACATTGTTCCACGGTCGCGGCGGTTCTATCGGCCGTGGCGGAGCGCCGGCCCACGCAGCGCTGCTATCGCAACCGCCCGGCAGCCTGAAAGGCGGGCTGCGCGTCACCGAGCAGGGAGAAATGATCCGCTTTAAATACGGCTTGCCGGAAATTACTATCAGCAGCCTGTCGCTGTATACCGGCGCAATACTTGAAGCTAACCTGCTGCCGCCGCCGGAACCTGAACAGGCGTGGCGCGATATTATGGATGAACTATCCACGCTGTCATGCAACATGTACCGCAGTTATGTGCGTGAAAATAAAAATTTTGTGCCCTATTTCCGCTCCGCCACGCCTGAGGTCGAACTGGGCAAACTGCCGCTCGGCTCACGCCCGGCCAAGCGCCGTCCAACCGGCGGCGTGGAATCCCTGCGCGCTATACCGTGGATTTTCGCCTGGACCCAGAACCGTCTGATGCTGCCCGCCTGGCTTGGCGCCGGCGCTGCGCTGCAAAAGGTCGTCGATGACGGCAAACAGGGCGAGCTGGAAGCCATGTGTCGCGACTGGCCGTTCTTCTCCACTCGCCTGGGAATGCTGGAGATGGTATTTGCTAAAACAGACCTGTGGCTGGCTGAATATTATGATCAGCGCCTGGTGGCGCCGGAGCTATGGGGGCTGGGCAAAGAGTTGCGTAAACAGCTAGCAGCGGATATTAAACTGGTGCTGACGACCGCAAATGACGCGCATCTGATGGCGGACCTGCCGTGGATTGCAGAATCTATCATGCTGCGTAACATCTATACGGATCCGCTCAACGTGCTTCAGGCAGAGCTGCTGCATCGCTCTCGCCAGGCCGAAGAGAGAGGCGAAGAGCCGGACGCGCGGGTAGAGCAAGCGCTAATGGTCACTATCGCAGGGGTTGCCGCCGGTATGCGCAACACCGGTTAACCCCCATTAAAAAAGCTCCGCCCTCTCGATGCCATACCGATTGTTTAAGGCCTGGAGGGCGTTGCGTTCATCTTGCGCGCGCAGAAAAACAGGGCTTTCAGCGTAGCCCGGTTATGCGTTTTTAGCTTGCGCGGCGGCTTTGATAATGGCGGCGAAAGCGTCAGCCTTCAGCGATGCGCCACCCACCAGCGCGCCATCGATATCTGGCTGGCCGAATAGCTCTGCCGCATTGCCGGCGTTTACGGAACCGCCGTACTGAATGACGACCTGCTCGGCTATTTTCGCATCGGCTTTAGCAATGTGATCGCGGATAAATTTGTGAACGGCCTGCGCCTGGGCAGGCGTAGCTGATTTGCCCGTGCCGATAGCCCAGACTGGCTCATAGGCAATAACCGCGCCTTCAAAAGCGGCTGCGCCCTGCGTTTTCAGCACGGCGTCGATCTGGCGAGCGCAAACTTCTTCGGTTTTGCCGGCTTCGTTTTCTGCTTCAGTTTCACCAATGCACAGAACCGGCGTCAGGCCCTGCTCTTTGAGGATGGCGAATTTCTTTGCGATCAGTTCATCAGATTCTTTGTGATAGGTACGACGCTCGGAGTGTCCGATGATGATGTACTGCGCGCCAATATCTTTAAGCATTTCTGCGGATGTTTCGCCGGTGAATGCGCCGGAAAGGTTCACATCGACATTCTGGGCCCCCAGGGCGATGTGGCTGCCGGCAGCGGCTTGCTTTGCCAGATCGAGGTAAACTTCCGGCGGTGCGATCGCCACCCCGCAGCCGCTGAAGCCAGCCAGCTCTTTGCGCAGGTTAGTGAGCAGTTCGTTAACCATGTGGCGGCTACCGTTGAGTTTCCAGTTACCCATCACTAAAGGATGTCGCATTTTCATTCTCCCGCAGAAAAGTGATAAAAATAACGCTGCCACAGAGCAGCACAAGCAGAGAAACAGTATAGAGATTATGCGCCTGAAAGGCTTTGCTTTTTATCATTGATTGTCTTTAAGTGTTTCAGAAAGCGCCAGCTTAATCGGTTCAACCGCGAGCGTTAGACCATTTTCGCCGTTATCTGCCACTACATAACGTACGGCGCCTTCGCTGCGGGCATAGTAGCCTTGCTTTTTCCCGGCGCTGAGTAATTTTCCCAGGTTTAGCTGGCTTTGCGCTACGGTTAACCCAGGCGTAAACGCGCGAATCAGAGCGGCCATATAGCTTTTCGCTTTCTCCTGCGCGGCCTTCTGTCCCGGTCCCTGAATGGGCAGCCAGGTGATTTGAATGCTTTTAATCTTCAGCGTTCCGCGCTCCAGCGCTGTGGATGCATAAAGGTTTTCATTAATTTTGGTGGCCGCGCGCGTGAGGTTTGCCGTCGCGCCGGATGACGAGATAGCCCGAAATTCTTTTAGCGCCAGAAGAGGGTTAGCCTTATTAAATTTCTCCCGAAACTGCGTGATTGTCAGTTCAAAAGTAGGCGCGCCGGGCAACAAATAAGGGGCGATTGGCGATTCTGGCGAGGAAACAGGCGCCGCGCGGCTTGACGTAATGAAAAGCGCAGGCAGTACAAAGATATAAATCCAGACATTCATTGTTATGTTCTCATCAGGTGTTACGTGAGCGATTAAAACGATATCGCCTTAACTTGTCAAAACCTGCGCCTGTCGGGGTAAACTACCTCCACGAAAAGATAAGGATAACCTCATGACCATACAGCAGTGGCTGTTTTCTGTTAAGGGGCGCCTGGGGCGCCGCGACTTCTGGATTTGGATCGGACTATGGCTGTGCGCGATGGCGCTGCTGTTTAGCCTGGCCGGTAGCGATACGCTTAGCCTGCAAACCGCTTCTTTTATCCTGGTCTGTCTGCTGTGGCCCACGGCGGCGGTAGTCGTAAAGCGGTTACACGATCGTGGGAAATCTGGCGCCTGGGCGCTGCTGTTGGTACTGGCCTGGATGCTGCCGGCAGTCAACTGGAATATGTTGCCCGGCGTGTGGCAGTGGGCGGTTGGTCAACTATTGCCAACGATTATCATGGTCATGATGTTGCTGGACCTGGGCGCATTTGTCGGCACCCAGGGGCAAAACAAATATGGCAAAACCACGGCTGAAGTAAGGTTTCGCCAGTTTACCAATAATGTTCAGCAGTAATATGACCGGGGCGACGGCGTAAATGTTTAGACATCTCTCGGCTGTCTTTCAGTAATTGCGTGGTGTCGCGTACCATCTGCGGGTTGCCGCACAGCATCACGTGGCTATTCTGCGCCGTCATGGTTAGCCCCACAGCCTCTTCCAGCTCTCCGTTGGCAATTAGCGCCGGTATTCGTCCATATAGCGAACCGGCGACCTGCTCGCGGCTGGCTACAGTCTGAATACGCAGCTTGCCCTGATAACGTTCCTGAAGTTCCAACATTAATGGCAAATAACTGAAATCATGCGTATAGCGTGCGGCATGCACCAGCACAATATTTTCGAAGCGCGCCAGCCCTTCGCCCTGCTGAAGTATGGACAGATAAGGGCCTATGGCGGTACCCGTCGCCAGCATCCACAGGGTCTGGCAGTCGGGGACCTCTTCAAGCACAAAAAAACCGGCGGCTTCGCGCACGACCATAACCTCGTCACCGGGCTGCATGGCATGAAGGCGTGGGCTGAGCTTACCTTCCGGCACATTCACCAGATAAAACTCCAGTTCGCTGTTCCCGGGCGCATTAACGTAGGAGTAGGCGCGCTGGATGCGTTCGCCGTCGATTTCCAGTCCAAGCTTGGTGAACTGGCCTGCGGTGAACGGCGCCGCGTCCGCGTTGACGATAAGACTGAACAACGCATCGGTCCAGTGTTGAACCCGGATAACTTTACCGCTGACCCAATCAGCCATAGTTAACTCCTGAAGTAACGTATATTTAATTTGCCCCTCGTCCCGCCACTGGCGAACAAAAGGCGATGCTACAGGATATGCTGCTGAACGTTGGCATCTTTACGATCCAGATAGTGTATCGATTTGATGCGGCGAATAGTGCGGGATTTGCCACGGATAAGCAGCGTTTCCGTGGTGGCGATATTGCCTTTACGGCTGATGCCGTCCAGCAGGTCGCCTTTGGTAATGCCGGTGGCGGAAAAGATAACGTTATCACTACGCGCCATATCATCCAGCTTTAACACCATTCCCGCGGCGATCCCCATCTCTGCGCAACGCGCCAGTTCCTGTAAACCAATGCGGCGGTTTTCTTCGCTGTCGCCTTTTACTTCGTGCCGGGGCAACAGACGCCCCTGCATATCGCCATCCATAGCGCGAATGACCGCAGCGGATACAACCCCTTCCGGCGCGCCGCCGATGCCGTAGAGCACATCAACTTCGCTGTCGGGCATGCAGGTCAGGATAGAAGCCGCAACATCCCCGTCCGGAATGGCGAATACACGTACGCCAAGCTGCTGAAGTTTTGCAATCACCGCGTCGTGTCTTGGTTTAGCCAGTATTGTAACGGTCAGTTCGCCCAGCGATTTTCCCAGGGATGCCGCGATACGTTGCAGGTTTTCCTCCAATGGCTGGTTGAGATTAAGACAGCCTTTGGCGCCCGGCCCGACTATCAACTTTTCCATATACATATCCGGCGCGTTCAGAAAGCAACCGCGATCGCCGACGGCCATAACCGCCAGCGCGTTCGCCTGGCCCATCGCGGTCATACGCGTGCCTTCGATAGGATCGACGGCAATATCCACTGCATCGCCAAGGCCAGTACCGACCTGCTCGCCAATGTAAAGCATGGGAGCCTCATCGATTTCGCCTTCGCCGATAACTATCTGGCCGTTGATGTTTATCTGATTGAGCACAATACGCATGGCATTAACCGCTGCGCCGTCTGCGGTATTTTTATCGCCCCGACCCAGCCATTTATAACCTGCCAGCGCGGCAGCCTCGGTTACGCGTGAAAATTCAATCGCAAGTTCTCGTCTCATTGTTATTCCCATCGGCAAAATAAATTGCGGGGGATTTTAACACAGAGGGGACGAAGTAACGGGCCGCGTTGCCCGGCCCGTGGGGAATAAAGCGCGGCGTACCGATTAGCGGGCGCTGTGATCTTCCCAGTCCAGCGAGCGCTTCACCGCTTTTTTCCAGCCTTCATAGCGGTAATTACGCTCCACGGTTTCAATACTGGGGCGGAATTCGCGCTCAACGACCGCCTTTTCTTTCAGTTCATCAAGGTCTTGCCAGTAGCCCACCGCAAGGCCCGCCAGCCAGGCGGCGCCCAGCGCCGTAACTTCGCGCACTTCGGGCCGCTCAACGCGCGTACCGAGAATGTCGGCCTGGAACTGCATCAAAAAGTTATTAGCGACCGCGCCGCCGTCTACGCGCAGCGCATGCAGACGTACGCCAGCGTCAGCCTGCATAGCTTCCAGTACATCGCGGGTTTGATAAGCGATGGCTTCCAGCGTGGCGCGGATAATGTGGTTAGCGTTAACGCCGCGCGTCAGACCGAGAATAGCGCCACGGGCATAGGGATCCCAGTAAGGTGCGCCAAGACCTGTAAACGCAGGTACAACATACACGCCATTGGTATTATTTACCTTTGAAGCAAAGTATTCGGAATCAGCGGCATCGTTGATGAGTTTCATCTCATCACGCAACCACTGAATGGAGGCGCCTCCCATAAACACCGCGCCTTCAAGCGCATAGTTCACTTCACCCTTCGGGCCGCAGGCGATAGTAGTCAGCAGGCCGTGGCTGGAACGTACCGCCTGCTCGCCGGTATTCATCAACATAAAACAGCCTGTGCCATAGGTATTTTTTGCCATACCCTGCTTCACACATAGCTGGCCGAACAGCGCAGCCTGCTGATCGCCTGCAATCCCGGCGATGGGAATACGGGTGCCGCCCTTACCGCCGATATTGGTCTGGCCGTATACTTCGGACGATTTTCGCACCTGCGGCAGCATGGCGCGCGGAATATCCAGCGCTTCCAGCATACGATCGTCCCATTCAAGTTCGTGAATGTTGAACAGCATAGTACGCGAAGCGTTGGTGTAATCGGTAATGTGTACGCGCCCCTGGGTCATTTTCCAGATAAGCCAGGTATCAACAGTGCCGAACAGCAGCTCGCCGCGGCGCGCGCGTTCGCGCGCGCCCTCCACATGGTCGAGAATCCACTTCACTTTAGTCCCGGAAAAATAGGGATCAATGACCAGGCCCGTGCTGTGGCGTACATACTCTTCCATGCCGTCGCGCTTGAGTTGGTCACAGATTTCTGCGGTGCGTCGACACTGCCAGACGATGGCGTTATAAATCGGCTTACCCGTTTCACGTTCCCAGACAATGGTTGTTTCACGCTGATTAGTGATGCCGATAGCGGCAATCTGATCGGAGCGGATATCTGCCTTGGCCAGCGCTTCTACCAGCGTGGCGCTCTGGGAAGCCCAGATTTCCATTGGATCGTGCTCCACCCAGCCTGCTTTTGGGTAAATTTGTTGGAATTCACGCTGTGCAACGCTAACGATGTTAGCATCATGATCCATGACAACAGCGCGCGAACTGGTGGTTCCCTGATCAAGGGCGACAATATATTTCGTTTCGGTAGTCATAATATATTCCTGAATTCTGTTACAGCGTTGCTTTGCGTTGCGCGCCTGTCGCAGGGTTATTATCCCGGGCGGCGGGCGCTGCGCTATCGGGCAGGTATGGGCTTATCAATTTACGGTAGCTAAAGCCGCCAAGTACGGCGCCGCACAGTGGGCCAATCAGCGGAACAAAGAAATAGGGGATATCCTTACCGCCGGTGAAGGCCACATTGCCCCAACCTGCCAGCCAGGCGAATGTTTTCGGACCGAGATCGCGCGCCGGGTTCATTGCAAACCCCGTCAGCGGCCCCATTGATGCGCCAATTACGGCAATCAGCAGGCCAACCAACAGCGGCGCCAGTGCGCCGCGCGGCAGGCCGTTACCGTCGTCGTTAAGCGCCATAATCACGCCCATCAGGATGGCGGTAATGACTAACTCCACGGCAAAAGCTTGTATAAAATTAATATGCGGATTTGGATAGGTAGAAAATATAGCTGCTAAATCAAGGCTTTCCATACTACCGCGCACCATTTGATGCGTCTGCTCGTAATCGAAAAAAAGGTTGTAATAAAGCCCGTAAACTAATGCGGCAGCGCAAAACGCGCCAGCAAACTGAGAAACGGCATATGGCAGAACTTTACGCCCATCAAATCCGCCAAAAAGCCATAGTGCGACGGTGACCGCCGGATTAAGGTGCGCTCCCGAAACGCCAGCGGTGAGATAAATAGCCATTGCCACGCCCAGCCCCCAGATAATGCTGATTTCCCATTGCCCGAAGGTGGCGCCGGCCACTTTCATCGCCGCAACGCATCCCACACCGAAGAAAATTAGTAGGCCTGCGCCGAGAAATTCCGCAATGCACTGGCCTTTTAAGGTTGATGTCTGGCTCATAATCAGGGTCCTGAAGGCAAATTAGCAAATAAGTGTTGATGACTTCATTTCTGTGGATCGTCATGCCTCCCGGCACAATGTTAATTTATCGTTAACGAACGGGAACGAGAAATTACGAAATCAAAAGTTGCGTGTCGCGTCATAAAAATGCGCGCTTTCGCGCCATTAAAGTGGATAAAACGCGCGTTTTGTCGGCGCAGCGCGTATGGCGGATATGTTGGCATGTCGGCCCCGACAGACAACATTGCACAATTGTTGAAAATTGTCGTAAACCGCAAACAGCGTGGCGTGCCGCTGGACAGCGGAAGTTACGCTCCATACAATCGAACACATACGTAGTAGCGCGCGTACAATCTAAGGCGTTGCTGGTTGTTCTTGATGAACAGTGCCCCGTAATGAAGGGTATCTGCGCCTTGCAATTTCAGGAGAGGTAGGACGATGTCATTTGAAGTGTTTGAAAAACTGGAAGCTAAAGTGCAACAGGCGATTGATACTATCACACTGTTGCAGATGGAAATCGAAGAACTGAAAGAGAAGAATGGCAGCCTGATGCAGGAAGTTCAGCAGGCGCAGGGCGGCCACGAAGCGCTGGAGCGTGAAAACGCGCAGTTGCGGGAACAGCACAACGTCTGGCAGGATCGTCTGCAGGCGCTGCTGGGTAAAATGGACGAAGTGAACTAATTTCGCATCGTGATAATAAAGGCGCCGCCAGGCGCCTTTATACCGCGGACAGACCCCATCCTGTCGCAGACAGGATAG
>NZ_JAEPBH010000005.1 GCF_016632365.1 Tenebrionibacter intestinalis | reverse complement strand
GGTTTATTAGCGCTGAGTTTGTGGGGATCCCTCAGGGCTCAGGCCGGGTTTTTTGTTTTTCAATGCTAAGGAGAATGCGATGCCTGAATTACCTGAGGTTGAAACCAGCCGTCGCGGTATAGAACCACACCTGGTGGGCGCGACAATCCTTCACGCAGTGGTGCGTAACGGCCGTCTACGCTGGCCTGTATCTGATGAGATCCACGCCCTTAGCGACCAGCCCGTCCTGAGCGTGCGGCGCAGAGCGAAATACCTGCTGCTGGAATTACCGGCTGGCTGGATTATTATCCACCTGGGGATGTCCGGCAGCTTACGTATCCTGCCCGCAGAACTGCCGCCGCAGAAGCACGATCACCTGGACCTGGTTATGAGCAACGGAAAGATACTGCGCTATACCGATCCGCGCCGCTTCGGCGCGTGGCTGTGGACGAAAGCGCTGGAAGGGCACAGTGTGTTGGCGCATCTCGGCCCGGAGCCGCTTAGCGATGAATTCAGCGGCACGTGGCTATACGAAAAAAGTAAGCGTAAAAAAACAGCGATTAAACCCTGGCTGATGGACAACAAACTGGTGGTAGGAGTGGGCAATATCTACGCCAGTGAGTCGCTGTTCGCGGCGGGTATTCATCCAGACCGCCTCGCCAGCTCGCTATCTGTGGAAGAGTGCTGCCGTCTGGCGCAGACAATTAAAGCCGTATTGCTGCGCTCTATTGAGCAAGGCGGCACTACGCTGCGCGATTTTCTGCAAAGTGACGGTAAACCGGGCTATTTTGCACAGGAACTCCAGGTCTATGGGCGGGAGAAGGAACCGTGCCGCGTCTGCGGTACGCCGGTATCGGCTGGAAAACATGGGCAGCGTAGCACTTACTGGTGTCGCCACTGCCAGCGCTGATTAATCCAGCTTATTAAGCAGCGCCTTGCAAACGTGCTCTGGCAAAAAGTGGGAAACATCGCCGTGGTGGCGCGCCACCTCTTTTACCAGCGTCGAAGAGGTAAATGTCCACTCCTTTGTCGGCATCAGGAACACGCTTTCCAGTTCAGGCATCAGGTGGCGGTTCATATGCGCCAGTTGCATTTCATACTCAAAATCAGCAACGGCGCGCAGGCCGCGTACCAGTATATTTGCTCCCTGTTGGCGAGCAAAGTTGGCCATCAGGTCGCTAAACCCCATCACTTCTACATTCTTTATATGGGCTGTTGCCTGCCCGGCCAGCGCGACGCGTTCATCCAGCGTAAACAGCGTGTTTTTGTGTGGGCTGGCTGCAATAGCGATGATGATGCTATCAAACATCTGCGCCGCACGGTTGACGATATCAAGGTGACCATTGGTAATGGGATCGAATGTTCCGGGGTAAATGGCGCGTCGTTGCATCACAGGTTCTCAATGCTGTCTGGGTGGCAAATAAGGCTTCAGCAGGTCCAACAAACGCTGTAGCGCTCCCTGATTCTGGTATAACACCTCAACGGCATGGCGGCCATAGTAGTTACGGTAATCCTCATCAGAGAGCAGCGAACTGATTTCTTTAGCCAGCGAAGCCGCATCGGTAACGGTGATCAAACCGTCAGCTTGTTCGAGACGGGCGCAGATATCTTTGAAATTAAACGTATGCGGCCCCATCAGCACGGGTATAGCGTGAGCGGCAGGCTCCAGTGGATTATGGCCGCCACGCTCAACCAGAGAACCGCCAACAAATGCCAGATCGGACATACCGTATAGCAGCATAAGCTCACCCATTGTATCGCCGACGACAACCTGCGTACTGCCTGATGGAACCTCGCCTGAAGAGCGTGTGATGTAGCTCAGGCCGGCTGTGCGCACCAGTGAAATCGCATCCGGAAATCGCTCCGGGTGGCGCGGCACCAGAATGAGCAGGAGATTGGGAAATTGTTCAAGCAGCGACTTATGGGCAGCAAGAATAACGCTTTCTTCCCCTTCGTGAGTGCTGGTCGCTATCCAGACCGGGCGATGCGGCGCCCACTGCCGGCGTAACGTGACGGACTTTGCCGCCATCTGCGGCGTGACGGAAATATCAAACTTCAGGCTACCCGTAACGGCAAGCTGCGAGCGTCCGGCGCCGAGCGCAATAAAACGTTCGCCGTCTTCTTCATTCTGGGCCGCGATAAGCGTAATACGACGCATAAGGGTACGGGTAAATTTACCAAGCCTCGCGTAGCTTTTCGCAGAACGTGCGGACAGACGTGCGTTTGCAATAATCAGCGGTATCTGGCGACGGTGCAGCGCGGCAATCAGGTTCGGCCACAGTTCTGTTTCCATTACCAGCACCAGCCTTGGCTCGATATTATTCAAAAAGCGGCTAACGGCGTCTGGTAAATCATAAGGCAGGTAAACATGCTGCACATCGCGCCCGAATGCCGAGAGCACGCGCTCAGAACCGGTAGGCGTCATTGTGGTAACGGTGATGGGTAATGACGGGTAACGATGACGCAGGGCACGTACCAGTGGGATTGCGGCCAGCGTTTCACCCACGGAAACAGAATGCAGCAAAATGCCGCCCTGCTGTAATGGCTGGCGGTAAAAACCGTAGCGCTCTGCCCAGCGTTTGCGATAGGCGGGAGCCTTACGACCACGCAACCAAAGCCGAATCCAGATCAGAGGCTGGATAAGGTAAAACAGTGCGGTGTAAAGCAACTGGAGCATATTACATACTTATGCAGGGAACGTGCAGGGATTCTATGTATTTAGCCAGGGCAATGCTATTACTTTCGCGTCAGGAAGGTTCGATAGCGCACAGATGAAGCCGCAAAGCTGAATATATAATGCATTATCCGCCCGTCCACGCTGGATTACTTAATCAGGAGTAGGAAATTTAAGCCAATATATAAGATGTTGCTGTATAAAAAGCATTCATATCGGTTTGTGGAGCAGGAAGTGGTACACTGCCCGCCATATTGAAAACTGTGTCCGGTGAGCAGGTCATCGCGCCTGTCCGATGTCTCACCATTGCGGCACTTTCAGGGAGCGCATCGTCCCCTGCGGCGGATACCGGCATGAAAATTGCTTTTTGCTTATACAAATATTTTCCCTACGGGGGGTTGCAACGAGACTGTATGCGCGTCATGCAAACCGTTGCAGCGCGTGGACATTCTGTTCAGGTTTTTACTCAGCAATGGCAGGGCGAGCGCCCTGATAATCTGGATATCATCATTGTTCCGGCAACGGCTCGTACCAATCACGGTAAAAACGCGCAGTATCACGAATGGGTGAGTAAATATCTTGAACAACATCCTGTGGATCGCGTTGTGGGCTTTAATAAAATGCCCGGTCTTGATGTCTATTACGCCGCTGACGTATGTTATGCGCAGAAAGTCGCGCAGGAAAAAGGTTTCTTCTATAAACTCACAGCACGTTACAGACATTATGCCGGGTTTGAAAAAGCCACATTTCAGCCGGGCGCAAAAACAGAAATTCTGCTTCTGACTGAAAGGCAGCAGCATGATTTTCAAAAACATTATCATACTGAAAGCGCCCGCCTTCACCTTCTGCCGCCGGGTATTTATCCAGAGCGTAAATACAGCCACCAGATCGCAGACGGATATCAGATTTACCGTGAAAAAAACGGTATTAGCGATGAACAGTTCCTGCTGTTACAGGTAGGGTCGGATTACAGACGCAAAGGCGTTGTACGATCGTTACACGCTATTGCGGCATTGCCGGAAGCGATTCGCCAGCGTACGGTTTTTATGGTTGTAGGGCAGGATAAATCTTCACGTTATCAAGCCATTGCGCAAAAATTAAATATTGCTTCTAATGTGCGTTTTTTTACCGGGCGTGATGATATCTCACAACTTATGACGGCGGCCGATTTGCTGATTCACCCCGCAGTACAGGAGGCCGCTGGAATTGTGCTGCTTGAGGCACTAACCGCCGGGCTTCCCGTGATTGTCACGGATGTTTGCGGTTATGCTCATTACATCGCAAAAGCCCGGAGCGGAAGCATTATACCGGCGCCTTTTCGCCAGGAAGCACTGAATCAGTCGCTTAAGCATGCACTGGAAAACAAAACGCAGCGCGAGCGGTGGAGCCGGAATGCGCGACATTTTGCGGATACAGAAGATTTATACAGTCTGCCGGAGAAAGCCGCAGATATTATTTTAGGTAGTCGATATGGTTGAGTTAAAAGAGCCTTTTGCGTCGTTGTGGCGAGGAGAAGATCCTTTTACCGAGGTGAAAAAGCTGGACGGTAAAATATACCGCGCGCTGGAAACCCGTCGGACGCTGCGTTTTGATGTCATGGATAAAGGGTATTTCCTGAAATATCACTATGGCACAACGATAAAAGAAGTGCTGAAAAACCTGGCGTCTTTTCGCTTGCCCGTGCTGGGAGCCGATCGGGAATGGCGCGCGATTCATCGCCTGAAGGCGCTCGGTGTGGCGACCATGACGGGTAAAGCGTTTGGGCAAAAAGGACTCAATCCGTTACGCCGTACCTCGTTTATTATCACTGAAGATTTAGCACCGGCGATAAGCCTGGAAGATTTCTGTAAAGACTGGAAAAGTAACCCGCCAAATGTAAAACTAAAGCGTGAAGTTATCTACCGAATTGCCGATATGGTAGGGAAAATGCATCGTGGCGGAGTAAATCACCGTGACTGTTATCTGTGCCATTTTCTACTGGATCTGTCACAGTCTCCGCTACCAGAACATTTAAAAATATCGGTTATCGATCTTCATCGCGCGCAGATTCGCACAAAGGTTCCTCGCCGCTGGCGTGATAAGGACCTGACAGGACTCTATTTTTCTTCAATGAATATTGGCCTTACATCTCGCGATATATATCGGTTTCTACGTGTTTATTTTTTAGCCTCGCTGCGCACTATTTTTTGTCAGGAGCAACATTTACTTGCGCATGCAGCCAAAAAAGCAAAAAAAATACAAGAAAGAACAATAAGAAAGGCACTGTGAAGTGTTGATTGAATATGAAGGCTTGGGTACATGAACATTGACTTTAATAATGTTATTTTAAAGAAATACGACATCGATCGATCGGATAGTACATCGGTCAAAAAAATGAATATCGCCTATGGCGTCGATCGTAATTTTCTGTTCGGCTCCGGAATATCTATGACCTCGGTGTTGGTAAACAATCGGGATATTGCTATCCATTTTTTTGTTTTTACCGATTTTGTTGATAATGACTATATAGATTGCGTCACGCGTCTTGCAGAAACTTATCGTACAACGATTACTATCCTGGTATTCGATAATCAGGCATTTCGTCAGTTACCAAGCACAAAATTCTGGTCCTATGCGATGTATTATCGCTACGTTGCTTTTGAATACTTAAGCAAGGATTCTGAGTCGGTATTGTATCTCGACGCGGATGTTATTTGTAAAGGCCCATTGCGTGAATTAACGCAGATAGATTTTAACGGTGAATATGCCGCTGTTGTTAATGATATTGATGATGTCAGATTAAAATCTGGCGATCGCCTTGGTATTCCGAAACTGACAGAAACTTATTTTAACTCCGGCGTTGTGTTCGCAAACCTGGTTGTCTGGAAAGAACAGAAACTGTTAACAAAGGCCTTTGGCATCTTACTCGATAAAAATAAAGAGCTATTGTATTTCGATCAGGATGTGTTAAATATTCTTTTTGTAGGTAACGTGATACTTCTCCGCCGTGATTTTAACTGTATATACGGAGTTGACTGGATATTGTCCTATGAACAATATCAGGAATATATATTAGATAAACATTATCTCACTGATGAAACACGCTTAGTCCATTATGTAGGCGTTACTAAACCCTGGCATGGTTGGGCGAATTATCCTGTTTCAAAATATTTTATAAAAGCCTATAAAAAATCAGCATGGTCCGATAAACCGCTATTAAATGCAAATACAGCCAAATTATTTAAGCGTAAATCTCGTCATGAGCGCCTACAAAAAAAATATTTTCGCTCATTAATTAGCCATATTATGTACATTAAAGCAAAGCTGGGTAGTTAACGTGTTTAACATAGAACGCGGAGTTTGCATGAATTTTAATATAAGTGACGCCATTAAAGCAGTTTGCAAATATGGCCATAACGACAAAAAAAGTAATAACGAATTACATATTGCCTATGGAATAGATCAGCACTTTCAATTTGGGGCAGCAATATCTTTGACATCAGTATTGATGAATAATAGAGATATTAAACTTAATTTCCATATCTTTACAGACAACGAAGATAAACTATTTTTTAATAAGCTGAGGCAACTTGCTGAAAAAGAAACGGTTACAATAAATATCTACCTTATCGACAAATCTTTCTTTTCTGTATTGCCTAGCACCCTTGCCTGGTCAGTTGCAATATACTACAGATTTATTGCTTTTGAATATTTAGCGCAGACTTTTGCGCAAGTATTATATCTTGATGCTGATGTTATATGTAAAGGTTCTCTTCTGCCGCTAAGCCAAATGACTTTACCTGAGGGATGCTATGCTGCGGTTGTTAAAGATATCCCAGAGACAAGGCAAGGAGCGGGTAGCAGGCTTGACGAGCCACAGTTGAATGAAGACTACTTTAATTCTGGTGTGATGTTGGTTTCTCTTGATGCATGGCGTGTTAATCAAATTTTTCATCGATTACTGGAATTATTATTAACCAGCAAATTAAAACTTCAATTTTTCGATCAGGATGTATTAAATCTTCTATTTATTCGACATACCCGATTTTTGAGTGAAGACTATAATTGTATTTATGGCATCAAAAATGAACTTAAATATCGAGATATGAATAAATATAAAACAAAAATAAAAGACTCTACAATACTTATTCACTATATCGGGGTAACGAAGCCATGGAATTCCTGGGCTAATTATCCTTCAGCGCAATTTTTTAAAGTTGCTTACTTCTATTCCCCCTGGGCCACACAAAAGCTGCTCGGCCCAAGAACACCGAAACAATATAAGAAAAAATCCAGACATGAAAAGATGCAGGGAAAAATTATTGCCTCTATTATCAGTTATTTTGGTTATTTATGGGCAAAAATAAAACCATAATATAGTAATAACGCTCTCTGAGCGTTATATTATAAAAGGCGTGAGTAAAGATATTTTATATACCATTTTATGGATTGTAAATGTTTTCCCTGGCGCCAATTCTTCCTTGAATATACACGGTAATCGGTTGGGCGCATTCTTTCTTGATAAGAGCGTAGTGGAATATTTTTCCAGGGAGTAAAATGATGATAAAAAAGGAATAGCTGCTGGGATAGCCCGTCATGTTCTTTAAACCACGGTTTTCTTCCACCGGTAAAATGAATAATGCGGGGCAACTTCTCTTTTACGTAGAAAAAGGTTTCCTTTTGTTCTTCTGTATACCAGTTAAATATATAGTTCCAACTGTTATCAATAAAAATAAAGTTATTGCACATAGCGATATTCAGGGCATCTTGATCCGGATAAGGTAACGTTTCACCTTTTTCGAAAAGAATAAGATTAGCTTTTCTTTCAACCTCATTCGCTATCCAGTTTCCTATATTAATATATAAAAAACCAGAGTTAAAGTACTTACCAGTTTGTATATTAAGGCGTTGAGCATTTATATTATTATTTGTATCCAGGGAGTCATGGCTAACAGCACAAATAACTTCATCGATATTTATTTTATTGATGCCGCTGATGTCAGAAAAACACAGCGTATCAGCATCGAGGTATATAAATTTATCAACTTTCCCAGCTAATAGTCTTGGCACCGCAAGGCGCATATAAACTGATCGGTTGAGGTGTTTGATTGTAAAATTGTCTTGATACTTTTCAATCTCTGCTTTATCGATCTCAATAACCAAAATGAGTGGACTGGTCGCTCTTAATCTTTCAATATCGCTATCGCAAACATCATAAACAAAAACATAAAACGCCAACGGAATATGAACATTATTCATGATCACAGAAGTTATTGACGTTGCAACGTATTCCAGGTAATTAGCATCCGTACAATAAGCAATATTTATAGTTTTATTATTCATTACTGATTCTACCACCTTTAGTTCTGGTATGCCTGGCAAGCAGCGCAGCTACCGCTTCAGTAACTGCACTAACCGGTATCCAGGAAAGATATTTTTTTGAACGATCAAGCTCGTCTCTTTTAGGCATTACATGATAATCTCCAGCCCAAATTATTACAGCTTTATCTGTCCATGGACGCCACTGTAGATAGTTTGTCGCACCAAACAAACTGACCTGAGGAGTTTGCAGCGCAGCAGCCATATGCATAGGTGCCGAATCAACGCCAATATATAAGGTGGCACCGTCAATAAGGGCAGCAAGCTGCAGAAAGGTGGTTTTACCCGCAAACTGCAGATCTGGTTTATGAGTACACAGATTAGCAATATTTTTAACCTGTTCCAGTTCATTTTGTAAAGGTCCACAGGTTAGTATTACATGCAACCTGTACTGTGCCAGATAATCAATAACAGCTGCAAATTTACTGTCATCCCAGCATTTAAAGCATTGACGGGCAGTGGGTTGTATCACAACGTAGCGTTTATCATTAAGCATTGGGTTTATCTGAAGCAACGAACGCCGATCGCTTTCAGTATAATAAAGTGATAGCGCTTTAACCCAATATTTTTTTGCTATATTTATACCCGTTAATATTGACAAATTTTGTTCAACGATATGTGTGCCTGTTAGAGGTACAACGTGAGAAAATAACTTATTCCAGGAATTTTTATTACGTTCAAAAGAAACAGAAAAGCGATGTAATGAAGCAACCAATAGACCGATTGGCCACTGTTCAGATAAATTCAAAATGAGATCATATTTATTTTTTTTTAGCTTTCTTCTGATGTAGAGGAAGTTACAGATTTTTTTTATCAGCCCAACCTTTTTTTCAATGAGATAAAACTCATTAATATTAGGATCTGCAGATAAAATGGCCTTAGTATCTTTATAAAGCAATATATCTATATTTGCCTGAGGATAAATTTTTTTAAGGGTTGCTATTACTGGCGTAATAAGCAGCATATCCCCGTAAAATTTGAGTTTACAAATTAAAATACGGTTAACTTTTTCTGGCATATTATATTCCCTTGCCCGGTAGTAATACTTTGCAAGCTTTTAGTAAGCGGTAACGAACAGACGAGACGAAAGTATCAATAGCGATATATTTCATTTTAAAAATAACTTTCTTTTCAATAACGCCAGCATCACAATACCGTAACGCAGTTTGAATATTATCAATCATATCTGTTTCATAGCAATAGTATCCTTTTTTCTTACGCAGAATCTTTCGAGCCTCAAGAAAACAGTTAACAATCATCAAAGTGCCGAGGATCTTTTTTTCACTATTTTGAGATATATAGTGACACATTTTATTCATCGCAAAAAAAATGTGTCTGGCATCGCTTTCTTTAATATTTTCGGTGATACCTGATTTATTAACGCGGTAGAAATATAAATAATTTTCTATCTTAAGTATAGTGCTGCATTTAAAATACTGGAATGGACAGAACATAATGTCTTCATAACGACGATGCTCTTCAAAACGATCGCTACCGATAATACTTCTGCGAAAAACCTTAGTAACCAGGTGCCATTGTGAAGCCCTGAAAGTCGGCGTCAGTAAAGAAAGTCCCTGATCTGATAACGCTATCACTTGTTCGTTAATAGGGCAATCCCGATAAAGGTTGAACCCTTGCAGCTCGTCCATATTTCTGGTGAGTTTAAACTCAACAATGTCATAGCGCTCATTTTTCAGTTTTGGCAACAAAATATTAAAGTAGTCAGGGCTAATAACATCATCACTATCAACGAATGCGATATATTTTCCGCTTGCATTTTCAAGGCCCACGTTACGAGCGATGGCAACACCAAGGTTATCCTGGCAAAAGTATTTTACGTTAGGGTTTGGATTGCTTTGATAAAATTCAACTATCCGTTGTTCAGTTTCGTCAGTAGATCCATCATTGACGATGATGATTTCAACTTCATCGGTGATTTTTCTTTGTAATGAACTCAGCGTGCTAACAATCAGCTCAGCGTTATTAAACGCTGGTATGATGATGCTGAGCAAATAACCTGACGGATTATTCATGGTTTTGCTCTCTCGCCATATTTAGCGTAATCATTAATGCAAGACATAGGTAAGACATACAATTTAGGGCGCCACTTTTATCATACAATAGTGTGTCACTAAGCCCATAAATAATAATAGCTAACGTAATAGTTAAGAGCGCTATGCTGCGATTAAGTTTTGCTGCGTGTAACATAGCACCATAAACCCCAAGCAGCAAAACGACTCCAATGATGCCCTTTAAGGAAAAAGTATCTGCCATTTCATTATGAAAATGCGTATTTTTGTAACTTAACACGCTTTTAAAGGTTGGATTTAATTTAATCAGTTCATCTAAGCCATTGCTTCTTGCTTCAAGGGATTGACCGAATGGATGCGACATTCCCGTAAATACACCAGCCTGTTGCATAGCAAAGCGAGCACCAATAGATGTATTACTGTTTTTGTTACCGTATGAAATAAGATCATGTTGGAAATCAGAGTAACGTTTTACCAGAATCGGCTTGAGCAGAGCAAAAATCATACAACCAAAAAAAATAAAAAAGAAAAAAGCTCGTATAAGTAATTTCCTGTCATGGCGGAAATGTATAAAAAATAAAAAAATACTGAGGAAAGGATAAATAAGTATCGCTGCTCGAGTTTGAGTGCTAATGATAGCCGATAATGAGATAATAAAATGCAGTAAATAGAATACAATACACCATTTAGAACGTAGATTTATAATAGCTTGTGAAAACCCTAAAGCTACAAAAGTTAATGCATATGCTGCAGTTGTTGCATTTTCATAACCAAGTTGTACTCGATAAGTGGTGAGGTTTGCTCCGCTATTATGATATAACTGCCAGCCGGCATAACAATAGAGTCCTGTACCCACTAAAAAGATGAAATAATGTAACGAAAAAGTTGCTCTTAACTGACGGGAAGATGGACAGCAAAGCGCAGCCACAATGAAGGAAGTAAATATAAGAATTTTTCCTCCATTTTGATAAGCACGATATGCTCCTGTGAAAGCGCTTCCGTGTACTTTAAACACCGCGACCCAGATAACTTGCATAAGTCCTAAAGCCAACAGCATACCCGGCAGGATAAGTTGTTTTTTGTTGCCTTTCAAATAAGGCAAATTTTTGTAGATAACGGCCAGAGAAATAATAGCACTAAAAATAAAGACCTTAAGTGCTTTTTCAGGAATAACCGGAGCCATCGCAAAAGATAGCATACATCCCAGGTAGAGCATGATGCTGGCTACTCCAGCCGAATCGTTTTTTGAGCTATCCATAATACGCGAGAAAATATGGCTACAAAGCATAATAAGACTCTGGAATAGTTATATGATATTCAAACGTAAGAGCAAATTGTTCACTGAGTCTGCATACGTCGATGACATTTTCAGATCTTCGCTAATCAACGCATACTGATTTTTTCCATATCCGCCAATCAACCCAGGGTCGGTTGGACCATATAGCGTCACATTGGGGCGGTCAAGCGCCGCTGCAAGGTGGCTAAGCCCGGTATCTACCGACACAATAAATTTAGCGCCTGCCAGCAGCCGCGCCACCTCTGCAAGGCTCATCCGTGGCAGTACGTCAACATAGTCAAATCCCTGAGCCAGCCGTTTTGCTCGTGCTTCTTCATGAGGCGCCCCCCAGGGCAGTTTGATACGTAAGCCTGTGGACGCCATTAGCGCAATCAGCTCTCGCCAGCGCGCTTCCGGCCAGTGTTTATCGTCACGCGTAGTGGCATGCAGGAATACTGCGTAATTTGCTGCGTCAGCATGCCGATCGTGCGAAAAAGCGTGGGCGATAGCATAGTCGCCCTTTGCTTGCGGCTTGTGGTACCCGAGGCTTTTAGCAAACAATTCACGCGTACGTTCAACGGCATGTTGCGCCCTGGGGACAGGATGACGGCGTTGGTAAAAAAGGCAGGCCAGGGGTTCACGCGCGCTTTGCCAGTCCATTCCGTGCTTTATCCCTCTGGCAAGACGCGTTACCAGCGCTGCGCTTTTTACCAGCCCTTGCGCATCAATTATGGCATCGTAGCGTACAGATTGCAGCGTTTCCCTGAAGGCTTGCCGCTCTTTTTTGACCGGCGCCGAAAACCACGCTTTACGCCAGCGTCGCAGCGCAACGGGAATCACTCGCTCTACCGCGCTGTGCCAGCCGGGAATCTGCGCAAATCCCTCTTCGACCGCCCAGTCGAAACGAATGCCGTTAATTGCCTGAGCGGCGTCGGTTAACGAAGGTAACGTGTGAAGCACATCTCCCATAGAAGACGTTTTAACGATCAACACTCGCATCCGTTATGCGTCCCCCGCTCTGTAATAAATCATGTAGCTCGTCCAGCACCTGCTGCGGTTTGATATCAATCAGACTCTGATGATAGCCGCTTTCTTTATCGCCCTGTCGAATTTTGAGATAACCCTTGATTAGGCGGATAACGCGCGCCTTGTTAGACAGCGGTGGCGTAAAATCCGGGCTGCTTGGGCCATAAAGCGCCACCAGAGGTCGCCCAAGCGCGGCAGCAATGTGCATCAGCCCCGAGTCGTTAGTAACCACCGCTTCGCAGGCGGCAATTAAGGCGACGGCCTGCTCTAGCTGGGTTTCACCTGCCAGTGTACGGCACCAGCAGCGCATTTCTGCAGGTAGAGCGGCGACAATTTCTTCGCTGGCTTCGCGGTCCTTTACAGAGCCGAAAAGCGCTATTTGCTTCCCCTCGGATATAAGCGTTCGTGCCAGCGCGGCATAGTGATAATGCGGCCAGCGTTTGGCCGGGCCAAATTCCGCGCCGGGGCAAAAACCAATAATGGGACGTTTACAGCTCAGTGAGAAACTGGCGCAAACCTGGCTTTTTTCATCATCGCTGACCTGTAACTGTGGCCACAGTAGCGGCTGAGGAAGATCTTTTGCCGATAATATTGTGCCCTTGTCATAGGCCAGCGCCACATAGCGCTCAACCATTAGCGGCCACGCTTGTTTGTCAAGGACGCGCACATCGTTAAGCAGGCCATAGCGCATCTCGCCACGCCAGCCGGTGCGTAACGGAATACGGGCAAAGAAAGGGATCAGCGCCGATTTAAATGAGTTAGGCAGCACGAAGGCGCGATCGTAACAACGCTCGCGCAGGCTAATGCCCAGTCGGCGGCGTTCGCCAGGCGCCAGCGCGCCGTGTCCGAGCGGCATTTCAATCGCTTCGTTTACCTCGGGCATACGCGACAGCAGCGGACGGCACCATGCTGGCGCCATCACGTCGATTGTCGCATGGGGATAGCGAGCCTTGAGCGTGCGATACAGACTTTGCGACATCATCATGTCGCCCACCCATGAAGGGCCAACCACCAGTATTCTCATAAACCAGATTGTCCGTTATGCGTCGCGGTTAAGCCAGGCCATGTATTCCGTCACGCCTTCGGCAACGGTTTTGAATGGCTTGTTATAACCCGCAGCGCGCAGATTGGTTAAATCTGCCTGGGTAAAGGCCTGATAGCGGCCTTTTAGCCGATCGGGAAAGGCGATGTACTCAATTTTGCCTTTTTTATGGTACGCCAGCGCGGCATCGGCCACCGCCTGGAAAGATTCAGCCCGGCCTGTGCCGCAGTTAAAGATGCCGGAAACGCCGTTTTGCCAGAACCACAGGTTGACGGCGGCGACATCGCCAACATAGATAAAGTCGCGCCTGAACCTATCGCTGCCTTCAAACAGCTTCGGGTTTTCGCCATTATTTAGCTGCGTATTAAGATGGAACGCCACACTTGCCATGCTGCCTTTATGCCCTTCGCGCGGCCCGTAAACGTTGAAGTAGCGAAAGCCGACCACCTGTGAATCAACATGCGGCAGGATCTCACGTACATACTGATCGAACAGAAATTTAGAATAGCCGTAGACATTAAGCGGCTGCTCGTACTCACGCGACTCGATAAAATCGCTGGTACGACCGCCGTAGGTCGCCGCAGATGAGGCATACAGGAACGGAATTTCACGCTCCAGACAAAAATGAAGCAACTCTTTGGAATACTGATAGTTGTTGTCCATCATATACTTGCCGTCCCACTCGGTAGTGGAAGAGCAGGCGCCTTCGTGGAATACCGCTTCAATGTCGCCAAAATCATCGCCCGCCATCACTTGCATAAGAAAGTCTTCTTTATCCATGTAGTCAGCGATGTCGAGGTCAACCAGATTTACGAATTTGGTGCCGTCTTTGAGATTGTCGACAACCAGAATATCTTTACGGCCGAGTTCATTCAGCGCTTTTACAATGTTGCTGCCGATAAAGCCGGCGCCGCCGGTGACGATGATCATAAGCATTAACCTTCTAAGATAGGGGCCTGGAGGTCATTTCCGGGCGCGAATGTCTCTTATCATACCATCACATCCCCGTGACCGGCATCCAACAGCCGACGTTATGACGGCAACCTTGTTCTTTAGCGCGTGATTTATGCTGCAAAATGTAAACATACTGAAGCGTCGTCTCGTTACGGGGCCTGGTTTTGGGTAAAATATGCCGTATTTTGCCATGCCTGGAGAATGGAAATGCGAGAAGATTTTTATCAGCAGTTAGCGGCCAGCCTGGATACAGCGCGTGCGGAGGGGCTGTTTAAGGAAGAGCGCATTATCACTTCTGCGCAACAGGCGGATATTGCTGTTGCCGACGGTAGCCATGTTATTAACTTTTGCGCCAATAATTATCTCGGCCTGGCTAATCACCCGGCGCTGATTGAGGCTGCGAAACAGGGGATGGATTGTCACGGTTTTGGTATGGCGTCCGTACGTTTTATCTGCGGCACACAGGATAGCCACAAGGCGCTGGAAAAGGCGCTGGCGGCGTTTCTTGGTATGGAGGACGCTATACTTTATTCCTCCTGCTTTGATGCCAATGGCGGTCTTTTCGAAACGCTGCTCGGGCCAGAAGACGCCATTATTTCCGATGCCCTGAACCATGCTTCTATTATTGATGGCGTACGCCTGTGTAAGGCCAGGCGCTATCGCTATGCGAATAACGATATGGGCGAGCTGGAATCCCGGTTGAAAGAGGCGCGTGAAGCGGGCGCTCGCCACGTTATGATCGCAACAGACGGCGTTTTTTCTATGGACGGCGTCATTGCAAATCTTAAAGGCGTTTGCGACTTAGCGGATAAATACGATGCGCTGGTTATGGTTGACGATTCGCATGCGGTTGGTTTCGTTGGGGCTAACGGGCGCGGTACGCATGAGTATTGTGACGTGATGGGGCGTGTTGACATTATCACCGGCACGCTGGGGAAAGCGCTTGGCGGCGCATCCGGCGGCTACACCGCGGCGCGTAAAAATGTGGTGGAATGGCTGCGCCAGCGCTCACGTCCGTACCTTTTTTCTAACTCTCTGGCGCCGGCGATTGTTTCTGCTTCCATTAAGGCGCTGGAAATGTTGGAGACTGGCGATGCGTTGCGCAACAGCCTCTGGCGTAACGCGCGTCTGTTCCGTGAAAAGATGACTGCCGCAGGTTTTACGCTGGCAGGAGCCGATCATGCCATCATTCCGGTAATGTTAGGCGATGCCGCTGTTGCGCAATCCTTTGCCCGCGAACTGCAAAAAGAAGGCATATATGTTACCGGCTTTTTCTATCCTGTCGTGCCGAAAGGGCAGGCGCGCATTCGTACCCAGATGTCCGCAGCGCACACACCTGAACAGATCGCGCGCGCGGTAGATGCGTTTACCCGTATCGGTAAACGGTTGGGCGTCATTTCCTGAGGATAAGCGATGAGAGCATTAGCGAAACTGAAAGCCGCAGAAGGCATCTGGATGACTGACGTTCCTGAACCGGAAGTGGGCCACAACGATTTGCTGATTAAAATCCGTAAAACGGCGATCTGCGGTACTGACGTACATATTTACAACTGGGATGCGTGGTCGCAAAAAACCATTCCCGTGCCGATGGTAGTCGGCCATGAGTACGTAGGCGAAGTGGTAGGGATAGGCCAGGAAGTTCGCGGCTTTAAAATTGGCGATCGCGTTTCCGGCGAGGGGCATATTACCTGCGGCCACTGCCGCAACTGCCGGGCTGGCCGTACCCACCTGTGCCGCAACACTATTGGCGTAGGGGTTAATCGACCGGGATGCTTTGCCGACTATCTGGTGCTGCCGGCGTTTAACGCATTCAAAATTCCCGACAACATCTCCGACGACCTCGCGTCAATCTTTGATCCCTTTGGTAACGCGGTACATACCGCGCTGTCATTTGATCTGGTAGGTGAGGATGTACTGGTATCCGGCGCGGGGCCTATTGGAATTATGGCTGCGGCCGTGGCGAAGCATGTAGGCGCGCGCAACGTGGCTATCACCGATGTAAACGACTACCGTCTGGCGCTGGCACGCGATATGGGCATAACGCATGCGATAAACGTAAGCCAGCAAAACCTTGCAGATGTCATGTCTGAACTGGGTATGACCGAAGGGTTTGACGTAGGGCTTGAGATGTCCGGCGCGCCCGCGGCATTTCACACTATGCTGGATACTATGAATCATGGCGGCCGTATCGCAATGCTGGGAATTCCGCCTGGGGAAATGTCTATCGACTGGAATAAAATCATCTTTAAGGGGTTGTTTATAAAAGGAATTTATGGGAGGGAGATGTTCGAAACCTGGTATAAAATGGCGGCGCTGATTCAGTCTGGCCTCGATCTTTCCCCCATTATCACCCACCGTTTTTCTGTTGATGATTTCCAGCAAGGGTTTGACGTCATGCGGTCAGGCCAGTCCGGGAAAGTGATTCTCTCCTGGGATTAAGCGTGAACAGGCCGGTTTTGCGGCCTTTTTATCAAGTTTTATCTGAAAATGACGGTCGGTTGTAAATTCGTTCAGGTGATATAAAACTTTATCTGCGTTCGTTACTCTTATAACGATGCAGGCTTGTTAGTTGTACTTTGATTGAACCTGGCGCACCTGCGTCATGGCAGTACGCCGCTGAGTTCAGGCCTAACTCAACAAGAAGAGTTTGCAAAGGCGTTTTGAGTACCAAAGCGCCAAAACAATCCATATGAAGGGTAACCGGAAACAGCAATATTTATGTCTGAATTTAAACGATTAAGCGTCATTATGCCGCTTTATAACGCCGGCGATGATTTTGTCGCCTGCATGAATTCTTTAGTGGCGCAAACGTATCCTGAGCTGGAAATTATTATTGTTAATGATGGTTCGACCGATAAATCCCCTGAAATCGCCGCACGTTATGCAGAAAAATATGCGCATATCCAGCTATTACATCAATCCAGCGCCGGCGCTTCAGTAGCCCGTAACCGTGGACTGGAAGCCGCGACCGGGGAGTACGTCGCTTTTGTCGATGCGGATGATATTGTTTATCCCGATATGTATACAGTCCTGATGAAAATGGCGCAGGAAGACGATCTTGATGTTGCGCAATGTAATTCAGACTGGTGCATACGCAGCAATGGCCACACCTGGCCTTCCATCCCCGTCGAACGCCAGGGTTCGACCGGCGTTATGCGCGGCCCGGACTGGCTGCGCGCGGCGCTGGCAACCCGCCGCTGGACCCACGTCGTCTGGATGGGCGTTTATCGACGAACGTTGCTGAACCAGACCGGTATCCGCTTTATCCCCGGCTTGCATCATCAGGATATTATATGGAGCACTGAATTCATGTTTAACGCGCGCCGCGTGCGTTATACCCAGCAACCCCTTTATAAATATTTTATACATGAACAGTCGGTCAGCCGTCAGCGTCGCAGCGGCGACAGGAATGTCGCTTATCAGCGTCATTACATAAGAATCACCCAGTTGCTGGAAAAAATGAACCGCGACTACGCCGACAGGATCCCCATTTACCCGGAGTTTCGTGACCAGATAACGCGTGAAGCGCTGCGTGTATGCCATGCAGTACGCAAAGAGCCGAATGAAGAGACGCGGCAAAAAATTATTCACGAGATATTTAACAGCGGCACACACCGGCTTATGTTGCGCAACACGCGTAGCCTGAAGCTGTGGTATCAGGTTTTACTGTGGCTGACGCGTCTGTACTGCTGGCGTAACAGGAAAACCGGCGTTCGTCGGCTGCTTTCTCTCAAATAATTGTCGCAGGCAGGGGCATGCGCTTAATTGCGCGGCTTATCCCACCCCTGCCACTGTAGCTGTAAATATTTGACCAGCATGCTTTCGCTGATGCTGTCGCTTATTACGCTAAAGAAACGCGTGGCGTTGACGGGGGCAGGCGGATATTTTGCGCGGCAAAGCTTCACGCCAGAAAATGGATTGCGTGGCGCGCTGGGTTCCCGGAGCGCTGGCGTTTGTTCCTGTCCGCCGGAAGGCGTTGTTCCTGCCTGAGGCGCATTCAATAAGGCGCTTGGGCGTACAAGTTTAATATCTGCGGGCAGCCTGGGGATCATTTGCTGTAAAACGCGTATGGTGGAGGGGTGTGGATGCCCGATGGCGATGGCTGAACCATTGCGGCGCGCCAGCGCAACCGCATGATTAAATTGTTGGCGAATAGCGGCTTCATTCTGGCTGTCGTCAAGAAACACCTTGCGTTTAATGACCTTAACGCCGGTGCCGGCTGCGGCGCGCGTAGCCTGGCTGTTGCCAATAGTGACGCTGTCGAGAAAATAAATATTGTAGCGTTCCAGCGCCTGCATCACTTTTTGCATGCCAAACAGGCTGGATGTCATCGCGCTGCCCATATGGTTATTCAACCCAACGGCGTAAGGCACGTTGTTCACGGCATTACGGATGATACGCTCAATTTCCGCGCTGCTCATCTCCGGGCGCAGCGTATCTTTCTCAAGAGGTTGTTTACTCAGCGGCGCCATTGGCAAATGGATCAGCACTTCATGACCCGCGTGGTGAGCTTTCTCGGCCATTACACGGGCGTGCGGGGCGTTAGGTAAAACGGCAACGGAAATGGGTGCAGGCAGCGCAATGATCTGATTTTCCTGATGAGGGCGGTAGCCAAAATCATCAATAACCAACGCCAGTTTTCCTGCATCCGCAGAAGCGGCCGCCAGCGCGGCCAGAGCAAAAACAACGCGACGAAATTGCAACAAACTATCTTCCTAACCACGGCAGTGGATTTACGGCCTGACCCTGGCGTCGGATTTCAAAATAGAGTGACGGCCTGCCCTGACCGCCGCTGTTGCCCACCAGAGCGATGGGCTGACCTGCGCGAACCTGTGAACCTACATTCACCAGCGCGCTCTGATTATAGCCGTACAGACTCATATCGCCTTTGCCGTGCTCAACGACAACCACCAGCCCATAGCCCTGCAGCCAGTCGGCGAGGATCACGCGGCCATCGGCGATAGCGCGTACTTCCGTGCCTTCCGAGGCGCCAACAACAATGCCTTTCCAGCGCAGCTCTCCCTGGAGTTGCTCGCCGTAGCGGTGCAGTAGCGTGCCTCTGACCGGCCAGCGCGCCTGGCCGCGCGGAGAGCCCAGGCCGCCGGTTCGTGCCATGAGCGCGCGTTCGTTTTCCGTGGGTTTATAGGTGGAGCCTTTGCGGGTAGCTTCCTGCTGACGTTTTCGTACCTGCCGGGCTTCTTTAGCTTCACGATCGGCGCGCGCTTTTGCCGCCGCTTCGGCGCGCGCAATGCTGTTACGTAGCTGAGATTCATTGCGCCGTAGCACGCCGAGCTGCCGTTGCCCCTTCTGTATAGACGTTTCAAGGCTGCTTAGCGTTTTTTTACGCTCGTTGCGGGCTTCTTCAAGTTTAGCTTGTTGGGCACGCTGGCTGTACAATAGCGTCTGCTGCTGAGACTGCTTTTCCTCCAGCGCGGCGCGTTGACCGGTGACTTCTGCGCGGGTTTGCTGTAGCTGGGCAATGGTTTCCTGACGCGCCTGATTCAGATAGCCAAAATAGGCCTGCAGACGTTGACCGCGCTGGCTTTCTTCATTGCTGAAAAGCAACTGGATGCCGGTGTGCGGCCCCTGACGAAAAGCGGCATCGAGCTGGGCTGCAAGGTTGCGCTCCTGTACGGCGCGCTGCTTTTCCAGCCGTGCGATTGAGGCATTCATTGCAGAAATCTGGCGATTTAGCCGATCGAGCGTATTCTGTGTTTCACGCAGCCTGCGCGCAACGGCGGCAATGGCCTTCTCTTGCGCTTTAAGCCTGTCTATCAGGGCGGCGTACCGCTGCTGCTGCTGGCGCACGGCCCGCTCTTTGGCGGCAATATCCTGCTGCAGACTCTTTAGCTGCGTGCGATCGTCGGCGTAGGTAAAAGGCAGATATAACAATACGCCAGCGCTAAGCGCGCTGGCGTAAATCACGGGCCTGATGAACCTGCCCCATGTTAATAAAGCAATCGTCTTTCCCCTCATGGGGAAAGATTATTCCACGATGAACAGCGGCTTGCCAGTCATCTCTTTCGGGATTTCCAGGTTCATGAGGCTTAACATGGTCGGAGCGATGTCGGAGAGCTTACCGCCGTCAACGGCCTTAACGGTTTTATCGCCGACATAAATTAGCGGAACCGGCAGATTGGTGTGCGCCGTATGCGCCTGACCGGTAGAGGGATCGCGCATTTGCTCTGCGTTGCCGTGATCTGCGGTAATCAACAGTTGGCCGCCAACGCCTTGCACGGCACGGGTAACCTGATCAATGCAGCGATCAAGCGCTTCCACGGCTTTTACGGCAGCGTCAAACACGCCGGTATGGCCTACCATATCGCCGTTCGGATAGTTACAGATGATGGCGTCATATTTGCCGCTTTCAATAGCAGCAACCAGCTTACCGGTAAGTTCTTCAGAACTCATTTCCGGTTGCAGGTCATAGGTCGCCACTTTCGGCGAGTTAATTAAAATACGCTCTTCACCGTTAAACGGCGCTTCCACGCCGCCGTTAAAGAAGAAGGTGACGTGAGCGTATTTCTCCGTTTCAGAAATACGTAGCTGCGTTTTGCCTTGTTTCGCCATCCATTCGCCGAACGTATTAAGCAGCGCGCTGGGCGGATAAGCGCAGGCGGTTTTAATATCCGCGGCATATTCGGTTAGCATGACAAAATCACAAAACTTCACCACTTTTTTGCGATTAAAGCCGTCAAATTCAGCGTTAACAAACGCGCGCGTGATCTGGCGGGCGCGGTCAGCGCGGAAGTTCATGAAAATCAGCGCGTCGCCGTCTTCCATAACCGCGCTCTCTTCGCCTGCGGCACGGATAGTTGTAGGTTTAACAAATTCGTCATTTTCATCGCGGGCGTAAGCTGCTTTAAGCCCCGCAACAGCGCTGTCGGCCTGGAATTCGCCCTGCGCAAGCGTCATCAGATCATACGCCAGCTCAACGCGATCCCAGCGGTTATCGCGATCCATTGCAAAATAGCGGCCAATGATGGAGGCGACGCGGCCTTTACCGAGGCTTGCGAATTTATCTTCAAAACGCTTCAGCGTTGCTTCTGCGCTGCGTGGCGGCGTATCCCGACCATCGAGAAACGCATGTAGATAGATTTTTTCTGCGCCGCGTTTAGCGGCTAAATCAACCATAGCAAGGATGTGATCTTCGTGGCTATGCACGCCGCCTGCGGACAACAGACCCATAATATGAACCGCTTTGCCAGCAGCGACGGCGTTATCCACAGCGCGGGTCAACACGGCGTTTTCAAAAAAAGCGCCTTCTTTGATTTCCACATCCAGGCGCGTCAGGTCCTGGTAAACAATGCGGCCTGCGCCCAGATTGACGTGACCGACTTCTGAATTGCCCATCTGACGGTCTGGCAGACCCACTTCCAGCCCGGAGGCGTCAATCAGCGTATGGGGGCGCTGGCGCCACAAAGTATCCATAACCGGCGTGCGGGCGTTGGAAATAGCGTTGTCTTGCTGGTCTTCGCGGTAGCCGTAGCCATCCAGAATCACCAGAACCATAGGTTTTTTAGAAACCGACATTGGTAGTTAACCTCATGCAGAGAAGATAAAAAATTTGTGTAATTTTACTACGATGTATAGCGGCGGGTAACCCCGAAAGATCAAAGAAGCGCCGGGAAAAGCGCGCCTGTGGCGGCTATTTTTATTATTTTTCCGTAACACTACGCAGAAAATGCATTACCTGCAGTTCACTGGCTGTAATTGACACAACGCGCAGGTATACTCTGCGCTGGTTTTCATAAATATTTGTCGGGAGTTGTTACCCCCCATGCAAGAGATTATGCAATTCGTTGGTCGCCATCCGATACTGAGTATCGCATGGGTTGCGCTTCTGGCGGCAGTCATCTACACCACCTTTAAGGGCATGACCTCAAAAGTTAAGGTTATTACCCGTGGTGAAGCCACGCGCCTTATCAACAAAGAAGAGGCTATCGTTATCGATGTGCGTCAACGCGATGAGTTCCGCAAAGGACATATTTCGGGCGCGCAGAACTTCCCGTTAAGCGATATTAAAAACAACAATTTTGGTGAACTGGAAAAACACAAAAACAGGCCCATTATTGTGGTTGATGCCAACGGTATGTCAGCGCAGGAGCCGGGCAATATGCTTTATAAAGCCGGTTTTGAACACATCTTCGTGATGAAAGAGGGCGTGGCTGGCTGGAACAGCGAGAATCTGCCGCTGGTACGCGGAAAATAAACGCACTGGAGCGACCTATGGCCAATATCGAAATCTACACGAAAGTCACATGCCCCTACTGCCATCGTGCAAAAGCGCTGCTGGAGAGTAAAGGCGTGACGTTTGAAGAACAGCCAATTGATGGCGATGCATCAAAGCGCGAAGAAATGATCAAGCGCAGCGGTCGTACAACGGTGCCGCAAATTTTTATTGATGCGCAGCATATTGGCGGCTGTGACGATTTGTTCGCACTGGATGCGAAGGGCGGGTTAGACCCCCTGCTGGTCTGATGTTGTTCGGTTCGCGCCTTTGAAGGGCAAACTGAATGCGCCAACTGGCGAGTCGTTTTCGGGTTTGGGCGACAAAGAGCGCCCGGCCCGTTATCTAATGGAATTTAAAATATCACTATTAAGGGGTTTCTTTAATGTCTGAACAAAACAACACCGAAATGACCTTCCAGATCCAGCGTGTTTACACCAAGGATGTTTCCTTCGAAGCGCCGAATGCGCCGCAGGTTTTTCAAAAAGAGTGGCAGCCGGAAGTGAAACTGGATCTGGACACGGCGTCCAGTAAACTGGCTGACGATGTTTATGAAGTTGTGCTGCGCGTTACCGTAACGGCAACGCTAAACGACGAAACGGCATTCCTGTGCGAAACTCAGCAGGCCGGTATTTTCAGCATTGGCGGCATTGACGGCCCGCAGTTGGCACACTGCCTGGGCGCCTACTGCCCGAACATTCTGTTCCCTTACGCGCGCGAATGTATTACGAGCCTGGTTTCACGCGGCACTTTCCCGCAGCTTAACCTGGCGCCTGTGAACTTTGATGCGCTGTTTATGAACTACTTACAGCAGCAGCAGGCCGGCGCTGAAGGTGAGCCGCCACATCAGGATGCCTGATGAGTACCCTACATGCGTCAATGACAGTAATCGGTGCCGGCTCGTACGGCACCGCTCTAGCCATCACACTGGCGAGAAACGGCCATCAGGTCGTGCTCTGGGGGCATAACCCGCAGCATATCGCTCTGCTGCAGCGCGAGCGCTGTAATAGCGCTTTTCTTCCCGACGTTCCGTTTCCGGATACGCTCCATCCTGAAAGCTCGCTCGCCGATGCCCTGCGCGCCAGCCGCGATATTCTGGTCGTGGTGCCAAGCCACGTATTTGGTGAAGTGCTAAACCAGATTAAGCCGTTAATGCGCCCTGACGCGCGCCTTGTGTGGGCGACAAAAGGCCTGGAGGCGGAAACCGGGCGACTTTTGCAGGATGTGGCACACGAGATTCTGGGCAAGAAAATCGCGCTGGCGGTTATTTCCGGCCCAACATTCGCCAAAGAGCTGGCCGCAGGTATGCCGACGGCTATTGCCGTTGCGGCGACGGATGATGCTTTTGCGCAGGATTTACAGCAGCTTTTGCACTGCGGTAAAAGTTTTCGCGTCTATCGCAACCACGATTTTATCGGCGTGCAACTGGGAGGCGCGGTAAAAAACGTCATCGCTATTGGCGCCGGCATGTCTGACGGTATTGGCTTCGGCGCTAATGCCCGTACGGCGCTTATCACACGCGGTTTGGCAGAAATGTCGCGGCTTGGCAGCGCGCTTGGCGCCGATCCGGCTACGTTCATGGGTATGGCGGGCCTGGGCGATCTGGTGCTGACCTGCACCGATAACCAGTCACGTAACCGCCGTTTTGGTATGTTGCTGGGACAGGGGATGGACGTTATCAGCGCGCAGGACAAAATAGGCCAGGTGGTGGAAGGTTACCGAAATACCAAAGAAGTGCGTGAACTTGCCGCGCGTTTTTGTGTAGAAATGCCAATAACTGAGGAAATTTATCAGGTATTGTATTGCGGAAAAAACGCGCGCGAGGCAGCATCAACCCTGTTAGGTCGTACGCGCAGAGACGAAAGCCGCTGACGGAATAAAAATAATCACCGCAGGCCCGGTAATTTGTCTTCAGATTGCCGGGTTCGTTATTTCTGGAGAAAGCGATGTTGTGTGAAGAAGTTAATCTGGTCTGGAATAATATCAAAGCCGAAGCCCGGGCGCTGGCGGATTGCGAACCTATGCTGGCCAGTTTCTATCACGCAACGCTCCTCAAACATGAAAGCCTCGGTAGCGCACTGAGCTATATGCTGGCGAATAAGCTTGCTTCAGCGATTATGCCCGCCATCGCGATTCGTGAGATGGTAGAAGAGGCCTACGCGGCCGACCCGCAAATGATTGCTTCTGCCGCTTATGATATTCAGGCGGTACGCACGCGCGATCCGGCGGTGGACAAATACTCCACGCCGCTGCTTTATCTCAAGGGCTTCCATGCACTACAGGCTTACCGTATCGGCCACTGGCTATGGAATGAAGGACGTCGGGCGCTGGCGATCTTCCTGCAAAATCAGGTGTCGGTTTCTTTTCAGGTTGATATTCATCCGGCGGCTAAAATTGGTCGCGGTATTATGCTCGATCACGCGACCGGTATTGTGGTGGGTGAGACGGCTGTCATTGAAGATGACGTCTCCATTTTGCAGTCAGTAACCCTGGGCGGCACCGGTAAAACCAGCGGCGACCGCCATCCGAAGATTCGTGAAGGGGTTATGATTGGAGCAGGCGCGAAAATCCTCGGTAATATTGAAGTCGGGCGCGGCGCTAAAATTGGCGCAGGTTCCGTAGTGTTGCAGCCTGTTCCCGCGCATACCACTGCCGCAGGCGTGCCTGCGCGCATTGTTGGCCGCCCCGAAAGCGATAAGCCGGCAATGGATATGGATCAGAATTTTAACGCAATGCAGGGCTTTGAATACGGCGATGGCATTTAGCGTTGCCTGCCGACAGGCGCTTTCGGGCGTGTTCAGATTTATTTGCACGCTAAAAGCGCGATCCTGGCCAGCCGCGCTGGCGCCGCCCCCTCCCCAGCTACTTACCTTTCTCTGAAGCCTGGCGCGTTTTTTACGTAGAGCTTTTCCATGTGGCGCAATTTAAATGGGCCGATCGACTTCAAAGAAAATCAGGGCAGACGGCGCATTGGGGCGGGCAAGGAAAGTGAATTTCATCAACCTCAGCGCGTCAGAGCGCCGGGGAATCCCAGTTGACGCCATGCTTCATACACCACCACAGATACCGCATTTGACAGGTTCATGCTACGGCTGTCGGGTAACATAGGGATACGGATTTTCTGCTCTGCGGGCATTGTGTCAAGAATGCTGGCGGGCAGACCGCGGGTCTCCGGCCCGAACAGCAAATAATCCCCTTCGTTATAGCTAACAGCGCTGTGCGCTGGCGTGCCTTTCGTTGTCAGAGCGAACAGGCGTTTCGGTTGCGCCGTTGCCGTAAAAGCTGCAAAGTCGGCATGGCGATTCACCTGGGTAAACTCGTGATAATCCAGCCCGGCACGCCGCAGGCGCTTATCGTCCCAGGCAAATCCCATTGGTTCAATGATATGCAGACGAAAGCCGGTATTGGCGCACAGGCGAATAATATTACCAGTATTAGGCGGTATTTCTGGTTCAAACAGCACGATATTGAGCATCAGCCCTTCCCTTCCGTTCGGGGGGCGCAGAATAGCAGATTTGCCGGCAGAGGGCATCTCTTCTCCCGTCACAGGAAGAAGAGAGTCAGGTTTACGTGCGGCGATGCAACGGTAGCCAGAGCGTGAGGCGCAGCCCTCCCAGGGGGCTATTATCGGCTTTTACCCAACCGCGGTGTTGCTGCACAGCGGTCTCCACAATCGCAAGCCCCAAACCGGTACCGCCGGTTTCGCGATCGCGGGCTTCGTCGGTACGAAAGAACGGGCGAAAAATCTGCTCACGATCTTCTGCGCTAACGCCCGGGCCATCATCATCAACCGTAACGGTAACGCCTTGTTTATCCACTGAAAAATTTACGGCGATACGGGTATGTGAATAGCGCAGCGCGTTACGAACAATGTTTTCCAGCGCGCTTTCAAGCGCATTAGGGTTACCGTACAACAGCCACGGGCCTGGCGGATAGGTAATCTCCAGCGTTTTGCCTTTTTGCTCAGCTTCAAAGACGGCGTTGTCCAGCATTTCACTCCATAGCTGGTTCGCCTTCAGCGTTTCGCTGACCAGCGCGTTTTTCTGCTGCGTGCGCGACATAACCAACAGATCGTTAATCATGCTGTCCAGGCGCTGTGCCTCTGTTTCGATACGTTCCAGTTCTTTGCTCTCACCGCTGCGGCGGCGCAGGAGCGCGGTACCAAGCTGCAGACGCGTAAGCGGCGTACGCAGTTCGTGAGAAATATCAGACAGCAGGCGCTGCTGGCCGGTCATCATGCGTTCAAGGGCAGACACCATCTGGTTAAAGCTGGCGCCGGCGGCATGAAACTCCTGCGGCCCGGATTCCAGTTCGGGATGCTGGCGCAGGTTGCCCTGAGCGACTTCATCTGCGGCATTTTTCAGTTTACGCGCAGGCTTTGCCAGGCTCCAGGCAAGCCACAGCAGTAGCGGCGAGCTAACCAGCATCGTCACAATGAGCAGCAAAAGCGGGCGGTCAAACAATAAATTAATAAAGTCGGACTGAGAATTACTGGCCGGGCGAATCAGGTAGAGTTGGTAGCTATCTTCGCCGTCCCGCACGGAAAAAGGCCCAACCAGCTCCTGGCGGCCATATTTTTTCTTTTGCGGGCGATCGACGTTATCGGACTGGCCGATAAAGTTGCGAATGATCTGCATTTCATTGCGCTGGGCGCCGATAACACGCCCTTCGCTGGTAACCAATAGCAATCGCTGCCCGGGGGGAGCCCACTTGTCGATAGAACGAAACAAGCGACGCCACCACATCAAATCATTGGGTGGATCGTTCGCCAGCTCGGCTTCAACATGTTGTTCAATCATGGTGCCCTGGCGCTGCTCGCTCTCCAGAAGTTCCGTCATCTGACGAGAGTCGAGCTTAGGCAACATTAAAACCAGCATTAATACCAGCGCCAGCGTTAGCCAGAAAATGGCAAAAATGCGTGCGGTAAGGCTTCCTATCATGAAGCCGATACCATCAGATAACCGCGTCCTCTGAGCGTTTTAAACCAGGGGTGGCCATCTTTGCGTTCCGGGAGCTTGCGACGCAGATTGGAGATATGCATATCAATGGCGCGATCGAACGGCGTCAGGCGTTTACCCAACACTTCCTGACTCAGATGCTCGCGGGATACCACCTGGCCGAGGTGTTGCGCCAGTAAGTAAAGCAGCGTGAATTCGGTGCCGGTCAGTTCCAGTATTTTACCGTCAAAGCTGGCTTCCTGGCGACCGGGGTTGAGGCTCAGCGAGTCCACTTCCAGCGTTGGAGAACCTGTTTCGGTCGTTTGCTGTTGTTCACTCCAGTGCGAGCGTCGCAGGATAGCGCGAATGCGGGCGACCAGCTCACGGTCATTAAATGGTTTCGGCAGGTAATCGTCAGCGCCCAGCTCAAGGCCCAGCACGCGATCGAGCTCGCTGCCGCGGGCTGTTAGCATAATGACAGGGGTTTGATGCGACTGGCGCAGCTCCTTAAGCGTATCAATGCCGTTTTTTTTCGGCATCATGACATCCAGCAATAGCAAATCCACGGTATCGTCCAGAAGATTTAACGCCTGCTCGCCGTCGTGGGCGACAAGAACATTAAACCCTTCCATATCGAGTAATTCCTTAAGAAGGGAAGTGAGCTCCCGGTCATCGTCGACTAACAGAATTTTATTCATTTTTAATACCTCCGGCGCAGAAATTACGTCATCCAGGACGGCTAATCCATGACTTTACGTTGTTTTACACCCCCTGACGCTAGTTTTCAGCGGGAATCGTACACTCCTTCTCGTTGAATCGCAGCACACAAGATTTTTTGGGAGTAAGTGATGCGCAATGTTACTGCTGTCATCATGGCCTCGGCCCTGGCGCTCACTCTGTTCCCCGGGCAGGTTGTTGAAGCAAACACAGGCGACAGATGGCATCAGGTTGAAGAGACAACGCAGCACAACATCATTCAGCAGCATATGTTTGACGGTATTAGTCTGACTGAACAGCAACGCCAACAAATGCGCGATCTGATGCATCTGGCAAAACATAGCCAGTCCCCTGTTAATGTTAGCGAATTAGAAGTTATGCACCGGCTTATTACGTCTGAAAATTTTGACGAAAAAGCTGTGCGTATTCAGGCTGAAAAAATGGCCCGGGAACAGGTTGCCCGCCAGGTGGAAATGGCAAAGGTACGCAACCAAATGTTTCGGCTGCTAACGCCTGAGCAACGGGCAATTTTAAACGATAAACATCATCAGCTTATGAACGAGCTTCGTGAAATTGCCGACCAGCAAACGCATTCCATTTTACAGCTTAGTAGCAGTAATCCGTAACCTTAGTAACCAGTAATACTTCTGTTTTCCTTGCCATAGACACCATCCCTGTCTTCCCCCACATGATGTGGGGGCCTTTTTTATCAGGCAGTGAGAAGAAAACCCTTAAAAATGAGTCCACCGTAAAAACGTTTTAAGCAGTTGCAAGTCGCTTTAAGCGCCTGGGGTTATCCGTCTCTACAGACAGTGACGGATCTTCAAACTGGCGTATTGTTGAAATATTTCATTGCCAGGGCGCCTCTTCTGCCAGCATTTTTCCCGTTGCCTGACTTGCTGACAGCCCAACAGAGCAAATATTTACATCGCTGACCGGTACACGGCGCAAGATTTTTTACAGCAGATCTTTTACCCTTTTGGCATTTATCCCCTCAGGACTAAATGCCGTGAAACAGCTCACTTTTGCGCCGCGTAACCATCAGCTTACCAATATCAACGCCTGGACGCCCGACGGCCGCTGGCTGGCTTTTGACGTCCGCCCGTCCGGATCATCGTTTACCGGTGAGACCATTGAGCGCGTAAACGTGCAAACAGGAGAGGTACAGGTGATTTACCGGGCACCACACGGCGCACACGTGGGTGTTGTAACCGTAAATCCGCAGTTGCCGACACGCTATGTGTTTATTCACGGGCCGGAAAACCCGAACGCAGACTGGCATTACGACTTTCATCACCGGCGCGGCGTGGTGGTGGCGCAGACAGGACAGGCGAGCAATCTGGATGCGATGGATATTACTACGCCGTATACGCCCGGCGCGCTGCGCGGCGGCAGTCACGTTCACGTCTGGAGCCCGGACGGCAGCCGTCTGAGCTTTACCTATAACGATCATGTATTGCATATGCGCGATCCGGCGCTTGATTTGCGCAACATAGGCGTGGCGCTGCCCTATGGGCCGGTTACGCCGCCGGGGCGCCATCCGCGTGAATATGCAGGCAGCCACTGGTGCGTGCTGGTTAGCCGCACTATGGCGCAGCCGCAGCCCGGCAGCGACGATATCAATCGAGCTTATGAAGAAGGCTGGGTGGGAGCAGAAGGATACCTGAAGCCAGACGGCACGCGTCAGCGCTGGGCGCTGGCGTTTATTGGCGACACCCGATCGCTTCAGGGCGATAACGTGCCGGAGTTATTTATTGTCGATTTACCCGCAGATGAGAACGCCTGGAAGCAGGCGGGCGATGCGCCGCTACAGGGAACGGATGACACCCTACCGGCGCCGCCGGCAGGCGTGGCCCAACGCCGCCTTACGTTTACCCATAACCGACGCTATCCGGGGCTGGCAGGCACGCCCCGCCACTGGATTCGCAGCGATCGGCAGGGAGAAAACCTGGCCTTTTTAATGCTTGATGATGGCGGCGTTGCGCAATTGTGGCTGCTTTCGCCTAACGGCGGCGAACCGCGTCAGTTGACGCATGGCGCGGGCGTGGATTCTGCGTTTAACTGGCATCCTGCCGGAAGCCATATTGGCTTTGCGCAGGGTCGCCGTATTGTAATATGCGACGCGCTAACCGGTGAAATAACGGCGCTCACTGACGAATTGCCCGTCGCGCCTTCGGCGGATGCCGTGCTGTTTTCGCCTGACGGTAGCCAGGTAGCATGGATGCAGGACGTAGGCGGTTTCCGGCAACTCATGGTGACGGAAACCTCGCTATAGCTATGGTTTAGCCGGAGGAATAACGGAATTAGTGAAGAGAGAGGAATCCTCGCTCTCCTTTACGCGGTTTTTCACCGATTTATCGGTGCGAAAGGCATCCCAGGGCAGCAGCACGGTATCCATAATGGCGGAGAAGGGCAGATCCAGCGCCGCAAGCGGTTTCATTCCCCAACTGGTCTTGTCGTCTTTTAGCATGTTATAGCTGGCGCGCGTGCCTGTATAGTAGCCCGGCTCGCCTCCGGTATGGGTCATAATGCTCGAACAGCCGCATAAAACGGCGACCGCGCTGCCGAATAAAATTCTATGAAAATAGCTTCTCAACATCATTTTCTTCCCCTGGAAGTGAGGCACTGCGCAATGCCTGTTAAAGGGTTATAAACACCCCGGTCCGTATTGAATAGTCTTAAAACTCCGCTCTGTGGGTGTGTTCGCAGATTCTCTGGAATTTACTGCTCGCAACGCATATTTTCTGGCTACTTCCGCCCTGTAGTCTAAGCAAAGAACGTGCGTAGCTCAAAAAAATAACGATACCCGCCTTGAAATTCAGATTTTCGGATTCATTTTATATTCGTGGTCTGAAAGCGGCTTGCCGAACGGGAGCGCACACCACAAGGCCTGTCCAAATGGAAGGCGTTATACATTCTCGCTGATTTCAGGAGCTAGCACTTATGCGTAATTTTGACCTGTCCCCGCTGTATCGTACTGCTATCGGCTTTGACCGCCTGTTTAACCTGCTTGAAAGCAACCAGAGCCAGGGCAATGGCGGCTACCCTCCATACAACGTTGAACTGGTAGATGAAAACCACTACCGCATTGCGATTGCCGTCGCCGGGTTTGCTGAAAATGATCTTGATATTACGGCTCAGGATAACCTACTGGTAGTCAAAGGCGCTCGTCCTGGCGAGCAAAAAGAGCGTACATATTTGTATCAGGGCATCGCCGAACGTAATTTCGAACGCAAATTTCAGTTGGCGGAAAATATCCACGTGCGTGGCGCCACGTTGGTTAACGGCCTGTTGTATATCGAGCTTGAACGTGTCATCCCGGAAGCGATGAAACCGCGTCGTATCGAGATTAATTGATTTACCGCGCGCCGCCGCACGGCGCGTTTACCTTAATTGCTTGCCGTTAACGGAAGCAGATGTCGGCCGCCTGTGCTGACAATATTCACTCGCTTCAAAGAAGGAGTATCATTATGCGTAATTTTGACGTATCCCCGCTGCTGCGGCAGTGGATTGGTTTTGACAAACTGGCTAATGCGCTGCAAACCACCGGCGAAGCACAGAGTTTTCCTCCCTATAACATCGAAAAAAGCGATGATAACCACTATCGCATCACACTTGCGCTGGCGGGTTTTCGTCAGGAAGACCTGGAAATTGAACTGGAAGGAACGCGCCTGAGCGTAAAAGGCCATCCGCCACTGCCCGCAACCGAGCCAAAGTGGCTGCACAAGGGGTTGGTAACACAGCCATTTAGCTTAAGCTTCACGCTGGCGGAAAATATGACAGTTGCCGGCGCGACTTTTACCAATGGCCTGCTGCATATCGATCTGGTGCGTAACGTCCCGGATGCGATTGAACCGCAGCGCATAGCCATCAGCGAACGACCTGCGCTGAATAGCTAATTGCGCTGCAAGTAAAAAGGCCCGGAGATAAAACGGGACTCGCTCAGGCCATAACAGCCTCTCGTCGTACGAGAGGCTGTACTGCGCAGAAACTGGCGAACCGGAGCGCAACAGAAAATTAGCCCGCCCGAATGGCGGGCTGAATTCGCAAAGCAAACGCCCCTTATCCTGCCTGTCTGGCAACAAATTTCCGCCTTGCAAGTAAACAGAACACGCTCTTACCCCCATCGACCGCCATTTCCCCACAGGTTTTTTATAGAAATACGCCCAAACACCCTATTTGACCTTTGCACAGGCGAAAAGTGACTACTTCTGAATCGGCCGGGCAGGTTAAATATCAAGCGGTGTTTAAGCATATGCATAACGTAATCCAGCCATCTGCGTAAAGAGCGATAGTTTGTTTTTGTCGCGAGCCGTGGCTGAATGCTTTTTAAACGTGTTTCCTTATTGAATTTCATGAAATTCATCTTAAAACCTGGGATATCGCCTGGCGAAGTTACAGGGAGCGCACTCCCGCCAGCCATTGGCAGATAATTAATATTCATAATAAAAACAGCAAAATAAAGCGCCAGCAGGCGATTAAAAATATTATTGATATGCGCATATCGTTTAACGACACAGCAGATGTCGTTGAACGTTCTGGCGTTGCGGCGTTTTTTCTGAATAGTCAAAGCTGGGGTTAAACGTTACAGTGATTTCTTTATGGCGCGCAAGGAGAAAAGAATGCTTTATATCTTTGATTTGGGGAACGTCATTATTGATATCGATTTTGGTCGCGTGCTTGGCGTGTGGAGCGACTATACGCGTGTTCCGTTGGCGAACCTGCAAAAAAGTTTTGTTCCCGGCGAAGCGTTTGAGCGCCACGAGCGTGGAGAAATCAGCGATGAAGATTTCGCAGCAGCCCTTTGTCAAGAGCTGGCGCTGCCGCTGAGCTATGAGCAGTTCGCCGCAGGCTGGCAGGCGGTGTTTGTCGGGCTACGTCCGGAAGTGATTGAGATAATGCACAATCTGCGGGCACAGGGCAATCGCGTAGTGGTGCTGTCCAATACAAACCGTCTCCATACCACCTTCTGGCCAGACCAATATCCGGAAATTTATGCCGCTGCGGACCGCGTATGGTTGTCCCAGGATATGGGGATGCGTAAACCGGAGGCGCGTATTTTTCAGAAAGTGCTGGAAGAAGAAGGTTTCAGCGCGGCAGATACGCTATTTTTTGATGACAACGCTGAAAATATTCGAGGCGCAGAAGCATGCGGCATCGCCAGCGTGCTGGTAGTTGATAAATCGACTATCCCTGGCTACTTTGCAGCTAGCGCTGCGCTAAGATGAGTACATCCCGCCGTATAAAACAGACCCCGAAAGTTGGACGTTCAACGATTAGGGGTTTTTATTGCGTATTAGCGCAGGCGGTTGAAGGAAACAGTGAGTGTGATTATCCCCGGCAGAAATGTTCATCCTGATTACATGGGCTGTGCGCGCAACCGACGTTTCCCATGCCGGAGCGCTTGCCCGGTAACCTGTTTGCTGCCACTCTCACAGGTTGTGAGTAATAAAAAAGCCTTACGGAATTGCCATGATTGCATTAATTCAGCGCGTAACACGCGCCAGCGTTACCGTAGATAATGTGGTAACAGGGGAAACAGGCCCCGGACTTTTGGTGTTATTAGGGGTCGAAAAAGAAGACGATGAACAAAAAGCGGACCGCCTGTGTGAACGGGTGTTGGGCTACCGCATTTTCAGCGACGACGAAGGGAAAATGAATCTTAACGTGCTGCAGGCTGGCGGTAGCATATTAGTGGTTTCGCAGTTCACGCTGGCGGCGGATACCACGCGAGGTATGCGGCCTGGTTTTTCTCGCGGCGCGCGCCCCGAACGCGCTCAAGCGCTTTACAACTATTTTGTTGAACGCTGCCGCGCGCAGGGCGCTGAAACCGCAACCGGTCGTTTTGCCGCCGACATGCAGGTTTCGCTGGTCAACGATGGCCCGGTGACCTTCTGGCTTCAGGTCTGATGCGCCGTGTGCGGCGCCGTTAACCGCAGAGAGTACAACAATGTATCACCTACGTGTACCGCAAACGCAGGAAGAGCTGGAGCGCTATTACCAGTTTCGCTGGGAAAAGTTGCGCAAACCTTTACACCAGCCCAAAGGCTCTGAGCGCGACGCCTGGGATGCGCTGGCTCACCACCAGATGGTGGTGGACGAAGACGGTAAGATCGTTGCCGTTGGGCGGCTTTATATCAACGCTGAAAATGAAGCGTCGATACGCTTTCTGGCCGTGGATGCGGCAGTACAGCATAAAGGGCTGGGTACGCTGGTTGCAATGACGCTGGAGTCAGTCGCGCGCCAGGAGGGCGTTAAGCGCATTACCTGCAGCGCGCGTGAAGATGCTGTTGCATTTTTTAGCAAGCTGGGCTTTATCGATCAGGGGGAGATCACCACGCCGCAGACGACCCCGGTGCGCCATTTTTTAATGGTAAAACCGGTGCAGACCCTGGATGACATTTTGCATCGTGCCGACTGGTGTGGGCAGCTACAGCAGGCCTGGTATCAGCACATTCCGCTGAGCGAAAAAATGGGCGTACGTATACTTCAGTACACCGGGCAAAAATTTATTACCACAATGCCCGAAAGCGGCAATCAGAACCCTCACCATACCCTGTTTGCCGGTAGCCTCTTTTCCATCGCGACGCTGACCGGCTGGGGGCTTATCTGGCTAATGCTGCGCGAGCGCCACCTTGGCGGTACGATTATCCTCGCTGACGCCCATATCCGCTATAGCAAACCCATCAGCGGCCGCCCCGGCGCCATTGCGGATCTGGGTTCGCTTAGCGGTGACCTCGATCGCCTGGCGCGCGGGCGCAAGGCACGGGTTCAACTGGAGGTAGAGCTATACGGCGACGATGAAGTCGGCGCCGTGTTCGAAGGCGTTTTTATCGTATTGCCCGCTTGCCCGTTTGGGCCACTCGAAGAAGGCGGTAACGAAGAGGAGTAGTCAGATAAACCCTGCGTCGAACGCCTGATGCTCAGGCTGCCCGGTGGTCGCATTCGCCGGCGCCTCACGGGCTTCATCGCGGCTGGCAGAACTATCCTGCGCAGCCGGCTGGTTTTGCGCGGCTGCGCTGTCTTCCTTGTTTGGCTGTTGTGGTTGCGTTAAGGCTTCGCCGCCGCGAAGGATACCGGCTTCCATTGTCTGCTGCGCCGTGTTGCCCTGCCCGTCTACGGCATGTAGCTGACCGCTAATAGTCGGCCTTAGCGGTTGCCCTGCCTGCAGGCTTCCCTTGATATTCATGCGTAGCGCCCCGTTTCCCTTCAGCATGAGCGGTGGCCAGCCCCAGTTATTAAGCAGATCGAGCGGTACGTTGCGTGCGGATACGTTTAGCGTAAACGGGCGCTGGAATTGCTGGCCGATACTCCCCGTCGCTTCCAGCATGCCTTCACCGGCAAACGCGCTCAGTTCGCTAATGTTGATATGTTCCGGCATGGCGCTGAGCTTCAGAGAAGGACGGCGAACATCGTTGCGGTTAAACGTGGCCGCCGCCGCCGTCAGATCGAGTTTGCCATCCCATAGCCCCCACTGCCTGTTATGCGCCAGCCGTAGCCGTTGGCCGCTGGCATCCAGTGAGGTTATCTGGAACGGGAAAGTTGGATCAATATCAATCAGCAGATTGCGGCTGGCGGAAAGGTTTTGCACGGTAACCTCGCTAAGCCAGCCCGGGAGTGGAGCAAGCCATACGGCTTTCCAGTTTTCAGGCAGCGTATATTCCAGCCCTGCCAGCGCCAGATCGGTAAGCGCCAGGGTGTGCGTATCCCGTAGCCACTGGCCGGAAGCCCGTACCATGCCCTTTTGCCAGTGAGAACTAAACTGGCGCAGCGTTACGCCCTGCGCGGATAAATTAGCGTCAAGTACAGGGTTACTGAATTGCTGATTGCCCCAGATGACTTCGCCGGCGTTTAGCGACAGCGTTCCATCCTGGCTGCTCCATCTGCCTTTTTCCAGGGTGAGATTTCGCAGGCTAAGGCTGAGATCGCTCAATGCCCAGCCAGGGCCTTCAAGGCGGGCATCAACAATTTCCATACGTTCAAGCGTTAGCTCTGCCAACTGGCTAACGGGAGAGAGCCATTCTGCCAGCGGTTTATCGCTTTGCAAACGAATGTCATTCAGGCGCAGGTTTTTCACCCGCCAGCGTCCCTGTGCGTCGCGCAGGGCGCGGCCGGTAAGCGTGCCGCGCGCCAGATCGGCCCCTATTGTCTGTAAATTAATTTCGCCGTTGCTGACGCTGCCCTGTACCAGCGCGTTGCGCGCATTAATGCCGTTGAGCGTCAGTTCTTCGGCGCTAAACTGAAACTGCGCCCTGCGCCCGAGAATATGTTCTGCATCTGGCTGCCAGGGGCGAATTCCCCCGGTAACCTGGCGGGCGCTAACGGCAATACCCTGACCGGGGTTAGTCACCGAGACGCCCTTCAGGCGCAGCGTATCGGCACGCAGCGGTAAGGGCGCAAACGCGAGGTTTAGCGCGCCGTTTTCCAGCAAAATGCTGTCAACCCGGCGCGGTTCAGCTATCTGGCGGCGGCTCAGGCCAATATCTACCTTTTTTGCTACAAGCGCAGCAGGCTCGCCGCTGCGGCCAATGCTAACGTTTTCAAAAATCAGGTGCGAGGGGGATGACCAGCGGTGGTCCATTCTGTCGAATGTGAGACGCCAGCGGCTGTTTTCAGCGATAAGATTGCTGATGGCACTCGCTCCCCAGTGCGTCTGCAACAGAAAATACAGAGCGATCCCGAGACTCCCAGTGATGATCAGCACTGTTATAACGAGTTTTTTCAACAATTTCATAAATCCCTTCCGTTAGCGCATCCAAACCGGCCCAGCAGGTGTTATGCCTGAATTATTGTGACAGCTCAAGGGAAGGGATTCGCAAAACAGCGCGCGGAAGAATCACCGCGTAGATTGACGGCAAAGAGAGCAAAAGCACAGTCTTGCCCTCTTTGTGGTTAGCAGATGAAAAACAAGGCGATTAATTTGTTGTTATTGCAAACTGCAATGGTTTGACCCAACCTTTGCCAACTGCTTTAGCAGCGACGAACCGCTGCTAAAGCAGAATCAATTTTTTTCCGGCGGGAAAATCAAATTCAGCACAATAGCTGTGATACCGCCCGCAGCAATACCGGAAGAAAACAGATTTTTAATCCAGTCCGGCATGAATTGCAGTATCAGCGGCTGTTGGGAAATCCCTAACCCGGCCGCCAGCGACAGCGCGATAATCATAATAGAGCGGCGATTAATAGGCTCACGCGACACGATGCGCACGCCAGAGGCGGCGATAGTACCGAACATTACGATAGTTGCGCCGCCGAGCACGGGTTCAGGAATATGTTGCACGAATCCGCTTACTGCCGGGAACAGGCCCAGTACGATAAGCATCAGCGCAACCACAAATCCGACATAGCGGCTGGCGACTCCGGTTAGCTGAATGACGCCGTTATTCTGACCGAAGCAGGAGTTAGGAAAGGTATTGAAAACGGCGGAAACGAACGAGTTAAGGCCGTTTGCCAACACGCCGCCTTTCAGGCGCCGCATATACAGCGGCCCGGAAACCGGTTGCTCTGAAACATCGGAGGTAGCAGTGATATCGCCAATGGTTTCCAGTGAAGTGATCATGAACACCAGCACCAGCGGCAGCAGCAGATTCCAGTCAATACCGAGGCCGTAATAGAGCGGCGTGGGAACCATAATCAGTGCGTCGTTGGCTGGGGCGGTATTCTGCGGCAGCATATCCAGCGCCCAGGCCAGCAGGTACCCCACGACCATTGCAATTACCAGTGAAGCGATACGCAGATAAGGATTACGCTGGCGGTTAAGCAGGATAATCGTTAAAACAACGGCGCCGGCCAGCAACAGGTTTTTCGGCGCGCCAAAAGTATGATTGCTTATTGCTGAATACCCCCCGCCTATCGACGTTAACCCTACCTGAATCAGCGACAGACCGATAATCATCACCACCACGCCGGAAACCAGCGGCGTAATAATGCGCCGGGCCAGATGGAGCACGCGTGAAACAACCATTTCGGTGCAGCTTGCCAGCATCAGCGTACCAAACAGCGCGGCCATCATCGTCGGCACGTCAGCGCCGCCGTTTTTCAGCGCCATTCCGCCCATAATAAGCGGTGAAACAAAATTAAAACTGGTGCCCTGAATTGACAGCAACCCCGAACCTACCGGCCCCCAGGCTTTAATCTGAATAACAGACGCCACGCCCGACGCAAACAGCGACATGCTGATAATATGCTGGGTATCCTGAGCGGGCAGCCCCAGCGCCTGGCAAATTAACAGCGCAGGGGTAATGACGGCAACAAACATCGCCAGCAGGTGTTGCAGCGCGGCAAAGAAAGTTTGCGGCAGCGGTGGTCTGTCTTCGAGACGGAAAATCAGTTCGCTGGGGGTGGATGGCGTGTGTGGCTGCGTATTCTGCGAACCGGCTGTGTTAACGGACATCGGAAGCTATTATCCCGTGGTGGAAAAACGCTGATTTTATCGAAGTGTGATACAGGAAAGCAAACGATTGCTCCACAGGCCGGATTTGCGAAGGCACAGAGGCGGGCGAACGCATCGCTGCTTGCCTCACTTTTTCTTTTCAATCAAAAATTGATGTCGAAATACAGAGACTAAAGTCAGCATAGCTATGTTTGTTACCGCCACACGCGCAGACGCTGTGGTTTCGACAACGGTGGAGGCTGCCAGCCATAAAGTATTTGGGCATTAGCGTGAGCGGTTGTGGGACATTTTGCGCTTAACACAGCTAGCGCAGTCATTTCGCGAAGCTGTAGAGCGACAGGAAAGCCGCTTGCCGGGCACGCAGGGAGAAAGGAGATAATAGAGAGCGACTGCTTTCCGGGGCAAAATTCAGGCGTTGGAGTAGCGCTCGGTTTGCGGCATCCAGCGTTCAATCAGCGCCGCCGCCTGTTGCGGCCAGCGTTCGTGAATATGGCGCGCCATACGCTGTACTTGCGGGATCATAGCCTGGTCGCGCAGTAAATCGGCAACCTTAAACTCCGCGTTTCCGGTCTGGCGGACGCCAAGCAGCTCGCCGGGGCCGCGGATTTCCAGATCTTTTTGCGCGATAGCAAAGCCGTCGTTACTGTCGCGCAGCACCTGCAACCGTTTCCGGGCAGTGGCGGAAAGCGGCGACTTATACAGGAGCACGCAGTGAGACGCCACCGCGCCGCGCCCCACGCGCCCGCGTAGCTGGTGTAGCTGAGCCAGCCCAAGCCTCTCCGGGTTTTCAATAATCATCAGGCTGGCGTTTGCGACATCTACGCCAACTTCAATAACCGTGGTTGCAACCAGCAAATGCAGTTCGCCTTGCTTAAACATCTGCATAACAGCCTGCTTTTCAAGAGGCTTCATACGGCCGTGTACCAGCCCAACGTTTAGCTCCGGTAGCGCCAGCTTCAGCTCTTCCCAGGTGGCCTGCGCCGCCTGCGCTTCCAGCAGGTCTGATTCTTCTATTAGCGTACATACCCAGTATGCCTGGCGGTTTTCTTCCATACAGGCGTGACGCACGCGGTCAATGATATCGCTACGGCGAGTATCGGCAATGGCAGCAGTGGTAACCGGCGTGCGGCCCGGCGGCAACTCGTCGATAACCGAAGTATCCAGATCCGCATAGGCGGTCATAGCCAGCGTACGCGGAATGGGTGTCGCAGTCATAATAAGCTGGTGCGGATGAAAACCTTGTTGCTGCCCTTTTTCCCACAGCGCCAGGCGCTGATGAACGCCGAAACGGTGCTGTTCGTCAATAATAACCAGCGCGAGCGCGCTAAACTGCACCTGCTCCTGAAATATAGCGTGGGTGCCCACAATCATTGCTATCCTGCCGCTGGCGATAGCCTCCTGCTGCATCAGACGCGCTTTGCCTTTCTGTTTACCGGAAAGCCAGCCGACTTCCACGCCAAGCGGTTCAAACCAGGCGCGGAACGTATTCGCGTGCTGCTCGGCAAGAAGCTCAGTAGGCGCCATTAATGCCGCCTGCTGGCCATTGGCAATCGCCCGCAGCGCGGCCAGCGCGGCTACCAGCGTTTTCCCTGAGCCGACATCGCCCTGAAGCAGCCGCATCATCGGCACGTTTGACTGGAGATCGCGCTCAATATCCGCCACCACACGCTTTTGCGCGCCCGTAGGTTTAAAAGGCAATGCGTCCAGCAGGCTGTTTTTTAGCGTATCCACGGCGGCAAGCGGCCTGGCGTGATAACGTTGCGCGCCAGCCCGCAACGCCAGCATACTCAGGTTGTGCGCCAGCAGTTCCTCTATAATCAGGCGACGCTGGGCCGGATGCTTGCCGCTTTCCAGATCGCTAAGTTGCATTGAGGGAGGCGGGCGGTGCAGCGTGCGCAGCGCTTGCGGCAGGCTCATTAACCCCTGCGCCAGTTCTGGCGGCAATAGCTCGGCAATGGCGCAACTGTCGAGCAGATCCAGCGCCTGGTCGGTCAACTTGCGTAAAGTGGCCTGCCTGACGCCTTCGGTGGTTGGATACACCGGCGTCAGGGTTTCCTGTAGCACGGGTGCGTCATGTTCACCCTGAAGCTGGTATTGCGGATGAATCATCTCCGCGCCGTGTTGCCCGCGCTTTGCCTCGCCATAGGCCAGCACGCGGCGGCCCGTGACGAGGCTATTTTTCATTGCCGCATTAAAATTAAAAAAGCGCATGGTAAGAATGCCGCTGCCATCGCTAACCTGGCAAACCATCATGCGGCGGCGGCCAAACGTGACCGCGCAGTTAAGAACCTCTCCCTCAACTGTGGCATACATACCGGGAAGAAGTTTGCCGATGGCGTAGAGCTGCGTTCGGTCCTCATAGCGCAGCGGCAGATGCAACAAGAGATCCTGCACCGTGTGCAGACCAATTTTTGCCAGCTTCTCGCTCTGGCTGGCGCCGACGCCGGTCAGCGAGCTAAGCGCAATAGCGTCCAGCAGCCTGCCTTTCATGGTTTATTCCCTCGCCTGTATACAAACCCGTAAGCCGGCAACGGCGTCAATTCCGCCGGTATCCTGTGCGCAATGCCGGTTTTTTTCCTGTTCATAAGAATATGGGGCGAGCGGGGGCTATCGATATGGCGAAAATCAGCGGCTGGGGGGGAAAAACGGGCGGCGAGCATGTGTAACCACCGCGCCCTAAGACGAACGCTCGTATTACCCACGGCTGCGCGTAACCAACCTGTGGTCCTGATGGCGCGCGTTTTATGTATCATGACGGCTGCCGAGCGGAAAACAGCCGATATAGCAGGCGTCTTCCCCATGCATACTGTGAGTCCGGGCTGACGTAAGCCCAGCCTTTCACCGAGATGTGCATAGCGCCGTGGGTTCATAATTTAGTTTCGGTTGCGGTTCACTTTAAACACATCCGGCATTACGCGAATTTTACGCATAATGTTTGCCAGTTGGACGCGATCGCGCGCCGTCAGGCGAATAAACGCGGTATAGACGCGGCCGTCTTTCTCTTCCGTATTCAGGCTCTGGATACTGGAGCCCGCAGTATTAATAGATGCCGTCAGGTTTGCCAGCGCGCCATGGTGGTTGAACATTTCAACCTTAATTTCAGTGATAAATTCCTGCTCGGTTTCGGCTGCCCATTCTACCGCCATGAATTTCTCAGGCTCTTTCTGATAGCCGCGAATATTGCGGCAGGATTCATGGTGAATCACCAGGCCTTTGCCCGGGCTGACGTGTGCGACAATAGGATCGCCGGGAATCGGGCGGCAGCATTTGGCAAAGGTAATAAGGACGCCATCGGCGCCTTTGATGGGCAGGTGACTGTGGCCGATAGCCGAGGTTTGCATAGCCTGCTGCGCGGCGCTTTCACCCTGCAACAGGTTCTTTGCAATAACCACGCTCATGGCGTTGCCCAACCCAATTTCCGCCAGCAAATCGTCAAGCGTTGTCAGCTTCATGCGATCCAGTTCGCGCTGGATGTTTTCCGGCGGAATTTCCGCCAGCTTGCGGCTACCGCCAAGCGCGTGGTTAAGCAAGCGGCGGCCCAGGCTTACAGAGTCTTCCCGGCGCAAATTTTTCAGCATCTGGCGAATGCGCGCACGGGCTTTAGAGCTGACCACAAAGTTCAGCCAGGCGGCATTGGGCCGCGCGCCTGGCGCGGTAATGATTTCTACCGTCTGGCCACTAAAAAGCGGTTGAGACAGAGGATAGGGCTGGCGATCCACGCGCGCGCCGACGCAGGCATGGCCGATATCGGTATGTACAGCATAGGCGAAGTCCACAGGCGTAGCGCCTGCGGGCAATTCAACAATGCGGCCTTCTGGGGTGAATACGTAGATTTCGTCCGGAAAGAGGTCTGATTTTACGCTTTCAATAAATTCAAATGAACTGCCGGCGCTTTGCTGAAGCTCAAGCAGGCTTTGCATCCAGCGCTGGGCGCGGATCTGCGCCGTTGTGCTGCTTTCGCCCTGTTCTTTATAAGCCCAGTGCGCCGCCACCCCCATTTCCGCCATCATATCCATATCTTCGGTGCGAATTTGCACTTCAACCGGCACGCCGTGCGGGCCAATCATAGAGGTATGAAGAGACTGATAGCCGTTAGCTTTAGGGATGGCGATATAGTCTTTAACGCGGCCGGGACGGGGTTTGTACAGATTGTGCATCTGCCCCAGCACGCGGTAGCAGGTATCCACATCTTTTACGATAACGCGAAACGCATAGATATCCATAATGGAGTGAAAGCGTTGCTCTTTAAGCACCATTTTGCAATAAATGGAATAGAGGTGCTTTTCGCGGCCGCTAACGAGGCAAAGTATGCCAGCCTCCTGTAATCGCCCCTCGATTTCAGAAAGGATCTTCTGGATCATCTCCTTACGGTTGCCGCGCGCGGCTTTTACCACTTCTTTAATGACGCGGTAACGGTTAGGGTATAGCGCCTCAAACCCCAGCTCTTCAAGCTCGGTTTTAAGATTATGGATGCCGAGGCGGTGCGCCAGCGGACTGTAAATTTCCAGCGTTTCTCTGGCAATGCGCCGACGCTTATCCGGGCGCAGCGCCCCGAGAGTACGCATATTGTGCGTTCGGTCGGCGAGTTTGATCAGTATGACGCGGATATCCTGCACCATCGCCATGATCATCTTGCGAAAGTTTTCGGCCTGCGCCTCTTTCTTGTCGCGAAATTTCAGTTTATCCAGCTTGGAGACGCCCTCTACCAGTTCGGCAACGCTTTTGCCGAACAACTGTTCCATGTCCTGGTAGGTGGCGGGGGTGTCTTCGATCACATCATGCAGCAGGGCCGCCATTAGCGTTTCGTGGTCGAGCTTCATCTCGGCCAGAATACAGGCTACCGCTACGGGATGGGTGATGTAGGGCTCGCCGCTTGAACGAGTCTGGCCCTCGTGTGCGTCACGTGCGACCAGATACGCCTGCTGCAGCCGCTTGATCTGGTCTGCAGGCAAATAGTTTTGAATCAGTTGATTCAGGCTTTCAAACAGATACAAGGGTTACCCGCTGCTGGTTAATTAACGTCGCCCTTCAGCAATCGCGGTGACTGCCTGCAGTTCGGCGGCTTCCTGCTCCTGCTGCTCCTGGCGCTCGCGCACGTCGAGGATCTGATTGTTGATCAGGCCTTCTTCAATTTCGCGCAGCGCAATAACGGTAGTCTTATCGTTTTCTTCCGGCACCAGCGGATCTTTGCCACCAACCTGCATCTGACGAGCGCGACGCGCAGCGACCAGCACCAGGTCAAAACGGTTACCAATTTTCTCTACAGCGTCCTGAACAGTTACGCGTGCCATAATTACAATGCCCCACAGGTGAAGAAATGACTGAGCATAATACCCGAAAGCGCCCTCAGTCTGCCAATAATTTGCTGATTAAACCGCCGTGACGCTGCTTTTGGCGTTCCATTCGCAGGCGCTCAGCGCGAATAACGGTCTTGAGGTCGCTCAGCGCTGTGTCAAAATCGTCATTAACAATAAGATAATCATATTCAGCATAGTGGCTCATTTCCGCCACGGCCTGCCTCATACGCTTAGCGATAACCTCTTCGCTGTCCTGACCGCGTCCGCGCAGGCGGCGGTCAAGCTCAGCCGTTGACGGCGGCAGAATGAAAATACTGCGCGCCTGCGGCATTTTTTGTCGGATTTGCTGAGCGCCCTGCCAGTCAATATCAAGAAAAATATCCACGCCGGTGGCCAGCACCTGTTCGATGGCTTCGCGCGACGTGCCGTAAAAGTTGCCGAAGACCTCCGCATACTCAAGGAAAGCCTCCCGGGCGATCATCGCGTTAAACTCGTTTTTATCAACAAAGTAATAATGTTCGCCGTGAACTTCGCCGGGGCGCGCCGAGCGTGTTGTATGCGAAATGGATACCTGCGTATCGTACAGCGGTTGTGTTTTCAGTAATGCCTGAATAAGGCTGGATTTACCGGCTCCGCTGGGTGCGGAAACAATATAGAGCGTGCCCTGGACCATGAATAGAGTTGCTTATGGTATATGTCATTAAAAGTTAGCCATGTCGTGCCCGACACAGCGTCGGCTGCGCTGCGGGTCCCGGTGGGATACGCGGCCAGCCAGCGCCTGGGTACAAATACGGCGGTCGGATAAGCGTTTATTATACACAGCAAAGGCAGCGGGCGTATGTCCGCAGCCCGCTTCTCTTTAGTTTCACGCGCTGTTTTCCTTCTTTTTAGCGCAATAGCCGCAAAGGCGATGGTTTACGTGAAGCGCGCTCGCACGTATGTAACGAAGCTCGAAATGCGAAGCGGCCAGCGTTATACCGGTATTTCTCACGCAACAGGAAGCTAATGGGTGGAATCGACAAATCGCCTGTTCACCACTCCCCCGGCAGCGTAGCGCCATTATACGCAGCAAAATAGCGCATTTTGCGCAACGCTAATTGCCGCAATGGCCCGCCCTGACGCAGTTTTGCATCAGCATCGCGATAGTCATCGGCCCCACGCCGCCCGGCACAGGCGTAATTGCCCCAACTATATCTTTCACGCTATCGAAATCCACATCGCCGCACAGCGTGTTATCCGCCATACGGTGAATCCCTACATCAATAACCACCGCGCCGGGCTTCACAAAATCAGCGTTAATCAAACGCGGTACACCGACGGCCGCTACCAGTATGTCCGCACGGCGGCACACCTCAGCCAGGTTACGGGTGCGGGAATGGCACTGCGTGACGGTGCCGTGCGCCTGCAACAGCAACTGCGCGACCGGCTTGCCCACAATATTGCTGCGCCCGACCACCACGCATTCCTTACCGTTAATATCCACGCCGTTGCTTTTAAGCAGCGCGATAATACCTGCCGGCGTACAGGGCAACAGGCAATCTTCGCCCAGCATCATTCGACCGATATTAATTGGGTGGAAACCGTCTACGTCTTTCGCCGGATCGATCGCACGAATCACCTCACCCTCATCTATTCCTGACGGTAGCGGTAGCTGCACCAGAATCCCGTCAACGTCCTCACGGCTGTTAAGCGTATGAACGGTGTCCAGCAGGCTGCCGCTGGTGATATCGCCTTCAAGATGAATGTGCAGCGAACGAATGCCGACTTTCTCACAGGCTTTATGTTTGTTGCGTATGTACACCGTTGAAGCCGGATCGTCACCTACCTGCACCACGGCGAGAGTTATCTGCCGCTGCTGCTGCGCCACGCTATTTTTCAGTTTCGCCATCAGGCTCGATGCAAGCGCTTTACCATCAATAAGCTGTGTCATAGCACATCCTTTTAAGTTTAAAACAGCCCGCTGATAAGACCGTTATCGTCGATATCTATACCCAGGGCTGCGGGGGTTTTTGGCAGGCCGGGCATCGTCATGATATCGCCCGCAAGCGCAACCACGAAACCTGCGCCAGCCGCAACATAAGCATCGCGAATGTGAACTGTAAAACCTTCTGGTCGCCCCAGCTTTTTCGGGTCATCGGACAGTGAATACTGGGTTTTTGCAATGCATACCGGGAACGACGCCATACCGACATCGCTAATTTTTTTAAGCGCTTTTTGCGCCGCCGGGCCAAACGTCACGCCGTCCGCACCGTATATTTCTCGGGCAATGGTGGCGATTTTGTCCTCAAGCGGCATGGCGTCCGGGTACAGCACCCGGAAATCAGAAGGCCGGTTTTCCAGCGTATTTAGCACGCTTCGGGCCAGCGCCATGCCGCCCTCGCCGCCTTTTTCCCAGACTTCAGTGAGCACAACCTCGCAACCGCGCGCGCGACAGTAATCGCTAATCAACGCCTGTTCAGCCGGCGTGTCGGTAACAAAGGCATTCAGCGTTACCACCACCGGTACGCCAAACTTCTGCAGGTTCTCAATATGTTTGCCGAGGTTAACAATGCCGCGCTCAAGCGCGGCCAGGTTCTCCACTGCCAGCTCGCTTTTTGCCGCGCCGCCGTTGTATTTTAACGCCCGCACCGTTGCCACCAGCACCACGGCATCAGGCTTCAGGCCGCTTTTACGGCATTTAATATCAAAGAATTTTTCGGCGCCAAGATCGGCGCCGAATCCGGCTTCAGTAACGACCACATCCGCCAGCTTCAGCGCGAGCCTTGTTGCGCGCACGCTGTTACAGCCATGAGCAATATTGGCAAAAGGCCCGCCGTGTACAATTGCCGGGCTGTTTTCAAGGGTTTGTACCAGGTTCGGCTTAAGCGCATCCTTAAGCAGTACCGCCAGCGCCCCGGTAGCGCCCAGATCCGCCGTGGTTACCGGGCTGCCGTCATAACGCCAGGCAACAATCATGTTACCCAGCATCCGTTTAAGGTCGGCCAAATCGCCGGCCAGGCAAAGGATAGCCATGATTTCAGAGGCAACGGAGATAACAAAGCGATCTTCACGCACGACGCCATCCGCTTTACCGCCAAGGCCAACGACAATATTGCGCAACACGCGATCGTTCATATCCAGGCAGCGCTTAATAACGATTTGCTTGCTGTCTATTCCCAGCGCATTACCCTGGTGAATATGATTATCAAGCAGCGCCGCGAGCAAATTATTTGCAGACGTAATGGCGTGAAAGTCGCCGGTGAAGTGCAAATTTAACTCCTCCATCGGCACAACCTGCGCATAGCCGCCGCCGCTGGCGCCGCCTTTAATGCCAAAACAGGGACCAAGCGACGGCTCACGCAGCGCAACCGTCGCTCTTTTTCCAAGGCGGCTTAGCGCCTGACCAAGCCCAACCGTGACGGTGGTTTTGCCTTCGCCTGCCGGCGTTGGGTTGATAGCGGTAACCAAAACCAGCTTGCCCAGCGGCGCATGCGCCAGTTTATTCCACAGCGTATCGCTTAGTTTGGCTTTGTATTTCCCGTAAAGCTCCAGGTCGTCTTCGGGTATGTCCAGCACGCGCGCAACTTCGGCAATGGGCTTCATCCGACAATCTCTGGCTATCTCAATATCTGCTTTCATTCTTGTCTCCCTGACAGGGTCATTGGCGAGGTTTGAATAGAAACAACAGGCACGCATTCGCGTGACTCAGGGTTATTTCGCATTAAATGCATTTATGCATTTGATGCAAGTAATTTCTTTCATTTTAATGATCGGCCCGACGAAGAAGCGGCAATACTTTGCAGGGAGGGAAGTTCCGGTCAACGAGACGACCGGATAAATTACGAGGAAAAATTACTGTAACGCAAAGCGCTCAATAGCGTGCGCAACGCCATCTTCCAGATTGGCGCGCGTAATAAAATCGGCCGCCTTTTTTACAGAATCAATCGCGTTGCCCATCGCTACACCGGTACCGGCGTACTCAATCATGGCGATATCGTTTTCCTGATCGCCTATCGCCATGACTTCATCTGCGCCTATGCCGAGCGCCTGCGCCAGCGAGCGCACGCCAGTGCCTTTATCCACACGTTTATCAAGGATTTCAAGAAAATAAGGCGCGCTTTTCAGCAGGGTATAACGCGCTTTAACCTCCTGTGGAATACGGGCTATCGCGTTATCCAGTATTTCCGGCTCATCAATCAGCATTACTTTAAGTAATGCGATATCGCGCGGCATATTCTCCGCCTCGCAAAACACGAGCGGAATGGTGGCAACATAGGATTCATGTACGGTGTAATAGCTGATATCGCGGTTGGCGGTATACAGTTTGTGTCTGTCAAGCGCATGGAAATGGGATCCGACCTCGCGTGACATTCGCTCCAGATAGCGATAGTCATCATAACTCAGCGTGGTTTGCACAACCGTGCCGCCGTCACTGGCTTTTTGCACCAGCGCTCCGTTATAGGTAATACAATAGTCGTCCTGTTGATCCATTTTGAGCGTCTGGAGATAACGGCGCACGCCTGCGTAAGGGCGCCCTGTCGTCAGCACAACTTTAATACCACGAGCGCGGGCTGCGGCAATAGCGGCCTGTACGGCTGGAGAGATAGTGTGGTCCGGTAGCAGCAGTGTGCCATCCATATCGAGCGCAATCAGTTTTATAGCCATAGTGTCCGGGGCTCTAATGACGTGAGTAAAGAGGTAAATTTACAACATTTTAGCGTGATTATGGTCACAGAAACAGCAGCGATGCACGTCAGGGTATTTCGGGAAGGGACATGCATTAAGGTGAGGCTAAAAAACAAAACCACCGACGTTGCGCCGGTGGTTTACAGATAATCAGGAGAACAGTTTACCTTTCAGCAGGCCTGTCGCCATGCTAAGCAGATCGCTGCCGCTGTCTGCTTTCACTTCGCCATTGGGGGACAGCTTGTCAACAATAGTTGGCAGATACTGCGCCAGCATGGAGCTGGCGGTGCCGGTATCCAGGCCAAGTTTGCCCGCCAGTTCGCTAATGGCCGGAGAACCCAACGCCGATACGATCTGCGCCGGGCTAATGCTCTGGTTAGCCATGCTGCTGCTAATCCAGGACGCCACAATGGCGCCGAGCCCTCCCTGCTGGAATTTTTCCAGAATAGCCTGGATGCCGCCCTGCTGGTTAACCCAGGTCAAAATAGCCTGAAATTTGCCCAGATCGCTGTTCTGCCCACCGCCCAACATGCCGGTTACCTGATCTAAAAGACCCATCATTTCCTCCTTTAAGAATGCCGTAATTCCCTTAATGTTATGTCAGGGAACGCGTTACATCACGCCTGTGACATACAGATAAATACGCCGCGCGATAAAACCACGCGGCGCCGTACAACAATGTGTTATTAAATATCGATATTTGCAGCCTTAAGGGCATTTTCCTCAATGAATGCGCGGCGCGGCTCTACCGCATCGCCCATCAGAGTGGTAAAAAGCTGATCGGCGGCGATAGCATCTTTCACCGTAACGCGCAGCATACGGCGGCTATCCGGATCCATTGTGGTTTCCCATAGCTGATCCGGGTTCATCTCACCCAGCCCTTTATAACGCTGAATGGACAAGCCGCGACGTGATTCCTTCACCAGCCATTCCAGCGCCTGCTCGAAAGTGGCAACCGGCTGGCGGCGTTCGCCGCGCTCAATAAAGGCGTCTTCTTCAATCAGGCCACGCAGCTTTTCACCAAGGGAGCACAGGCGATGGTATTCATTGCTCGCCACAAATTCATGATCCAGAAGATAATCTGTATCCACGCCGTGAGTACGCACGCGTACTACGGGTTCATGGATATTCTTCTCGCTGTTTTCACGAATATCATATTTCCACTGGCTGCCGTGCTGCTCTTTTTCGTTAAGCGTCGTTATCAGCGTGGAGATCCAGCACGTCACTTTCGCCTCATCAGACAGCTCGGCGTCGGTCAGGGTCGGATGATATACCAACTCGTTCAGCAGCGCGCGCGGGTAGCGGCGCTCCATCCGGTTAATCATCTTACGTACGCTATTGTGCTCAGACACCAGCTTTTCCAGCGCGTCGCCCGCAAGCGCCGGCGCGCTTGCGTTAGCGTGCAGGGTCGCGCCATCGAGAGCAATAGCGATTTGGTACTGATCCATCGCCTCGTCGTCTTTAATATACTGTTCCTGTTTGCCTTTTTTAACCTTGTACAGCGGCGGCTGCGCGATATACACATGGCCGCGCTCGACAATTTCCGGCATCTGACGGTAGAAGAAGGTCAGGAGCAGCGTACGGATGTGCGAACCATCGACGTCCGCATCGGTCATAATGATGATGCTGTGATAGCGCAGTTTGTCCGGATTATACTCATCGCGGCCAATGCCGCAGCCGAGCGCGGTAATAAGCGTCGCCACTTCCTGCGAAGAGAGCATTTTATCGAAACGCGCTTTCTCAACGTTAAGGATTTTACCCTTCAACGGCAAAATCGCCTGGTTCTTGCGATTGCGTCCCTGTTTTGCAGAGCCGCCCGCGGAGTCCCCTTCCACCAGGTACAGTTCAGAGAAGGCCGGGTCGCGCTCCTGGCAGTCCGCCAGTTTGCCCGGCAGGCCCGCCAGATCCAGCGCGCCTTTACGGCGCGTCATTTCACGCGCGCGGCGCGCGGCTTCGCGAGCGCGGGCGGCATCAATAATCTTGGTCACAACAATTTTGGCATCACCCGGGTTTTCCAACAGATACTCGGCCAGACGCTCGTTCATCTGTGATTCCACCGCTGATTTCACCTCAGAGGAAACCAGCTTATCTTTGGTCTGGGAGGAGAATTTCGGATCCGGCACTTTTACCGATACCACGGCAATAAGCCCTTCGCGGGCGTCATCGCCGGTGGCGCTAATTTTCGCTTTTTTGCTGTAGCCTTCCGCGTCCATATAGGTATTCAGGGTGCGGGTCATTGCCGCACGGAAGCCTGCAAGGTGCGTCCCGCCATCGCGCTGTGGAATATTGTTGGTAAAGCAGTAGATATTTTCCTGGAAACCATCGTTCCATTGCAGCGCTACTTCCACACCGATACCGTCTTTTTCGGTAGAAAAGTAAAAAACGCTGGGGTGAATCGGGTTCTTGTTTTTGTTGAGGTATTCAACAAATGCCTTAATGCCGCCTTCGTAATGAAAATGATCCTGCCTGTCATCACGCTTATCAATAAGGCGGATAGAAACGCCGGAATTCAGAAACGAAAGTTCGCGCAGGCGTTTAGCCAGGATGTCATATTCAAATTCAATAACATTGGTGAAGGTTTCGTGGCTCGGCCAGAAGCGCACCATTGTCCCGGTCTGCTCGGTTTCACCGGTCACGCTTAACGGCGCCTGCGGCACGCCGTGCTGGTACTCCTGCTGGTGCACTTTGCCATCGCGGCGAATCACCAGCTCAAGTTTTTGCGACAGGGCGTTAACCACAGAGACGCCCACGCCGTGCAGGCCGCCGGAAACTTTGTAGGAATTATCGTCAAACTTACCGCCCGCATGCAGTACGGTCATAATCACTTCAGCAGCAGACACGCCTTCTTCCGGATGAATGCCGGTCGGGATACCACGGCCATCGTCCTGCACCGAGACAGAATTATCGGCGTGAATCGTCACCACAATGTCTTTACAGTGGCCAGCGAGCGCTTCGTCGATAGCGTTATCCACAACCTCAAATACCATGTGGTGCAGACCGGTCCCGTCATCCGTGTCGCCGATATACATACCCGGGCGCTTACGCACCGCATCCAGCCCCTTAAGGACTTTGATACTGGAGGAGTCATAAGAATTCGACATCAACGTTTCTCGCTCATTTAGTCAAAATTAATCGGTTATTTTACCCTTTTCCACGGCGAACATCTTCGAATTTTTATCCGTCATATCCATCACGTGTTCGGCGCTAATCGCGCTAACAAAAACCTGTGACTGCGTTGCTTTTAGCCGGCTGGCCAACAGCCCGCGACGGGCATCGTCAAGTTCCGAGGCAAAATCATCAATAAGGTAAAGACAACGCCGCCCGCTCTGGCGGGTAAGGAATTCCCCCTGGGCCAGGCGCAGCGCGCACATCAGCAGTTTCAACTGCCCGCGCGACAGCGTATCCTCCACAGGCGCGCCGTCGGCGCGGATGCGAAAGTCGGCCTTATGCGGGCCATGTGCGGTATAAGTCAACATGCGGTCACGCTCAAAGCCGCGCGCCAGCACGTCAGCATAGTCGGTCTCTTTCTCCCAGCCACGCAGAAAGGAAAACGACAGCGCGAATTCCGGTAAAAACTGGGCGCAGGTGTCGGCCATATCAGCGGCAATGGCCTCACTGTATTGCGCGCGCCAGCGGCTGATTTGCTCGGCCAGCGGTACCAGTTCACGATCCCAGGCCAACAGTTGGGAGTAGCGCGAGACCTGGCGCAACGCCGCGTTGCGCTGTTTAATCAGGCGCTTAAGGTTGCTCCAGGCTACAAAGAAGCCGGGTTCGTTATGAAAGCAGCCCCAGTCGATAAACGCGCGGCGAAATTTCGGGCCGCCGTTAAGCAGCGTAAAGCCTTCCGGCGTAATAAGCTGCATTGGCATCAGCAGCGCCAGCCCGGCAATTTTATGCCCGTCGCTGCCATCGATACGCACTTTGCTGTCGCCGTGGCGGTCTTTGCTCAGACCAACCGCCGTTTCGCGCTCCTCGCCTTTAAGCCTGCCATGCAGCACAAACTCCGCCTGTTCATGGCGAATCACACGTCCAGTCTGCAGGCTTCGAAACGCGCGACCGTGGCCAAGCGTATAGATAGCCTCAAGCACGCTGGTTTTACCGCTGCCGTTAGCGCCGACAAGAAAGTTAAAGCCAGGAGAAAGCGTGAGATCCGCGTTTTCGATATTGCGAAAGTCTTTGATAATAAGACGCGTCAGAGACATGGTTATTTCCCGGGCCGTGGCATGAAAGGCGCGGCCAGCCTACGCATAACAAACCGATACAGCAAGCACAGTCCTTGTTTGAAGTGAAACACGCGCCAGACGCAACGGAGACGATCGGATGTAAAGCTAACCGGCCTTTCAACCAATCACTAAAACCCAGCCAGGCCGCTTATCGCCCGCAACCAGGCCGTCGGCGTCGCAGTTAGTCTGGTCACGGCCTGCGCGCAGCCACCGCAGCGTACTGAAGTACGTGAGGATGGCGAGCACAGCCCGGGGCCAGAATAACAAGTAAGCCAGGCCGCTTATCGCCCACAACCAGGCCGCTTAACCTATAACCTCATAGGCATGACAACATAGGCCGCAGCCTGGCTGGCCGCATCTTCTATCTGCACGCTCGACACGGAATCCGTCAGTAGAATACGCACGTTTTCGCACTTAAGCGTATTCAGCACATCCAGCACATAGCTGACGTTAAAGCCAATTTCCAGATCGGCGCCGCCATAATTCACGTCGAGGATTTCTTCCGCCTCTTCCTGCTCCGGGTTATTGGCCGTGATTTTTAGCTGATTCTCGCTTATATACAGGCGCACGCCACGAAACTTCTCGTTAGAGAGAATGGCCGCGCGGGCAAAAGCCTGCTTAAGCAGGTCGCAGCCCGCTTCCAGCGTTTTATCCGGGCTTTTCGGCAACACGCGGCGATAATCCGGAAAGCGACCGTCCACCAGCTTGGAGGTAAAGATAAAATCGCCAACGTGGGCGCGAATATTATTGCTGCCAATTTGTATGCGCAGCGGCGTATCGCCGCCGTCAAGCATACGCATAAGTTCAATAACGCCTTTACGCGGTACGATCACCGAATGGTCCGGCAAAGACTGTCCTACCGGCATAGCGCATACCGCAAGACGATGACCGTCTGTCGCAACAGTACGCAACTCTTCACCTGCGGTTTCAAAGAGCATGCCGTTGAGATAGTAACGCACGTCCTGATGCGCCATTGAGAATTGCGTGGCCTCAATCAGGCGCTTCATGGTGGCCTGAGGCAAAGTGAATTCAACCTCACTTTGCCAGTCGTCCAGGTTTGGAAAGTCTGTAGCAGGCAACGTGGAAAGCGAGAAACGGCTGCGCCCGGAACGCACCAGCATCCGGTCGCCTTCAAGCTGTAACGCGATTTCTGCGCCTTCAGGCAGGCCGCGACAAATATCAAAAAATTTGCGCGCCGGTACCGTAGTCGCACCGGGTTCATGCGGCTGCGTCAGCGTCACACGGGCAACCATTTCCATTTCAAGATCGGTTCCGGTCAGCAACAACGCGCCTTCACTTACCTGTAACAACAGATTGCCAAGTATCGGAAGCGTCGGGCGCCCACCGAGCGGGCCGCTTACCTGTTGCAGCGGCTTTAATAACTGTTCACGTTCAACGGTAAATTTCATAGCTTCACGAAGATAATGTTCTGATTAAATTGGAAAAATCTTCTTTAATGTCGTGACTTTCCTCACGCAATTGTTCAATTTTGCGACAGGCGTGCAGCACCGTAGTATGGTCGCGGCCGCCAAACGCATCGCCAATTTCCGGCAGGCTGTGGTTGGTGAGTTCTTTCGCCAGCGCCATCGCCATCTGGCGCGGGCGCGCCACCGAACGAGAGCGCCGCTTGGACAACAGATCGGCCACCTTAATCTTGTAATATTCGGCTACTGTTTTTTGAATATTGTCGATAGTAACCAGTTTTTCCTGTAGCGCCAGCAGGTCACGCAGCGCTTCACGCACAAAATCAATGGTGATGGCGCGACCGGTAAAATTGGCGTTAGCGATAACGCGATTGAGCGCCCCTTCCAGTTCACGCACGTTGGAACGCAGGCGTTTGGCGATAAAGAACGCCACTTCGCCCGGCAGACGAATATCGTTCTCATCTGCTTTTTTCATCAGGATCGCCACACGTGTTTCCAGCTCTGGCGGCTCAATCGCGACGGTTAGGCCCCAGCCAAAGCGGGATTTAAGCCTGTCTTCCACGCCGTTTATCTCTTTAGGATAACGATCTGAGGTCAAAATAATTTGCTGGTTGCCCTCAAGCAGGGCATTAAACGTGTGGAAAAACTCCTCCTGCGAACGCTCTTTATTGGCGAAGAACTGGATATCGTCAATAAGCAGCGCATCCACAGAACGGTAATAGCGCTTAAATTCTTCAATAGCATTGTTTTGCAGCGCCTTAACCATGTCCTGCACAAAGCGTTCTGAGTGCATGTAAACCACTTTAGCATTGGGCTTACGCGCCATAATGCCGTTGCCCACGGCGTGCAGCAGGTGAGTTTTACCCAGGCCCGTACCGCCGTAAAGAAATAGCGGATTGTAAGCGCCGCCGGGGTTGTCAGCCACCTGGCGCGCCGCCGCGCGCGCTAACTGGTTAGATTTACCTTCAACAAAGTTATCAAAGGTATGCTTCAGGTTAACATTGGAACGATAGGCCGGTTCCGCCGGGGCCGGAGAAGGTACGTTATCCCAGCTTAGCCGTGCGGGAATGGCGGCCGCGCGCATCACCGCCTGCGCAGGCGCCATGCTGATAGTCTCAGGCTGCCTTACCGCCTGGCTGGCTGGACGGCTGCCGACTTCAAAACGCAGCAGCGGCGCGTCGCTTCCGCAAAAATCGTTAAGCAGCCCGTTGATATTATTAAGGTATTTATCCCTGACCCAGTCGAGGACAAAACGGTTTGGCGCATACAGGGCCAGCGTGTTATCGCTCAATTCCGCCTGCAGAGGGCGTATCCACATGCTGAATTCAGTGGCGGGTAACTCATCCTGCAATCGGGCAAGGCACTGTTGCCATAGCGAAAGTGACACGGCGGACTCCACTCGACAAAGTCGATCAAAAAATGAAAATGGGTACATTCATCATGATTGTTGACACACGCCGACATAAACCCGGTTCGGGTAGCGTGCGAACCGCTATTTGCGATTTCCCCAAATCCTTCCAGTGATGGAGGATCGCGATCGGGACCGCGGATCATAGCCGAAAGCGCGCCTGAGATCTTCTGTTTCTCACAGATTATTGCCAATTTATCCACAGGGACTGCCAGCCGGGTTAAGTGTAATCGATCCTGGCCCGGCTGCGGCAGGATTTCAAACTGTATTCGCGTTTACAACAGCACGCCCGGATCGTAGTAACGCGATCTTACAGAAGATCCACAACGATCCTTGCGCCTGACGCGCTTCTCCGTATAATTCTTCACCCGGTGCGTTATGCCTTGTTTTTTACGTGCCTGCTGAACATGAAAGCATGCTAAAAGGCACCGTTATAAGGAAAGTGAATTGACTCCGGAGTGTACAATTATTACAATCCGGCCTCTTTTATCAGCCACGACTTCCGCGTGGGTTGCTCACTAACCAGCCGGGCATACGCAAAAGTCTGTGTAATTCAATAGTTTAGGTAGAAATCGCCATGAAACGCACTTTTCAACCGTCCGTACTGAAGCGCAACCGTTCTCACGGCTTCCGTGCTCGTATGGCTACAAAAAATGGTCGCCAGGTTCTGGCACGTCGTCGTGCTAAAGGCCGCGCTCGTCTGACCGTTTCTTCTAAGTAATAGCTAACCCTCTGTGGTTAAGCTCGCTTTTCCCAGGGAGTTACGTTTGTTAACTCCCGGTCATTTCACTTTTGTATTCCAGCAGCCACAACGGGCTGGCTCGCCGCAAATCACCATTCTCGGCCGCCTGAATTCGCTGGGGCATCCCCGTATCGGTCTCACCGTCGCTAAGAAAAACGTCAAACGCGCCCATGAACGCAACAGGATTAAACGCCTGGCGCGTGAAAGCTTCCGTTTACGACAGCATATGCTGCCGTCGATGGATTTTGTCGTGGTAGCGAAAAAAGGCGTGGCCGATCTCGATAACCGTGCGCTATCTGAAATACTGGAAAAGTTATGGCGTCGCCATTGTCGCCTGGCTCGCGAATCCTGATAGCCCTCATTCGGGTCTATCAGCGCCTGATTAGTCCGCTTCTCGGGCCGCACTGCCGTTTTCATCCCACCTGCTCGCAATACGGAGTTGAGGCATTGCGCAGGTTCGGTATGTTAAAAGGCAGTTGGTTGACGATAAAACGCGTATTAAAATGCCACCCTTTGAACCCTGGTGGTGACGATCCCGTCCCGCCTGGACCCATAGATACCAGAGAACACTAACGATGGATTCGCAACGCAATCTCCTTATCATCGCTTTGTTGTTCGTGTCTTTTCTGATCTGGCAAGCCTGGGAGCAGGATAAAGCCCCGCAACCACAGGCGCAGCAGACCACACAGACAACGAACAGCCAGGGTAGCGCCGCAAATCAGGGCGTGCCAGCCAGTGGCCAGGGAAAGCTAATTACGGTTAAAACAGACGTTCTGGAACTGACAATCAACACCCGCGGCGGTGACGTTGAGCAGGCGCTGCTGTTGACCTATCCGAAAACGCTTGGCAGCACAGAGCCGTTCCAGTTGCTGGAAACGACTCCGGAGTTTGTTTATCAGGCGCAAAGCGGCCTGACCGGCCGCGATGGCCCGGATAACCCGGCTAACGGCCCGCGTCCGCTGTATGACGTGGATAAAGACCGTTTCACCCTGGCCGATGGTCAGGATGCGCTGGTTATCCCGATGACCTACACCGACGCCGCAGGCAACACCTTCACAAAAACATTCACCCTTAAACGCGGTGAGTATTCAGTGAACGTGGGTTATAACGTGAAAAACGCTGGCCAGAAGCCGCTGGAGTTAAACGCATTTGGTCAGCTTAAGCAGACGATTAATCTGCCGAAACACCGCGACACCGGCAGCAACAACTTTGCGCTGCATACTTTCCGCGGCGCGGCGTATTCCACAACTGACGAAAAATACTCCAAGTATAAATTCGATAATATTGCCGATAACGATAATCTGAACGTTAATTCGCAAAACGGCTGGGTGGCGATGCTACAACAGTACTTCGCCACCGCGTGGATACCGAATGCCAGCGGCACTAATAACTTTTATACGGCAAATCTGGGCAACGGCATTGCGGCTGCGGGCTATAAATCAGCGCCGACGCTGGTTCAGCCAGGCCAGACCGGCGCGCTTTCCAGCACGCTGTGGGTCGGCCCGGAAATTCAGGACAAAATGGCGGCGGTAGCGCCGCATCTTGACCTGACCGTTGACTACGGCTGGCTGTGGTTCATCTCTCAGCCGCTGTTCAAACTGCTCAAGTGGATACACGGTTTTGTAGGCAACTGGGGTTTCGCTATCATTATCATCACCTTTATCGTGCGTGGCATTATGTACCCGCTAACCAAAGCGCAGTACACTTCCATGGCGAAAATGCGAATGCTGCAGCCGAAAATTCAGGCCATGCGTGAACGCCTGGGCGATGACAAACAGCGTATCAGCCAGGAAATGATGGCGTTGTACAAGTCTGAGAAGGTCAACCCGCTGGGCGGCTGCTTTCCGCTAATAATCCAGATGCCTATCTTCCTGGCGCTGTATTATATGCTGATGGGCTCCGTTGAGCTGCGCCACGCGCCATTCGCGCTGTGGATCCACGACCTGTCCGCACAGGACCCATATTATATTCTGCCGATACTGATGGGCGTGACAATGTACTTCATTCAGAAGATGTCGCCGACCACGGTAACCGACCCGATGCAGCAGAAGATAATGACTTTTATGCCGGTAATCTTCACGGTGTTCTTCCTGTGGTTCCCGTCAGGTCTGGTGCTGTATTATATCGTCAGTAACCTGGTGACCATTTTGCAGCAGCAGCTCATTTATCGCGGCCTGGAAAAACGCGGCCTGCATAGCCGTGAGAAAAAATCCTGACGGCGACGGCTGAGCAACAGGCGGCCATATGACCGCCTGCGGCTGTTGATAAAAGCCGGACCGACGATTGAGATCCGAATTAACGGAAAAATCAACGGGTTGGTTTTTCTGTTAAACACAAAGAGGGTAACCCCCGGTTTTCCCCTCCTTGTCATTAAACTGAGGCGGTCGCTTGACCGCCTTTTTTATTGCCAGGAATGCGCGCTACAGTTAGCCGATACACGCCGTTGTCAGGCTGGCATAACCGGTATGGTTAGAAGCTCTGAGCGCCTTTTTTACAAAACACAACCGAGAATAGTTATGAGCCATAGCGAGACTATCATCGCCCAGGCCACGCCCCCCGGGCGCGGCGGTGTGGGCATCCTGCGTATTTCCGGCAGCCGGGCGCGTGAGGTCGCGCAGGCGGTGCTTGGTAAACTCCCCAAACCGCGCTACGCCGAATATCTCACCTTCTGCGACGCCAGCGGCAGTACGCTTGATCGGGGCATCGCGCTCTGGTTTCCCGGCCCTAACTCTTTTACCGGCGAAGACGTGCTGGAACTCCAGGGTCACGGCGGGCCGGTTATCCTTGATATGCTGCTAAGAAGTATTCTGACTCTACCTGACGTGCGTATCGCTCGCCCTGGCGAGTTTTCTGAACGTGCTTTCCTTAACGACAAGCTGGACCTCACGCAGGCAGAAGCCGTTGCCGACCTGATTGACGCCAGTTCAGAACAGGCGGCGCGCTCGGCTATGAATTCGCTCCAGGGCGTATTTTCTGACCGCGTAAATACGCTTGTGGAAGCGCTTACTCACCTGCGCATCTTTGTGGAAGCGGCCATCGACTTCCCGGATGAAGAAATTGATTTTCTGTCTGACGGAAAAATTGAAGCCCAGCTCAACGCTGTCATTGGCGAACTTGATACTGTACGCGCCGAAGCACGCCAGGGCAGTTTGCTGCGCGAGGGGATGAAAGTGGTTATCGCCGGGCGCCCCAACGCCGGTAAATCCAGCCTGCTTAACGCGCTGGCCGGGCGCGACGCCGCTATTGTCACGGATATTGCAGGCACCACGCGCGATGTGCTGCGCGAACAGGTACATATTGACGGGATGCCGCTGCATATTATTGATACCGCAGGGCTGCGTGCAGCCAGCGATGAAGTTGAGCGCATCGGTATCGAGCGCGCCTGGCAGGAGATCGAACAGGCCGATCGCGTACTGTTTATGGTTGATGGCACCACCACAGACGCCACCGATCCGGCGCAGATTTGGCCCGATTTTATAGCGCGCCTGCCTGCGCGTCTGCCGGTCACCATTGTACGCAACAAAACCGATATTACCGGCGAAACACCGGGCCTTAGCAAAGTGAACGCTCACACACTTATTCGCCTTTCAGCACGCAGCGGGGAAGGCATTAATGCGCTGCGCGAGCATCTGAAAAGCTGTATGGGTTTTGATACCAGTATGGAAGGCGGCTTCCTCGCCCGCCGCCGCCATTTACAGGCGCTGGAGCAGGCTGCTCTGCATCTTCAGCAGGGTAAAGAACAACTGCTTGGCGCCCGCGCCGGCGAACTACTGGCCGAAGAGTTACGCCTGGCGCAACAGTACTTAAGTGAAATTACCGGCGCATTTACTTCAGACGACCTTCTGGGCCGTATTTTCTCCAGCTTCTGTATTGGAAAGTAATGCGTCTGGAAAAGCGCTGGCGTCAAAAAAAAGTAACAAAAACAATTTGTAAGTGAGATAACGTGGCTGTGTTATGCCCAGGCAGATGCTGGCGTTCCTGGCGGCTGAACTAAGAAATGCCGGCGGGCGGGTAGGTCTAATATTTATCGCGTTGTTAACCAGGGCTGCTGGCGAGCAGGATAAATGACAGCGCCTGCCCCGGCCGGGCTGGGCTGGGCGTCATACTGCCGACACGATCCCCGTTGATGATGTCTGCTGTCAATCCGCTTTCCGGATAATGGACTTCGCGCCGAAGGGGCAAAAAAAGCGATCCAGAATTTGGCCGCTGAAGCAGAACGCGAAGGCACACCGGAACAAACTGGCGGCTCTCTTTGCGCAAAGGCGTGGGTAGCCGTAGCTGAGCTTTTTCGTCAACCTCAGCAAAGTGATGTTATTTAACAAGCCGTCCAGCCGCTTCCAGATTAAATTCCGAAGTAAATGAGCGCGTAAGCCCGCTTACTATGGATATTAATTTGTTTACCTCACTATTCTGTTAAAGCGATAACAGGATAATAGGCCGCCGACATTACTGAAAAACAGCGATATATAACATACACATAAAACGCTTCATGCTGATAACTTTAATCTATTCCAGGAATTATCTCGCACCCGGCCGATTTAGAGCATCCAACTGCGGCCTGAAATTTCGAAACCAGGAATGAGGTAAACAGCCTGTCGGTTTTTTTGTAATATTTTGCTTATATATCTCATCCCGTTACCCGCCTTTCTCTCACCGCCCTATTTGCAGACAGGAACGTTAAACATACCCTGCCAGGCCCGGCCTCAAAGCAGGCATCTGGACAATAACAAACCTTTAACGGCTGTCTACTACACAATAAAAAAACGCCTTCAGAAATCTGTCTTAGCTGACTTTTAGTTTTTTGTATAAATCGGGTAAGTACATTCCGGGAAAAAAATTTTTAATTTTTCGGAATTTCCCAATTTTATAAGTTTAAAACTTATAGATTTCCTTTTTATGTAGTGACACACTAACTTGCGCCAGAAGGAGTCTGGCGCCTGTGTCGTTACTTCACTTGTAAAAGGTCAGTTCCCTGCTTGCAAAACAGGTAACAGCAACTAAACAGTATTTATCACCGTCTGGTTAGGCTGCCTCTGGGGCGTTATACAGAGGAGATGTTTACCGCGCTGACCATTATCACGGAGCGAAAAATGGCAATCCATTTTGCAAGAGGGATCGTTACCCCTCAAAACCAGTTATCCAGCAGAATTTCGGCTGAATGCCACGCATGGGCGAAGGAGCTTCCCCGCCATCATCGCGAACGGTATCTGGCGTCTCATGCTCTGCTGGCCGAAATGCTTTTTATGCTTTACGGCATTACCCGTTTGCCGCCGATTACCCTGCGCGACGGAAAGCCGGCCTTTGCGGACAGTACGCTTCCCGCCTTTTCTCAGGCCTGGGCTGGCAACATCGCCGGCATTGCGCTCACAACAGAAGGTCTGTGCGGCCTGGATATGGCGCTTCACCCTACTTCAGGCTGTTTGCGGCCCTATACGCCAAACTGCAAAGATAATTTTACCCGTAGCGAAACAACATGGATTAATAACCAAAACGATCCGCAGGAAGCCCGTATCCAGCTTGCCGTGCTGCACCAGAGCATCAAAAAGCTTTCAGACAACCATTGCAACGAGGTTCGAATATCGCCCTGCGCGGGCAGGCTGCGTGTTAACAGCAATCAGCGGGTGGAAGCATTGTGTGACGCTGAAGATATTTTAATCTGGGCGCTTTGCGCTTCTCCTGGCATCGAAACGTTGCGATTATGGGAATTCAACCACCACAGCGGCTGGCAGGCTTTGCCCGATCCCGGTAACAGGAACAGTTATACCGGTAACCGTATGATGCGCTTCGCCACCCACCCCGCAGAGCAGAGCCTGCTGTTTTGTTAGTTTTTCCGGCCTGTAGCAACGAAATATGATATCCGATCGCTTCACTGAAAAGGGTTACCCTGCCTGGCAGCTCCCCTTCATCAGTGAACGCAGGCCAGGGGGGTTAACAACGGCGGCGTTAGCAATAAAGGTAAACTTAGCCTGTATGTATCTCAACGCTAAAATGTCTAAATCTAATCCGTTGAATTTAATTTTTATATTGATGTCATTTCGGGCCGAAATCGTTCGGCCCGGCGTTTACGTGGAAAATACCTCAATCAACAAACGCAATTTTCAGGATAAACAGCAGCGCCACGATCGCCACGCACAGGCTAAGGTCGCGCCAGCGGCCGGTAAATATTTTCATAATGCAGTAAGTGATAAAACCCAGCGCAATACCTTCGGTAATGGAGAAGCTGAACGGCATCATAACCGCAGTAATAAAGGCCGGTACGGCTTCAGTCAAATCATCCCATTTCACGCGCGCAAGGCTTGAGGTCATTAATACGCCGACGTAAATCAGCGCGCCTGCGGCCGCATAGGTCGGCACCATGCTCGCCAGCGGCGACAGGAAAATAACCAACACAAACAACAGCCCGACAACCACCGCCATCATACCGGTGCGCCCGCCGACAGATACCCCGGAAGTCGATTCGATATACGCCGTAATGGAAGAAGTACCAATAAAAGAACCGGCAACGGAAGAGATACTGTCCACCAGCAGCGCCTGCTTCATACGCGGAAATTGACCTTTAGCATCGGTAAGACCGGCTTTATCGGTTACGCCAATCAGCGTGCCGGAGGAATCGAACAGGTTAACCAACATAAAGGAGAAAATGATACCCGCCAGACCCATGTTCAGCGAACCCGCCAGATCGACCTGACCGACAACCGACGTCACGCTCGGCGGCGCAGAAACAATACCGTTGTAATGCACATCGCCCAACAGCAACCCCAGCACCGTCGTTACCACAATAGAGACCAGCACGGCGGCATGAAAGTTACGCGAAGCAAGAATGACGATAATAAAGAAACCAAGTATGCCGAGCAGTACGCTGTGCGACGTCAGATCGCCGATAGAGACCAGCGTATCAGTGTTAGCAACAATCACGCCTGCGTTTTTCAGCCCCATCATGCCGATAAACAGGCCAATACCGCTGGTGATGCCGACACGCAGGCTGAGCGGAATGTTGGCTATTATCCAGTAGCGCACACGCAGCAGCGTGAGGATGAGTAAGCCAACCGCGCCCCAGAAGATGGCGCCCATACCCACCTGCCAGGAAACCCCCATCGCCCCAACCACCACAAATGCAAAAAAAGCATTAAGGCCCATCGCCGGCGCCAGCGCTACCGGCAGGTTAGCAAACAGGCCCATCAGAATACTGCCAACGGCGGCGATCAGACAGGTTGTGACGAATACGGCTTGCGTATCCATCCCCGCAGCCCCCAGTATCTGAGGGTTCACAAAGACGATATACACCATCGTCAAAAAAGTGGTGAAACCGGCGATAACTTCGGTACGCGCGTTGGTTCCATGTTCACGGAGTTTAAACACGCGTTCAAGCAGCCCCTGTTTCTCTGCAAGCGGCGTCTGTTGTTGACTCATTATCATTTAACCTGGATAAGCAAGAAAATTCGCCGCTCATCCTATACTAAAATGCCTGGATGATAACGGCGATTTACCGTTTTTTTTCGTCAAAATGGTTTTACGGCATCGTTTGCATGTTTAAAGTAAACGTTTAACTTTTCTAACAGGAAACGGTATGTCCCGGATAGAAGCGGTATTTTTTGACTGTGACGGAACGCTGGTCGACAGTGAGGTTATTTGTTCCCGCGCCTATGTACATATGTTTGCTCAACATGGAATCCAACTTGACCTGGAAACGGTTTTTAAGCGTTTTAAAGGCGTAAAGCTTTACGAGATCATCGACACTATCAGCGCTGAACACAGGGTATCGCTGGAACAAAGCGCGCTGGAGCCTGTTTATCGCGCTGAAGTCGCACGCCTCTTTGAAACCGAACTTCAACCCATCCGCGGCGCCAGGGCGCTGCTCGCCGATATCACAGCGCCAATGTGCGTGGTATCCAATGGGCCGGTCAGTAAAATGCAACATTCCCTGGGCAATACCGATATGTTGCGCTATTTTCCCGACAGGCTGTACAGCGGCTACGATATTCAGCGCTGGAAACCCGATCCCGCGCTGATGTTCCATGCCGCAAAAGCTATGCAGGTGAATGTTGAGAACTGCATTCTGGTGGATGATTCGGCGGCGGGCGCGCAATCGGGTATAGATGCCGGTATGCATGTGTTCTATTTCTGTGCCGACCCACACAATCAGCCAATCGTACATCCAAAAGTCACGACGTTTACCGATCTGGCGCAGCTACCGGCGCTGTGGCGGGAAAAAGGCTGGAGCGTGAGTCGTTAAACAGAAACGAGGCTGTCGGCAAACGCCGGTTCGCAGGGTTCGCGCCGCGAAGCAATGATGTCTTTACGGGGCCGCAGGCGTTTGCAAAGCGGGCCTGGCGGCCCGCTCACCTGAAGTTCCATTTATAATCGCGCATTAAGTGAACGGAACACCCGCTTAAACTTATCCGACTGGCAACAGGCATAACGCCAGGCTTTAATCCAGCGTTTTACGGTAGCCGCGCAGCCCAATAAAGATAACCAACAACATTAGCCCGCACAGCGCCATCACATCCGGCAGCAGTTCTGTAAGCGTATAGCCTTTTAGCATCACGCCCTTTATCAAACGGATAAAGTAAGTCAGCGGCAGGCACGAGCCAATGGCCTGCGCCCAGAATGGCATACTGATAAACGGGCTAATAAATCCCGACAACATTATTGACGGAATAAAGTAAAACGATGACATTTGCAGCGCCTGCAACTGGCTTTGCGCTGCGCCTGAAATCGCAATGCCGATAGAAAGGCACAGAAAAATATACATCATCAATACAAACAGCAGCAGAAAAAAACTGCCGTATAGCGGGATGTTAAACAGGAACACCGCACAGGCAAGTATCAAAAGCGACTGAAACAGCCCGATAATAACAAACGGCGTAATTTTCCCAAGGATAACTTCAAAGCCCGTAACGGGTGAAATAAGCAAATTCTCTATCGCCCCATTTTCTCGCTCCCGGGTAATGGCCAGCGCGGTCATCAGAATAAGCGTCGTACTGAGTATGGAGCCAATAATACCCGGCACGGTGTTGTACTGCGTGATGCCCTCTGGGTTAAACATGCGGTGAATAACCAGATCAAAGGCGCTATTTTCTTCTCCTTTATCAGGCTGCACCGCATCCGGCAGGTCACGTTGGAACATCGTTTTCGACGCCTGTACGATCGCGCTTAACGCATTGCCGGTAGCCAGCGGGTCAACGGCATCGGCCTCAATCAGTAGTTGTGGTTTTTCGCCGCGTAATAATTTCCGGGTGAATCCTTCAGGGATTGTAATGATAAAAACGGCATCGCCACGCACAAATGCTTTTTTTGCCTCCCGCTCTGAGGCAACGGGGATCATCGAAAAATAATCCGTATTTTGTGCCGCAGCAACAAAAACCTTGCTCATATATTCGGTATCGTAGTTCAACAATACCGCTGGAATGCGGTGCGGATCCATATTTACGGCATAACCGATAATGACCAGTTGCAGCAAAGGCGTGATAAAAACCATCGCAACGCTAACCTTGTCACGCCGCAACTCATGCAGCTCTTTAAGCACCACGCCAAGCCAGCGTCTCAGCGAAAAATTAACTATCTTTTTCATTGTTATTCTTCATTAACCAGGTAAAGGCGTCTTCCAGGTTAGTCTCGACCTGGTTGATTTCATAATCAGATGAAGCGAGATTTTTCAGCACATCGGATAACTGCCCGGCATCTTTTGAGGTGACATATAGCGCATTACCAAAAAAGACCGTTTGTTCAACCACGGGAAACGCCCGCAGTTGCCTTTCCAGGTCGCTCAATCTCCTGCCGCGAATCTGCATTGTTGTCAGGTTTTGCGCGCGGATGATGTCCTGGATAGTGCCATTAGCCAGTAAATTACCGTATGAGAGATAGGCAATTTTATGACAGCGTTCCGCCTCATCCATATAATGCGTACTCACCAGAATAGAAATGCCTTCATCAGAAAGCTGATGCAGCGTTTGCCAGAATTCGCGTCGCGCTTTGGGATCCACGCCTGCCGTTGGCTCGTCCAGCAATAATAACGCGGGCTGATGCAGCAGGCAGGCCGCCAGCGCCATACGTTGCTTCCAGCCCCCTGACAGCACGCCCGCTAGCTGATGCTGGCGCGACGCCAGGCCAAGGCTATCGAGCGTTTTATCTACCTGATGTTTCGCATTATCTATTTCGTAGAGGCGAGAGATAAACATCAGGTTTTCACGTATCGTCAGATTACGCCACATAGAGAAGTGCTGCGTCATATATCCGATATGCCTTTTTATCTCGTCACTCTGAGTAAAGATATTCATATCAAGGCATTTACCGCTGCCGGAATCGGGCGTCAACAGACCGCACATCATACGGATAGAGGTAGTTTTTCCGCTGCCGTTTGGGCCAAGGAAGCCATAAATATCGCCTTTAGCCACCTGCAAAGAAAAATCTTTAACCGCATGGTGAGCGCCGAAATATTTATTTAAGTTATGGACATCGATAGCCAACTCACTCATGCGCAGCAAGCCTCACGTCAACAGGCTGACCGGGCTTGAGCAAAGATATGCTGGCCTGTTCAGGCACAGCTTCAACCAAAAACAGAAGCTTTTCCCGACGCGAAGTGCTGTAAATCACCGGCGGCGCATATTCTGCCTGTGGGCTGATATAGTTGATGCTGCCGGTAATGGCGTTCTGGCAACCATCACACGTAAAGGAGACTTTCTGGCCGACAGACACCTCTCCCAGACGTTTTTCCGGTACGAAAAAACGAACCTTTATATTTTCCGGGGGAAGCAAGCTGATAATCGGGCGCCCTGCGCCAGGCCGCTCGCCGCGCCGATAGATAATGTCGTACACCAGCGCATCCTGCGGCGCCACAATCGTATTTTGCTGGGAGTCCCAGCGCGCTTTATCAAGCTGTAATTTTGCCTGCTCTACGCGTGATTGCTGGTTTTTAAGCTGCTGGCTACGTGCCGGCAATTTCTGTGCTTTTAACTGAGAAGTCAGTTCTTTTACCTGCGCCTGCTTTTGCGCATAATCCTGTTTAACATTGTCCCACTCAGCGCCTGAAATCACCTGTGTAGCGTAGAGTTTCTGGTAACGCTCCATTTGGTTTTTTGCCAAACGGGCAGCGGCCGTAGCACGTTCAAGCTGAGATCGGGTTATGGCCAGCTCTTCCGGTCTTTCCCCTGACTGAAGATTTCGCAGCGTAGCAAGTTCCGCTTCGTAGTTTTTCCTGGCGACGTCGCGGGAGTTTTCCACCGTAAAGCTTTCCATTACAACCAGTTCCTGACCTCTGGATACCCTGCTTCCCCTGGTAACCAGGATGTCTTCCACGCGCTCGGTTGCGCTATGCGATAAATAAATAAACTCACCGTTAACGTAACCGGAAAAATCAGGCGCATCAGGCCCGTAACATCCTGCTAAAACCCCACTTAACGCAACTAATGTTAACTTCTTTTTTAATAATTTCATTAACAGCATATCCAGTGTAGTACTTATAAAAAACCCAAATACTTCTCTTATTCAGGAACAAGCCATAAAGATATTCAGTAAAGAAATCATCACGCTAGTTAACAGTCTCTGCGTCGCGCCTGGTGATATATCGCGTAAAATAGACATTTTTCAGGCTGGCGATTTCGCAGAAATTTAAGCCTGCTATTGAATTAAAATGATTATCCTCAATAAAACAAAACAGCTTTGACCCGCTGGGTTGATACCATTTTGCAGCCTGCTTATAGGGCCACGGCAGCTCATAACCTAATTCGCGAAGCTTGTTGCTAAGCGTCTTTCTGTCTTCTTCAAAGTTATCTCCACAGAAACAACGCATCACGCTGGCATCGCTAATGACATATTTTTTCAGGGGATGGCAATCAACCGTATCATCCGAAAAATAACGCTGAAAGAAACCGACTATCAAATCACGCGCTTCGTGCGTAAATGACTGGGGGATAGTAAGTACGCCTAAAAGATATTTACACTCAGGGTAATCGGCAACAAAACTGAAAATACCTTTCCACAGTACATCAAGCGCATTAGTGCGCTGGTAACGATTTTGAATAAAACCGCGCCCCACTTCGATACTTTCTCTAACTTTGGGCGTAAAGCTCTGAGCATATTTAAACAGACTATGGCTGTAAAGCCCCTCAATACCCCGCTTTTCAATCTGCTGGCAGGCGGGAAGCACACGATAAGCGCCAACAATTTCCAGGTCGTGCGGCTCCCATAGAATGATATGATAATACTCTCTGTCATAAATATCGTTATCACGGCGCCCTCCCGTGCCTGCGCCAATGGCCCGGTAGGTTATTTCACGCAGCCTCCCCAGCTCATTAAGTATCGGTGACGCCCCTTCGCCCTGATATCGATAAAGATAGAGCACTTTGCCATCTTTCAGCGTCTTAAGCGCTTTGCACTGATAGAGCGCCTTAATGAGCGCCATACGGTCTTCGGGAAGCGCAACAGGCCGCAATACCGGTAATACCCCCTGGCTGGCGTTACTTTTTTTCGTTAATAAAAGGTGACGACGAATATCCTCAGATATTTTCTCATAATCCGGTTTATCGCCTTTTAGTAAGGCAGGCACATCAAGCTGATGACAAATTTTCATCCGAACACGCCGCCCCTTATGACGCAACCCTTCACGCAGCACCATCATGTTGGAAAGCGGACGCCAGATATTAGCAGCCATATAATACAGCAGGCTGTTCCTGCCTGTGATATGTACAGGTACAATAGCAGCCTGCGTTCTGGCTGCAAACTGAATAAAACCTGCCTGCCACTTTGCTTCTTTCAGCCCGCTTAAAGAGGTGCTGGCAAGCCTACCAGCAGGACACATCACCAACACACCGCCTTTTTTCAGGTGGCTATTTATTTCCTTAAAGGTTTGCCTTGAAAACTCACCCTGCATATTTTTTATACCGATAGTGATGCTTTCAATCGACGGAAAAATGACCTGAAGCAGATGATTTGCCACAATTTTTATATCTTTACGCACCCTCGCTACCGTGCTGATAAGCGAGAGGCCATCAAGCACAGTAGGGTGGTTAGCGATAACTATCGCCGGGCCGCTTGCCGGAATGTTATCGTAATCCGCATTATGCACTTCAACGCGAAAGTTCAATTTTTCTATAAGCGCGTCAATCCATTCAACGCCATGCTTATCGCTAATGCTTTGATAAAAATCAACAGTGCCTTTCTCATTGAACAACCATCTTATATAGCGTCGCTGGAAAGGCGTGATATCTCTTTCAGGGAAGAATTCTTTAATAATCTTATCGATATTATCCATACGTACCCTCCATAAATAACTACAACCACCAATGCAAAAAACAATCTAAACTTCACAGTTATTCCAGCTAGTTTTATTAATGTACATCAGCAATAAAATTTTTCTGGCGCTGGTGTACAGACCACCTCCCCAGATTTCCATTAACCGAGATGTTGATAGCATCACTTTAATCCCATCTCGGCATTAGCAATTTTTCTTATTGATTTAAACTTAAGGAACAAAACACTTGCGATGGTTTGTAGAAAATTACAGGCTACACTATACTCACTAACTTTTTTATTTTAGGTAAATTTATTATTACTATTCGGGCGCCATAGCTTCAAATATTTTCTGGTAATTCAAACCAATTTCATTAAAATTAATACTAATAATTAATCCAATAATCCTCGTAATACTATCTATTCTTTCCCTTATTAATTAAATTACATTTAGCTTTACTTCAACGCGATCCTGGCTAGTAATTCTTATAATTTAACAAGTAAAAACCAGGGAAATTTATTATTCACAACATGGCTTCAGGTTTAAATCAGAAAAGTAAACCCTGAAATTAATGTTAAAATAAAAATATCAGGGAAAAATACTAAAATCAAATAATTAGTTCAAGATCCAGATAAAATACTATTTATGGAAACAATTCCTGATATAAATTCCAAAAACACATTTTTTATTTTCAGTAAATTCACATCATAATTTGTGTTAATTTCTCAGATGATAATAATTAACTTAAGGTGCAACATATAACAAAGTTATATTAAAATAAAAAAACAGGGTTAAAAATGATTCAACCCTGTTGTATTTATATTTAATTGTTAAATATAACAAACTATTCTTTTGGATCTTTACCCGCAAGCAGTTTATCCAGCTCATCGCCTCCCACGTGGCGAAAATCCTGACCTTTGACAAAATAGAAAATAAATTCGCATATGTTCTGGCAACGGTCGCCAATACGCTCAATAGAACGGGCGCAAAACAGGGCGGTCAGTACGCTGGGAATGGTACGCGAATCCTCCATCATGTACGTCATTAACTGACGTACAATGCCCTCATACTTCTGATCGACTTTCTTGTCTTCGCGATAAATACGTACAGCCTCATCCAAATCCATACGCGCAAAAGCATCCAGTACGTCATGCAGCATCTGTACCGTATGGCGGCCAAGTGATTCCAGGCTTACCAGCAGCGGCTGGTGCTGATGGGAAAATTTTTCCAGCGCAGTGCGGCAGATTTTATCCGCGACGTCGCCAATACGCTCCAGCTCAGAAATGGTTTTAATAATCGCCATAACAAGGCGCAGGTCGCTGGCGGCTGGCTGACGTCTGGCGATAATGCGTACGCATGCTTCGTCAATCTCCACCTCCATCATATTGACCTTCCGATCGCCGTCAATCACGCGCTTTGCCAGTTCTGTGTCCTGGCTATGCATGGCGGTTATAGCATCGGAAAGCTGCTGCTCCACCAGCCCGCCCATAATCATGACCTGGGTGCGAATATGCTCCAGCTCAGCGTTAAACTGCCCGGAGATATGCTTATTAAGATTCAGGTTATCCATTTAACGCTCCATAAATCCGATAATCATCAGGTTGTCGCAAAGCCATCAGCCGTAGCGGCCGGTGATATAGTCTTCAGTCTGCTTTTTCTTTGGCCGGGTAAATAATTCATCCGTCTCGCTAAATTCCACCAACTCCCCCAAATACATAAAGGCCGTATGATCAGAACAGCGCGCCGCCTGTTGCATGTTATGGGTGACGATGACCACGGTGTAATCCTGCTTAAGTTCGGTTATTAACTCTTCAATGCGACCTGTTGAAATCGGATCCAACGCAGAACAGGGCTCGTCAAGCAATAAGACTTGCGGGCGAATAGCGATACCACGCGCAATACACAGGCGCTGCTGCTGGCCGCCAGACAGCGAATAACCGCTCTGATGCAGTTTATCTTTAGTTTCATTCCACAACGCAGCTTTAGTGAGCGCCCACTGCACACGCTCGTCCATATCGGCACGCGTTAGCTTTTCAAACAGGCGTACGCCAAAGGCGATATTATCGTAAATCGACATCGGAAATGGCGTCGGTTTCTGGAATACCATACCAACTTTGGCACGCAGCAGGGCAATATCCTGGCTATGGGTGAGGATATTTTCACCATCAAGCAAAATTTCTCCTTCGGCGCGCTGCTCTGGATAAAGCGCAAACATCTTATTAAAGGTGCGCAACAGAGTTGACTTACCGCAGCCGGACGGGCCGATAAACGCCGTCACCTGGTTTTTAGCAATATCCAGGCTGATATTTTTCAGAGCATGATATTTCCCGTAATAGAAGTTGAGATTACGGACCTGAATTTTCCCTGGGGCGATTTTTGCCATACTCATTGCTTGTGTTTCCTTATCCGGCGCAGCCTGAACCACGCCGTAAAAAATTAACCGTGTTTACGATTGGCGAACAACACGCGCGCCACAATGTTCAGTAGCAGTACGCACAGAGTGATAATCAGCACTCCGGCCCACGCCAACTGCTGCCATTGCGCAAACGGACTCATGGCGAATTTGAAAATCGTCACCGGCAGGTTTGCCAGCGGCTGCATCATGTCGGTACTCCAGAACTGGTTAGAGAGCGAGGTAAACAGCAGCGGCGCGGTTTCGCCGGCAATGCGCGCAATTGCCAGCAGCACGCCGGTAATAATCCCGGAGACAGATGCCTTAAGCGTAATGGCTGATATCATTTTCCATTTCGGTGTACCCAGCGCATAGGCGGCTTCACGCAGGCTATCGGGCACCAGTTTGAGCATGTTTTCTGTGGTACGAATCACAATAGGTACCTGCAACAGCGCCAGCGCAATTACGCCCGCCCAGCCGGAAAAATGCTGCATTTTCGTCACTACAATGGTGTAAACAAACAAACCCACCACAATTGACGGCGCAGACAGCAGAATATCGTTAATGAAGCGAATAATTTCCGCCAGCCACGACCCGCGTCCATACTCCGCCAGGTAAACACCTGCCAGAATACCAAGCGGCGTACCAAACACCGTTGCCCACAGAATCAGCAAACCGCTGCCCGCCAGCGCGTTCGCCAACCCTCCGCCATCAGTATTAGGCGGCGGCGTCATTTCGGTGAACAAGGCAACAGACATGCCATCAACGCCGCGCGTTACCGTGGCAAACAGAATCCAGATAAGCCAGAACAGACCAAACGCCATTGTTATTATTGAAAGGGCAAGCGCAATACGATTTTTTAACCGGCGTTTAGCCTGCATTTTGTGACGTGACTGTACCAACTTTTCACGACTTTGCCGCTCTGACATTATCATTAGCGTCCTCCTTCCTTTTTAGCCAGACGCGCAATCATCAGCCTGGATATCGCCAGCACAATGAAGGTAATGACAAATAAGATCAGGCCCAGCTCCATTAACGCCGCGGTATGCAGCCCGGATTCCGCTTCAGCGAATTCGTTCGCCAGCGCGGAAGTAATACTGTTTCCCGGCATATATAGCGAAACGCTGTCAAGTTGGTAGGTGTTGCCGATAATAAAGGTCACCGCCATCGTTTCTCCAAGCGCACGGCCAAGGCCCAGCATTACGCCGCCAATGACGCCATTTTTGGTGAACGGCAGCACGATACGCCAGACAACTTCCCATGTCGTACAGCCAATACCGTAAGCCGATTCTTTCATCATGACCGGCGTTTGTTCGAAAACATCCCGCATTACAGAGGCAATATAGGGAATAATCATAATGGCCAGCACAACGCCCGCAGCAAGAATGCCGATGCCAAACGCCGGGCCGGAAAACAGCGCGCCGACAACCGGCACGGAGGAAAGCACATTGCCCACCGGCTCCTGAAACCAGGTGGCAAACAGCGGAGCGAAAATAAACAACCCCCACATGCCGTAAACAATACTCGGGATAGCCGCCAGCAGCTCAATAGCAATACCCAGCGGGCGCTTAAGCCAGCCCGGCGCCAGTTCTGTCAGAAAGAGCGCGATACCAAAACTCACCGGAACGGCGATTAACAATGCAATAAACGATGTGACTAACGTGCCGTAGATGGGCACCAGCGCGCCGTAAATATCGCTGGGCGCGTCCCAGTCTTTGGTCCACAGGAACGCCAGGCCGAATTTTTCAATGCTCGGCCAGGAAGAAATAATCAGGGAGACAATTATGCCGCCCAGAAGTAACAGCACAATCAGCGCAGCCAGTTTTACCAGCGCGCTGAACAGGATGTCGCCCTTTTTCCCAGGGGGGGTAAATACAGGCCTTGTCGCCGCCATAGTACACTCTTTAATCTGTATCAGGCCGGCGCAACACCGACCCGCTATTCAATTAGTACAGCGCTTTACCGCTGCTGTCCTTGAGGTTGGTTTTCCATGCTGCGCGGACTTGCTCAATGACGGCTGCCGGCAACAAAGCATAATCCAGCGCATTTGCCTGCAGCGCGCCTTCTTTATAGGCCCAGTCAAAAAACTTCAGGACTTCCACAGCCTGCTGCGGCCTTTTCGGTGTTTTATGAAGCAAAATGAAAGTGGTGGATGTGACTGGCCATACATTATCTCCCTTCTGGTTGGTCAAATCCTGGGCAAACGTTTTACTCCAGTCCGCGCCTTTCGCCGCGTTAGAAAAACTCTCTTCCGTTGGGCTTACCGGTTTGCCATCAGCAGACACCAGACGGGTATAGGCAAGACTATTTTGTTTAGCATAGGCGTATTCCACATAACCAATGGCGCCTGGCAGGCGCTGCACAAAAGCGGCAACGCCATCATTACCTTTTCCGCCCAGCCCCGTCGGCCACTTAACCGTACTGCCCACGCCCACGTTTGTTTTCCAGTCGTTATTCACTTTCGCCAGATAACTGGTAAATACAAAAGAGGTTCCGGAACCATCGGCACGGCGCACAACGGCAATATTGCGGGACGGCAGAGCGAGGTTCGGGTTTAGCTTCGCAATCGCCGGATCGTCCCATTTTTTGATCTTCCCAAGGTAAATATCGCCCAGCGTAGCCCCATCAAGCACCAGTTCGCCAGATTTTACGCCGGGGATATTCACCGCGAGCACCACGCCGCCAATCACTGTCGGAAACTGAAACAGGCCGTCCTGAGCAAGTTTTTCATCAGAAAGCGGTGCATCAGATGCGCCAAAATCAACAGTATGGGCAATGATTTGTTTAACGCCGCCGGAAGAACCAATGCTCTGGTAATTTACCTTATTTCCCGTAGCCTTCAGGTAAGTATCCGCCCATTTGGCATACACCGGCGCCGGGAACGTTGCGCCTGCGCCTGTCAGGCTTGCTGCCGCAAAGGCAGAGAAAGCGCTCAGTGAAAAGGCCGTGGCGATAACGGTAGCAACGGTGTTACGCATAGCTTTCATAATCTCTCCTGCTGCTGTGGGCATAATAGATTGTTAAATGAATGCATTAAGAAAAATAGGACAGTTTAGTGACAGCGACATGTACGTAATATGACAGTTTTATGACAATTACGCTGAAACAGGCTGGCAGGCGCAAACATGACGAGCTTGCAGACGAGATTTAATTTCATTTACCCGGTCAAACAGCACCAGGCAAGGGTGTCGGCAGTTTATTACACAACTGCATCGTTACCGGATCAATAATAGCGAAAATAAACACTATTATCTTTTTTTACGCTTATACATATTAAGTCAACACGGAAATACATATTTTCTTATTCGTTTACACGACCGGCCATTGACGCGCTGTTCAGCATTATTCATTATCAATTCATGGACAGCAGATAAAAGGAGTTAACGTAAATAGCCAGCCTGCTTTGCTATAAAAAACATTGTAGCCACGTTACCCGTGTCATATGGAAATTAATTATAAAAACCAATCCAACTGAAAGCAGGAGGCTTACAAAGCAAATAAAACCTATAATTCAGAACTCAACTCAAACATTGCGACGCAAAGCCCCTGAGTGCTCCAGGGGCTTTTATCATTGTCCTGTTACTTACGTTACGCTTATTGCCTTATCGCTTCGATAATCCCCTGACTGCGTATGGCGAGTAACGTTATGCCGGCCCGGCTAACGAGCCCAGAAAAAGCCAGCCTGAAAAGGGCTGTCGCAGCGTACTTTTAGCTTCACAAAAATAAAGGCGTCAATTTAATAATTGCCTCCTGAAAAAGTGCGAATATAGCCTCAACAACCGGAAAATTTTTATTTCACAACAGACTATCCGTTTACAAACCCAATATTAAATTTACAGCCGATGGCGAAAAATCGTTTTACCCACTTTATTAAAAAATAAGGCCCCACATAGTGGGACCCTTCATAGAAATAAACTTATTCTACCGTAACTGATTTTGCCAGATTACGCGGCTGATCCACATCAGTACCTTTAATTAACGCAACATGATAAGACAGGAGTTGAAGCGGCACAGTATAAAAAATAGGTGCAATAAGATCTTCGACGTGCGGCATAGAAATAATATGCATAGTTTCGCTATTATTAAAACCGGCATTTTCATCAGCAAACACATAAAGGTGTCCGCCCCGCGCGCGCACTTCTTCAATATTCGACTTCAGTTTCTCCAGCAGATCATTGTTAGGCGCAACGACAATAACCGGCATATCCGCATCAATCAACGCCAGTGGGCCGTGCTTTAGCTCGCCTGCTGCGTAGGCTTCAGCATGGATGTAGGAAATTTCTTTAAGTTTAAGCGCGCCTTCCAGTGCGATGGGGTACTGATCGCCACGGCCAAGGAACAACGCATGGTGCTTATCAGAAAAATCTTCGGCAAGCATCTCGATACGCTTATCCTGCGATAACATCTGCTCAATACGGCTTGGCAATGCCTGGAGCGCATGAACGATGTCGTATTCCACTTCAGCAGGCATGCCCTTCAGTCGCCCAATTTTTGCCACCAGCATCAGCAGTACGGTCAACTGAGTGGTAAACGCTTTGGTAGACGCCACGCCAATTTCGGTGCCTGCTTTGGTCATCAGCGACAGATCGGATTCACGCACCAGTGACGAGCCAGGCACGTTACAAATCGCCAGCGAACCAGGATAACCCAGCGCTTTGGCAAGACGCAACGCAGCCAGCGTATCAGCCGTTTCACCAGACTGCGACAGCGTAATAATCAGGCTGTTGCGGCGCACCGCCGATTTGCGATAACGGAACTCAGAGGCAATTTCCACATCGCATGGCACCCCCGCCAGCGCTTCAAACCAGTAACGCGATACCATACCGGAGTTGTAAGACGTTCCGCAGGCGACAATCTGGATATGCTCTATATTCGAAAGCAGCGCATCGGCATTCGGCCCCAGTTCACTGAGATCGATAGCGCCGTGATTAATGCGGCCCATCAGCGTGTTTTTAATCGCGTTCGGCTGCTCGTAGATTTCTTTCTGCATATAGTGGCGATAAATCCCCTTATCGCCCGCATCATATTGCAGATTAGATTCAATATCCGGGCGCGTCACCCGCTCACCCGTCTGGTCGAAAATAGTGACGCAGCGGCGCGTTACTTCCGCGATATCTCCCTCTTCAAGGAAAATAAAGCGCCGTGTGACCGGCAGCAACGCTAGCTGGTCAGAGGCGATAAAGTTCTCACCCATGCCAAGGCCGATAACCAGCGGGCTGCCGGAGCGCGCAGCCAGCAGCACATCAGGCTTACGAGTATCCATAATCACCGTGCCGTAGGCGCCGCGCAATTGTGGAATAGCACGCATGACGGCATCACGCAGGCTACCGCCCCGTTCCATTTCATAATGCACAAGGTGAGCAATGACTTCAGTATCGGTTTCAGAGGCGAAGACGTAACCGCAGCCTTTCAGTTTTTCACGCAGCGGCTCGTAATTTTCGATAATGCCGTTATGCACAACGACAATATGGCCGGAAACATGCGGATGCGCGTTAGTTTCCGAAGGTTCGCCGTGCGTGGCCCAACGTGTATGCGCAATGCCGGTACCGCCGTGCAGCGGGTGTTCTTCCGCCGCTTGCGACAGCGTCTGCACTTTACCCACGCGGCGCAGGCGCGCCATATTTCCCTGCGTATCCACAACCGCCAGCCCTGCGGAGTCATAGCCCCGATATTCCAGACGACGTAAACCTTCAAGAAGAATTTCAGCAATATCACGTTGCGCTACCGCGCCAACAATTCCACACATAATGTTATGTTCCTGAATATGGCGTTTCCGCCCGCGTTGTCGCTGACCTGTTGTATCCGTATTACGGAGCCCCGAGCCTTGTAGAGAGTGGGGTTATTATTAAAATCTACGGAATATCCGCAGTGCGGGACGGCAGCGATTATTATTTTGCCGCTCACCCCAACCCTGCTGTTTTTTACAGTCAGGGGAATAGCAGGCGGGGCCGAAGCCCCGCTCAAACCGGGTGACAAACGCCGAACCAGGCAATAGCGCATCGAAATGTCGGGTAAACAAACCCGGGAAAACAACGCGTTGATTTTTGGCGGTTATCCACAAAAAGGTAAAAGCCATCTTTACCTTTTTGCCGTTAATTTATGGCAGAGCCGGCACCCCTGCCCGTTACGCCTTCTTCACTGGCCGCTGCCAGCCCTGAACATGAGTCTGCTCAATACGGCTAATGACCAGCGCGTTTTCTTCAATGTCGCGGGTTACCGTGGTGCCTGCGCCAATCGTCACGCCGCGCGCAACGGTGACCGGCGCCACCAGTTGGGTATCCGATCCAACAAACACATCATCCCCGATAATTGTTTTATGTTTGTTTGCGCCATCGTAGTTACAGGTAATGGTACCTGCGCCAATATTCACATTGTCGCCAATGTCGGCATCGCCAAGATAGCTGAGGTGGCCGGCTTTCGAACCTTTGCCCAAACGCGCTTTTTTCATTTCAACGAAATTGCCGACGTGCGCGCCTTCTTCCAGCTCAGCGCCTGGGCGCAGACGGGCGAAAGGCCCTATGGTGCAGGCAGCGTCCAGACGCGCATCTTCCAGCACGCTGTACGGGCTAATCACGCAATCATCTCCAATAACGCTGTTTTTAATGACGCAGCCCGCACCAATTTTGACGCGATTACCGAGCGTTACCAGGCCTTCAATAATGACGTTCGGGTCGATTTCCACATCGCGGCCATGTTGCAACGTACCGCGCAGGTCAAAGCGCGCCGGGTCACGCAGCATCACACCTGCCAACAGTAATCGTTCGGCTTGCTCGGCCTGGTAAACACGCTCCAGGCTTGCCAACTGCTGGCGGTTATTTACGCCTTCCACTTCGCTTAAGCGCCCAGGATGCACGGCGGCAATTTCACGCCCGTCCTGATATGCCATAGCGATTACATCGGTGATGTAAAATTCGCCCTGGGCGTTGTTGTTATCAATCTTTGACAACCAGCGTTTGAGATCCGCCCCATTCGCCAACAGGATACCGGTATTAATTTCGTTAATCCGGCGCTGCGCATCGGTTGCGTCTTTATGCTCCACAATGCCGGTCACTTTGCCATTTTCACGCGTGATGCGGCCATATCCGGTGGGATCGTCAAGCTGCACCGTCAGCAGCGCAATACCGCCCTGGGGTTTGGCCGCCCGCAGACGAGAAAGCGTCTCCACGGAAATCAGCGGTACATCGCCGTACAGCATCATAATGTCTTCATCATCGGCGAAATAGGGCGCCGCCTGCTGCATAGCGTGACCCGTTCCCAGTTGTTCAGCCTGCAATACCCAGTTCAGCGCGCTGTTTTTCAGCATTTGCTTTAGCAAATCGCCGCCGTGGCCATAAACCAGGTGAATCTGACGCGCGCCGAGTTCGCCTGCGGCATCGATGACGTGTTGCACCATTGGCTTACCAGCAAGCGAGTGCAGCACTTTAGGAAGTTCGGAATACATGCGGGTGCCTTTGCCTGCGGCAAGGATCACCACGCTCATAGCGCTGTTTGACATACGTGTCCTGACTTTGAAGAGAGTGAAAAGTAAACCGGTTTCCCCGGGAAACTTCTACATATTTTGTTCACGAAAACGCGATGCCTAAAAAAACGGCACCTTTACGGATCCCCGGTGAATTTCCTTTCCGTTACCGCCTCAATTTTAGGGCTATCTTTCGCAAAAAAGTATCGTTACCGCAGTAATCTGGCTGTTTTCTGACACTTTAGCGCTTTTTTTTACGCCTGAATAAAGCCCCTGCATCCCGCAATAATAACGCGGGCAAAAAAAATGCCAGCCGGGTCGCCCTGGCTGGCATTTTGACTTTTCAAGCCTGTTACATCGCTTTTTTAGTTAACTCGATTACGCGAAGCTTAGCGATAGCCTTCGACAGTTCGGCAGAGGCCTGCGCATAATCCACGTCGCCGTGGGAATTACGAATATGCTCTTCTGCTTTACGCTTCGACTCCTGCGCCCGCGCTTCATCGAGATCCTGACCGCGAATCGCGGTATCAGCCAGCACCGTAACGCTACTGGTCTGCACTTCCAGGATGCCGCCGGACAGGTAAATAAACTCTTCCTGGCCGTGCTGTTTCACGATGCGGATCATACCAGGCTTAATGGCGGTAAGCAGCGGCGCGTGGCCCGGGTAAATACCCAGTTCACCTTCGCTGCCCGTAACCTGGATTTTTTCGACCAGGCCGGAGAACATTTGTTCTTCTGCGCTGACGACATCCAGGTGGTAAGTCATTGCCATGTCACCCTCCTCTCAAGGCGTTACAGTTTTTTGGCTTTTTCCACTGCTTCTTCAATGGTGCCAACCATGTAGAACGCCTGCTCCGGCAGGTGATCGTATTCGCCGTCCATGATGCCTTTAAAGCCACGGATGGTGTCTTTTAGCGATACGAATTTCCCCGGAGAACCGGTGAAGACTTCTGCCACAAAGAACGGCTGGGACAGGAAGCGCTGAATTTTACGCGCGCGTGCTACCACCAGTTTGTCTTCTTCAGACAATTCGTCCATACCCAGGATGGCGATAATGTCTTTCAGTTCCTGATAACGCTGCAGGATAGACTGCACGCCACGGGCAACGTCGTAGTGCTCCTGGCCGACGACCAGCGGATCCAACTGACGGCTGGTGGAGTCCAGCGGGTCAACGGCCGGGTAAATGCCCAGAGAGGCAATCTGACGGCTCAGTACCACGGTTGCGTCAAGGTGAGCAAAGGTGGTTGCCGGAGACGGGTCAGTCAGGTCGTCCGCGGGAACATATACCGCCTGTACAGAGGTAATGGAGCCGGTCTTTGTGGAGGTAATACGCTCCTGCAACACGCCCATTTCTTCCGCCAGTGTAGGCTGGTAGCCTACCGCTGAAGGCATACGGCCCAGCAGTGCGGAAACTTCCGTACCGGCAAGGGTGTAACGGTAGATGTTGTCAACAAACAACAGAACGTCACGACCTTCGTCACGGAACTTCTCAGCCATCGTCAGGCCGGTCAGCGCGACACGCAGACGGTTGCCCGGCGGCTCATTCATCTGGCCATAAACCAGGGATACTTTGTCCAGTACGTTGGAGTCGGTCATTTCATGGTAAAAGTCGTTACCCTCACGGGTACGCTCACCCACACCGGCAAATACCGAGTAACCGGAGTGCTCAATTGCAATGTTACGAATGAGCTCCATCATGTTTACGGTTTTACCCACACCCGCACCGCCGAACAGACCCACTTTACCGCCCTTCGCAAACGGGCAAATCAGATCCATAACTTTGATGCCGGTTTCCAACAATTCCTGGGAGTTGGACAGCTCTTCATAGCTCGGCGCCGCGCGGTGAATAGCCCAACGCTCTTCTTCACCAATGTCGCCCTTCATATCGACCGGTTCACCCAGCACGTTCATGATACGGCCGAGCGTCGCTTTACCTACCGGTACTTCGATTGGGTGCTCAAGGTCTTTCACCTCCAGCCCACGACGCAGTCCGTCGGAAGACCCCATCGCGATAGTACGCACCACGCCGCCGCCCAACTGCTGCTGAACTTCCAGCACCAGACGATCGTTACCATTCATGACCTCAAGAGCATCGTACACCTTCGGTACGGCATCCTGAGGAAACTCGACGTCCACCACGGCGCCGATTACCTGGATAATCTTTCCAGTTGCCATCTTGAATCCTCTACGTAAACCCTGGTTAAACCGCGGCGGCCCCCGAGACAATCTCGGTGAGTTCCTGAGTAATGCTGGCCTGACGAGCCTTGTTGTACACCAACTGCAGCTCTTTAATCAGGTTCCCGCCGTTATCGGTCGCGGCTTTCATCGCCACCATACGCGCGGCCTGCTCGCTGGCCAGGTTTTCCACCACCCCCTGATAAACCTGAGACTCAACATAGCGACGCAGGAGCGTATCCAGCAGCACCTTCGGATCAGGTTCATACAGATAATCCCAGGTTTTACGTTTCAGTTCCTCATCTTCTGACGCGGGCAGCGGCAGCAGTTGAGTAATGGTCGGAACCTGAGACATGGTGTTGATAAATTTGTTGCTGACAATATAAAGCTTGTCCAGACGGCCTTCATCGTAGGCCTGCAGCATCACTTTTACCGGGCCAATCAGTTCAGACAGTGAAGGATTATCCCCCATGCCTGTGACCTGCGTAACCACATTGCCGCCGACCGAGCTAAAAAATGAAACCCCCTTGGAGCCAATCAGGGCCAGATCGCTCTGAACGCTTTTTTCGGACCAGGCTTTCATCTCTGTAAGCAGCTTTTTGAACAGGTTAATGTTCAGGCCGCCGCACAGTCCGCGGTCGGTCGATACTACCAGGAAGCCGACGCGCTTCACGTCGCGCTCTTCCAGATAGGGATGCTTATATTCCAGATTCCCGTTAGCAAGGTGACCAATTACCTTGCGCATGGTCTCTGCGTAAGGACGGCTGGACGCCATGCGCTCCTGCGATTTACGCATTTTGGAAGCGGCGACCATTTCCATCGCTTTAGTGATCTTCTGCGTGTTCTGGACGCTTGCGATCTTACTACGTATCTCTTTTGCGCCGGCCATGAGCTTCTCCTCAAAGCCTGACGGCCCGCGTCATGCGAGCCGCCAGGCCGTTACCAGGACTGAGTTGCTTTGAAGGAATCGAGGATGCCTTTCAGCTTGCCTTCAATTTCATCGTTGTAACCGCCAGTCTTGTTGATTTCCTGCATCAGGGCTGCGTGCTCGCGCTCGACGTAGGCCAGCAGCGCTTCTTCGAAGCTGCCGATTTTGGCAAGTTCAACGTCTTCCAGATAGCCACGTTCTGCGGCGAACAGCACCAGAGACTGCTGCGCAACGGACTGCGGCGCATACTGCTTCTGTTTAAGCAGTTCGGTCACTTTCTGGCCGTGGTTGAGCTGCTTGCGGGTTGCATCATCAAGGTCGGAAGCGAACTGAGAGAACGCAGCCAGTTCACGATACTGCGCAAGCGCAGTACGGATGCCGCCAGACAGTTTTTTCATGATCTTAGTCTGAGCCGCGCCGCCTACGCGGGATACGGAGATCCCCGGGTTAACCGCAGGACGAATACCGGCGTTGAACAGGCTGGATTCCAGGAAGATCTGACCGTCGGTAATGGAGATAACGTTGGTCGGTACAAATGCGGAAACGTCGCCAGCCTGAGTTTCGATGATCGGCAGCGCGGTCAGAGAACCAGTCTGGCTTTTCACTTCACCCTTAGTGAAGTTTTCTACATAGTTCGCGCTTACGCGAGCCGCGCGCTCCAGCAGACGAGAGTGGAGGTAGAAAACGTCGCCCGGGAATGCTTCGCGGCCAGGCGGGCGGCGCAACAACAGCGAAATTTGACGATAAGCCACGGCCTGTTTCGACAGATCGTCATAGATGATAAGCGCATCTTCGCCGCGATCGCGGAAGTATTCGCCCATTGCACAACCGGCGTATGGCGCCAGGTACTGCAAAGCGGCAGATTCCGAGGCAGTCGCGACAACCACAATGGTATTTGCCAACGCGCCGTGTTCTTCCAGCTTACGCACTACGTTAGAAATAGTGGATGCTTTCTGGCCGATAGCAACATAAATACACTTAATGCCGGAATCGCGCTGGTTGATGATAGCGTCAACGGCTAATGCGGTTTTACCGGTCTGACGGTCGCCGATGATAAGCTCACGCTGGCCGCGGCCGATAGGAATCATGGCATCGACAGACTTATAGCCAGTCTGCACCGGCTGGTCAACGGACTGACGATCGATAACGCCCGGCGCGATAGCTTCTACAGCCGAGAAGCCATCGTGCTCTACCGCGCCTTTACCGTCGATCGGCGCGCCCAGGGTGTTTACTACACGCCCCAGCAGGCCACGACCAACCGGCACTTCCAGAATACGGCCAGTACATTTTACTTTCATGCCTTCGGCAAGGTCCGCATACGGACCCATCACAACCGCACCGACGGAGTCGCGCTCCAGGTTCAGTGCGATAGCGTAGCGGTTGCCCGGCAGAGAAATCATTTCACCCTGCATCACATCGGCCAGGCCGTGTACGCGAATGATACCGTCACTGACGGATACGATAGTACCTTCGTTGTGAGCTTCGCTCACCACATTGAACTGCTCAATTCGCTGTTTGATCAGTTCGCTGATTTCGGTGGAATTCAGTTGCATGCTCCAGTCCCCTTAAGACTGCAAGACGTCTGCCAGGCGCTCAAGACGACCGCGTACGCTGCCGTCAATCACCAGATCACCCGCGCGGATGATGACACCTGCCATTACAGACTTATCAATTTTGCAATTCAGCTTTACTTTGCGTGACAGACGTTTTTCCATCGCGGCGCCGATTTTCGCAAGCTGTGCTTCACTCAATTCGCCGGCGGAGATAACGTCAACCTCAACGGTTGCCTCCTGTGCCGCACGAAGCGCAATGAATTGCTCCAGAACATCCGGCAGCGCCTTCAAACGCCCATTTTCAGCCATTACCTTGATAAGGTTCTGGCCGTGAGCGTCAAGCAAATCGCCACAAACGGCGATAAACGTCGAGGAGAGCGTTTCCGGCGCCATCGCGCCGGAAAGAAGCTCCGTCATTTGTTCGTTTTTGGTTACCTCAGCGGCGAAAGCCAGCATATTTTGCCAACGCTCAACGCTATGGTTAACGACTGCAAAGTCAAAAGCTGCTTTGGCGTAGGGGCGAGCTACCGTAACAAATTCAGACATCAGCCCCTCCCTCCTTACAGTTCAGCGACCAGTTTATCCACGATGTCGCTATTAGCAGCTTCATCCACGGAACGTTCGATGATTTTCTCTGCGCCAGCAACGGCCAGCATGGCCACCTGCTTACGCAGCTCTTCACGAGCGCGCTTACGTTCGGCATCAATTTCAGCCTGCGCCTGCGCTACGATTTTATTACGTTCCTGCTCTGCTTCGGCTTTTGCTTCATCCAGGATTTGCGCGCGGCGCTTGTTCGCCTGCTCGACAATTACCTGAGCTTCAGCTTTCGCTTTTTTCAGCTGGTCGGTCGCGTTGACCTGTGCAAGGTCCAGATCCTTTTTGGCGCGCTCTGCGGAAGCGAGACCGTCAGCAATTTCTTTCTGACGTTTTTCTATGGCAGCCATAATCGGCGGCCATACATACTTCATGCAGAACAGAACAAACAGGACAAACGCGATGGCCTGGCCGAGGATTGTTGCGTTAAGATTCACAGCACAATGCCTCTTAATTGGTTAACGTTCTGATATTGCTTATCTTTATAATTAAGTATCAGCAATGCTCGACTTACGCGACCGCGAACATCACGTACAGACCCAGACCGACAGCGATCATCGGGATAGCATCCACCAGACCCATTACGATAAAGAACTGAGTACGCAGCAGAGGAATCAGATCGGGCTGGCGCGCAGCGCCTTCCAGGAATTTCCCCCCGAGGATGCCGATACCGATCGCAGCACCGATTGCCGCCAGGCCCATCATCACAGCGGCAGCCATGTACAGCAGATCCATATTCAGGTTTTCCATGACAGTCTCCAGTTTGTTTCAGTTAAAACGCAGTAGTGTTGAGAAATTAATGCTCTTCAGACGCCATCGACAGATAGACAATCGTCAGAACCATGAAAATGAAGGCCTGCAACGTAATGATCAGGATATGGAAAATGGCCCACGGCACATTCAGAATCCACTGTGACCACCACGGCAGCAGCCCTGCAATCAGAATGAAAATCAGCTCGCCGGCGTACATATTGCCAAACAGTCGCAGACCGAGAGAAACCGGTTTAGACAGCAGGCTTACGCCTTCGAGAATCAGGTTCACCGGAATAAAGATCCAGTGATTAAACGGCTGTAGCGTCAACTCTTTAGTGAAACCGCCAACGCCTTTCATTTTGATGCTGTAAAAAAGAATCAGGATAAATACGCCCAGCGCCATCGACAGAGTGATGTTGACGTCTGCGGACGGCACCACGCGCAGCGCCGGCAGCCCGAAGACGTGCTCGCCAATGTAAGGCAGCAGGTCGATAGGCAGCAGATCCATCAGGTTCATCAAAAACACCCAGACAAAGATGGTCAGCGCCAGCGGCGCAATCACCTTACTCTTGCCGTGATACATGTCCTTGACGCTACCGTGTACGAAACCAATAACCAGCTCGACCGCAGTCTGGAATTTGCCTGGTACGCCGCTGGTAGCATGTTTTGCCACTTTGCGAAACAGAATGAGGAACAGCAGACCCAACACCACGGAGAAGAACATAGAATCGATATTGAGCGTCCAGAACGTGGCCGGGGGGTTATGCGGATCTACCAGCGAGAACGTACGCAGGTCAATCTGAAGGTTATTCAGATGATGCCCGATGTAGTCCTGCGGGGTTGAGATTTCTCCTGCAGACATGATGCCTCTTACCCTTTGTTGTTAATTACAGCTGGCGCCAGCATTTGAACGACTAACGCCGATATCCAGGTCACAATCAGCGGTAAAAACACCGCTTTTACGTAGGCCAGCGCCACTACCAGCAAGGAGAAAGTCGCAACCACCTTGGCCGCCTCACCGAGGGCAAATGACCAGGCTATGCGGCCTGCCGTAGGTGAATGCGCTTTGTGACGCCAGGCAAAAAACATAAATACAACGTTTGGCAGCCAGACAGCCAGGCCTCCGAAAACAGCAGAGGCCCCCCAAAAAGGGCCGTTAAGGCAAAACAGCAAACCTGCGACAATAATTGTTAAAAGCTGAATAATCAGAAGTTTTCGCGCTACGTTGCCATTTAAGCGTGACGCTGACATAACGTCCTCCACTTCTGCTTATTTCCGAAATGTCGCGTGTCGTATCAAACTGCCTTTAGCGCTTCGAGTCAAGCCTCAAAAAGAGGACAAATTATACGGGCCAAAGGCGTGAATTCAAACCTTAAGTAGCAAAAAGGTGAATAAATATTTAAATATTTTTCAGCCGTCTCACTTCTGCAAATTGAAGAAAACCGGGCTGTTTTGTAAAGCGCGACGAAAGGCAAATAAAAAAAGGTCAAAAAGCGTGCAAGCGATCACATAACATACTTTTAATTGACCATTTTTAGCGCGCAGTGCTTACAAAGTAAAAATCCATCCCCATGATTAAAAAAGCAAATTTTAGTTAAACTTTATCAAACCCGTTCAAACAGAGGAAAAAACCCAGTATTGACATTTTTCACAAAATTTTAACGCGCACCTGAAAAACTACAGTCTGTATTTTTAGCAGGCTTATAATCTCAAGGTTGATAATAAATAGCAGTAATAAAAAGCAGGGGGGGACAGGAAAAGAAACCATCGTTACTAAATGGTTAAATGTAACCGAGAGTGTCCATTAATTACGCTGCCTGTTTCCCCGCTTATCCGATCATATTAACTCTACTTTTTTTGATAAATATTAACTTTTGTGGGGTTTGACAATAACCAGGTGACGCTCGCCTTCCAGTTCCGGTACGTTCAGGCGAACAATTTTTTCCAGCTCAGCGTTTGCCGGCATCAATGCCAGTTCGTCATCCGGACGCAGGCCCTTAAGCGCATAAAAACGCCCGCTAAGACCCGGCAAATGCTGACACCAGTTGATCATATCGCTTAAAGAGGCGAACGCGCGGCTAATAACGCCGTCAAAAGGCGGCTCGGCGGGAAAATCTTCAACGCGGCTTTGTACCGGCGTAACGTTATCGAGTTTTAGCTCATGCTGCACCTGGCGTAAAAAACGTACGCGTTTGCCGAGGCTGTCCAGTAAGGTAAAGTGAGCATCCGGGCGCACTATAGCCAGCGGGATGCCCGGCAGCCCCGGACCGGTCCCAACATCAATAAAGCGTGTCCCTTTCAGGTAAGGTTCCACCACAATACTGTCGAGAATATGGCGCACTAACATCTCTTGCGGGTTGCGTACCGAAGTGAGGTTATAAGCTTTGTTCCACTTATTTAGCAGCCCGACATAGTCCACTAACTGCTGTTTTTGACGATCGGGTAACGAAATACCCGCTTTTGCCAGAAGGCGCTCAAGTTTATTCAGCACGTTTATCTACCCATCAAAAAAATGGGCCGGAGAAACCCGGCCCGTCATTTAACACCGCAATCAGGCGCTACGGCGTAAAAGCCCCTGTTTTTTCAACCAGACGAGCAGGATTGAGATCGCCGCAGGCGTAATACCCGAGATGCGCGAAGCCTGCCCAATGGACGCCGGTTTATGATCGTTGAGCTTGGCGATAGCCTCATTGGACAACCCGGATACCTGCTGATAATCCAGCGTTTCCGGCAACAGCGTATTCTCGTTACGCAGTTGCTTTTCAATTTCATCCTGCTGGCGTGCAATGTAACCTTCGTATTTAACCTGTATTTCGACCTGTTCAGCGGCGCGCTCATCATCAAGCGCGGGCGAAAATGGCGTCAGCGCCGTCAGCTTTGCATAGGTCATTTCCGGGCGCTTTAGCAAATCCTCACCGCTGGCCTCGCGCGACAGCGGCGAGGTAAGCAGAGCGTTAATCTCGTCAGCGCTTGCAGAATTCGGATGCACCCAGACGTCCTTCAGGCGCTGACGTTCACGCTCAATACGTTCAACCTTCTCACTGAAACTAGCCCAGCGAGCGTCATCGACCAACCCCAACATACGGCCGGTTTCCGTCAGGCGTAAATCGGCGTTATCTTCACGCAGCATCAGGCGATATTCCGCACGTGAAGTAAACATGCGATACGGCTCTTTGGTGCCAAGCGTACACAGGTCATCCACCAGCACGCCCAGGTAGGCCTGATCGCGACGCGGCGCCCAGCCTTCCAGATCGGCGGAATAACGCGCGGCGTTCAGGCCTGCCAATAACCCTTGCGCGGCGGCTTCTTCATACCCTGTTGTACCGTTAATCTGGCCTGCGAAGAACAAACCGTGAATATGCTTACTCTCCAGCGTTAATTTAAGATCCCGTGGGTCGAAGAAATCATATTCAATAGCGTATCCGGGACGCACAATCTTTGCATTTTCCATGCCCTGCATGGAACGTACTATTTGCATCTGCACATCGAACGGCAGGCTGGTAGAGATGCCGTTAGGATAAATTTCGTTGCTGGTAAGCCCTTTCGGCTCCAGAAAAATCTGGTGTGCGTTACGATCGGCAAAACGCATTACTTTATCTTCAATTGATGGGCAGTAGCGCGGGCCGATGCCCTCAATCACCCCCGCATACATTGGGCTGCGATCCAGATTATTGCGAATCACCTCATGCGTTTTTTCGTTGGTATGGGTGATGTAGCACGGAATTTGTCGCGGATGTTGGGCAGCATTGCCGGAAAAAGAGAAGACCGGTATCGGGTCATCGCCGTGCTGAGGGGTTAATACGCTAAAATCAATGGTGCGCGCATCAATACGCGGCGGCGTGCCTGTTTTCAGGCGGCTGACGCGAAGCGGTAACTCACGCAGGCGGCGAGCCAGCGCAATGGAAGGCGGATCGCCTGCGCGACCGCCGCTGTAATTATCCAGCCCAATATGAATTTTACCATCAAGGAAAGTTCCGACGGTAAGAACAACAGCGCCCGCCCTGAATTTAAGGCCCATCTGCGTAATAACGCCCGTCACCCGGCCATTTTCAACGATAAGATCCTCAACCGCCTGCTGAAAGATCATCAGGCCAGGTTGGTTTTCAAGGCTGGTGCGTACAGCCTGGCGATACAGGACGCGATCGGCCTGCGCTCGGGTGGCGCGAACAGCCGGGCCTTTGCTGGCGTTTAGCGTCCGGAACTGAATCCCCGCTCGATCGATAGCCTGCGCCATCAAACCGCCAAGGGCGTCCACTTCTTTAACCAGATGTCCTTTTCCGATACCGCCGATCGCCGGGTTACAGGACATCTGTCCCAGTGTATCGATGTTATGGGTAAGCAGCAGGGTTTGCTGACCTGTGCGCGCCGCAGCCATTGCGGCTTCGGTACCAGCATGACCCCCGCCGATAATGATGACGTCAAAAGGATCCGGATAAAACATGGTTAACTGCCTCGCGGTTGTGCGAATTTGGGTTGCAAGCGCCCGGGGCCGGAATTCTACTTAACTTTTGGCTATCGAGAAAGCCCGGGGATCGTTAGCTATTAAAAAGAAGATCTTTCTTTATGAGATCTGTTTTATTGTGATCTCTTATTAGGATCGCAGGATGCTGTGGATAACGACTATTATGCGCTATGGATCAATAGATTACTAAGGATCGTTTGTTGTGTATTCCCGGTGATCCCGCACCGTATAAGCTGGGATCAGAATGGAGAGTTATACACAGCACAAAAACCGTACAACGCTTGTACATTGGATAACTACCGGTTGATCCAAGCTTTTAACCAGAGTTATCCACATAAAAAAGTGCGATCTTTACATTCAGTTGAGCAATTTCTGCCAGTGACTCAGCCAAATTTCTGCCGGATCCTCCGGGATTTCATGATCGAGTACATTAATCCTGAGCGTTTCCCCGATGCGGCGAGCGCCAAGTTCAGTCAATAACGCTTCTATTTTATCGATCGCGCCGCAGAAGGTGTCATATTCACGGCTGCCAATGCCAATAGCGCCGTAGCGCACGGCGCTCAGGTCGGGACGTTGCGCAGACAGAGCGTTAAAAAACGGTTGCAGATTGTCCGGCAGCTCCCCTGCGCCGTGGGTTGAACTCACCACCAGCCAGATGCCGCTGTCTGAAAGATCCGCCAGCGCGGGGCCGTGCAGGGTTGCGGTAGCGTAACCGGCTTCTTCCAGCTTTTCGGCCAGATGTTCCGCCACATATTCAGCACTGCCCAACGTACTGCCGCTGATAAGAGTAATGTCGGCCATGTAGGGTTCCGTCGTGAGTAAAACGATGCGTATTGTACGCTGTGAATCAGTTGGGATCTACCTGTGGAAATGTTGGGAATAAAAAACCCCTTTCAGGGCTTGATCGTACGCATAATGGGGTTTTGTAGTGAGATCAGCGTCTCGGTGGACTGGATCTCATCAATGGTCTGGATCTTGTTGATAAGTACTTCCTGCAGGGCATCGATAGAGCGGCACATAACCTTGATAAAAATACTGTAGTGACCGGTGGTGTACCAGGCTTCGGTAACCTCGGGAAGCTGTTCAAGCTTTGCCAGCGCCGTTGGGTAGTCCCTGGCGCTTTTGAGAATAATGCCAATAAAGCAGCATACGTCGTAGCCCAGCTTTTTCGGGCTTATATCAATCCGGGCGCCGGTAATAATGCCTGCCTGCTTCATCTTCTCCACTCGCACATGAATGGTGCCCGGGCTTACGGCAAACTGTTTGGCAAGTTCAGCGTAAGGCGTGCGTGCATTTGCCATTAGCGCTTCCAGTATGCCGCGGTCCAGATTATCGATCTGATAATTTTCCATCGTTTTTCCTCAGGTTTAATGATTAATATTCATTTTTATGGGCAATATTTTAGTGAAATAAAATGCGATATGCCTTTTTTGTTATTGAATATTGAATTGTCCCTCCGTTCTGTTGCTTAATCAATGCCATTGGACGACAGGAGTAAAAAAACAATGAAGACCGCTTATATCGCAAGACAACGACAGATCAGCGCCGTGAAATCCTGGTTTTCCCGCGAGCTGGAAGACCGCCTGGGGTTGGTTGAAGTACAGGCGCCCATTCTCAGCCGGTTAGGTGACGGGACGCAGGATAATCTGTCCGGCAGCGAGAAAGCGGTGCAGGTGCGCGTAAAGGCTATCCCTGAGGCACAATTCGAAGTTGTGCACTCGCTGGCTAAATGGAAACGTAGGACCCTTGGCCAGCATGATTTTAGCGCCGGGGAAGGGCTGTATACGCATATGAAAGCGCTACGCCCGGATGAAGATCGTCTGTCGCCGATCCACTCGGTGTACGTCGATCAGTGGGACTGGGAGCGAGTCATGGGGGAGGGTGAACGCCACCTGGCTACGCTGAAGAAAATGGTTGAAACCCTCTGGCAAGCGATTAAAGCGACCGAAGCGCGGGTAAGTCGCGAGTTCGGTTTGGCGCCGTTCCTGCCGCAGCAGATTCATTTTGTACACAGTGAAACGCTGCAAAGCCGTTTTCCGGAGCTTGACGGCAAAGGGCGTGAACGCGCGATCGCTAAAGAACTGGGCGCGGTATTTCTGATTGGCATCGGCGGGAAGCTTGCCGACGGCAGGCGCCACGACGTACGCGCGCCAGACTATGACGACTGGAGTACGCCAACCGAAGACGGTTTTGCCGGGCTTAATGGTGATATTCTGGTCTGGAACCCGGTGCTGGAAGATGCGTTTGAGATTTCTTCAATGGGCATCCGTGTTGACCCGCAAACGCTTAAGCGTCAGTTGGCTATCACGGGTGATGAAGAACGTAGCCAGCTTGCGTGGCACCAGAGCCTGATGAAAGGTGAAATGCCGCAAACGATCGGGGGCGGTATTGGCCAGTCGCGCCTTACCATGCTACTGCTACAGCTTTCACACATAGGCCAGGTGCAAAGCGGCGTATGGCCGGCAGATATTGCAGGCAGCGTGGATGATTTGCTGTAGTTCTACTGGTAATGCCAGGAATTCGCCTGCGCAATGGTATTGCTCGGTTAAGGATAAACGCTAGCTTCGCTCACTTGATGATGAACTAAATAAAGCGACGTTATCGTCAGGTACGGGTTAAGGGGCGCCTGCATGCGCCCCTTATCAATTCCGGCGGCCCCTCAAAGAGATCGCCGCCTCGCGGTACGCTCGCCTCCCAGCCATCAGCCTGCGGCAGGCCCGATGCGTGAATACCCGGACGATTTCAAAGCCTCGCCCCTTCGGGCCTGCAATATTACCTGTCAATGTTGTCCATGCTGCGTGAAGCCTCAGACCGCCATTCCTGGCGGGCTGGCCGTTTCTTGCGGCCTGCGGTTCAGCGATGTTAGCGGTGCTACAAACCTTTGTTTTTTGAAGCAGGGATTAGCGCTTCCAGCGGCGCAGCAGGCGGCTGCGCATGCCAGTATCAAAGCGCCAGATATGATCGAAGATGCGTAGAATGCCAGGTTTACCGTGTGCCGACATGGCCACTGCGTGAAAACGGTTATTGTACTGACGCCGTAGGGTTTTAACCTGACCAATAACCTCTTCAGGTAGCCGCTGGGCGATAAAATCGGAAATGATGACTGCGTCGGCATCGTGCCAGTCGCCCCCCTGCATTTTTTCGGCCACTGCGCGCAGACAACGGGCGATATCCGTGCCGCCGCGAAAGCGCTGGCTGAGAAAGCGAATTGCCTGCTCAATGCCGTCATGTCCGCTGAGTTCATAGCGCACCACTTCACTGGAAAACAGCATAATGTAGCAACGGCGGTTATCCGCCAGGGCTATACGCATCAGCGCCAGACAGAATGCTTTGGCGCATTGCTCATTAAAGCCGCCCATTGATCCTGATGTATCAACGCAGACGATAAACGGCCCGCGGGGGTGTTCGTCAAAATCCTCATGCGCCAGCGGGCGCTCAACCACTTTTTCACGCCAGGCATCTCCATGAAGGCGATAGGTCAGTAGCTGTTTTTCCGCCAGCCGCCGGTAAAATTCTAACTCCAGCTCGCTGATGCCAAGCGTTGCCAGTTCTGGCGGCAGCAGGCGCAGAATATCGTCGCTGTGCTGCAATCCGTCAACCTGTTCCGGGGTGGTTGCCGGCTCACGCACCCTCCGGCGCCAGGTTTGCGTGGGAGCATCTTTTTTTGGTACGGCTTTGGCTTTGCGCGAACGACCCAGTTGCTCCGCCAGTTTTTGCAACTCAGGCTGATGTTGCAAAAAATCGCCGTATTTGACGATGAGCTGGTAGTCGCCGCGTTGTAACCGCCCGGCACTGAGATCCCATAGCCGCCCGGCGGCGTTAACGTTTTCAACCAGAACCGGTTCAAGCTGGCCGCTCATCGCCAGCCGCTGTTGTACTTCCGCCAGCAGTTTTTCACGTTCGTTTTCCAGTAGCTGTTGGTTGAGTGCGGACACCTGCACAATCAGGCTCAGCCGCCAGCGTTGTAAAAACAGCGTCTGTAGCGCCGGGGTAAAATAAGTATTATTGTCTATCAGTTGTTGAGCCTGAACGCTAAACGGCGAGTCTACCTCCTGCAATAGCCTGAGCGTTGCGGGCAAACGAGCGTTGAACGGCGAGCCGGAGAGTTGTTGGCTGTTTTGGTATTCCTGTATTTCTTTCGCCAGGCCTGGCGGGGCGGGGGTGTGCTGCAACCGGGCGCGCAGCCGTTCACGCCAGCGCGGCATATCACGTAGTAGCGCATTTTTCAGGCGCGGAAACTTTTCAAAAAATATCGCTAACTGCGGAGCTGCCAGCAAAGCGAGAAGAATATCTTCAATGAGCTGTCCTTCACTGATGCCGATAATGGCGTCCAGCGTGGCCAGGCTTAGCACTGACGCGCCTGCTTAATTTGCGTTGCCACTTCCTGAAGGCTGGCTTCAATACGCCCAAGCCAGTCGGCGGGAATGAACAGGCATTTTTGCTGTTCGCTAAAACGCCGATGCTGGTGATGATAATCTTCTTCCAGTTCGTCAAGCTGTATGACGGTTTCCTGTGGAAGACCGCTTTGCTGCGTCCCTGGCCGCGCCAGCGCCGTGCCTTTGAGACTAACGTCGCGGATAATCAGGTGTTGTGCATCGTTCACTTCCAGCGCCAGCGGCTGGGCAAAGCCAATGCCGTTAAGCTTGCCGCGGATTTCACCGCCTTTTTGCAGCCACTGGGTTAGCGCTGTGCGAACGATCTCCACGTGAATAACTTCCATATCGTGCAGGCGGAGCGGCTGTTGTAAAAACAGGGTCAGGTTTTCGCCGGTAAGCGATTCCGGCAGCGTATAGTGCGGCTTGCGGCTGAATATCCCGCCCAGGCGTTCCACTTTAAGCGCGCTGCGGTCGCTGTGCTGCTGTTGAAGCTGTAAGCGTTGCTGCGCAATCGCCCCCAGGCGGGTCAACATCTCCTGCTGCTGCCAGGCGCTGCCGGTCATTAGCAACTCCACCTGCTGTTGCAGCAGGTCCCTGGCATTCATATCGTGCCACAGGCAATCTTTTAGCAAAATAAGGTCAATGGGGGCTACTTCGCTACGTCCGCTGAAAAAAGCGCAGGCCTGAAGCAGGCGTAACGCCTTTTTCCAGCGCCTGTCGGAAACGTAAGGCGCCTGCGTTAGCGCTTCCAGGCGTTGTCGCAGCTGGTAAATCAGCTCAAATACTTCGCCAGGTAGCGTAACTTTGCTTATTTCTTCCTGCCAGCGATGGTATTCGTCATCGCTTACCTGAAGCGCGGGCGCCACCGGATTTTCATTTTCATGATGTTGGCTGGTAAGCATTGCCTGAAAATTGCTTTTATCCTGCACTCTGTCGAGCAGCAGACGTATCAGCATACGATCGTAGAGCGCCTCAAGGCTGCTGTCATCTTCCGGTAGTTCATTAGAGGCGGCTACCAGAAGGCGCATCGGGATTTTTACTTCCTGCGCGCCGTTGCGAAAGCGGCGTTCGTTAATGGCTGTCAATAGCGTATTGAGGATGGCCGGACCCGCTTTCCAGATTTCATCCAGAAATACGATTTCCGCTTCTGGCAGGTATCCGCCAGTGAGGCGTTCATAACGCCCCTCGTCTTTCAGAGCCTGGATAGAAAGCGGGCCAAAAACTTCTTCTGGTGTGGAGAAGCGGGTCATCAGATATTCAAAAGCGCGAGCATTACGAAAGGCGTATTTCAGGCGGCGGGCAATCAGGCTTTTGGCAATACCAGGCGGGCCCAGCAAAAAGACGCTTTCGCCGCTCAGCGCTGCAAGCAGGCACAGACGCACGGCATGGCTGCGTTCAAATAGCCCGGTTTCCAGCGCCTGGCTTAACCGCGTGATGCGTTCTGCTAATAAATTTACGTAAGCCATCGTTATCTGTGCGTCCTTACCCGTCAATTGGCTCGGGATGGCATTATAATCGTTTCCGATATTAACCGTTAACCCGCTGAATCAAACAATAAAAGGGTTTTACTCTGGTTAATTTACCTGTAACGCAGGGTACTATTTTCACGTTAATCGTGCATACTGGGCGCCTTTCGCGGCCCGTTCGGGACGTTAAATCATCAATATCTGAATAAAGTTTAGTCTATGAGCACTGATAAAAAAGAAGCCCTGCCAGCGATTACGCTGGCGGCTATCGGGGTTGTTTATGGCGATATTGGTACCAGTCCTCTTTATACACTACGTGAATGTCTGTCCGGTCAGTTTGGGTTTGGCGTGGAACGTGACGCCATTTTAGGCTTTCTGTCATTGATTTTCTGGCTACTGGTTATTGTCGTTTCTGTTAAGTATCTGTCATTTGTTATGCGTGCCGATAATGCCGGCGAGGGCGGTATACTGACGTTAATGTCCCTTGCCGGGCGCAACACATCGGCGAAAATGACCTCTGTTCTGGTTATTATGGGGCTTATCGGCGGCAGTTTTTTCTATGGTGAGGTCGTTATCACCCCGGCGATATCGGTAATGTCGGCCATTGAAGGGTTGGAAATTGCCGCGCCATCGCTCGATGCATACATTGTCCCGCTGTCGATTGCGGTGCTGACGCTGCTGTTTGTTATTCAAAAGCACGGCACGGGGTTGGTGGGTAAACTGTTTGCGCCAATTATGCTGACGTGGTTTCTGGTACTGGCGATGCTTGGCCTGCGTAGTATTACCGGCAACCCGGAGGTACTGCTGGCGCTAAACCCAATGTGGGCTGCGCATTTCTTCATTGAATATAAAGCGGTGTCGTTTGTGGCGCTGGGGGCGGTTGTGCTGGCGATTACCGGCGTGGAAGCGCTCTATGCGGATATGGGGCATTTCGGTAAGCTGCCTATTCGCATTGCCTGGTTCACCGTAGTGTTGCCGTCTCTGGTACTTAACTATTTTGGCCAGGGCGCGCTGCTTCTGAAGTCGCCGGAGGCTATTAAGAATCCGTTTTTTTTGCAGGCGCCGGACTGGGCGCTCATCCCGTTACTGATACTGGCAACACTGGCAACGGTTATTGCTTCTCAGGCGGTTATTTCCGGCGTATTTTCGCTTACCCGCCAGGCGGTGCGCCTGGGGTACCTTTCTCCAATGCGCATTATTCACACATCGGAAATGGAGTCCGGGCAGATTTACATCCCGGTAATAAACTGGTTGCTCTATTTTGCCGTCGTGCTGGTGATTGTGAGTTTTGAGCGCTCCAGCAACCTTGCGGCAGCTTATGGGATTGCGGTAACGGGCACGATGGTGCTGACTTCCATTCTCTCCTGCACAGTGGCGCGTAAAAACTGGCACTGGAATAAGTTTCTGGTACTGCTGATTGGCCTGGTGTTTCTGTGTGTGGACGTACCGCTCTTTCTGGCCAATGTGCAGAAGATTTTCTCCGGCGGCTGGCTGCCTCTTTGCCTGGGCCTGGCGATGTTTACCATCATGACCACCTGGAAAAGTGAGCGCTTTCGCCTGTTGCGCCGTATGCATGAACATGGCAATTCGCTGGAGGCGCTGATTGCCTCGCTGGAAAAGTCACCGCCGGTGCGCGTGCAGGGAACGGCGGTCTATATGTCGCGAGCGTTGAATGTGATTCCGTTTGCTCTGCTGCATAACCTCAAGCATAACAAGGTACTGCACGAGCGTGTAATTTTGCTGACGTTGCGTACTGAAGATGCGCCGTATGTACATAACGTAAAGCGCGTCTCCATTGAACCGCTTTCTCCCACATTCTGGCGCGTGGTGGCCAGCTACGGGTGGCGGGAAACGCCAAATGTGGAAGAAGTGTTCCACCGCTGCGGGCTGGAAGGGCTGAGTTGCCGGATGATGGAAACTTCTTTTTTTATGTCACATGAATCTTTGATCATCGGTAAGCGCCCCTGGTATTTACGCCTGCGCGGAAAACTGTTTTTGCTGCTTCAGCGTAATGCGTTGCGCGCGCCGGACCAGTTTGAAATTCCGCCGAACCGGGTTATCGAGCTGGGGACGCAGGTTGAGATTTAACGCTGAAACTGGCTTGCCGTTAAAACGGAAAATATGAGGCGGTGACATTCACCGAAGTTGATAGCTTAATTTGAGTGAACGAAATAAAGGGGGGAGTCGTTGCGGCTTCCCCCTTATTGTTTTGCATTCTATTTGTCGTCTATCGCTCAAAACGCCGGCGTGAGCGTTTTATTCAGGTAGCGAATGTTAATACAACGGGCATGTTACCCATTATTTTTCTTATGGTATTAGCTGAAACGATAAGTCTTACAAAGACAGATAAAGCGTATCGATAACGATCACATTTCTATTAAGTTGTGATTGTTTTATTAACAATGTCATTACTAAACTTGACGCCAGCGAAACGTTTCGCTGCTGGAGTTGAAAAATGAAAAAAGGCACGCTACTTAACGCGGACATTTCTTCGGTCGTTTCCCGCCTGGGTCATACGGATATGCTAACTATCAGCGATGCCGGTTTGCCTGTTCCGCGTGGTCCATCGCGTATCGATATGGCTTTGTCGCACGGTATCCCTTCCTTTATGCAGGTGCTGAAAGCGGTAACGGCGGAAATGCAGGTTGAGAAAGCCGTGCTGGCTGAGGAGATTAAACAGTACAACTCAGCGCTCCATGAAACGTTGCTTGAGCAAATCAGGCTGCTGCAACACCACCAGGGAAATATCATTGCTCTGCATTACGTGACACACGAGCAATTCAAACAAGAAACGGCTAATAGTCGTGCGGTTATTCGCAGCGGGGAATGTTCCCCGTATGCGAACATCATTCTTTACGCTGGCGTAACGTTCTGAGGCCGGTATGCAAGCACTTCTGGAACTTAAAGGGATTGATAAATCGTTCCCTGGCGTTAAGGCGCTTTGCGGCGCTGCGCTGAACGTTTATCCCGGCCGCGTGATGGCGCTGGTGGGAGAAAACGGCGCAGGTAAATCCACGATGATGAAAATACTGACCGGCATCTACACCAAAGATGCCGGTTCGCTGCGATGGTTGGGAAAAGACACGGCCTTCAGCGGGCCAAAAGCTTCTCAGGACGCGGGGATTGGCATTATTCACCAGGAACTGAACCTGATCCCCGCGCTCACTATTGCGGAGAATATCTTCCTTGGCCGCGAGTTTGTGGGGCGCTTCGGTCGCATTGACTGGAAAAAGATGTACGATGAAGCTGATAAGTGGTTGAAAAAACTTAATCTGCGTTTTACCAGCCGCCGGTTAGTCGGCGAGCTTTCCATTGGCGATCAGCAAATGGTTGAGATTGCCAGGGCACTGAGTTTTGAATCAAAGGTTATCATCATGGATGAACCGACGGATGCGCTTACCGACACTGAAACCGAGTCGCTATTTCGTACCATCCGTGAATTAAAGGCGCAGGGCTGTGGCATTGTGTACATTTCGCACCGCATGAAAGAGATTTTTGACATTTGCGATGATGTAACGGTTTTTCGCGACGGGCAGTTTATTGCCGAACGTGAGGTGGATACGCTGACAGAGGACAAACTCATTGAAATGATGGTAGGCCGCAAACTTGAAGATCAATATCCACGACTTGATAACGAACCAGGCGATGTCCGTCTGCAGGTTGACAGACTCTGCGGCCCCGGCATACACAATGTGAGTTTTACGCTGCGCAGAGGAGAGATACTCGGCGTCTGCGGTCTGATGGGGGCCGGGCGTACAGAATTGATGAAAGTGCTGTACGGGGCGCTGCCGCGTAGCGGCGGTAGCGTAGCGCTGGACGGGCGTGAAGTTGTAACGCATATGCCACAGGATGGGCTGTTAAACGGTATCGTTTATATTTCTGAAGACCGTAAACGCGATGGCCTGGTGCTGGGGATGTCGGTAAAAGAGAATATGTCCCTTACTGCGCTGCGCTATTTCAGCAGCGGGGGGGGACGCCTCAGGCATAAGGAGGAAGCGCAGGCCGTGCTGGATTTTATCCGCCTGTTTAATATTAAAACGCCGTCAATAAATCAAACTATCGGTCTGTTGTCCGGCGGCAATCAGCAGAAAGTGGCGATTGCCCGCGGTCTGATGACGCGCCCAAAAGTACTTATTCTCGATGAGCCAACCCGTGGCGTGGATGTGGGCGCCAAAAAAGAGATCTACCAGCTTATTAACCAGTTTAAAGCTAAAGGGCTGAGCATCATTCTGGTGTCCAGCGAAATGCCTGAGGTGCTTGGCATGAGCGACCGCATTATGGTGATGCACGAAGGCCATAACGGCGGTGAATTTACGCGCGCGCAGGCTACTCAGGAAACGCTGATGGCCGCCGCTGTCGGCAAGCTACACAGCGCGTATCAGGAGCAGCAAGCATGAGCGGCACAACCCAGTCTGTTGCAAACCGTCGCTGGTTTAGCAAAACGTGGCTGATGGAGCAAAAATCCCTGATAGCCCTGCTGGTGCTGATTGCGATTGTCTCTACCCTCAGCCCTAACTTTTTTACTCTCAATAATCTGTTTAATATCCTGCAACAAACCTCTGTCAACGCCATTATGGCTGTAGGGATGACGCTGGTTATCCTTACTTCAGGTATCGACCTGTCGGTGGGTTCGCTGCTGGCGCTCACCGGCGCGGTAGCCGCGTCGATAGTAGGGGCTGAGGTCAACGCGCTGGTGGCGGTAGCCGCAGCGCTGGCGCTTGGCGCTGCCGTAGGCGGTGTGACCGGCGTCATTGTTGCTAAAGGCAAAGTACAGGCGTTTATTGCTACGTTAGTAATGATGCTGCTGCTGCGCGGCGTGACAATGGTGTATACCAATGGCAGCCCGGTTAATACCGGTTTTACCGATAACGCCGATTTATTTGGCTGGTTCGGCATTGGCCGCCCGCTTGGCATCCCCACGCCGGTATGGATTATGGCGGTTGTTTTCCTGGCGGCGTGGTACATGCTGCATCACACCCGGTTAGGCCGTTACATCTATGCGCTGGGCGGTAACGAGGCGGCCACTCGCTTATCCGGGATTAACGTCAACAAAATCAAAGTAGTCGTCTACTCGCTATGCGGCATGCTGGCCGCGCTGGCTGGCGTGATTGAAGTCGCGCGTTTGTCTTCAGCGCAGCCTACGGCAGGCACTGGCTATGAACTGGATGCAATTGCCGCAGTGGTGCTGGGCGGCACCAGCCTGGCAGGCGGTAAAGGCCGCATCGTTGGAACGTTAATCGGCGCGCTGATCCTCGGTTTCCTCAATAATGGCCTGAATCTGTTAGGCGTTTCTTCTTATTACCAGACGATCGTGAAAGCGGTGGTTATTCTACTGGCGGTGCTGGTGGACAATAAAAAACAGTAATAAAGGACATCTACGATTATGAACATGAAAAAACTCGCGACATTAGCATCCGCCATTGCGCTCAGCGCTACCGTCAGCGCTAACGCTGTGGCGAAAGACACTATTGCGCTGGTTATCTCAACGCTGAATAACCCGTTCTTTGTAACCCTTAAAGACGGAGCGCAGAAAGAGGCCGACAAACTGGGCTATAACCTGGTCGTACTCGATTCTCAGAATAATCCGGCAAAAGAACTGGCTAACGTACAGGATCTGACAGTACGCGGCGCGAAGCTGCTGATGATTAACCCTACCGACTCTGACGCCGTTGGCAATGCGGTGAAAATGGCAAACCAGGCAAAAATCCCGGTGATTACGCTCGATCGCCAGGCTTCAAATGGCGATGTGGTAAGCCATATCGCATCCGACAACGTGGCGGGCGGTAAGATGGCCGGAGATTTCATTGCACAGAAACTGGGCGAAGGCGCAAAAGTTATTGAATTACAGGGCATTGCGGGAACATCTGTCGCGCGTGAGCGTGGAGAAGGGTTTAAACAGGCCGCAGCGGCGCATAAATTTACTGTACTTGGCAGCCAGCCGGCTGATTTTGACCGCACCCGTGGGCTGAACGTAATGCAAAACCTGTTGACCGCGCATCCTGGCGTCCAGGCTGTGTTTGCCCAGAATGATGAAATGGCGCTGGGAGCGCTGCGTGCATTGCAAACTGCGGGTAAAAGCGACGTGCTGGTTGTTGGGTTTGATGGCACAGCAGATGGTATAAAAGCGGTTGATGGTGGCAAAATGGGGGCTACCGTCGCTCAGCAGCCTGAGCAGATCGGTGCTATTGGCGTTCAAACCGCAGATAACGTACTGAAAGGCAATAAAGTGGACGCTAAAATCCCGGTTGATTTAAAACTGATTACTCAATAACACTATCAAAGAAAGCAGGGCAATGCGCCGCCTTCGGGCGGCGCAACTTTACGGATGCATCACCATGAAAACCACAGGTCAACTCGTTGTTCTGGGCAGTATCAACGCCGACCATATCCTTAATCTCGACCGTTTTCCTGCATCGGGCGAAACGTTAACCGGGCGTCATTATCAGGTGGCATTTGGGGGAAAAGGCGCCAATCAGGCGGTGGCCGCCGGGCGCAGCGGCGCGGATATCGCATTTATCGCCTGCGTGGGCGATGACGAGGTCGGTGCGCGCGTGCGCCATCAGCTACAGCAGGATCGTGTGGATGTCGCATCGGTTAGCGTAGCGGCTGGCGAAGCCACCGGCGTGGCGCTGATATTCGTAAATGATGCAGGCGAAAACGTTATTGGCATTCACGCTGGCGCTAACGGCAGGCTATCGCCGCAGAGAGTAGAGGCTGAGCGCGAACGCATCAGTATGGCGCGGGCGTTATTAATGCAACTGGAATCGCCGCCTGAAAGCGTACTGGCTGCGGCGCGTATCGCCAGGCGCTATGGGGTTTTGACCGTTCTCAATCCCGCGCCGGCCAGCGCGCTGCCAGATGAGCTACTTGCATTGGTTGATATTATCACACCCAATGAAACGGAAGCCGAAACGCTGACCGGCGTGGCGGTCAAAGATGACGCCAGCGCGGCGCAGGCGGCGGCAATACTGCATAAAAAAGGGATTCCGACCGTATTAATTACGCTTGGCAGACGTGGCGTCTGGATGAGTGAAAATGGCAAGGGGCAACGTATTGCGGGGTTCGCCGTTAAGGCTGTGGATACCATTGCTGCTGGCGATACCTTTAACGGCGCATTGCTCACCGCTATTCTTGAAAACAAGTCACTGCCCGACGCCATTCGTTTTGCCCATGCGGCGGCGGCAATCGCCGTAACCCGGCAGGGAGCGCAGCCTTCCGTACCCTGGAGAGAGGAAATCGATGCGTTTTTAGCAAAACAGAGGTGATCTTTTGGCCACAATGAAAGATGTAGCCCGCCTTGCGGGCGTTTCCACATCTACCGTCTCTCACGTTATTAATAACGATCGTTTCGTTAGCGACGCCATTCGGATGCGGGTTGAAGATGCTGTAAAAACGCTCAACTATGCGCCTTCGGCGCTGGCGCGCAGCCTTAAAATAAGTCAAACCCATACCATCGGCATGTTGATTACCGCCAGTTCAAACCCGTTTTACTCTGAAGTCGTGCACAATGTGGAACGAAGCTGCTTTGAGCGTGGTTATAGCCTGGTTCTGTGCAATACAGAAGGTGACGAGCAACGCATGAATCGTAACCTTGAGACACTGCTGCAAAAGCGCGTTGACGGGCTGCTATTACTGTGTACGGAAACCTATCTGCCTTCGCTGGATATTATGCGACGTTATCCCACTATCCCCACAGTGATGATGGACTGGTCGCCGTTCGAAGGCAGTAGCGATCTGATACAGGATAACTCGCTGCTTGGCGGCAATATCGCCACGCAACATTTGATTGATAAAGGTTATCAGCGCATTGCATGTATTACCGGCTCGCTTGATAAAACGCCTGCGCGGCTGCGGCTTGAAGGCTATCGTTCGGCTATGGCCCGCGCCGGTTTACCTGTGCTGCCAGGATATGTATTTGTCGGGAATTTTGAATTTTCCGGCGGGTTTAGCGCTATGCAAAGCCTGCTGGCGCTGGAAACCCCGCCGCAGGCCGTTTTTTGTGGTAATGACGCTATGGCTTTCGGCGCCTGTCAGGCGCTGTGGCAAGCCGGGCTGGCTGTACCCAAAGATATGGCGCTGGTGGGTTATGACAATATTGAACTGGCGCGCTACATGACGCCGCCGCTTACCACGGTTCACCAGCCGAAGCATGAATTAGCCGAGCTGGCCGTTAATGTGCTTATCCAGCGTATAACAAAACCTGATATGCAGCAGCAGCTTTTGCAGACAACGCCGACGCTGGTGGTACGTGGTTCCTGCTAATGTTTCTGACGTTCTGAAAACATATTTCGGCCATCGTTCGGGCGCAGTAGCATAAACACCAGCGCTGATATGACAGTTACGGCGCCCATAGTGATAAACGTAGCGTGAAACTGATCGAGAGTGCTTACTCCCTGGCTCCCATAAAAACGTAATACCGCAGCGCTGACCGCCACGCCAAGACTTATTGATAGTTGTTGTGTTACCGCAAGCATACTGTTGCCGCTGCTGGCGTTTTCGTCGGTTAAATTGGCAAGCGTAATCGTATTCATGGCGGTAAACTGGGTGGACATCGCCATCCCCAGGATAAACAGCGGGATCAGCAACATCCAGATGGGCAACATTGCCGTTTGTAGCGAGAACTGCGCGATTATCAGGCCGATAAAAATTGTGATGAACACCAGCGTGCGACGATAGCCGATGCGGCGTAGTACGCGAGTGACGACCGATTTAGCCACAATGGAGCCAATAGCTGTAGGCGCCATCATGCAACCGGCAATAAGCGCGCTATAACCAAAACCTACCTGTAACATTAACGGCATCAGAAAGGGGACGCAGCCGGTGCCCAGACGCGAAGCGATATTTCCGGCGATCCCTACCGAGAAAGTGCGGATTTTAAATATGGGCAGCGCAATCAACGGCGAAGCGGCACGACGCGCGTGCAGAATATAGCTTATCAACAACAGCGCTCCACCGGTTAGGACAACCAACGCTATCCAACTTGCCACAATATGTTCGCCAAAAAGTTCCATACCGCTGGAAATGAGCACCAGGCCCAACCCAAACAGGAAAAAACCCTTTATATCAAATCGATGGCCTGGCGCGGTAAAGTTGGGCATATAGTGGCGCGCATAAAGCAGCCCAAGTGCGCCAATCGGGATATTTATCAGGAAAATCCAGTGCCAACTGGCCCATGTAACCAGTACGCCGCCCAGCATCGGACCGATAACAGGGCCAATCAGGCCAGGCATAGTAACGAAGTTAAGTACCGGCAATAGCTCGCTGCGCGGATAAGCGCGCAGCAGCGCCAGCCTTGCCACCGGCATCATCATCGCACCGCCGACGCCCTGAATAATACGAAAGATAACCAGTTCAATAAGGGAGTTCGATAAAGCGCAGGCCAGCGAACCCAGCGTAAACAGCGTAACGGCCAGCATAAAGACCCGCCGCGTGCCGTAACGGTTCGCCAGCCAGCCGCTGACGGGAATTAGCATTGCTACCGTTAACGCATAGCTAATCACCGCTGACTGCATTGCCAGCGGTGAGCGCGACAGCGTGTGGGCGATGGCGGGAAGGGCCGTATTAAGTATGGTGGCATCCAGCGCCTGCATAAAAAAAGCCATTGCCGCAATCCAGGGCAGACCAGCCATACTGCGTGCTTTCGACATAGATACGTTCTTAGCGTTCCGGGACAGGCGCATTTAATAACGTAATACAGGCGCTGTAGGCGGCGTTGCCATTGACGTTGACAATGGCATCGACTATCGCCTGATGTAGATCGAGCTTCACTACATCATTGTTCACAACTGACTTGAAATAATTGTAATAGACTGAGCGGAACAGGTTGGAGAAAGAGCGAAGAAACGGGTTATGACTCATTTCATAAATATGTTCATGGAAAGCCATATCGACATCTACCCACTGTTGGCGATCGAAAACATGTTTTAACGCATGCATTTGGGACATGATAGTGAGGAGTTTTGTTTTTTGCTCATGGGTGGCCTGAGTCGCGGCAAGCGAACAGGCCTGTGGTTCAAGTGACCGACGCATAACTAAAAATTCATCAACAACCTGTGAAAATTGATTAACTTCTATCCACCAGGTTAGTAATTCCTTATCAAAGAAATTCCATTGGTTTTGCGGCAGGACGCGGGTACCGATGCGTGGACGCGGTAGTAGCATGCCTTTTGCGGCCAGTGTTTTTATCGCTTCTCTTACCGCCGTACGACTAACGCCAAATAGCTCACCAAGCTCAATTTCACCCGGTAAGATGCGGCCGGGCGCATATTCACCACGTAAAATTCGCTGTGCCAGTTTGCCAGCCAGTACCCAGGAGAGGTTTTTTTGCGCTGCTTGCTGTTGAGCGAAGAAAGACATAGATACATTCCTGAACTAAAAATTATCTATCAGTATGCCACTGGCCCGGCGGTATACGGTGGGAAAAACCACAAAAAAAGTTGGAAAAGCTGCTTTTTGCGGTCTGGCGCTGAAAAATTATTCGTTTAAACGTTTTTTTTAAATAACCACTTGTCAGTTACGTTTCAGCCCCTATAATGCGCCACCACTGACACGGCGCGACGGCGTA
>NZ_JAEPBH010000049.1 GCF_016632365.1 Tenebrionibacter intestinalis | reverse complement strand
GGTTTATTAGCGCTGAGTTTGTGGGGATCCCTCAGGGCTTACGTCAGCGTATTCGCCTGCGCCGCCAGAAAGATTCGTCAGCGATATTCAGCGGCATTATTCACAAGAATGAATATTATGACGCTACATTATGTAATCCGCCGTTTCACGCTTCAGCCCAGGCCGCAGGGGAGGGCAATGCCCGCAAAAGGCGCAATCTCGGTACTGGCGACGGGCCGGCGCTGAATTTTGGCGGCCAGCAACATGAGCTATGGTGTGACGGCGGCGAGGCGGCATTTATACGACGTATGATTGCTGAAAGCACACGCTTTGCCCGCCAGGCGCGCTGGTTTACTTCGCTGGTTTCGCGGGGTGAAAACCTGCCTGTTATTATGCGTGCGCTCCAGGAGGCGGGCGCGGCGCGGGTAGAGAAAGTGCAGATGGCGCAGGGGAATAAGCAAAGCCGTTTTATCGCCTGGTCCTTTACCCGCGCGGGCAAAACGCCTGCAGCCCAGGCTCGTTGACGGGCGTAACCGTCCCTGCCAGTTTACTGGCGGGGCATTTTTTCGCCTGCTGTCGCGCGGATGCGTTTTAAGACACGGGGGACGAGTAAATGACAGGCTTTCCCGCTAACTTTCCGAAGATAAAGAAGGCGGTTTCTTTTGGTTAAAATACCGACATATCGCCAGTGTATCGATCGTTCTTTAATTTCCGACAGGAATAAAGCCGTATTGGCCCCGACCCTTTTTTATTATAACCAAAAAAGGTTTGCTTAAATTTGCGGGTGGGAAAGGGAATAAATATTTATCACAAGGTAAGTAATTAAAATCAGGGCGGGAAACTGATTAAATACCCCTCCCGCAAGAGAGGGGCAAACCGGCGCTCAATATTTTATTCAATGTTGGATTCAATAAACCACAAAAATTTATCCAGGTCGCGAGATGCGGCAGTAAAAATATCAGCAGTATCTTCATCTTTCGCTTCGCTAATCGCTTTGCGGATATCGTTAGCGACAGCGGCATAGCGATCGGCCAGCGCTTTCAGATGATCCTGAACGGAATGAATATCCAGCGGATAACTCTGTAGCGGCGATTTGCTATTAATAACCTGGGTTGTCCCCAGCGCTACGCCGCCGAGCTGAACGGCGCGTTCAGCCATCGTATCGAGGTGGTCGGTTAGCGCGGTGCGAAAGCCATCGAGCATCTCATGCACGGCAATAAAATTTGCGCCCCGCATGTTCCAGTGGGCCTGTTTGGTCATCAGCGACAGGTCAATGAACTGGGTAACCTGGCGGTTTAGCAGTTCCACGCTTTCTTTTTTCTCGCTGTCCGATACATTGTTACGGGTGTAAAGCAGCTCAGAAGATTTTGTTTTCACCAGCTTAGCGGTACTCATAATTTCCTGTCCTCTTGATATGTATGTCCCGTTTATTCAACGGCAATAAGTATAGCACCGCTTTGTGAGGCCGCCGGTGCGATATTGCCTATTGGTTAAATAGTAAGGATGAATGAGAGCTTTTGTGGAGGTAAATGAAAGCAACGTATTAATCCGATAATTATTTATCCGGGAAAATAAGCTAAGAAATAGTAGGCGCGCTAATTGGCTTAACGTGCATAATTATTTAACGGGCAGGAATAGCCAACGGCCAACAAAGCCGTTGGGGCATATCATTACTCATTAATATCAACGCGCGTTATGCGTGTTTCACGCTGTAGCGTCAGCGTGGAGCCGATGGAGGCCGCAATAACCAATAGCAGCCCTGTAAGTTGCATGATAGTTAGCCGTTCACCGAGAAAAATCATACCGAAGAACGCTCCCATAGCCGGCTCAATGCTCATTAATGTACCGAATGTGCGCGTGGGCAGACGCGTGAGCGCCACCATCTCCAGCGAATAAGGAAGGGCTGTGGAAAGTACGGCAATCGACAGCCCCAGCGGCAGCAGCGACCAGTGCCACAATGCTTCCCCGGCCTGGACTGCGCCCAGCGGTACAAAAATAACGGCGGCGATAACGGAGCCGAAGGCGACGGTGGCGGGGCCGTGTTCGGTACCGGCGCGTTGGCCGGCCAGGATATAAATCGCCCAGCATGCGCCCGCCGCCAGCGCCCACGCAGCGCCAACGGGATCGACGCTGCCGATGCCCTGGCCGAGCGGCAACAGTAACCACAGCCCGAGCATAGCCAGCACGAGCCACAGTAAATCAACAGGACGGCGAGAAGAAAACAGCGCCACGGCAAGCGGCCCGGTAAACTCCAGCGCGACGGCGATACCCAGCGCTACCGTGTGTAGCGACAGATAAAAGAAATAATTCATACCGCCAAGCGCCAGGCCGTAAAGAAATAAAGGAAGACACTGGCTGCGTGTAAAGCGCAGGCGCCAGGGCCTGAATACACCGATCAGTATCAGCGTGCCCAGTAGCAGGCGCAGCGCAGTAACGCCGGGAGCGCCAACCTGGGAAATCAAAGTTTTTGCCACAGTAGCGCCGCTCTGAATTGAGGCCATAGCCACCAGAAGTAGCATAACCGGCAACCAGACCGGCATTTTACGAGACAACGTTGGCATCCTGCATCCTGTGAAATTTTGTTTTATAAAGACGAAACTGCCTTAAGTGTAACGGTAATCGTTGGGCTGCGGCGAGTATTTATAAGTAATGGAAAAATGCGTGAAATTTAGCCCGCCGACAAGTTCCATACCGTCTATAATTTTAAGAAAAATCCGGATAGCGAGGTCTGAAAAAAGGGACCATACTTGCCATCCATCCAAAAATTCCTCAATGAATTAATGGGATAGAACAGAAATGAAACGTTCTGTTACATGAAAGGGTTCCTCAGACACCGAAATTGCCAAAGAGTTTCGTAAAACAATTTGATATATTGAGATCTTAGGACTTACTTGAAGCACATTTGAGGTGGTTATGAAAAAAATTGCATGTCTTTCAGCACTGGCTTGTGTTCTGGCCGTATCCGCAGGTTCTGCTTTCGCTGGTAACGCAACGGTTTCCGGCGGCTATGCGCAGAGCGACTATCAGGGCGTTGCCAGCAAAGCGAAAGGTTTTAACCTGAAATACCGTTATGAGTTTGATAACAGCCCGGTAGGTATTATCAGCTCTTTCACTTATACCGAAAAAGACAACACGTCTGCTGACGGCATCTACAACAAAGGTCAGTACTACGGTTTAACCGCAGGGCCGGCTGTGCGCCTGGCCGACTGGGTTAGCCTGTACGGCGTTGTTGGCGTTGGCTACGGTAAATACCAGCAGACGAGCGATTATCGCTACAAATCCGATATGAGCGATGCAGGTTTCTCCTACGGCGCGGGTCTTCAGTTTAACCCGATCGAGGACGTCGCGCTGGACTTCTCTTATGAGCAGAGCCGTATCCGCAGCGTTGATGTTGGCACCTGGATGGCTGGCGTAGGTTACCGCTTCTGATTGCTTCCATCAAAGACGAATAAATCCGCCTTCGGGCGGATTTCAGATTGTTGATAAAGAAGGAAAAACGGGGTTTTTCCTTCTTTGCGGTAAGCGGGCGAAAATCAATGCATTGATTTTCCTTTTTTTATTGTGTCTCATCCATCCTGTCTGCGTCAGGATGGGGTTTGTCAGCAGTCTCAAATCCGCCTTCGGGCGGATTTTTTGTTGTTGTTGTGTGCCGGGCATGCTCAGCAGTTCGGGGGTGAAAGTCCCCTGTCCAGCCTGATGGTGGCGAAGGACTGGCGAAGCGCAAGGGCGTCGTCGTGAGGCGGGGTCTGAAGGAAGCGTGGAGCAGCGCCATGACCTGACGAACAGAAATCCAATATGAGGCCTACCCGGCTGGCGGAGCAAGCAACTGATTGCGAAGGCCATAATCATCAAGCGCCGGGATGGAAGATTGGGCAGGAGTGGGGTGAAAGCGGCGGAGGCCTGTCCGGCGTTCTGCATCCAGAACTGAGCGCACCGTAAGGTGCGCTGACCGGCGGACAGGAGTCAGCAGAGGGCGTAGTAGGACGCAAGGTCTGAAGGCCTGAACGGTAATGAGTGATGAGTATCAGCGGAGGTTCTGAACGGTCATGCAGCAGAAAACGCATCGCGGCCCTGAAACCCGAAGACGGGGTGAAGCTCCGGACACCGGTTCTCAGGGGGCCGAAACCGGGCAGGCGCCGACGACCAGAGAAAGTCCGTCGTCAACAGCATGGCTGATGGAATCCATCTGTGAATCAGTCAATCTCAGGCAAGCCCTGAAACGAGTGGAAGGCCAATAAAGGTGCGGCGGGAGCCGACGGCATGAGCGTAAGCGAACTGCCGGACTATCTGAAACACCACGGGTCCGAACTGAAAGCGCAACTGCTGCCAGGCAGCTATTGCTCATCCCCTGTAAGAAGAGTGATGTCGGGGAGTAAGCAAAGACCTCGCGGCGCAGGCGGTAGGGAGTTGCCATAAGCAGTGGCGGGTAAGTTGTAGCCCGGGGATGAAGATAGCTCTCCCCAATAATCTGTTCGTCAGACTGTGTCTGCCAGAGCTTTAAGCAGGTGACGATAAACATAACCGAACCGCCGTATACGGACCCGTATGTACGGTGGTGTGGAAGGAGGCTGCTCGTGAGAACAGCCCCTGTCCCGATAAAGCTACCGCGCCTGCATGAAAACAGGCGGTGAAAAAGGCTACAATTAGCTAGCGCGGTGCGTTGTGCCGCCCGGACTTCTCGCTTATCAACCCGCATACTATATTGAGCAACTGCAGGCGTACCCGCAGCGGCGATCGGGTAAATACGCGCACGCATTTTATCACTTCATTCATTGTCGCCTCCTCGTATTCCTGCTTATCGGTAATCCATTACCAACTGACTATACTGTATACAGATATAGCACAGGCTATGTTACATAGCTACGGCTATTACGTTTATTTTTTGTGCCTTGCAGGTCATGGTTTACAATGATGCCTGAAATGTAAACCGAATGTTTCCGGGAGAAAGGAATGGGACCTCGCGCGGTTAAGACTGGCAATATAAAAAAGGCGAAACTGTTAAACGTTGAAGAGCATGTGGAAGGTTTTCGCCAGGTGCGTGAGGCCCATCGTCGGGAATTGATTGATGATTATGTTGAGTTGATTGACGATCTTATTCGGGAAGTGGGCGAGGCGCGTCAGGTAGATATGGCCGCCCGGCTGGGCGTTTCTCAGCCAACCGTTGCAAAAATGTTGAAACGCCTTGCGACGGTCGGCCTGATTGAGCAAATTCCCTGGCGTGGGGTCTTTCTTACGCCGCAGGGCGCAAAACTGGCGAGCGAAAGCCGCGAGCGTCACCAGATTGTTGAAAATTTCCTGCGAGCGTTGGGGATTAGCCCGGAGATTGCCCGGCGCGACGCAGAAGGCATGGAGCATCACGTCAGCCCTGAAACGCTGCGGGTATTTCGCCAGTTTTGCGAAGCACGGGAAAATCAGTAATTGCTCGCGGGTAAAAAAGAGCTTTTACAACAGGTGGTACGGGGGCTACGCCAAAGCCGATTAAGTGAAGCCAAATTCCGCCGATGCTTTTACCCGCAGGGCGCGCTGGCATAAAAAAGCCTGCTTAGCGCAGGCTTCAGATTGTTGGCAAAGAAGGAAAAAACGGGGTTTCTCCTTCTTTGTGGTAAGCAGGCGAAAATCAATGCTTTGATTTCCCCTATTTTTTATTGTATTTCATCCTGCCTGCGACAGGATGGGGGGAGTAGCCGTCTCAAGCCTGCTCAGAGGCAGGCTTTATACGCATTAATTCAAACGTACCGGCATGCCTGAACGGTTCTCAATAGCCTGCTGCAACACATTCTGATCAACATCAGCCTGATCGGTCACGGTCTTCACGCTTTGTGTGAGCGTAACAGGCACAATTTCATGGCCTTTAATCTGCGCTTCGGTGGTGGACAGCGGATTGTGTACCTCAATATAACGGCTGCCGTCCGGCTCCGTCGTGGCTTTCACCGGCTCATCAATAAACTGCACGCGGGTGCCGACAGGCACCTGCTCAAACAGGAATTTGATGTCTTCGTTACGCAAACGCACGCAGCCATGACTTACGCGCAGGCCAATGCCAAAGTTGGCATTGGTGCCGTGAATGGCATATAGACGGCCAATGTACAGCGCGTACAGACCCATTGGATTATCCGGGCCGGCAGGTACGACCGCAGGCAGAGGTTCGCCGCGTGCGGCATACTCCGCATGCATTTTTGCCGTTGGAGTCCAGGTTGGATTTTCGCGTTTACGTTCAACTTTTGTTGTCCAGTTAATTGGCGTATCGCGCCCCAACTCGCCGATGCCGATAGGTAACACGATAACGGTGTTGATGTCTTTGGGGTAGTAATACAGGCGCATTTCTGCGCTGTTAATGATAATACCTTCGCGTACGGTATCCGGCAGGATAAGCTGCTGCGGGATATTAAGAATAGTGCCTGCTTTTGGCAGATACGGATCGACGCCCGGGTTTGCCTCCATCATGTTAGACAGGCCCATCTGATATTTTGCTGCAAAATATTCCAGCGGTTGCTTGCTGTCGGCAGGGATAGTAATCACCTGATTCTGACCAACCAGGCGGCTGCCGTCAGCAGGTAGCGGGTAGGTCACAGCAGTAGCGGTTTTACAAAAACCGACGACGGTAAAAGCTGCCAGTAAAAGCGTACGTAATTTCATAGTTAAGTCGCGCAAAAGTTATTGCCATACAGGCGTTTGGTTTAATTACAGGTGACAATGCCGGGAGCGCATTATAGGTGCATTCAGGGCAACAGTGAATTCAGATGTGTATGAAAACCGTCTTTTTCATCTGTTCCTATTTTAGACGATTTTGGCCGGGGGCGACCCGGCGTCGCACTTATGGCATAATTAGCGATCTGGCACATTTTTTATTCGGGGCAGAGCCTTGTTAGTATCCAGCAACGTTACCATGCAGTTCGGCAGTAAGCCGCTTTTTGAAAACATCTCCGTGAAGTTTGGCGGCGGCAATCGCTACGGCCTGATTGGCGCCAACGGCAGCGGCAAATCCACCTTTATGAAAATTCTGGGCGGCGATCTGGAGCCGACGCTCGGCAATGTATCGCTCGATCCCAACGAGCGCATCGGTAAGCTGCGCCAGGATCAATTTGCTTTTGAGACCTTCTCGGTGCTGGACACCGTTATCATGGGCCATGCGGAGCTGTGGGAAGTAAAGCAGGAGCGCGATCGTATCTACAGCCTGCCGGAGATGAGCGAAGAAGATGGCTACAAAGTTGCCGATCTGGAAGTGAGATACGGCGAAATGGACGGGTATTCCGCAGAATCCCGCGCCGGAGAGCTATTGCTGGGCGTGGGCATACCGCTTGAACAGCACTATGGCCCCATGAGCGAGGTGGCGCCCGGCTGGAAACTGCGTGTGCTGCTGGCGCAGGCGCTGTTCTCGAATCCTGATATCCTGCTGCTTGATGAACCAACCAATAACCTGGATATCGATACTATCCGCTGGCTTGAGCAGGTGCTTAACGAGCGCGACAGCACGATGATCATTATTTCCCATGACCGCCACTTTCTGAATATGGTCTGTACGCATATGGCGGATCTGGATTATGGCGAGCTGCGGGTTTATCCGGGCAATTATGATGAATACATGACGGCCGCAACGCAGGCGCGTGAGCGCCTTCTGGCAGATAACGCGAAGAAAAAGGCGCAGATTGCCGAGCTTCAGTCGTTCGTCAGCCGCTTTAGCGCTAATGCGTCCAAGTCGCGTCAGGCCACCTCGCGCGCGCGCCAGATAGATAAAATTAAGCTCGATGAAGTGAAGGCCTCCAGCCGCCAGAACCCCTTTATTCGCTTTGAGCAGGACAAAAAACTGTTCCGTAATGCGCTGGAGGTGGAAGCGCTGACGAAAGGTTTTGACGACGGGTCGCTTTTTACCGATGTGGGAATGCTGCTGGAAGTAGGGGAAAAACTGGCCGTGCTTGGCACCAACGGCGTGGGAAAATCCACCTTACTGAAAACGCTGGTAGGCGAACTGACGCCGGATAATGGCACGGTGAAATGGTCTGAAAACGCGCGTATTGGCTACTATGCCCAGGATCACGCCGCCGAGTTTGAAAACGATCTGACGGTATTCGACTGGATGAGCCAGTGGAAGCAGGAAGGGGATGATGAACAGGCGGTACGTAGCGTGCTGGGCCGGCTTTTGTTCAGCCAGGATGACATTAAAAAACCGGCGAAGGTGCTGTCTGGCGGCGAGAAAGGACGCATGCTGTTCGGCAAGCTGATGATGCAGCGCCCTAATATTCTGATTATGGATGAGCCGACGAACCACCTGGATATGGAATCTATCGAGTCGCTGAATATGGCGCTGGAAATGTATCAGGGGACGCTGATTTTTGTTTCTCACGACCGTGAATTCGTCAGCTCGCTGGCGACGCGCGTGCTGGAAATCACGCCGGATCGGGTCGTGGATTTTGGCGGCGGTTACGAAGATTATCTGCGTAGCAAGGGTATTGAGTAATCCACTGTTCGCGCCCTCGCTGAGGGCGCGCTATTTTTCTGTTTTTATTCTCTTATCGCCTCAGGCGGGTTCGCCGTCGCCGCAAACCTCGCAGTGCGGATTGCGCGCCAGCGTAATTTCCCGAAACTGCCCGCGCATGGCGTCCACCAGCAAAATCTTTCCTGTAATGGGCGTGCCGTAGCCGGCCAGGACTTTTATCGCTTCCATTGCCTGTAGCGAACCAATGATGCCCACCAGCGGCGCCATCACGCCTGCTTCCACGCAAGTCAGCGCGTTATCGCCGAACAGGCGGCTGAGGCAGCGGTAGCAGGGGGCGCCATCCAGCCAGGTAAAGACGGATATCTGGCCTTCCATACGAATCGCCGCACCGGATACCAGCGGAATTTTTGCGTTAAAGCAGGCCTGATTTAGCTGGTTGCGAATGTCTACGTTGTCGGTGCAGTCGAGAATTAAATCATGCCGGGCGACCGCCGCGGCCAGCTCCGTTTCATTAAGCCGCCTGCCCACTGTTTCAAACGTAACGTGAGGATTAATCGTTCGTAATGTATCGCACGCGGAGTCTACCTTCAGACGCCCGATATCCGCGTCGTAGTGTAGCGTCTGGCGCTGTAAATTAGAGAGCGCTACGGTATCGAAGTCCAGTAGCGTCATCTGACCGACGCCTGCGGCAGCCAGATACTGCGCGGCGGCGCAGCCCAGGCCGCCCAGACCGACTACCAGGACTCGTGAAGCCTTCAGCCGTTCCTGGCCGTCAAAATCGAAGTCGCGCAGGATTATCTGGCGGTTATAGCGCAACATCTCTTCATCGCTGAGCGCCTGCTGCATATCAGCCTCCGAACAGATGGTTAAACGGTTCAACATCGACATATTCGCCCGGCTCTACGTTACCGCGTTCGCGCTCAAGAACAATAAAGCAATTTCCCTGGCTAAAAGAGCTAAAAATATGCGACCCCTGATGGCCGGTGCTGATCGCTTCGGGCTGGCCGTCTGCGCCAGTGCGCAAAATACCGCGCTGGAAATCAAGGCGCCCCGGCGTTTTTTTGAATTTCTGCGCCGCGCGTACACGCAGACGCTGCGGCAATGCGTAATCGCGCTGGCCCCCGAGTTTCGCCAGCAGCGGTTGTACCAGTTGATAAAAGGTGGCGGCGGCGGAAACCGGGTTGCCCGGCAGGCCGCAGAACCAACTGTTTTTCAGGCGGCCAAAGGCAAAGGGCTTGCCCGGTTTGATGGCCAGTTTCCAGAAGCCGATTTCACCGAGCTCGCTGAGAATGTGTTTGGTGTAATCCGCTTCACCGACCGATACGCCGCCTGAGCTTAGCACCACGTCAGCTATGCTGTCGGCATGGATAAAGGTATCGCGCAGCGCCTGCGGATCGTCGCGTACAATGCCCAAATTAATGACGTCACAGCCAAGCTGCTCCAGCATCAGGTGTACTGCCAGCCGATTAGTGTCGTATATCTGCCCTTCAGCCAGCGGTTGCCCGGGCTGCTGTAGTTCGTCGCCGGTGGAAAACACCGCCACGCGCAGCCGGCGTATAACAGGAAGTTGCGCAATACCGAGCGAGGCCAGCATCGGCAGTTCGGCCGCGCTTAGCCGGCGGCCGCCTTCAATGACGGCGGCGCCCTGGCGAATATCTTCACCGCGGCGGCGGATATTCTGCCCGGGCCTGACCGCTGCGATAAAGCGGATTCCGGCATCGCTTTCCTGCGTTTCTTCCTGCATGACCACCGCCTCGCAGCCTGGCGGCACCGGCGCGCCGGTCATGATGCGCACGCAGGTGCCGGCAGGCCAGTGGCCGTGAAACGGCTGACCGGCGAAGGCTTTGCCCGCTACCGGCAGCGGCTTGCCGCTTGCCACATCCGCCAGCCTTACGCCATAACCATCCATAGCCGAGTTATCAAAGCCCGGTACGTCGAGCGGTGAGGCAACGCTTGCGGCCGTTACGCGGCCGAATGCTTCCAGAAGCGGCAGCGTTTCGCTTTCAGCAACGGGGGTAAGGCGGGAAAGCATTTGCTCAAGGGCGGCGTCAAGAGGGATAAGGCCAGCGGAAAAATCCATGAAGTACTCCTGCACGGGAAAATCAGTCAGAGCGGGCTATTATGGCAGAAAGCGCGGCCAGGCTGAACGACCACATTTTAGCGCCGACAAATGTAGCTTGTTCTTTACAACGAATTTACAACTTTCTATATTCACCAGTCGAATGTGTTTGTCGCAAAAAGCCTGATATCTCTGAAAAAACGCCAGAGAAAACGCAACTGAGTGATGTCTAATGGGAACAGCGGTAATTGCTATCCACGGCGGCGCGGGCGCTATTTCCCGCGCGCAAATGAGCACAGAGCAGGAACAGCGCTATATTCAGGCGCTATCAGAAATTGTTGAGGTTGGGCAGAAAATTCTGGCCAGAGGCGGCAGCGCGCTTGATGCGGTAACAGAAGCGGTGCGTTTGCTGGAAGAGTGCCCGCTGTTTAACGCGGGGATCGGTTCGGTATTTACGCGCGACGGCACGCACGAACTTGATGCCTGCATTATGGACGGCAATACGCTAAACGCGGGTGCGGTAGCGGGTATAAGCCGTCTGCGCAATCCGGTGCTGGCCGCAAGGCTGGTTATGGAACAAAGCCCGCATGTGCTGCTGGTAGGCGAGGGGGCTGAGCAGTTCGCCGCACAGCATGAAATGCCGTGGGTTGAGCCGTCGCTGTTTTCGACGCCGCAGCGTCTGGCGCAGCTTCAGCGCGCCCAGGGGCGGGTTATGCTTGATAATGATGCCGGCGCGCCGCTCGACCCGGATCGCAAATTTGGCACCGTCGGCGCGGTGGCGCTGGATCTACACGGCAACCTGGCGGCGGCAACTTCAACCGGTGGAATGACGAATAAGCTGCCAGGCCGGGTTGGCGATTCGCCGCTGGTGGGGGCAGGATGCTATGCGAATAACGCCAATGCCGCTATTTCCTGTACCGGTACCGGCGAGCTGTTTATGCGTACGCTGGCGGCATACGACATTGCGGCGCTAATGGAATATCGTGGGCTGAGCCTGCACCAGGCCACTGAGCGCGTCATCATGGAAAAAATTCCTACTCTTGGCGGCAGCGGCGGCGCTATTGCCGTGGACAACCAGGGCAACGTGACGCTGCCCTTCAACAGTGAAGGAATGTATCGCGCTTTTGCCTATGTCGGCGATGCGCCTACCGTCGGCATCTACCAGTAATTAAGGAGGGGGGAGTGCCCCACAGACGCGAACTGGCGGAAAATCAGGTATTGTCGATAAGCGACCTGAGTGTGCGTTTCCATGAGCAACGGCAGGTGACTGAAGCTGTGCGCGGTCTGTCGTTTTCCCTGGCGCGCGGCGAAACGTTGGCTATCGTTGGCGAGTCAGGTTCCGGCAAATCGGTCAGCGCGCTGGCGCTGATGCGGTTGCTTAATGAGCGCAACGCGGTTGTGAACAGCGGCCCGCTGTGGATACGGCGGCGTAGCGGCGAGAAAGCGGATTTGCGCACGCTAAGCGATCGTGAAATGCGTGAGGCGCGCGGTGCGGATATCGCCATGATATTTCAGGAACCGATGACTTCGCTCAACCCGGTGCTGAGCGTGGGCGAACAGATTGCCGAGTCCATCCGTTTGCACCAGAAGCTTAATTACCGTAAAGCGCGCGACGAAGCAAAACGCATGCTGGATCTGGTGCGTATACCCGGCTCACGTGCCGTGCTGGATCGCTATCCCCACCAGCTATCCGGCGGCATGCGCCAGCGCGTCATGATTGCAATGGCGCTCTCCTGCCGCCCGGCGGTGCTTATCGCTGATGAACCCACTACCGCTCTTGATGTCACCATTCAGGCGCAAATCCTGCAACTTATCGGTGTGTTGCAAAAAGAGATGGATATGGGGGTTATCTTTATTACCCATGATATGGGCGTAGTGGCGGAGATTGCCGACCGCGTGCTGGTTATGTTTCGCGGCGAGGCGGTGGAGAGCGGTAGCGTTGCGCAAATTTTCCATGCGCCTCAGCATCCCTATACCCGCGCGCTGCTGGCGGCGGTGCCGCGTCTTGGTGAAATGAACGGCCGCGCGCTGCCGCGCCGTTTTCCGCTGGCAGGACAGGATGCGTTGCAACAGCGCGAACCGGAAATTGAACAGGATACCGTGCCGGCAGACAGCGCGCCGGTTTTACAGGTGCGCGATCTGGTCGCGCGCTTTGCGCTGCGCGGCGGCGTGTTTAATCGCATCAACCGTCAGGTGCATGCGGTCGAGCGCGTTAGCTTCGATCTCTGGCCGGGAGAAACGCTGTCGCTTGTGGGGGAGTCCGGCTGCGGCAAATCTACCACAGGGCGGGCGCTGTTGCGTCTGGTGGCGAGTCAGAGCGGCAGTATTACCTTTAACGGCCAGCGTATCGATACGCTTTCTAACGCGTCTGTGCAGGCGATGCGCCGCGATATTCAGATAATTTTCCAGGACCCCTGGGCCTCGCTTGACCCGCGTCTGACGGTTGGCTATTCGGTTATGGAGCCGCTGCTGATACACGGCGCGTCAAAGTCCGAAGCGCAGGCGCGTACGGCCTGGCTGCTTGAGCGGGTAGGGCTGGACGCCGGGCATGCGCGGCGCTATCCGCACGAATTTTCAGGCGGCCAGCGTCAACGTATCTGCATCGCTCGCGCCCTGGCGCTTAACCCTAAAGTTGTGATTGCTGATGAAGCGGTTTCGGCGCTTGATGTCTCTGTTCGGGCGCAGATTATCAATCTGCTAATGGATCTACAGCGTGAGTTTGGCATTGCATTCCTGTTTATTTCGCACGATATGGCGGTGGTGGAGCGTATCAGCCACAGGGTAGCGGTAATGTATCTTGGGCAGATTGTAGAGATTGGCCCGCGCCGCGCAGTGTTTGAAAACCCGCAACATCCTTACACCCGTCGGCTGTTGGCTGCGGTGCCGGTGGCCGACCCGACGCACCGCCGCGCTCCTCGCGTGCTGCTGTCGGATGAGCTGCCAGGCACCACGCGGCGGTTGGGGGATAATCCCGTCGCGTTGGCGCTGGAACCGGTCGGGCCTGGGCATTTTGTGGCTCGCCATTCCTTTAAGACACCGAGCCAGGCGGCGTCGCATACTGCATTACGTGACGGTCAACCCCGGCTGTAGTAGTAAAACGACCACAGGCGTCGGGCGGGTTGCCGGCAAAGACAGGGAATCACAGGAGAATAACGATGAAACATGCAACTGCGCGCCGCTGGCTGATTGCCGCTGCGCTGTCTTCATCCGCAGCCGCGTCGCTGCCCGCCTTTGCCGCTAAAGACGTGGTGGTAGCGGTGGGTTCCAGCTTTACCACGCTCGATCCGTACGATGCCAACGACACGCTCTCGCAGGCGGTAGCGAAATCGTTTTATCAGGGGCTTTTTGGCCTGGATAAAGATATGAAGGTTCAGAACGTACTGGCGGAAAGTTATGCGGTATCGGCGCACGGCAAAGTCTACACCATTAAGCTGCGCCAGGGGGTGAAATTTCAGGATGGCAGCGATTTCAACGCGACAGCGGTGAAAGTGAATCTTGACCGCGCAAGCGATCCGAATAACCATCTTAAACGTTATAACCTGTATAAAAATATCGCCCGCACCGAGGCCGTTGATCCGCAGACGGTGAAAATTACGCTGAAAACGCCTTTTTCCGCATTCATCCATATCCTTGCTCATCCGGCAACGGCGATGATTTCTCCGGCGGCGCTGCAAAAATACGGTAAGGACATCGGCTTTCACCCGGTAGGTACCGGCCCCTATCAGCTGGTAACCTGGAATCCGACCGATTTTGTTAAAGTGCAAAAATTTCCCGGCTACTGGCAAAAGGGGCTGCCAAAGCTTGATACCATTACCTGGCGTCCGGTTGTGGATAACAACACTCGCGCCGCGATGCTGCAAACCGGCGAAGCCAGCCTTGCCTTTCCTGTGCCGTTTGAGCAGGCCGCGAAGCTTGAAAAAAATCCGAAGTTGACGCTTGTGACTACGCCATCGATTATGCAGCGTTACATCAGCATAAACGTAACGCAAAAGCCGTTTGACAACCTGAAGGTGCGTGAGGCGTTAAATTATGCCATCAACCGACAGGCGCTGGTGAAGGTCGCGTTCTCCGGCTATGCCACGCCTGCAACCGGCGTTGTGCCGCCTGCCATTGAATATGCCGAATCTTATCAGCCCTGGCCTTACGATCCGGCGAAGGCGAAAGCGCTGCTTAAAGAAGCGGGGTATCCGAACGGTTTTACCACTACGCTGTGGTCGTCACACAATCACAGCACAGCGCGTAAAGTATTGCAGTTTACTCAGCAGCAACTGGCGCAGGTTGGTATTAAAGCGCAGATTACTGCAATGGACGCCGGGCAGCGCGCAGCCCAGGTGGAAGGCAAGGCGCAGAAAGAGAGCGGCGTGCGGCTGTTTTATACCGGCTGGAGCGCGTCTACGGGCGAGGCCGACTGGGCGCTATCGCCGCTGTTTGCCTCGCAAAACTGGCCGCCAACGCTGTTTAACACGGCATTTTTTAGCGATCCGCAGGTCGATAACGCTTTGTCGCAGGCGCTGTTGAGCGCCGATAAGGCTGAAAAGGCAAAACTTTATAAGGACGCGCAGGACATTATCTGGAAAGCGTCGCCCTGGGTGCCGTTAGTGGTCGAAAAACTGGTATCGGCGCACAGCAAAAATTTAACCGGTTTTTACGTAATGCCGGATACCGGCTTTAGCTTTGATAAGGCCGATTTAAACTAAATGGCGCTCGCCCCCTCCTGTGCGAAGGGGCAAACAGGGAGAGGCATGCTTAATTATGTGATTAAACGCCTGTTTGGGCTTATTCCCACGCTACTGATCGTGGCCGTGCTGGTGTTTTTGTTTGTTCATTTGTTACCCGGCGATCCGGCGCGGCTGCTTGCCGGGCCTGAGGCCGACGCTGATGTGGTGGCAATGGTGCGCAGCCAGCTTGGGCTGGACAGGCCGCTGTGGTATCAGTTTATACACTATATTGCAAACGTTGCGCGCGGCGATTTTGGCATATCTATGGCTTCGCACCGGCCGGTTTCACAAGAGATAGCCAGCCGCTTTCTGCCTACGCTGTGGCTGACGCTTACCAGTATGGTTTGGGCAACCTTGTTTGGCCTGAGCGCCGGTATTATCTCCGCGGTATGGCGCAACCGCTGGCCGGACAGGCTCGGTATGACGCTTGCCGTATCCGGTATTTCTTTTCCTGCGTTTGCGCTGGGGATGGCGTTGATGCAAATTTTTGCAGTCGAACTTGGCTGGCTGCCGACGGTCGGGGCCGACAGTTGGCGGCACTATATACTGCCGTCCATTACCCTGGGCGCTGGTGTGGCGGCGGTCATGGCGCGCTTTACCCGCGCTGCGTTTGTGGAGGTGTTGCAGGAAGACTATATACGCACTGCGCGCGCTAAAGGTATCAGCGAACAGAAGGTCGTAATAAAACATGGCTTGCGTAACGCTCTGATTCCGGTTGTTACGATGATGGGGCTACAGTTTGGTTTCCTGCTCGGCGGCTCCATTGTGGTGGAGAAAGTGTTCAACTGGCCTGGGTTGGGACGTTTGTTGGTCGATTCGGTTGAGATGCGCGATTATCCAGTTATTCAGGCTGAAGTGCTGCTGTTTTCGCTGGAATTTATTTTAATTAACCTGGCGGTGGATGTGCTCTACGCCGCGATTAATCCGACAATCAGGTATCGATAACAGGATGCGATTACTTAACTGGCGCCGGGACGCGGCGTTAAAGGCGATGCCGTTGTTGCGCCCGGAACGAGTGCGCACCCCGTGGCACGAATTCTGGCGGCGGCTGCGCCGCCAGCCATTGGCGCTGTTTGCCGGAGGATTTGTCCTGCTGCTTGTGCTGCTGGCGGCGGCGGCGCCCTGGCTGGCGCCATTCGATGCGGAAAATTATTTCGATTATGACAGGCTTAACGAGGGACCGTCGCGGGTACACTGGTTCGGCGTGGATTCTCTCGGACGCGATATTTTCAGCCGTGTGCTGGTCGGCGCGCGTATCTCGCTGGCGGCAGGCGTTTTGTCCGTCACGCTCGGCGCGGCTATTGGCACGTTGCTGGGGTTGATTTCAGGCTACTATGAAGGCGGGTGGGATCGCCTGATCATGCGTATCTGCGATGTACTGTTTGCGTTTCCTGGTATTTTACTGGCGATTGCGGTGGTGGCGGTCATGGGCAGCGGTATGGTGAATGTGATAGTCGCCGTGGCGGTGTTTACCATTCCTGCCTTTGCTCGCCTGGTGCGCGGGAATACGCTGGTGCTTAAACAGCAAACGTTTATTGAGTCGGCGCGCAGCATTGGGGCGCCTGACGCGGTCATTCTGCTGCGCCATATTTTGCCAGGCGCCTTCTCATCCATTATTGTGTTTTTCACCATGCGTATTGGCACAGCGATTATATCCGCCGCCAGCCTGTCGTTTCTCGGGCTTGGCGCGCAGCCGCCTACGCCGGAATGGGGCGCTATGCTTAATGAGGCGCAGGCGGATATGGCGATGTCGCCGCATATTGCGCTGTTCCCGAGCCTGGCGATTTTCCTGACCGTGCTGGCGTTTAACCTGCTTGGCGACGGTCTGCGCGATGCGCTCGATCCCCGACTGGAGCCGTGAGTATAGCAATGCCGCCTTTCAATTATGACCGCGATTTTACCGCAATAGATTTTCGCGCCAGCCCTGAGCTTTACCAGGTCGGGCGCGGCGAGCAGGGCGTATTGCTGGTGGAGCCGTATAAAAGCGAGATTCTGCCGCACTGGCGATTTAAAACGCCGGCGCAGGCCGAAGCTTCAGCCCGGGCCATATTGGCGCTGTTTGAACTTTACCGTCAGCGCGACGAGTTTGTGGGGATGGATATGGCGCGCAAGTTTATCCAGATGGGCTATACCCGGGCGCGACGCTATGCCAACCATCCGGGTGGTAAAAAGTATGCCGCTGACGGTAGCGTTCTGCCTTACAGGCTAAATGAAGAAAAAGCCGCGAGCGCGGCGATATTTAAAGGATACTGGGATAAACTGCGCCAGGATAAAGACTACCTGGCGCGTAAAAAGGCCCATCAGCAGCGCTACGGTTAAGCCAGGCTGCCCCACAGGTCGTATTCGTCGGCGTTTTCTACCTTCACGCGCACCACATCGCCCGGTTTCAGCGCTGTTTCGCCATTAAGATATACCGCGCCGTCAATTTCCGGCGCGTCTGCCATGCTGCGCCCGATGGCGCCTTCATCGTCTACTTCGTCGATCATAACGAGAATTTCACGACCGATTTTTTCCTGCAAACGTTCGGCGGAAATGCGCTGCTGAAGCTGCATAAAGCGATTCCAGCGCTCTTCTTTGACCGCTTCCGGCACCTGATCTGCAAGTTCGTTGGCCGCCGCGCCTTCTACCGGGCTGTATTTGAAACAGCCGACCCTGTCCAGGCGCGCTTCTTTCAGGAAGTCGAGCAGCATCTGAAAGTCTTCTTCGGTTTCGCCAGGAAAGCCGACGATAAAGGTGGAACGCAGGGTCAAATCCGGGCAGATTTCGCGCCATTTTTTAATGCGCTCAAGGGTGCGCTCTACCGCGCCCGGGCGTTTCATCAGCTTAAGAATACGCGGGCTGGCGTGCTGTAACGGGATATCCAGGTAGGGCAGGATTTTACCTTCGGCCATCAGCGGAATGACGTCATCAACATGCGGATATGGATATACATAGTGCAGGCGCGTCCAGACGCCGAGGCGGGAGAGCTGTTCACACAGGCTGACCATGCTGGTTTTTACCGGTTCGCCGTTCCAGAAACCGGTGCGGTGCTTCACGTCCACGCCGTAGGCGGAGGTGTCCTGGGAAATCACCAGCAGTTCTTTCACGCCCGCTTCCACCAGGCGTTTGGCCTCAGCCAACACTTCGCCTATCGGGCGGCTGTCGAGATCGCCGCGCATGGACGGAATAATGCAAAACGCGCAGCGGTGATTGCAGCCTTCGGAAATCTTCAGATAGGCGTAGTGGCGCGGCGTTAACTTTACGCCCTGGGCGGGCACCAGACTCAGGTAAGGATTATGCTGCGGTTTTGGCACATAATGGTGCACATGTTCCAGTACCTGCTCGTAGCTGTGCGGGCCGGTGATTTCCAGTACTTTCGGGTGCACTTCGCGAATCTGGTCTTCTTTGGCGCCCAGGCAGCCGGTCACGATGACTTTGCCATTCTCTTTTAGCGCTTCGCCGATGGCCTCCAGCGACTCCTGCACGGCACTGTCGATAAAGCCGCAGGTATTGACAATAACCATATCGGCGTTGTCGTAGTTTGGCACCACATCATAACCTTCGGTACGCAGCTCGGTCAGAATGCGCTCGGAGTCCACCAGGTTTTTCGGACACCCTAATGATAAAAATCCAATCTTAGCCATTTACTTATACAATCATTGCTCGGAAAAACGCGGAGTATACAGGATGTCCTGGCTATATTCATACGTTCGGTGGACAAGTGAAAAAGCAGGCTAAAGACACAACGCTGGCGTGCCAGTTGATTAGTGCGAAAACATTTGCAATGAGCACGGGCTGATAATTATCGATCCTGGCTTTTCTGCGTTTCAGGCGAAAAACACAGAGGGAGGGCAAGTCAGGAGACCTCATTGAAGCTGTCCGGGTGGCGATTGAGCATGTCAATATTATATTTTTGTTTTATATGTGATTAATGGAGTGAGTAAGCCTTTGACAGCCGGCGGATGCAAAGAGTAAATGCTGGTATGACTATAAAAATAAATGTGTGTCAGTACGCCGTTGCCTGCAAAGGAAAAGGGCTGCGCTCTTTTTCGGGTAAAAACTGTCAAAGCCCCGACTACGAAAGTGTCGTGGCCTGGAAATATTAAGACAATTACAGTGAAGTAGTATTTAGAGCTAATCAGAATTAACTGCGTCACAGGATCAAGATGTGCTCTGGCTCAGGAAAATTAATGGATACAGTAACTCTTTATTATTTTAGTAGTTTATGGACCTGTAGGCTGTATACGCAGCGTTAAATATTTATCAGATACACAATGGTAGAGAATAGTTTTTGAGGATCCTTTTTTCTATATAAATCAGCCAGTGCTGTTAATGTTTCCCGTCTTTACAAGCCAGCAGTATTGATTTAAAAATCACCATTCAGAAATTAGCTTTCGTTGTGCCATTTATCCTGGGTATGGGTAAATACAGCATTTTTGGGTTACGCCTTCTGGGCCGGGGCTTAGGGCTATGGGCGGTAGCATACCTGAAGCCCTACATTTCCGAACCATATGACACAGGAGGTCAGCCGTGACGGATACTGCCTTACCCCTCTTTTTCAGCCACAACCATCATCGCCTTTGCGTTCAGAACTGTACTGCAACGCTTGATGTTGTTGAACTGGACGGTCGCGAATCCCTCAGTCGCCCGTTTCGCTGGGATATTGAGTTCACCTCCGCCGACCATTCCCTGACGCCGCAGCAGTTGCTGCTGAAACCCGCGGCGCTTGTACTCTCTGCCAAAGTGGCGCAGGCCTGGGGCGTGCCGCTTCAGCAGCCGGTACGCACCGTGCAGGGCGTGGTGACAGCCTTTCGCCGGCTCTCTTCTTCCCGTGATGAAACCCGCTATGCCCTGACGCTGCAGCCGCGCCTGGCACTGCTCAGACGCAGCCGCCAGAACGCGATTTACCAGGATATGTCAGTGCCGCAGATCGTTGAGAAGATCCTGCGTGAGCGCCATAACATGCGCGGGCAGGACTTTCTGTTCGACCTGACGCGGGAATATCCGCGCCGTGAGCAGGTAATGCAGTTCTCGGAATCAGATTACGATTTTATCAGCCGCCTGCTGGCCGAGGTGGGGATCTGGTTTCGGTTCAGTACCGACACCCGGCTGCACATCGATGTGGTGGAGTTCTTTGACGCGCAGAAAGGCTATGCGCCGGAAATCACGCTGTCGGCGGTGGCGCCGTCCGGTCTGCATGATGACGCGGTGGAGTCGGTGTGGGGGATGCAGAGCCGCCACCGGGTGGTGGAAAAATCGGTCTTCACGCGAGATTACAACTACCGGGATGCCGCTGCCGATATGGACGCGCAGGTGGACATCACCGCCGGGGATGAAACCACCTACGGCGAGGCATATCACTTTGCCGGTAATTATCTGACCGCAGGGGAAAGTCGCGATCCGCTACCGGAAAGCGGTCAGTTTTACGCCCGGCTCAGCCATGAGCGCTATGTGAATGACCAGACGCGGCTTGCCGGTGTCTGCAACGCTGCCGCGCTGGCGGCGGGGACGTTGCTGAAAGTCACCGGCAGCACGGCCGGTGAGATATTCAGCCAGGGCGTGGTGATAACGGCCCTGCGCTGCCGCGCGCGGCGTGACAGGAGTCTGGAAACCGCCTTCACGGCGATGCCGGCAGGCGGGCGCTACAGCTTCCGGCCGCGGCTGAAAGCCCGTCCGGTGATGGCCGGTACGCTGCCGGCGCGGGTGACCAGTACCACGGAAAACGATATCTACGGGCATATCGATAAGGATGGCCGCTACCGCATTAATTTTCTGTTTGACCGCGACAGCTGGCAGACCGGGTATGAAAGCCTGTGGGTGCGCCAGGCCCGCCCGTACGCGGGCGATACTTACGGCCTGCACCTGCCGCTGCTGGCGGGCACTGAGGTGGCGGTGGCGTTTGAGGACGGCAACCCGGACCGGCCCTATATCATCGGGGCGCTGCATACCTCAACCCATCCGGATCATGTCAACATCGCCAACTACCGGCGTAACGTGCTCAGGACACCCACAAATAACAAAATAAGGATCGAGGATAATCGCCAGAAGGAATCGATAAAGATTTCGACGGAGAATGGCGGTAAAACGCAGCTGAATCTGGGGTATCTGGTTGACGCAAACCGTGACCAGCGCGGCAGCGGGTTTGAACTGCGCAGCGATTCCTGGGGGGCGCTGCGTGCCGGGAAAGGAATTTATATCACAGCAGATACGCAGAGCAAAGCCCGGGGACAGGTGCTGGAAATGGCCCCGGCCGTCAGTCGCCTTAAGGCCGCCAGAGAAGAGATGCAGGCCATCTCGGACGATGCCCGGGCCTCACAGGCAAGTCCTGCCGAATTACAGGCCCAGATAGCGCTGATGGAGCAGAAGCTGAACGAGCTGAAGGCCTCAGTGCTGCACCTCACCGCGCCGGACGGCGTGGCCGTGACCAGCGGCGAGCACCTGCAGCTATCAGCAGGGCAAAACCTGGTAGCGACAGCCGGTAACAATGCCGATATCAGCGTGGTGAAAAAGCTGTTTGTGGGGGTGGGCGCGCAGTTGAGCGTGTTTGTGCGCAAACTGGGCATGAAGCTGATTGCCAACCAGGGACCGGTGACGGTGCAGGCGCAGAACGACACCATGGAGCTGCTTGCGCGCAAGGGCATCAGTATCGTCAGTACCGAAGATGAAATTCAGATTACCGCGGCAAAGCGGATTACCCTGAATGCCGGGGGCAGTTATTTTACGCTTGATGCAGCCAGGATTGAGTTGGCTACAAATGGCGAATATAACACCCGCGCAGGACGTTATGGCCGTAAGGATGCTGCGAGCGATGTTAAGGCTATTACCACACCACCAGGCAAGGTCGGTGACTTATTTGATGAGCAGTTCCGGATCACTGAAGCTGATAAGGTCACCCCACGTGCAGGTGTGCCGTATACCATCCGAAGCGCATCAGGCCAGATCTGGGAAGGTATTACTGATAACGATGGGCTGACAGAACGGGTATTTACCCGTACAGCTGAAAAATTAACGTTGAAGTTTTAAGGAACAGGGAAGGGCCATATTATGGAAAACGCACAAAACGCACAAAACGCACAAAACGCAGGCACCACAAATAACACGCCGGACAGTCTGGTTCAGATCATTGCTACAGCAGAAAACACCACATGGGTGAGGCCGGCTGACAATGCTGAATTCAAAATCAATGCTGACGCCACACTCCCTGACATAGTATTTGAGTTTGCCACGCCAGCTGCAGGGCCTTATGCCTGGTCGTGGAAAATCACCTGGGATGCCAGGATGGGCGTTTACGAAAATCGCAGAGGCTCAAAAGTTAAACGTAATTTTACCGAGTCTGGAACTTTTTCCTCGGCAGATAAAATCTGGAAAGCTAATTTTGGCGAAGGAAAGGTTCTGGGCGGAAACCTGTCGGTATCAGTCAAAATAGGTGAAATCACCATATCACGTAATATTAAAATTAGCGGTCAGAATCCAACTGAAGCGGATGTCGCTTCTTATATGGCAACGCTTGAAGGTGGAGAAAATCTTCTTAAGCTTGCCAGACACGAAACTCATATAAAGCATTTTATCAATAGTGATGGTCAGCCAATTTTATCATTTGATAATGGTTATGGTATGACACAAGCGACAAATCCGCCTCCAGATTACAACACAGTATGGAACTGGAAAGCTAACGTTAATGCTGGCCGGGATCTTTTCCAACAGAAATTAAACGATGCACGACGCTATTTGAGCCAGCATGGGAATTTTACTGAAGAAATGGTCGAAAGAGATGCTATCGCTATGTGGAACGGTGGTCATTACTATAAGTGGGACAGCACGAAAAATTCATGGGTACGCAAATATAACCATTTATGTGACAGCACAACAGGAAATATTGGCTGGAATATGAACCGTCCGGAAAATGCTGGTCAAACGGAACAGCAGCTTCATGTTCGCGATCAGCCAACATATCGACTCGGTGGTAATGGGCAAAGTGCTGAGCATCCTTGGGTATATTCTGGTTTATGTTATGCCGACACTGTCTATGAGAGGTATTAAGATGAAATACACATGGTTTTTTTTTATATTTATGGTTTTTCCTCTTTACGCTTCAGAAATAAAGGAAGTAGAGGATCGCTGGAAGCCGTTTCTTATTGAAAGCGTTACCATCAATCCTGAGAAAGATTTATGGTCGCTTTATAGTGATAAGAAAATACATATTGTAAATAGCAAAAAATTTTTTTTACTGATCAAAGGGTTTCCCTCACGGCCGGGAAACCCTACAGCTCAATGTGGCGCAGGGCAGGAAATGTATGCTGATATCTACAGAATTGAAAATAAGCAAGCGGTACAAGTACAACGTATTATGGTTTCCAGTTGCTGGCGTTCCATTGAACAAAGTAGTGCAGTAAATGATGATTTTTCTTCAATATCGTGGAACGAAAAGGGTGTGACTTTTGAATGGTCTGGTTCGGGTGTTGAGCGCCTGAAGGCCCAATTAAATCTTGATGCCGTTTCCCCTGAACTGGTCTTTATTCCCTGATATGTCTGTCAATCTTAAAATTATTCCGCCTGCTGCATGGCGTCCGAACCCTATTCGGTTTGGCTACTGGCTTTCTGCTCTGGGATCTCTGGTTATCCTCGGTGCCATAGTTGGACTGGTGCTGGATCGTGCTGGAGACGGTACAAAATACTGGTTGTTGATCTCAGCAGCTGTGATGATGCTCTGGTTCACTGTATTTATCCTGCGGTTGCTGGTCTGGTTTTTTCAGCACACGCATGCCGATGGATGGGACAGCCGACGCGAAGAGACTCTACTTCGGGAAACTCGTCGTGGACGTCGGGTGCTTCAGATCCTACATATTGGTCTGGATGTCCCTCTGCCGGAAACGCCTTTCCAGTCTCCAGTGTCGTTACTTATAAAGGGGCCATCTATCCTTGAAAACCAGCCGGGTCGTGGCCGTGAAAATGAAATTAGCTTTCATACTTTTTTTTCATTACCTCCGGCAGTTCAGTTGGATGATGAATTCCTTGAGCCAGAAATACAGGATATAGAAATATTCAGGGCCGGGTTGAAGAATCTACTTGATGAAGTTGCTACGGCATTGAACCCATTCACTTCGGATCAGTCCCTGGCTGTATTGTTTGAGTCAGACACCACTATACTTCCACGCCGTTTTATTCCGATCTGGTATGAATGTCTGGAAGCGTCCGGCATCGTTCAACCAATCAGCTATATCGACGGTCACGGTATGCAGTTCATCGATGAGTGGCTGGACAACCGTATTAATGACAAATCCCTGTTACTCGTCATTGCCCTTCAGGTGGCACCAGAAAAGCGCGAGGGGAGTACTGAAGCAATGGTGGCATTACTGCTGGGTAATCGTCTTACCCAGAATACGCTCCCACCGCTGGCATGGCTTCATCGCCCAGAGCGCACCGATCCACAGTCTCCGGGGGAGGGGATCGTACAGGCAGCAGATTGGGCGCCTTTAGAGGATGGGCAGATCAAACACCTCTGGCTCAGTGGTCTGACTCCCGAGGAGTCGTCTGCTGTTATTCCGGCGATGGCGCTGCCGATCCTTTCAGGCGTGCCATCACCGTCAGGTCGGCACAATACTGATCTTATTATTGGCCATGCGGGATATGTTTCACCATGGCTCGCAGCGGCAGCCGCTGCACAGACCGCCCAGCAAACCGGCACTGCTCAACTTGCCATCAGTGCCGATCGTGATAACGGAACGCTCTGGAGCCAGGCCGTTACCCCTGTGTGATTAATTACTTTTAACAAGGAGCGTTAATTGTGAAGCATATCCTGAGTCTGCCAGGAAGCAGGATTTTCCTGTGGTTTATTATCATCCTGGTACTGGCTGGTGTACTCTGTCTGTGCTGGCTTGTCTGGCGTGAACCCGGAGCTTTAGGGTTTGAGGTCGGAACGACCACACATGACCACTGGCAGACAGGGCTGTTTGTAGCGACGGGGCTCGGATTCCTGATTTTTGTCTTACTGTTTCTGCAAAGCCGCTTTGGTGGTGGAAATAATTTTGATCTCCATCTTGCTCATGCTGCCTCGGATGAAGAAAAAAAATCTGTCAGTAAGCCGCAGCCAGTGGTGTCGCATTCCCGTAAGTTGACAAGGGAAATGCGCGACCACCTCCGCGCCGTTTACACCTTCTTCTGGC
>NZ_JAEPBH010000048.1 GCF_016632365.1 Tenebrionibacter intestinalis | reverse complement strand
TAATACATTGGCAGTTACACAGAATTACTGACAGGCTCCTTAAATGACCAGCATCAGGCCTGCGCCCGGCTTCCCGTTATGAATAAAAACGTTAGCTATAAGCTAATAGCGCACGCTGGCAAAGTGCGGAACGCACACAATCTTCTTTAGTAAAACGCACTACGCCTACCATTTCGTCATCCTCAAACCGGGCCAGGGCATCGCTCAGGCCGGACGGTATACCATTTGGCAAGTCACACTGAGTAATATCGCCATTGACAATCACCGTCACATTCTCGCCAAGGCGCGTCAGGAACATCTTCATCTGCGCGGCGGTAACATTCTGGGCTTCGTCCAGTATCACAACGGCATTTTCAAACGTACGCCCTCGCATATAAGCAAATGGCGCGATCTCCACTTTACCTATCTCCGGTCGCAGGCAGTACTGCATAAAAGAAGCGCCCAACCGGCGCACCAGTACATCGTAAACGGGGCGAAAATAGGGTGCGAATTTCTCTGTGATATCGCCAGGCAGGAAGCCAAGATCTTCATCAGCCTGCAGTACCGGTCGGGTAACGATAATCCTTTCGACATCTTTATGTATCAGCGCCTGCGCAGCCTTTGCCGCGCTAATAAACATTTTTCCGCACCCGGCTTCCCCGGTGGCAAAAATCAATCTTTTACGCTCTATCGCCTGCAAATAGCGCTCCTGCGCCCGATTGCGCGCCTCAACAGGCGAATTATCACGGCAATCCCTGGCCATACCGATAGCTTCTACGCCGCTCATTTGCACAAGCGAGGTGACCGATTCTTCCTCGCGCTGCTTGTGGCTGCGAGAATCCCGTCTTAACAAACGTCTCGCTTCGCGACGGGCTTTGATCACTGCTTTCTGTCTTCCCATAGATAGCACCTTGATGAGTGGGTTTACATAGTACGCGGACCCGCTGGCGCGCGTTGATGTACTCAAACAGATGTAGTTTGGCTTCCTTGTAAGCCGTAAATTGCCGATTTTTGGCCCAAGCCTGCAGCGCACGGTGTTGCCGCAAATGCCGGTTAGATGGGAGAGAGTGAAAAAATGAAATTCAGCGGTGAAGGAAAACTTGCCGGTAAAAATACGTCCCGGCGGAGGTCTACGGGTTATTATTTGAGGCTGCTGCGTAATACAGCGCTTAGGCATCCACTGTCTCCGTAAGTGAACAACTATTCACAGTCTGGCATGACCGCCTGCTATTAATTACATCAGAGAAAAGCATTTTTGCAACATTAATTATTTCACTACACCGCCCGCGCAAACAGAATAAAACACTAAAAAATAGCGACCAATCATGCGACAACCAACAAAAAAGAAGGAAAAAATATATTTTTTCCTTCTTTATCGACAAACTGAAGGCCGCCTGCCGGGCCTGAAAAATAGCTGCCGTTACAAGTTTGCGCCGGCGGCTAACATACTCTGGCCGGTAACTTAGTCGGTCTGTAAGCTGGACGGCGGCGCGCTGTGATAACGAGCGTTTGCCGCATTAAAGCGTTGCAACATATCGCGTGACGGCGCTTTGCCCAACAGGCTGAATAGCACAATCCCGATACTGCCAAAAATAAAGCCCGGGATGATTTCGTACAACCCAAGCCAACCAAAGTGCTTCCAGACAATAACCGTTAGCGCGCCAATAATCATTCCGGCCAGCGCGCCATTACGCGTCATGCGGGACCACATGACCGAGAAGAGCACCACCGGGCCAAACGCCGCGCCAAACCCGGCCCAGGCGTAGCTCACCAGCCCCAGCACGCGGTTTTGCGGATTAGAGGCCAGCGCGATAGCCACCAGCGCCACCGCCAGCACCATCGCACGCCCGACCCACACCAGCTCTTTCTGGCTGGCGCCCTTGCGCAAAAAAGCTTTATAAAGATCTTCGGTAATGGCGCTGGAACATACCAGCAACTGGCAGCTTAACGTCGACATCACCGCCGCAAGTATCGCAGAAAGCAGCACACCCGCAATCCACGGGTTAAACAGCAGTTGCGCCAGTTCAATAAATACGCGCTCGCTGTTTTGATCTACCGCTGCCGCAAGCTGCGGGTTGTTACTGAAGTAAGCGATGCCAAAGAAACCTACCGCTACCGCGCCCGCCAGGCATAACACCATCCAGATCATGCTGATACGACGCGCGTGCACAATGGTATGATGGGAATCAGCGGCCATAAAGCGCGCCAGGATGTGCGGCTGACCAAAGTACCCCAGTCCCCAGCCCATCAGCGAGATAATGGCCATAACATTCAGCCCCTTGAGCATATCGACGTTATCGATACTTTTTTGTTTGATGACCTCCAGCGAGTCATCAAGGCCCCCTATAGCCAGGATAACGATTACGGGCGTCAGTATCAGTGCAAAAATCATCAGGCTGGCCTGTACAGTATCGGTCCAGCTTACGGCCAGAAAGCCGCCAATAAACGTATAAAGGATGGTCGCGGCAGCCCCGGCCCACAGCGCGGTTTCGTAGCTCATCCCAAAAGTACTTTCAAACAGGCGCGCTCCCGCTACGACGCCGGAGGCACAGTAAATAGTAAAGAAGACCAGGATCACCAGCGCGGAAATAATGCGCAATACGCGGCTTTTATCTTCAAACCGACCGGTGAAATAATCCGGCAGCGTCAGCGCATTATCATTAGCTTCCGTATGCACGCGCAGGCGGCCTGCAACCAGCTTCCAGTTAACGTAAGCGCCTAAGGTCAGGCCGATAGCAATCCAGCTTTCGGAAATGCCGGCGATAAAAATCGCGCCCGGCAGCCCCATCAGCAGCCAGCCGCTCATATCAGAAGCGCCAGCGGACAGCGCCGTTACAAAACTACCAAGGCTACGGCCGCCCAGAATATAGTCATCAAAGTTTTTGGTCGATCGCCAGGCGATAAAACCAATGAATATCATCCCCAGAATATAAATAAAAAAGGTTACCAGCATCGGCGTGCTTGCTGTCATTCGTATTCTCCACTTAATTGCACCAAACAGGTTATGTCCGGTTAAGGCCGTTGGAACGAAACGGTCCTTTTGTTGTGTTCTGCGTTTTTTTACTCTTTCACACAGTTTTCATTAACAATAAACTTAACATATTTTTCACACACATAACTGCGTTAGAACAGCTTTATTTTTTACCAGGTTGCACTTGCTCACGGTTTTTAGCAGTTGCACCGTAAAAAAACGTTAACTTACGCAGAAAATTCGCATCCCGCATTTTGTATTTATGAAAGGCGGGCCGCTATTTCTTCGCTCATTTTTATTCATTTCAAGGGTTGCAAACGAGGTCACATTTAACAAGGTTGCACAAAGTTGCAACATGGGAGATATTTCGTTTCAAACAGACCATTCAAATGAACGACAGGAGTTGACGACATGGGAACCACGACCATGGGGGTAAAGCTGGACGAAGCGACCCGCGAACGTATAAAAACAGCGGCATCACGTATTGATCGCACACCGCACTGGCTGATTAAGCAAGCAATTTTCAACTACCTGGAACGACTGGAGAATAACGAAACACTACCGGAACTGCCAGCGCTGTTAAGCGCAGCGGCAAATGAAAGTGAAGAATTCGCCCCACCAACGCAGGAAGCAGCTCAGCCGTTTCTTGATTTTGCGGAACACATTTTGCCTCAGTCGGTCAGCCGCGCCGCAATCACCGCTGCCTGGCGACGGGCGGAAACTGACGCCGTCCCGATGCTCCTTGAACAGGCGCGCATGCCTGTCGATATTGCCGAACGCACGCACAGGCTCGCTTATCAGTTGGCGGATAAATTGCGTAATCAAAAGAGCGCCGGCGGTCGCGCTGGTATGGTTCAGGGGCTATTACAGGAGTTCTCGCTATCGTCTCAGGAGGGCGTCGCGCTGATGTGTCTGGCCGAAGCCCTGCTGCGCATCCCGGACAAAGCCACGCGTGACGCGCTGATTCGCGATAAAATCAGCAGCGGCGACTGGCAGGCGCATCTTGGCCGCAGCCCGTCGCTGTTTGTTAACGCCGCCACATGGGGGCTGCTGTTCACCGGGCGGTTGGTTTCCACTCACAATGAAACCAGCCTGTCACGTTCGCTCAATCGCATTATCGGCAAACGCGGGGAGCCGCTTATCCGCAAAGGCGTGGATATGGCGATGCGCCTGATGGGCGAGCAGTTTGTAACGGGTGAAACTATCGCTGAAGCGCTGGCCAATGCCCGCAAGCTTGAAGATAAGGGCTTTCGCTATTCTTACGACATGCTTGGCGAAGCCGCCCTGACCGCCGCCGATGCCCAGGCCTATATGGTAGCCTATCAGCAGGCGATCCATGCTATTGGTAAAGCCTCTAACGGCCGCGGCATTTATGAAGGGCCGGGGATCTCCATCAAACTTTCCGCCCTGCACCCACGCTACAGCCGCGCCCAGTACGAGCGCGTAATGGATGAACTTTACCCGCGTCTGAAATCCCTGACGCTGCTGGCGCGCCAGTATGATATTGGTATTAACATTGATGCCGAAGAGGCCGATCGGTTAGAAATCTCCCTCGATTTGCTGGAAAAATTGTGCTTTGAGCCAGAGCTGGAAGGCTGGCACGGCATCGGCTTTGTTATCCAGGCCTATATGAAACGCTGCCCGTTTGTTATCGACTACCTTATTGAGCTTGCCACTCGCAGCCGCCGGCGCCTGATGATTCGGCTGGTAAAAGGCGCCTACTGGGATAGCGAAATCAAGCGCGCTCAGGTAGAAGGGCTGGAAGGGTATCCGGTTTATACCCGCAAGGCGTACACCGACGTCTCTTACCTCGCCTGCGCGAAAAAGCTATTATCAGTACCAAACCTTATCTATCCGCAGTTCGCCACGCACAACGCTCACTCTCTGGCCGCTATCTATCAACTTGCCGGGCAAAACTATTATCCGGGCCAGTACGAATTTCAGTGCCTGCACGGCATGGGCGAGCCGCTCTACGAGCAAGTGGTTGGCAAAGCCGCCGATGGCAAGCTAAACCGCCCGTGCCGCATTTATGCGCCGGTGGGCACTCACGAAACGCTGCTGGCTTATCTGGTGCGCCGCCTGCTGGAAAACGGGGCTAACACCTCCTTCGTTAACCGCATTGCCGACGCCACGCTGCCTGTCGATGAACTGGTCGCCGATCCGGTGGCTGGCGTAGAGCGGATGGCCGAGCGGGAAGGCACGCTAGGGCTGGCGCACCCGAAAATTCCGCTGCCGCGCGAACTCTACGCCAGCGAACGCGCCAATGCCGTTGGTCTGGATCTGGCGAACGAACATCGTCTGGCCTCCCTCTCCGCTTCGCTGCTTAACAGCGCAAGCCAGAAATGGCTTGCGCTGCCTTGCCTGGAAAAGGATGTCCCCGAAGGCGATATAGAGCCGGTACTCAACCCGGCCGATTCAACCGATATTGTCGGTTATACGCGCGAAGCAACGGAAGATGAGATTTCCCGCGCGCTGGACAGCGCCGTCAACCAGGCCCCTGTCTGGTTCGCCACGCCGCCCGCTGAGCGCGCGGCCGCGCTGGAACGCGCCGCTGTATTGATGGAAGACCAGATGCAAACGCTTATCGGCATCCTGGTCCGGGAGGCGGGTAAGACCTTTAGCAACGCCATCGCAGAAGTGCGCGAAGCCGTGGATTTCCTGCGCTATTACGCCTGCCAGGCACGCCACGATTTCGATAACGAAACCCATCGCCCCCTTGGCCCTGTGGTATGTATCAGCCCGTGGAACTTTCCGCTGGCGATTTTTACCGGCCAGATTGCCGCCGCGCTGGCGGCCGGCAACTGCGTACTGGCCAAACCCGCCGAGCAAACGCCGCTCATTGCAGCCCAGGGAATCGCCATTCTGCGCGAAGCGGGCGTGCCGCCTGGCGTAGTGCAACTGCTTCCCGGACGCGGCGAAACCGTGGGCGCGCGCCTGACCGGCGACGCACGGGTGCGCGGCGTGATGTTTACCGGCTCGACTGAAGTCGCAGCGCTGCTTCAGCGCAGCATCGCCAGCCGACTCGACCCACAGGGCCGCCCCACGCCGCTGATAGCGGAAACCGGCGGCCTGAACGCGATGATCGTCGACTCGTCTGCGCTAACCGAGCAGGTCGTGGTCGATGTTCTTGCTTCCGCGTTCGACAGCGCAGGTCAGCGTTGCTCCGCGCTGCGCGTGCTGTGCATCCAGGAGGAGGTCGCTGACCATACGCTAAAAATGCTCAAGGGCGCAATGGCGGAGTATCGCATGGGCAACCCGGGGCGTCTGTCAACAGACATCGGCCCGGTTATTGACGCCGACGCGCGCGATAATATCGAGCAACATATCCAGACGCTGCGCGCTAAAGGACGCCCTGTTTTTCAGGCGGTGCGGGAAAACAGTCTCGATGCGCGCGACTGGCAAAACGGCACATTTGTTGCGCCAGCGCTTATCGAACTGGACAGCATTGACGAACTAACGCGCGAAATCTTTGGGCCAGTGCTACACGTTGTGCGTTATCGTCGCGAAGACCTGGACAGCCTCATCCAGCACATCAACGACGCAGGCTATGGGTTGACGCTCGGCGTACATACCCGCATTGATGAAACCATCGCTCAGGTTACAGGCCAGGCGCACGTGGGCAACCTGTATGTCAACCGTAACATGGTTGGCGCAGTAGTAGGCGTGCAGCCGTTTGGCGGCGAAGGTTTGTCCGGCACAGGGCCGAAAGCCGGCGGCCCGCTCTATCTGTACCGCCTGTTAAGCCACCGGCCGGAGAATGCCGTACAGGCTACGCTTGCGCGGCAGGATGCAGGCGTAGCGGCGCAGGCGCAGTTGAAAACGGCGCTGCAAAGCGCGCATCGGGCGTTAACCGACTGGGCGAAGAATCGCCCTGAGCTGCACGCTTTGTGCCAGCATCTGGCCGATCTGGCGCAAAGCGGCACGCTGCGCCTGCTGCCAGGACCGACCGGCGAACGTAACAGCTACAGCCTGATGCCGCGCGAGCGCGTGCTTTGTATCGCAGACAACCAACAAGATGCGCTCACCCAACTTGCCGCCGCCACCGCCGTGGGCTGCCGGGTGTTGTGGCCGGACAATGGCGTGCAATATGAACTGGCAAAACAACTGCCTGCCGGGGTGCGAAACCAGATAGATCTGGTAGCGCCCGAAGCGTTGCTCAACCAGCGCTTTGACGCGGTGATTTATCACGGCCACTCAGATAAGCTACGTAAGCTATGTGAAGACGTGGCGGCACGCAGCGGCGCCATTGTGTCGGTGCAGGGCTTTGCGCATGGTGAAACGAATCTGCTGCTGGAAAGGCTTTACATTGAACGTTCGCTCAGTGTGAACACGGCCGCCGCTGGCGGTAACGCCAGCCTGATGACAATCGGCTAAGGCTTCGTTAGAGTGATAAGGCTCCTGCCCCAGGGGCCTTTTTTACTGAGGAGTATTATGAAATATACTTTGCCTGTCATCGCTGGCCTGATGCTGACGCAAACTGCGCTTGCAGCCGACTGCGGCAATATCCAGACCCAGCAGGAGATGAACGCCTGCGCCGCGGCGGAATACCAGAAAGCGGATCAAAACCTTAATGAAACCTATCAGGCCATCCTTCAGCGCGCCACGCCGCAACAGCGCCAGCTTTTGGCCGAAGCCGAACAGGCGTGGATAAGAGTCCGCGACGCCGACTGTAAATTTGTCAGTTCCGGGGCTGTTGGCGGCAGTGCGCAAGCCCTGGTGCTCAACCAGTGCCTTACGGACAAAACCCGCGAGCGCATTAATTTCTTAAGCGCGCTGACGCAGTGCGACGAAGGCGATCTGAGCTGCCCGCTGCCGCCGGATAACTAACGCGGGCAAACGCCCTTAAGGATAATACGCTGAATGTGCTCAACGGCCTGATGGAAAAAGGCGTCGTCCTGTAACGTCCGGCCGGATACGGCCTCAATTTGTACCGAAAAATCCGCATAATGCTGGGTTGTCGCCCAGATAGTGAAGATAAGGTGATGCGCGTCTACCGCTGCCAGCCTGCCGCCGGCAATCCAGTCATTAATTATCGCCGTCTTCTCTGCCACCAGCTCCTTCAACTCCCCTTCAAGTAGCGATTTTAACAGCGGCGCGCCCTGCAACATCTCCTGGCAAAACAGCCTTGATGCCTGAGGGTAATCTCGCGAAACCGCAAGCTTCAGCCGGATATAGTCGCTAATAGCCGCCACGGGCTGCGAATCAGCGCGAAATGCTTTCAGGGGCGCCAGCCATATATCAAGCAGATCCTGCAATACGGCAATATAAAGCGTCTCTTTAGTGGGAAAGTAATAAAGAAGGTTGGTTTTTGACACCCCCGCCTGCCCGGCAAGCCTGTCCAGCGTTGCGCCATGCAGCCCAAAGCGTGAAAAAATATCCAGGCCCGCGCGCAAAATCGCCGTTTTTTTTGCCGCTGTCGCCGTAGCGCGCCGCCCTGCGGCCATTGCGCTGTCTGCCATATTCACCCTCTCCGTTAAAACCGCGCTCAGGATACCAAATGGCGCTACAGCGCTAAACCGCGAGATAATATGGCCGCCGCTATTGACGCGACAACGAGGCTTGAGTCGCCGCACTCGCGCCTGGCAAGCCTTAACCGACGCCGGGCGTCGCCCTTGCTGTAGCGCGTTTTGCAGCGGTTGAATAGGGGGGCGTTAAAAAGCAACCCATCGAACGCGCCAGTACCCGCTTTGCGACATTTCCTGAATCCGTTATTCAACAAGCGATAAAAAAACACCCTGTAAGCAGCGCGCTTACAGGGTGGTGGGAGTTCACTTATTAACCGCCGGGCAATCCCGCCTGACGGGGCAGGAGACGCCTTATGCGACAAACCCTGCGCAGTGAACGCTCACGTCACGAGCGCCATCAACTGCTGCGTGAACCGTGGCTGTTTTTGCCTCCTTTTTTGCCTGCTTCTGAGGCGCGCTGCGGGTCGTTTTTAAAGTTCCCGCCGCTCTGCTGCCCGCCTTTACGCCCGGCTGAGGAAGCCCTTTCACGGTCTTCTGCAAAATTACCTGAACCACCACGATGATTTGCCATCTTGACCTCCAACGTCGCGAATTGTTTAACATCACTATTCAGTTAATGTCGATGTTCTCGTTTCGCGGCCAGCGTATGCGCGCCGGTGACATTTCCGCGTAGCCTTAAGCGTAGAACAGCCGCAAGGATTGGCAAAAATTCAGACATACTCTGCAATACTCTTGCGGCATGCAGGCTTTATCCGGCGCTAAAATTTCCATAAGTTTCTCTTAGCGCACAAAAAAGCCAATAACAGAAAAATGTATCCTGATGCTACATACCGACGCAGCATAATACATTAGCATAGACCTCCTCCCCTGCCCTGAAGAACGAAAATTCCCGCAGCGTTCAGACCGGAGCCTGAAACGACCCGGTAGGTTCCTGCTTCAACAGGCAGACTGCCTGCGCCATCCCCCACAGGCAAACGCGGCATGCTCTGCCGATAAAAATTACGTACGCCGTTTACATGGGCGTTCGCGGCGTAGCCGCATACCTGACACACGAATTTACTTTCTAATAAGCGGTTCTTTTTCGCTGTATGTCCACAGCAGGCGCAACGCTGTACCATTTGCCGCGTGAGCGGCTGTTGCGCCAGCGAACCCGCCCTAACGTTGGAAGCGATATACGACCGTTGAGCCGATCGGGCTTCACGCCCGGAAGGTAGCGGAATGCGTCATTTTGACCACGCTCTTTAAAGCGGGGGGAATGCAGCACGCTTGTGGAAGAAATTTTTGTAGCCGCGCGCCAGATCTTTTAGTGACGGCTGCGAGGGAGATTCTTTCAGCCAGTGTGTTTCAGGCGCGAATTTTCAGGCAGTGAGCCATGAAGCCATTTTTGGTTAGTCGGTAAACCGCGCCTTCTGTCCCTCGCCTGAAGGACAGCGTTTTACGGCGCATCGGATAAATTACAGAAATGCCCCTCTGATTTGCACTCTCGTCGCTACGTCATATCTTTAAATAAAAGCAATACGTCCTTTTCAGAACGTTCAACAGGAGAGTTTAAGGATATGACAAAAATACTGGTACTCTATTATTCCATGTATGGACACATCGAAACGATGGCGCAGGCCGTCGTGGAAGGCGCGAAACGCATCGACGGCGCACAGGTTACCCTCAGGCGCGTGCCTGAAACGATGGCGCAGGACGCGTTTGAAAAAGCGGGGGGTAAAAAGCAGGACACGCCGGTCGCAACGCCGCAGGAACTGGTGAACTATGACGCCATTATTTTCGGCACGCCTACCCGCTTTGGCAACATGGCCGGACAAATGCGCACATTTCTCGACCAAACCGGCGGGCTTTGGGCGTCAGGCGCGCTCTATGGCAAACTGGGCAGCGTTTTTAGCTCAACCGGCACCGGCGGCGGTCAGGAGCAGACCATTTCGTCTACATGGACGACGCTTGCTCACCACGGCATGATCATCGTGCCTGTCGGCTACGGCACAAAAGAGCTTTTTGATGTCTCTCAGGTTCGCGGCGGTACGCCCTATGGCGCAACCACTATCGCAGGCGGCGATGGTTCACGCCAGCCCAGCGAAGAGGAGCTAACCATCGCCCGCTATCAGGGCCAGCATGTTGCGCGTCTCGCAATGAAATTTAACGGCTAAAACTGGAGGAGAAAAGCATGCAAAATCAAGAGTCAAAAACGCACCGCGTAGGTGAATGGGCTTCGCTGCGCAATACCTCGGTAGAGATAGCCGAAGCCATTTTTGAAGTGGCTAATTATGATGAAAAAGACGCAGAAAAGATCTGGGAAGACGGCAGCGATGAAGTGCTGGAACGCGCCTTCAAAAAGACGGACAAAGACACGCTCTTTTGGGGCGAACAGACCATTGAACGTAAAAACGTCTGAGGCCTGCAGACCATGACAGCGCAATAAACCAGAACCGGGCAAACAAAACGCGGGATACGAAGGCGTAACCCGCTCAGCCGATCTGGCCCTGGTTTATTCCGCTTACGCCAGGCTTAACGCGCCGCGTTACGCATCACCCGTTCAAACGTCTCCATCGGGCAAAACCCGTTGCTATCTGTGGGGCAACCTGCCAGTTCCAGCGTAACGCGCTGCGGCGGGCTTTGTAGGGATAGCGGCTGCGCATTACGTAACTGCCCGGCGCTCTGATAGAGATATTCCACTTTTAACAGGTCCCGGTTGCCGCGGGTATCATGCCAGCGCTCAAACATAATTTTGCCGCCAATGGGCGTGCGTTCATATTGGCCAGGCAGTTTATACGCCCGGAAATCCAGCGCAGTCAGCAGCGAGGCGATATTGGAGTCATGCCCAACCAGCAGCGTAAATTTAGGCCCGTTCGCCCGCTGCTCCACCAGCGCATGATTGATATATTTCACCAGCGGCGCCGCCACATTGCGCGCAACCTCAGGAGAGGTAAACAGGGCATCCTGATAACTATTTTTCAGCCGGGAAAGCAACCGCCACTGGCTATCGCTTTTAATCTCGCCCCACGCCACCTTTTCAAGCGCAAAACCCTCGTAATATTGTAGCGTGAAGGCATCCACCAGCGCGTTGCCCACCTTTAGCGGCCCTTTCACGCCCGGCTCCTCATGCAGATTCGCGCTAAAAATATCGCCGCCGCGGGCCAGATCGCACTGTCGTTTTTCTTTACACGCCGGCGACCGGGAATAGTCGATCACTTTTTCCAGCAGTTTATAACTCTCATTAAGGTTGCTGGCCGCATGCTGTTTCTCCATCGCCTTTACAGCCGCCTGGCTAAAAGCTGCGTCCCCACGGGTAACAGACGGATTAAACGTAGGATCCATCGTCCCCATTTTTTCCTGGTGATGCACCGCAATATCGCAGCCGGGGAAAGCGCCGGTGATAAAGAACTGCGCCGTCGCCACCGTGCGCTGCAGGCTGTTTGCATAAGCGTAGACGTTTTGCGGCGCCGGGCATTCGTCCGCGCTGAATAATCCCTGCTGCGCCAGCCACTCGCGCATATATCGCCCCATATACACCTCAAGCACTCCGCCTTTGGTGGTGAGCTGCCCGCCGGGCACCTCCCATTGCGGCCAGGCGTGCGGCGTGGCCTGCGCCAGCAGGCTGCCGTTATTGGCCAACGGCGCGCGCAGATTATGGCGACTCATTAGGCTGTGTCCCTTAATCCTGCATGGATGCTGCTGACGGCTATTTTTACGCACGGCAAGGCACGAGCCGCGCAGTTTGGTGGGCCCAAATCAGCGGCGAGTAACGCAGCGGCGCGTAAAAATAGCCCCAGCCCTCCGGGGCGCGTGCGAAAAACCCGCTGNCCCCAGCCCTCCGGGGCGCGTGCGAAAAACCCGCTGACTGCGTTGTTGGGCTTGAACAGAGGGCCACTCTGCCCTGCGCCCTCCGCCTTGCCAGCGGTTTTTTCGCTCAGCGCCAGCATCATGAGGATTAAGGGACACAGCCTAATAATATCTGCGCCAGCCGGTAACCTTCTGGCGCATCCTGCGCCTGCTCCGCTGCGGATAACATCGGGCTGAGCACTACCATCGTCATCAGCACAGCAATGCGCGTTTTTATCATATTTCAGGCCTCCTTAACCGTTTATGACCGGCGCAAAGTGTGGCAGAAATACGCTACGCCGCTTTTGCAGTGTCTCGCAAAACTGAAATTTAACCCGCTGAGAGAAAAGACAATTTGTCATAAACGGGCCGGATGACCCGTTCAGTTTGATATTAAGGCGGGCAAAACTGCGTTTTCGCCCGCCTTATGTCTACCAGACGATAATGAAAAAACGGCATTATCCTGCTGATATTTCGGGCCAAAATTCTGCGGCCTACCGGGGGCGCTTAGCGCGCACGCGGCGACAGCAATGCGGCAACGGCGCGAATATCGTTACCGGTAGGCGCCTGGTGTACCCGCAGGCCAAATTCATCAATGACGGCATAAATATGATCGAAGATATCGGCCTGAATCGCCTCATACTCCAGCCACACGACAGTATTCGTAAAGACATAAATTTCAAGCGGCAGGCCCGTTTCTGTCGGCGCTAGCTGGCGAACCATCAGCGTCATATCTTTTCGCGTTCGCGGATGATCCTGCAGGTAGGCGGTCAGGTAGGCGCGAAATGTGCCAAGGTTAGTCATACGCCGCGCATTCAGTACACAATCATCGCCCGCCTCGCGGTTCCACGCTGAGAGTTCCTCATTTTTGGCGTCAAGATAGGGCCGCAGCAGGCGGCTTTTTTTCAGGCGCTGCTCTTCTTCGTCTGAGAGAAAATGCACGCTGGTGGTATCAATGCTGATGCTGCGCTTGATGCGCCGGCCGCCGGAGGCAGACATCCCGCTCCAGTTTTTAAACGCATCGGAAACCAGCGCCCAGGTGGGGATAGTGGTAATGGTGTTATCCCAGTTTTTCACTTTTACGGTCGTCAGCCCGATATCGGTCACCGCGCCATCTGCGCCATACTTCGGCATCTCCAGCCAGTCTCCCAGCCTGAGCATGTTATTAGCCGATAGCTGAATGCCGGCGACCAGCCCAAGAATGGGATCTTTAAACACCAGCATCAACACCGCAGCCATCGCGCCCAGTCCGCTAATCAGAATGGCTGGCGATTTACCAATAAGCAGGGATATCATCATGATGCCCGCCACGATTGCGGCCAGCAGTTTCACGCCCTGGAAAATGCCACGCAGCGGAAGCTGTGCGGTAGCCTGGAAACGGTGCGCGAATTTCAGCGCGATATCCAACAATGAAAACAGCGCCAGCAGGGTATAAAGCATGATCCATAGCTGCGCGCAAAGCGAGAGAACATTCCCGGCTTCGCTACGGTGCAGCCATAGCAGGGACTGCGCGTTGACAATGACCCCTTGCAGAATAAACGCCAGGCGATGAAACAATTTATGCTCAGTAATAATCTGCAGCCAGATTTTATTACTGGCTCTTGCCCTTCTTTCAAAGAACTTTAATACCAGGCCATGAAGTATAACGTGAATGATAATAGCTGTAACAAGAATAATGCCCAGCACGATAATAAGCGACGTGGTTTGACTGAATTGAAATCCATATTTCTGAGCGAAGATGGTTAACTCCTGCATATATACTCCTTCCTGATAATGCGCGGCTATGATGCCTTCTTAAAGTTACAGTTGCAAATGTTCAGCTAATAAAAAACGGGCATAACCGGGAGTAAAACGACACATTAACAAAACCTGTATTTTGCTTAACCCATTAGCGCCTTTTCTCCCGAGCGACAAGGCAGTTAGCCTGGCGGCGCGGTTTGCGTTAGAATCATGCATTCATAATGCATCTTTAGGAAGGGGGCCGACAATGGCTGGAAAACGCATACAGCGGGAACAGAAAACCATCAGGCGCATGATCGCGCTCTATAAGCGGCACTGCCCTGAGGCGCTGCCAGAGGCCGCCCACTATGAAGCCCTGTACGCTTATGCGCTAAAGCGGCTGGATCGCTGCGTATTTGGAGAGGATAAACCGGCCTGCCGTCGCTGCCCTGTGCACTGCTACCAACCGGCAAAGCGCGAAGAGATGAAGCGGATTATGCGCTGGGCAGGCCCGGGAATGCTGTGGCGCCACCCGCTGCTAACCCTGCACCATCTGATTGACGACCGCCGTCCTGTGCCGCCACTGCCGGAAAAATACCGCCCGCCGCGCAAAAGCGCGACAGACAAAAAGCGCCTGTCTGACCGGGAAAACGCGCGCCGACAGGCAGACTAAGGCTGCGCTGCGCATCCTCCCTTCCTCTTCTGCGGCGGTTTTTATACGGGTAACAGGTATAGCGCTGTCGTTGCAGATATATTGTCTCGCTATCCGGGGCTGTGCGGTTAGCCTTGCCGTTACGGTTCGGCGGTTACGCAGCCCACGCCCATAATTTATAGCAATATCCGCGAAAAGCGTATTAGGCTGTGTCCCTTAATCCTCATGATGCTGGCGCTGAGCGAAAAACCCGCTGGCAAGGCGCGGAGCAGAGTGGCCCTCTGTTCAAGCCCGACAACGCAGTCAGCGGTTTTTTCGCATGCGCCCCGCAGGGCTGGGCAATAACAATGTCGGGCAGGCTTCTGCGCCGCCGATTAGCTTATTTACGGGACAGGCGGATAAGAAACAGCGCAACAATGAATAATAAAGAAAGAGGCCGGAAAATTTCCGGCCTGACACAGGTGTTGGCGATAAAATTATTCGGTGACGTTATTCTTTAATTCCCTGGCGCGCTGTCTGGCGCTGTCCCAGGCTTTCCCGGCGCCTTCTTTTGAGGCATCCCAGGCTTTTGCAGAACCCTGTTTTGTTTTGTCCAGCGCTCTTACGGAACCCTTTTTGGTTTTATCCCAGGCATTCTGTGAACCCTGCTTCGTTTTATCCCAGGCCGTTTCCGCGCCTTCTTTGGTGTTATCCCAGGTTTTACGCGCGCCTTCGTTTACTTTGCTGCCGAAATCATGTTTTTTACCTTGCGCGGCGTGTTCCGACCTGAGCCTGAGTCCCTGTCCACGATGCTGCGCCTGATGAAGCTTTTCTTTTGCGCTGACTGCACCTTTATGCGCCTGCGCAACGCCTTCATCAGTGGCATGTGTTGTGACTGCAAAAGCAGGCGCAGCAACCAGGAGCGCGGATAATACGAAAATTGTCTTTTTCATCATTCCCTCAATCTGACAATCTACCGGTGGTTAACGCCCGTTGATAATGGCACGTGACGCGGCGGCAATGCTCTAAGAATAAACTGCAAAATTTGATGGGCTATAATCCGCCACGCGTTTACAGCGTTACTTCAGCCAGCAGCGATATTTTTACTGCCAGCGCAACGCTCCTGTTCCGGCAAGCGGCGTCCATTTGCCGTCTCTCAGGCGGCTACCGGCAGGATAAATCACCTGACAGCTTCTATATTTCATCAGATGCGAATACACGCAGGGAACACAAAGATGAGACTTAAAGGTTTGACTAAGTTTTTTTTCATTCTGATACTTTTTATTGTCACGCTGGCTTTTTTTAATATCCTTTCTCCCTGGTATTCGGCCATTCTGTGGGCAGCCATTCTGGCGGTTATTTTCTACCCGCTAAAAAACAAACTGCGCACGCGCCTCGCCGGGCGCAACGGGCTGGCGTCTGTACTGACGGTGGGTATTATCTGTTTGATCGTCTTTACGCCGCTGGCGGTCATTCTGTCTTCCCTGGCATTCGAAATTAATCTTGTCTATAGCAAACTCCAGCATAACGACACGCAGTTTCCAGCGGTAATAGCAAGCCTTATCAACCACCTGCCCCAGTGGGCGAGGCATTTGTTAGCCGAACACAACCTCGACAGCGCCGAACAAATTCAGCGCCAGCTTTCCAGCGTTGCGCTCAAAGGCGGCCAGTACCTCGCCGGCAGAGCTTTTTTAATTGGCAAAGGCACATTTGGCTTTACCATCAGCTTCGGCGTCATGCTTTATTTACTGTTCTTTTTACTTAAGGATGGCCCCTGGCTGGTGCGCGTTATCATGGAATCGCTGCCGCTGTCAGGCTTTGTTAAGCGCCATCTTTTTGCCAAATTCGCCGCCGTCGCCGGGGCGACGGTAAAAGGCACCGCGGTCGTTGCGCTAGTCCAGGGGGTGCTTGGCGGCATCGCGTTTTATATTGTGGGCATTGACGGCAGCATCCTGTGGGGGGCGATGATGGCGTTTTTGTCTCTGGTGCCCGCTGTCGGTTCAGCCATTATTTGGGTTCCTGCCGCTGTCTTTCTGTTTGCCACGCAGCAGCTCTGGCAGGGAGGGTTTATTGTCGGCTTTTTTATCATTATTGTCGGGCTGGTGGATAACATCCTGCGTCCGCTGCTGGTGGGTAAAGACACCAGACTGCCCGATTATCTGGTACTTATTACCACGCTTGGCGGCATGGAGATTTACGGTATTAACGGTTTTGTTATTGGCCCTCTGATTGCCGCGCTGTTTATTGCCTGCTGGAATTTGCTGTCAGGCAGGGATCACGAAGGCAATACCGATGAAATAAACGAAGCGTTTATTGAAGAGGGTAAAAAAACGCCGGATGTGGAATGCTGATAACGGGCTACAAGGCGCGATGCTTTTATGAGCGCGATATACTGAGCGCGCCCGGCATCGCCATAGCGCCGCTCTCCCGGTCTGCATGCGTTTTCGAAAGCGGGCAACGTAATACCACAATGAAAAAATGGCCGGCAAACAGAATGGCTCCGCTTAACCGGCCTAAGGGAAAAATGGTCAGTGGATAAAAAGATACCGATATAATACAGGCAGCGACGATATCGCCGCTGCCCGCAAAAGGCAGGCCCTTAAACGCGATTAAGCGGCCCTGCGTTATTTTTCGCGAAAGGCCTCCTGAACGCGCAGCAGCGGCCTTAGCAGGTATTGCAGCAGGCTTTTTTCGCCGGTGCGAATATCAACGGTCGCGGTCATGCCCGGAATAACCCGCAGCTTATAACTTCCTTCTTTGGTTAATGTGTTGCTTTGCGTTCGAATCATCACCCGGTAATAGGTATCATCCGTACTGTATTTTTTCGGAGCCTTCGCGCTCTCGTCTTTTAGCGCGCCGGGGCTGATATTTTCAACCGTGCCCTTCAGGCCGCCGTAAATGGAGTAATCGTAGGCTGATATTTTCACCACGGCCTCCTGGCCTGGCGCGAGAAACGCAACATCAGAGGGCTTAATTTTCGTTTCCACCAGCAGTTGATCGTCCAGCGGCGTCACTTCCATAATTTCGGCGCCCGGCTGTATAACGCCGCCGATGGTGTTAATACTGATGTTATTCACCACTCCGCGTACGGATGAACGCAGTTCGGTACGCACAAGCGTATCCTGTCTGCCAAGGGCCGTCTCCTCCAGGCCGCTCAGTTCCACTTCCACCTTTGACAACTCATCCGTCGCCTCACTGCGGTAGCGGTTTTTGCGATCGGTAATTTGCAACTGGTTGTCATTCGCCTGACGCTCAAGCTTCAGCACTTCCGTATTGGAGAGTAACGACTGCGCCGCGAGCTGCCGCGCCATTTGCAGTTCCTGCCCAATTAACTTGCCGGTTTTGACATAGCCGGCAATGGAATCATCCAGCGCCCGTTTACGTTGCCGGTACGCATCCATTTCACGCTGAACCAGCTCAGCGTTGGCTTTAACGTGCTCGGGAAAGTTCGGCTCTTTACCTGATGCTTCGGCCCGGAGGCGGGCTGCCTGCGCCTCCAGCGCCAGCATACGATTCGCGCTTTCACGAAAAGAGGCCTGAGCGCGTGTCGGGTCGATACGGGCGACAATTTGCCCTTTTTCTACCGTATCGCCTTCATGAACCAGCATCTCCTGCAAGATGCCCCCTTCCAGGCTTTGCAGCACCTGCTCTCTGGAACTGGGAACAATTTTAGCCGAGCCTGTGGTCACCTCTTCGATATTGCAAAACGCAGACCACGCCAGCGCGCAGGCAAGAAACGCCACCCCGCCCCAGGAAATCAGTATCCAGCCGGCCCAGCGATCCGCGCTGGCCGCGCGCGTTAACTCGCTGGCCGTAATATGTTCGCGTTCATAATGTGTGTCTGTACGGGCAATGACTGCGTTTTCAGATCCTTTTTTACGCTTAAACATGCTTTTCTCCTACGCCTGTACTGTCGAATCAGCCATCACGGGTTTCGGTTTTGCCGCATCGCGCAGCACCGAGGCTGCGGGTATTCTGCCCTCATTAAGCAGCCGGACAATCTCCTCTTTCGGGCCATCGGCCACCTTCATGCCATCGTCCATGACAATCACCCTGTCGACGTATTTCAGAATCGCCGGGCGGTGCGTCACAATAACCACCGTACGCCCGACCATAATCGGCTCCAGCGCCTGAAGCACCATTCTTTCCGACCCCATATCCATACCGGAGGTCGGCTCATCGAGCAGCAATACATCCGGCTCCGCCAGAATTGCGCGGGCCAGCGCGATGGCCTGCTTTTGCCCGCCAGACAGCGTTTCGCCTTTTTCGCCGATAGTCATGCCATACCCCATAGGATGGCGGGCAACGATTTCGTTGACGCCGGTCAGCGCCGCCACGCGCATCATGTCCGCATCGCTGGCGTAAGGCGCGCCCATCAGCAGGTTGTCGCGCAAGGTGCCAAACATCAGTTTCGGCTCCTGGCTTACCAGCGCGATGCGCGAACGCAGCTCGGCCGGCGCAATCTGACGCAAATCGACGCCGCTAAGCGAGATAACCCCTTCGCTGGGCTGATAAAGCCCAACTAACAGGCGCAGCAGCGACGATTTTCCGCTGCCCATTTTGCCAAGAATGGCGACACGCTCGCCGTGTTTAAGCTGCAGATCGACATGATCAATAACCGCAGGCAGCCCCTGCCTGTAGGTAAAACTCATGTTGCGGCAATCAATTTCACTCTGGCTGCCCTGAGGAAGCTGCACGTAGACTTTTTTACGATTCACCTCGGCCGGAGTCTGCATCAGTTTATTAAGGATATTCAACGAGGTGCATGCCTGCTGAATACGCAGGCCCAGCGCAGCCAGGGTAGCGATAGGCATAACGGCGCGCCCCATCAGGGTCATCGTGGCAATGATGCCGCCCATCGAGATAGCGCCATCCCCCACCAGGTAAACGCCCCAAAGCAGCAGCAACACCGTGCCAAATTGCTGGGTCGTCTGGATAGCAGTAGTGCCAAGCGTTGACAGAAAACGCGATTTCATCGACACCGCAGAAAGTTTTACGCTGGCTGTGTCATGTTTGCCCGCCACCAGGCTTTCGGCGCGCAGCGCTTTGATGGTTTCCAGATTGTCCAGCGTTTCAATCACCAGCCCGTAACGGTTGCTGCCGACCTTCATCGATTCTTCAGCGTGACGCTTAAGCGGAATTTGCATAAGCAGCACGATAGTGACAATGACCAACAAGATTAAAACCACACACCAAACCAGCGGCCCGGCGACCAGATAGATAACCGCGAGAAACAGGAACACAAACGGCAGGTCGGCAACGGTGGTCAGGGCCGCTGAGGTGGAGAGATCGCGCACGGTTTCGAAACTCTGCATCACGTTACCAAACGCGCCGTTCGACTGCGCGCGATTCTCCATTTTTCCCTCCAGCACGTGGCGAAAAATGCGCGAACCCAGCACAAGATCAATCTTTTTACCCGCCCGGTCGGTAACCCAGGCGCGCGCCACGCGCGCGCAAAACTCAAATAGCAGCGCAATAGAGACCCCAATGGCCATCGTCCACAGCGTGACGTAAGTTTGGTTAGGCAATACGCGGTTATAAACCGTCATGGTAAAGATGGACATGGCCAGCACCAGCACATTGATGATTATCGACAGCGCCGCTGCTTCAAACATGTACCCCTTGTAACGCCAGAGCGTACTCCAGAACCAGTGCTTTTCGCCCGTTTTTACCAGGTCATCGGCACGATTATCTAAATGTGACTGGGGGCGTATCAGTAAAAGCTCGCCGCCATAGGTGGAGAGCACCTGTTCCGTTGCTATCTCAACCGGCTTATCGCTGAGCGAAGGAATGATTGCATGACACACCTTTTCACCATACTGCGTCAGCACCGCAAAGCTGTTTCCAAGGCGCATAACCGCAGGCAGCAGGAAGGATTTTACCTCTGCAAGCGGCAGGGGCTGCCACACGGCCACAACGCCGCGGCACTGTAGCAACTGAACGGCCCAGGCGTTTTGCTCTGCGCTATGTTCAGGGCAACGCGGCATATCGCTTAGCAACTCAGACAACGTAAGACGTACGTCAAACAGGCGCAGCGCGCTCTGTATAGCATGCGGCAGATCGTTATTTACTGCATCATGCAACGGCTGATGCTCTTCATTTGCGGCCCTGGCGATATCGCTCTCCAACATGCCAGGCGCGTTTTCAATAACAGACATACAGTATCTCCCGGTTTATGTTAGTGCGAAGCGCTTGTGGTTACGAAAGCCTCGGGGGCCAGCTCATCTGCTGGCGAAACAGCGTTATTCGCCCGGGAAGTGAAGGTCGCCGGCGCGACACTGTTGTGCTCAGCCGCGTTTATCTGCGTTATCGCAGGCGCAGGCAGCGACTGCACTTTTTCAGTTAAATCAGTCAATTTTCCCAGCGCGCCCACAATTTGCCACTGCGTGGCGATGTACTGCACGCGCTGCTCTTCATAGCTTGCAAGGCTTGAATAGTAATCCGTTGCAAAAGAAATCAGATCGGTTAACGGACGCTGCCCGGCAAAAAACTGCGTCTCTCCCGCCCGCCACGTTTTCAGCGCCGAGGCGGACTGCCTGGAAAGCGCCATGATTTGCCGCTCGCGCAGCGGAAGCGAGATCCACAGTTGGGATAACTGCGATTTCAGCGTACGGAAGGTGGCTTCCATCTCCTGTTCCGCCGAAGCCAGCCGCCGCGTCTGTCCCTTCACAGAAGCCATACCTGCGCCGCCGTCCCACAGGCTTGCATCACTGCTAAGCTGTAATGTGGCCGCTTTAAAAGGCTCTGTTCTTCCGTTATGGCGCGGGCTATCAAGCGATAACTGAACGCTCCATTTCGGGCGAGTCCATTTTGAGGCAACCTTAAGGGCTGAATTCGCCGAGTCGCGCCGATAGCGGGTTACCACAAACGATGGGTTATCCATCAGCGCGCTTTGCGCAACGGTGAGGCTGGCAGGAAGTAAGGCGGCTTTTTTTAAATCAGGTAGCCCGTTAGTCAGCGCAATGGGTTTATTCACAATTTGCGTCAACTGCTGCCAGGCCTGCTGCTGCGCCGTATAGCTGGCTTCACGGCTGGCGACGACAGCGCTAAGCCGTGTGGAAACCTGGCTTACTTCCGAGGCTCGCCCGGAATCAATGGTTGCGATGGTTTGCACACGTTTAAGCAAGTCTCCCAGCGCCGCAATTTCGCGATCGAGTACGGAAACCACGCGCGCATTCGTCACCGCAGTGGTATACAACGACAGAACTTGTTGATTAAGACTTTCCCGCGCGACCTTTATCTGCGCGCGCTGTGCTTCGTATTCGGCTTCCCGCCCTTCAACCGCAGCGGCATTACGCCCATGATCGTATAAGACTTTGCTAATGTTAATATGTGGAGAAAGGTAATTATTTTCATAGCCCGGCTGCCCGGAGTAACCCACGGCGCCTATTCCAGCGCTGACTTGTAAATTATTGGATGCTTTTTCGGCATCCACATCAAATAACGCAGCGCCGGCCATATCCTGCGCAGAAGCAATGGAAGGATGCGCTGCCGTCATACGGAGGATATCCAGAAAAGGCGTGGCGCTCGCAGGTGTACAGTACGCCATAGCGAGCAGCGGCAAAATAATCTTCGGCACCCGACCAAACGGGTCTGTCCTGAGTGATAAATATTTCATAATTCCCTTATAAAAAATTAAGATTAATGTCACTGCTGTGTAATTTAATTAAATAACGGTAAATTACTTTACCGGAATGTTAAGTAGAAAAATTAATTCCACGACCTTTACCCTTATAGCAATAACACTAAAAGGTAATGTCATTGCCAGGTAAATTTTTTAAAAGTGGCGATAACAACCACAGCACGTTAAGTTGAAAAATTAATTTTGCGACCTGCATGTTTTTAAATAGCGGTGGCCGAAGCCACCGCCTGTTTTTATTACATCACGTTCATACCATGCTGAATTAACAACTTAACGGTTGTGTCATCATTATGGACATAAACGTCATAGGTCACCCCGTTCTCGGTCTGAGAAGCGCCGGCAGTCCACACGGATTTATCAATACTCACCGTATCCCTGGCGCCGCTCTTGTTTGAGTCGCCATCGTCGCCGGTGATATACAGAACATGTCCTGTTTCGCCATTATCTTTCGTCATATCAAGAACATCGCTGGCGCTAATCACCAACGTTTGCGCTGAGTTATTCCCCATGTGAATCACTTCGATACCGCTTATCTTCGATGAAACACTGCCCAGCTCCAGATTGTTGTAGGAATCCCACACCAGCGTGTCATGCCCTTCTCCACCGTTAATGCTGGTGAAGTTAGTGCTGTTGATAAAGATGGTGTCGTTTCCATCCTTCGCATCAACGGTTATCGCACCGCGAGCATCCAGCGCATCGTTTCCATCGGTGCCGTTCACGTAGAACTGCGCCGGCTGGTAATCGATATGCGTCAAGCCGTTGCCGTCATCCTTAAGACCCAGCGTTTCATTGAGGTCAACGATACGGCCTTTAATCGCAGAGCCGCTGCCGTCGCCCACGCCCTGGTCGGTCCAGGTGACGTAGAGCTGGCCGCCCGCCATAAAGGTGGCGTTAACCTCGATTTGCTCGCCGTAAGTAAGCTGGTTTATCTGCATCTGCTGACCTACTTTGTTGCCATGAGCATCAAAGTACTGCGCATAAATGCCGTTCGTGCCTGCCCCCGGCGCCGTGTCCGTTGCGGAAACAAATACCGCCACAAAGCTGCCGTCGGCACGGCTGACCACTTTAGCCAGATGCTGATCGCCCGCCGTCACGGTATTGATCAGGAACTCATTGGATATCGCCTGCCCGTTCGCATCATAGATACGCCCCCAGACGCTAAAGCCTGTCTGATCCGGGCCGCTGTTGTTATTCGAGTCCCAGGTCACGACAAAGTTGCCGTTATCCAGCGCGCTGACGCTTGCGGAAGCCTGATCGCCTGCGCTGGTCTGGTTAACAACCGTCGATGCCCCTGCGGTATGGGTCGCCGGGTCGTACAGCACAACGCTGCTGTCATAGCCGCTTCCCTTGGTGGCAAAAGAGATAGCTACTTTACCATTGCTCAGCTCCGAGACCGAAGGCAGCGCGCTCCAGTAGTTACTGTTGCCCAGCGCACCGGTCGTCAGCCCCGTTGAGCTTAAGGTCATCTCACCGGTAGCCGGCGAGCCGTCGGCGTTATACTGACGACCATAGATCTTATACTCGCTGGACTCTATCGCTTCCCAGACAACCAGATATCCGCCATCAGACAAAGAGGTCACCTGCGGGCTTCCCTGGTACGTGGCGCCAGCGCCGGAGCTGATGTTGAACTCAGACCCAACCGCGGTTAAACCACTCACGTTGCCTTCACTGTCGTAGGCGTAGGTGTACTGCTGCCCCTTAATGTAGTTAACGTTGCCGGAAGCCGGGCTGGTCCATACGATCTGGATATTGCCGTTTTCCAGCACCACGGGCATTAACTGATCGCCCGCGGTTGTGGTGTTCACCGTGAACTCACCGCCCACCGGCTGGCCTTTTGCATCCAGCATCTGCCCTCTGATCCCGGTACCGGAACCATCGCCGTTGGCGGACACCCATACTTCAAACAGGCCGCCGTCGGGCAGAGAAACCACAACCGGGCTGGACTGATCGCCCGCTTTCGTGCTGTTAACGGTAAATTCAGAGTAGTAGGCCGCATCAGGGTTTACGACAATCCCCTCAATGCCCATGCTGTTTCCATCCACGTTATCGGACTGCCAGCTAATATAGACGTTTCCGTCCGCCATCAGCGTGGCGTCCACAATATGGGTCACATCTGCAGAATCGCCGCCGTAGCCCTGGTTGCCCTGGGTAGTGGTATTGACGATAAACTCACGGCCCACCTTATTATCACTGGCGTCATAGCGCTGGGCATAGATAGCCGAGCCGTGACCGTCGCCACCGTCAGATCCCCAGATAATCAGGTAACCGCCGTCTTCCAGCGCTACGCCCACCGGCTTGTACTGCTTACCAACGGTAAAGGTGTTGACGATAAAGTCGCCGGTGCCTTTGACCGACACCGCGCCCGTAGCCGGGTCAACGGTGTAGTGAATGGCGCGCACGTCCGAACCGATAGCGCCCGAGTCGTTGGTGTCCCAGTAAACCACAAAGCTGCCGTCTTTGAGGGTAATCACGTCCGGGTAGTTCTGCTGGGCATCCATAGTGGTGTTCACCTGGAAAGCGCCGCCCAGCGGCTTGCCGTCCGCCCCGAAGATTTGCCCCACCACGCCGGTTGAATTTTTATCCGACGGGCCGGAGGTGGCGTTCCATACGGTGATATACATCCCGCTGTGCGCCTCATCGGTAAAGGTCGCNNNCGCACGTCCGAACCGATAGCGCCCGAGTCGTTGGTGTCCCAGTAAACCACAAAGCTGCCGTCTTTGAGGGTAATCACGTCCGGGTAGTTCTGCTGGGCATCCATAGTGGTGTTCACCTGGAAAGTGCTACCCAGCGGCTTGCCGTCCGCCCCGAAGATTTGCCCCACCACGCCGGTTGAATCTTTATCCGACGGGCCGGAGGTGGCGTTCCATACGGTGATATACATCCCGCTGTGCGCCTCATCGGTAAAGGTCGCCATTTCAGGGCCGCCTGCGCCGCCCATACCGGTACCGGTGGCGACCACCACTTCACCCGTTGCAGGCTCATTGTCCGCGCCGTAGGTGCGCTGAACAATATTCTTGTTCTGATCCTGCCAGGTGATAATGTAGCCGCCGTCCGGCGTGGCCATCACGCTTGGGTGGTTCTGATTTCCGCCCGTGGTCGTAACATTGACCATGAACTCATCCGTCACCGCCTGACCATCGGCGCCGTAGCGGCGGGCGACAACGCAGTCGCCGCCGCTAAAACCGCCGTTGTAAGATTCATAAACAATAATGAAACCGCCATCGGCCAGCGCAACGACCTGCGGGCTGTCCTGGTTACCGTTGGTACGCTGGTTGACCTGCTGCTCGGTACCAATCTTGTGCACGCCGTCAGCTTCATACATCTGCATGTACACTTCAGTTGCCGATACGCCCGCACCCTGCCAACTGACCACAATACGGCCATCGGCCAGACGCGTGGTGGTCGGGTTAGCCTGATCGCCTGCAACCGAGGTATTAACCTGCGCAGATTCATTCAACAGATCGTAGCTTCCCAGCGCCGCGCCCTGGAATGAAACGGATTCCCCTTTGTTGCCAGCCGGATCGGTCACATAAATCGTCCCGGAAACGCCAGGTTCGATGGGGTTTGGCGCAATGATCCAGCGGCCAGCCTGATCGGCTACGGCGGTATACTCCGTGCCTTTGTCATCGGTGACGGTGATGATAGCGCCCGGCTCAGACACGCCGCTCAGCGACTCCGCAGAGTTTCCGGAGATACCCACGCCTGGCGCCGTGACATCCAGCACAAAGTTCCAGTTGTCACTCGGCTCGCTGGTATTACCGGCCGCATCGGTTGCCGTCGCGGTAATGCTGTGCGTTCCTTCACGCAGGTTGGTTGTTGGCCTGAAGGACCATTCACCCGCGTCATTGGCGATAACCGATCCCAGAACGGCATCGCCGTCATAAAGCGTGACGATCGCGCCAGCCTCGGCCGTACCGGTAAAAGACGGAACCGGATCGTCGGTCACGTTGCCCTGCGTCTGCGACGTATACTGAATTGTCCCAACCGCGTCCGTCAGGCTCGTGATAACCGGCGGCACAGGCACCGTGGTATCCACCGTCAGGGTGATCTCCGCGCGTGCGGTATTGCCC
>NZ_JAEPBH010000047.1 GCF_016632365.1 Tenebrionibacter intestinalis | reverse complement strand
TCTCTGATTTAGCACTGTACTGAATTTGGGCCAGGGTCACGCTTAATAAACGTTATATCAATGCCTGGCCCCATTTATGGGATACGTTAAGCATATTAAAAGGGCGAAGCTTAATTGCTCAGATATATTATTTAATAATATAAGAGGCCGTTACCTCCGCTAATAAAAAGAAATAAGCCACACTTACGCGAAATTATTTTAGAGATTATATGTTTTTGCCAGATGAGTGATGAGGCGAAGAAAAAATTAAGTTCTCCGGCAACGTTAAGTAATGTAAAAAGGGGGGCAGACAGAGGAATATCTCATACTAATTATATCGCTGAAGGACGTACAATTTTAATAATTAATACGTCCTTCAGCGTTTTTAAAAACGCTATTGCTGTTTAAGCAATGTTTTGCGCTTTGATGGTTTTAGCATTCTCAACAATGCTGACGACGCCAAAACCGATACCCGCGGTAGCCAGAACGGGAGACAGGCCTACCGCAGCGCCAATACCGCCGCCCAGCAGCGCGCCAGCGGTAGCAAAGTCGGTCTTATAACCGCCGGCGGCACAGCCCGCATCAACGATGCTGCCAATCGCCGCGCCTAAAACAGTGCCAATAGAGCCAGTAATGAAACCGAAAAAACCACCGCTAACGTTATTTACTTCGTTGCTTGTTAATTCTCTCATAAGGCTAAACTCCTTTTTATTAATAGAAATTTAAAAAACAGAAAACTACTCTTTTATGAGCAGTATAAAAATAATGCCAGCATAAAAACACAGATGCAAACTTATTTCCTGGAAAGGTGAAACCGCGCCAGATAATTAGGATCGTTCGCTATTTAAAAAACAAAATCCTAATAAAGAAATCACTTAAAAATACTTTCTACTATTGTGTAAATACATAACCACAGACGTCGTATACATCCCCCTTTACTAATAAAATTGTTAGTTTCATTACTATAAAAAATTTATATAAAAAACCGCACTACTACAGTAACTATTTTAGCCTCAACGGAAAAAATTAAATGAGTTTTTAAATTCCACCATAAACAATCCATATACCACGCTAAAAATACGATTGCGTTATCGTATTTCAATTGGCGCCCGTACCGTTATTTAATGGTTTTATAAATATGCTCAACGCTGCCATTTAAACCGGCGAAAAGTGAATTTACCCGAAAAGGGCCTGTCGCTGCGCTCTTTTTCCTGTGCTTTAACAGCAAAAATCTCGCCTCGCCCGTTTGTTGCTGTACGCAGTGGCGCAAAGGGCGGCTTTTCAGGCATACTGTTGCCAGTGTTCTCTGGAAAATTTTCAACTTGACGCTAACAGTATCTTTTTACACTAATTATTACGAAATTTTACGGAAGTAACACAGGCGGGGGAGAAGAGGGATGGAAAAAATAGAGAATTTAATTCCAATGGCAGTCTTTGCACGCGTTGTTGAAACGCTGAGTTTTACAGAAGCTGCGCTAACTTTGGGAATGTCAAAATCCTCTGTCAGTCGGGATATCTCGGTTCTGGAAAAACGGATCGGCGCAATGCTGCTCAAGCGAACCACTCGCAAAATAGAGATAACCGAGCTGGGATTAAGCTACTATCAGCACTGTTTCAAAATACTTAATGAGTTGCGTGCTGCTGAACGATTTATACAAGAATATTACGAAGAGCCTACGGGTACCATAAAAATACTTGCGCCCGTAACCTTTGGAAAACGATACGTTTTACCCACGTTGAATACCTATTTAAAAAGAAATATCATGGCAAATGTGGTGCTTGACCTGTCAGATAAGGAAGTGGATATCAAAGAAAGCCAGTATGATCTGTCAATAGTTGTCTCTCAGAGTACTCCAACACATGAATACACAAAGTATTTATGCACTATACAATGGGGACTTTACGCAACGCCTGATTTTATCGCAAGAATGCGCCCAATACTCACGCCAAAAGATCTCCCTACCCATAGCTATATTTTGTTCTGTGGTGTTGCCCGAACGATTTCTCTACCCTTTCGTAAAGAGAAACAGAAAATCAATATTGACATCCATAGCCGATTCAGAAGCAACAACAGCATTGCGCTGATCAATATGGCGCTATCCGGATTTGGCATTGCCTATTTACCAAATTATGTCGCACGGGAAAGCGTTGCGGAAGGAAAGCTGGTAAGAATTTTACCCAACTGGCAGATGGATGAATATAAAGTCTGGCTACTGACGAAAGCCAGGAATACAATGACGTCAGGTATTAAGCAATTCATTGATGAGCTGCAACAGCTTATTACCAGTGCTGAATTTAAAGATCCTCGCTAATCTCTATCTCGCCATGACGAATGATACTGAGCTTATCATCCAGCAGTGAAATATGCGTCGTCGCTTCTTTGTTGCTAACTTTACTGTTTGAAGGCACAACTAAGTCTACCATATCCCCCATATATTCCCGAGCGCGCGTGAAACTCACCAGGTGGCTTGTATTCTGCTGACACCCAGCCGGAATAACCACTAGCGGGCCTTTCAATAGACTAATAATACTTCTTATCTGTCTGTTTTTCACACAGACAACGGATACAATATCTCCTTCACAAGGTAAAAACATACTCTGCTTTTTTTTCTTCAGACTAATTTTCAACGCGCCGGGCCAATAGGCCCGGCTTAACGCTTCAATTTTACGCTTTTGCCACGGACTAACCTCCACCCATGGCCATATTTCCGCCATTTCGCAAAAACACAGCGTCATTTCATTAACAGAGAGAGATGACTTTAACATTACCATTTTCTCAACTGCTTCCGGACAATACGGACTTGCCGCCAAAGCAAAATGGGTATCCGTTGGAACAAGTATGATTCCACCATTTTGTAATATCGCAACAGCTTTATCTAAAAATAACATAATACACTATCATTATTCGAAATTATATAATTTGATTAATAATAATCGCCATGACGATAGTCCCAGGTATTAAATTGCGCTGACATGAAGGAAATAATTTTATTAACATCCAGTCCCTTACGAATTAATACAGGACAAGGGAGAACTTTTCTCTCTCCCTTTTGCTGAGGAATCAGATTTCCTTGATTATCTACCATAGATACCATTACACCTTGCTCATAACGGCTTTCCTGCGTTTCATCTGGTTGAATCGATTTCACATATTCATTACCGCAAATGATTAAATCTGCACGCGCTTCTATACGCTCACCGATAAACTCCACCATACCACGATTACCTTTTCCTGATGGATTTGCCGAGCTGGCAAAAGTATATTTATGGTGTTTTTCCCACAATTCTCTTGCGATCATCTCACCAGGCTTGCCAAATTTAATAACAAAGCAGCTAGTCTTCCTTCCATCCATCATTAATTCTTTAAGGCCATTTTCAGGTAACTTGTCTATCGCTTCCTGACGCCATGGCAAAATACAGCCCAGTAATATATCAGCGTCCCAGTGAGACTGATAGAATGCCTCAATCTCAGGATTCATTTCAGCCAACGCTTTTAATTGCTCCATACTGCCACATAAAACTACACCTGGTTTATTACGATTACGCTGTTTTGCTTCAAATTTTCTTTCTAACCCTTCTTTATCTGAAGTCATAATAATATAGCCCACTTTTGTTGGGCAGACGATCATCCCTCCCTTCGCACCTAATATTTCAACTGCCTGCGGTTGAACGCCACCATTCCATACCACTTTCTTACTCATTATTTACTCCCTTTGTCATGTCTTTTAGACAAGGATGACTCGCGACAATAGCCTACGCAATCAGGATGATTGTTTTCAAACTATTGTTCCCATGTTGGAACAATAATGCATTATTCATGGGCAATGCAGAGAATACTTTCATTTAATTATTCGTTTTAGTTTTAATCGGTAATCTATAGATAAATCAGTCGGCAATCCGCCAACTAACCACCAAAAGAGGAGAACCCTATGAATTTATACATTAACGGATTAAGTGATTACGCTTTCCTTAGCAAGAAGAATGAGTATTGTGACTTCGGTGGCAGTGGAGATAATGAATCTCCCTCCCTGTCGTGGGAAAACGCCCCCCAGGAAACCAAAAGCTTCGCAATTACCGTATATGATCCCGATGCACCAACAGGCAGCGGCTTTTGGCACTGGATAGCCTACAATATTCCTTCGGATAAACATTCACTTCCTGCTGGCGCGGGCACTCTTTTCAGCTCAGCAATCAAACAGGCCAGCTCTGATTTTGGTACACCAGGTTACGGCGGCTGTTGCCCACCGAAAGGCGATATTCCACACCGTTATATCTTTACTCTACACGCACTCAGTTGCAATGATCTTGGCGTATCCCCTGACTTGCCCAATGCTGTTATTCGTTTCCTCATTAACATGAATACTATTTCGAAAGCCAGTGTTATCACGCTTTACAAGCGTTAATGAGAAGCATGTGGAAAAACCAATTAAACGGATATTAGTCGGGCGCCCCACAACCAAGTTCAGTATTGCTGGCGCGGCGCTGGCGGCTATGGCTTTTCTTTTTTATTCCGGAATGAAAGTTTCCAGTAAGGAGGCTTTCATTAATGGGCGTATTTCAACAGTCCTTTCCCCCTTGCCCGGTCAGCTTATCCTGACAAAAGTTATTGCCCCTGGCCAGAGTGTTCTGGCGCATCAACCGTTAGGCAGGGTGGCGACGACACAGGCTAACGATCAGGTTCCTGGGCTGGTGGCCCAACGCAGTTTACTGGAAATCCAGCTCGCCGAAATCAAAAAGCAAATCTCAGGAATAGATCGCCGCCTGCAAATATACACGAAGCAACAACAGCAGTATCTCGCAGAGAGCCAGACACAGCAAAAATTAGGTGAAAAACAGTCGCTAGCTATCCTGACTCAGCTCAAAGAAGAGCTAAGAGCAATTAAGGCACAGTCCGCGTTTTCGAAACAGCAACTTCAGAGTTACAAAGATTTGTACCACAAACGCTTCATCAGCCGCATTGAGTATGAGGAGCGTAAAAGCAATAACCAGGTTCTGCAGGCCAGCCAACAAGCGAAAGCAGCGGAGTTGCAACAACGCTTACAGGACGTCAATGCGGCAAAGTCAGGTCTGCAGTTAACTGGCCCAAGGACGCTTGATGCCCCACAACAAAACCTGCGCGATATTTCACTAATGCTTGAGAACATCAAACAGGAGCGGGAACAACTGATTGCTCGCCAGAAAGCTACCTCACAAAGCATACTGGAAGTTACAGCCTTGCTGGCTTCTCGCCAACAGGCGGTACTGAGCAGTACTTTTGACGGTGTTGTGTGGGACGTCAATGCGGAAAATGGGGCAAGCGTGCAAAGCGGCACTCCAGTCATACGGATTCTGGACTGCAATACTCGCTGGGTAGAAGCTTTTTTTGATGAAGCTGACGCCAGCAAACTACGCCCTGGGATGTCAGTAACAGTGTACCTGACCACATCCTCAAAAATAACGTGGCAAGGCACCATCAAAACAATACGTGCGGGCAGCGGGCGCGTTGCAGTCGGTGAAAGAGATGTTCAACCACCACCAGAAATAGCAAGACGGCAATTACCCGTCAAAGTTCTGACTGCACATATTGACATCAACTGGAAAGACTCACCGGAACCGGCGAGTTTCTGCCTGGCTGGCCGTAGCGTAACAGTGAAACTTTAATACAGGAGAAATGATGCAACATTTACACAAAACTATTGCAGCTCTGAAACGCGGCGATGTCGTTTTAGTTCCTACTGACACCAATTATGCATTAGCGGCAGACCTCTGGAATATCGAAGCCTGCAAGAAAATTTATGATCTTAAAAAGCGGGATAGCCAAAAGCCCCTCACACTTTTTATCTCGGAGCCTGAGCAGGCATGGGACTATATTGCCGTCTCAAAAGTTCGCCATCGCGATGCGCTCAAGAAATTGATTGCCGCCATGCCTGGTCCACTTAATCTGGTTGTACCTGCATCTGAAAACGTCCCTGTAAACCCCTATCTCAAACTTAACTCGATATCGCTGGTCTGTAATCAGCAAAGAGCACTGCGTGACCTGATTAGATTACATGGACGGCCTCTCGGAATGAGTTCAGCGAATCTTTCCGGCATTGAGTCGGATCGTCTTATTGATATCGAAACGGCAAGGTTAACATTTGGCGATAGCGTAGGTTATATCCTACCTGCATCTCAGCCCCCTGAAACCACTGTCTCCAGTACTATTGTCTCGCTACTCGGCGATGAGATTCAGACGCTTCGCAAAGGTGACGTTGATATCGCTGCGATACTGTCATAATGACACCATGCCTGTTGCTGCCTGAATCCGCAAGCCAGAGCCTGTTTCTGGCTTATCGTATCGTTTCACGATGCTATTTTCATTTGCCGGTTTTGTTCTTGTACTTCTGGACAATAGATATTGGCATGTATCGGATTATTTTCCTGCTGGCGATATATGGCTTAACAAGCACATTTAGCACCAGCATTCCCGGCTGGCTATTACGTAATGGATCACCAAAACAAGCCGTGATTATCGGTGAACTCGCTAAAGCGCTGGGATTGGGGGTGTTGCTCTGGAGCACCCGGCAAAGCGATATTAATCTCTTTTTGTTGGTTATATCCCAAATGATTGGTGGGGCAGGATTCACAACAGCCCTGACGACAGATACAGTCTTATTGCGTCAACTGACAAAAGGCAATCAACAACGTTTTATGCAGGTTCAAACGAAATCGCAAAGCGGGATGTTTATTGCCACACTTGTCGCCGGCTCACTGGGTAGTATTCTTTTTGATTATAACCCACAATGGCCCTTTATTGCCGTTATTCTGGTGAGCATCCTCTCGGCAGGATGTGTATTGCTTATCCCCCCTCAGAAAGAAGAACCCACCAGCGATATGTCCCCCGCGGTGACAACATTCACTATTCGTACCGATCAATATTTCTGGGTATTGTTTTACGCCATTTCACGGGCATTTACACTCGCTCCTTTTATTGGTTTTATACCTTTTTATTTTATTATGGTTAACGTCGATCCACTGCTTTTTGGTGCGGTATTGAGCTGTTTTACGCTCTCTTCGTGGGGAGCTATCAAAATCTCCGGAAATTTCATCAAACGTTATGGGGTAGTAGCCCTTTTGATAACTACTAGCCTGTTTATGGCGGCGGCAACAGGTTTTTTTGCCAGCAGCGAATGGTTGGCAGCTCGGGGAGTCGATTATTTTATTACAGGTTTAATCGCCCTGGTACTGTTAGGATTTGGTTCAGGAACCATTCGCCCGGTCACAATGGCAAACCTCAACATTTCGGCTAATTCTTCCACTGAACGTGTGCAGATATTTGCCCGCATGGAACGTGACTTTGGGGTCTGTAATGCGTTTTTGTTAACTATCGGCGCCTGGCTGTTGGTCAATGAAAATTTTGCTACATTAATGTTAGTTTATTTATTATTGTATATTCTGATGGTATGCATGTCGGCAATTTTTTACTTACGAAAAATCCACCATGATAAAAACCGTTGCATATAAGAAACAATAAATGCGTAAAATGAAACTAACGCTATATCTGTTAAAGTATTATTGCAATGTAATTCACTTTACGTTGTAATTACCTCATCTTAATAAGGAGAATAAAATGAATGTTCACGAGAATGGACGTTCCACGCTATTAAATAACCGTTCCGGGATGACATTAACTGAAAAAATATTATCCAGGGCGAGCGGTCGAACAAGCGTTTCACCTGGCGAAGTTGTTTTCGTGAATATTGATATATTAATGTCGCATGATCCTTGCACACCAGGTGTAGCCAGTGTTTTCAAAAAAGAGTTCGGTGAAAAAGCTAAAGTCTGGAATCCTGACCGATTTATTATGATCCCCGATCATTTCATCTATTCCGCAGACCCCCAGGCGAATCAAAATATTCGGGTAATGCGGGAGTTTGCCAAAGAGCAAGGTATTACTCACTTTTATGACGTAAGCACCGAAGGCTATAAAGGTGTATGTCATATCGGACTGGCAGAAGGGGGACATACCCGTCCTGGCGAGGTTTTGTTGGGCACTGATTCACATACCGTTACGGCGGGTGCTTTCGGTACATTTGCGATTGGAGTAGGTATTACCGACGGCGCATATGCATTAGGAACGGGAGAAATTCCACTGCTGGTGCCGGCCACCATTAAAGTTAACTATTACGGAAAAAAACCAAAAAGCGTTCAAGCTAAGGATTTGATATTACTTTTAATGAAAGAGTTAGGCGTTTCAGGTGCTACATATAACGCTATTGAATTCTCCGGTAACGTTATTGATGAGTTAACTGTAGAAGAACGAATGACCATGTGCAATATGGTTGTAGAGTGTGGAGCAAAAAATGGCATTATGGTTCCCAACCAGGCAACACTTGATTATTTGAGTACCAGAACTTCAATACCTTTCACCATCATCACACCTGATAAAGATGCGCAATATAGTAGAACCATTGACATTGATGTTACAGGTTTAACCAGTATGATTGCTCGACCCCACTCCCCGGATAACGTTGTTCCCATTACGCAACTGGAGAATATTGCGATTTCTCAGGCTTACATTGGTTCTTGTACCGGAGGTAAAACAACCGACTTTATCGCAGCAGCACATATCCTGTTTGAACGTAAAGTTATAATACCAACTTATGCCGTCCCCACGACAAAAGAAGTATTTCATAATTTAATTACTACCTACATCAATGGAATTTCAGTTTATGAAATTCTCACCCGCTCAGGCGTGAAATTGTCTTCCGAGCCAGGTTGCGCGGCCTGCTGCGGGGGTCCCGCTGATACCTTTGGTCGAGTCAGGGAGCCTGTCAGCGTTATCTCAACTACTAACCGCAACTTCGTTGGACGCATGGGAAATAAGGGCGCAATGATTTATCTGGCATCGCCTTATGCTGTGGCAGCAGCGGCAGTTTCCGGCTTTATTACTAACCCAGAACGGTATTTAACTAATGTCTAATAATAAAAATATGCGTGGTACAGTTTATGTACTGGGTGACAATATCGATACCGACCAAATATTGTCAGCTGAATATCTCAAAATCAATCCTGCATCTGAAGAGGGGCGTGAAGAACTCGCATCATTGGCTATGTGTGGGTTGCCTGAAGGTTCTCTTCCCTTTATCAACCCAAAAACACAACTGGCAGGTTATGACTTCATCGTAGCTGGTAAAAATTTTGGCTGTGGTTCTTCAAGAGAACATGCGGTTGTCGCGCTAGGTGCTTCAGGAATTAAGGCCGTTATTGCCCACTCTTTTGCCCGTATTTTTTTCAGGAATTGCGTTTCTACAGGCCAATTGATACCCGTTACCCTGGTTAATGGTAGCAATACCAAGCCCCTGAAAACGGGAGATGAGATTGACATAGATCTGGACGCTCACTGTATTACAACCAGCAAGGGGGTACTAAAAACCGCTCCGGTAGGAGAACTCGCGAATATTGTCTCCGCAGGTGGCTTATTCGCTTATGGAAAACAAACAGAGAAAATTTAATTCCTTACACTCTAAAAACTCAAAACAAGGCGCCTTACTTTCTCAGGGTGCAGCGCCTGTTTTGAGCGCACATCAGGAAATCAGATAATGATAACCCAAATACATTTTAGCGATCTTCAAAAAGAAGAGCTATCAAAAATTATCAGCAGCATTACCACAAGCCCTTACAAAAACTACAAGCGCTTTAAACAATCCATTACTAAGCTTATTGAAGACAAGTTAGTTCCCGAATTTTTTATTCAGGCCTGTGAACGCGTCAAACAAGAGCGCCAGGATCAGAACATCTATGCTCACCTGCTGCGTAATGTACCTCTCGACACAGTGATTCCTGAATTTGACCAGACAAATTCAGTAAACGATAAGTATATTAAAAAAGCTGACCTTCGTCGCAGAGGCTTTGCTTGAGATGTTTGCTCAGCTAACGGATTCGCCCCTGTTAGCCTACCGAACACGCAACAATGGCGATTTCTTTCACGATGTTTACGCCGACAAAAAATACAGTAATACACAAACCCAAAAAACAGACGGCGAACTTTATTTTCATAACGATCGCACCGCACATCCCGTACGTGCTGATTTTCTCAGTTTATTAGGTATGCGCAGCAGCGAAGAAAATCTAATTTACACGGGCTATGTAGACGGCAGGTCTATCCTTGAAAACCTGAAAGCAGAATCACAAGAATGGTTGAGAAAATCCCTGTTCATTACTCCTTTTGACGATTACTCACGTGATTCAAATATAAATCAAATTGATTCTGAACCGCACCCAATCCTTGGCAATATCCATACTTTCCGCTACTACGATACACGCACAACTTATACTCCTGAGGCCCCCATAGAAGCAATCAAGGCATTGTTTGATCTGAAGATCGCTATCACGAAAGCGAAAAAAAGCCGGGTCTCGATTAATAAAGGTGATCTGTTTTCATTCGCTAATCAGGATTCTTTACATAATCGTGAAATAATTCAGATAAAAGATTCAGTCTCGGCGGAAAAACGCTGGCTGTTGAAAACCTATAGTTTCCGTAGCCCCGAAGAAATGGATAAGTATTATGACTACTTTGATGCTGATTTGCCTGGTTTTGTCGTCGCAGAGTAAGCATATAGCGGCTAAATAAATAGTTTCCGGCATCGCCCCCAAAGGAATCCTCACAAGGCCTATGGCTGATAAACCAGCATCATAGTATCGGTAGGTTTGTGTGGGATGTCTAAGAGCATAGCTCCATTTATCGTAGAAATAGCTGGGAATATCGCAGGATATTCTCAGCTAATAATAGATAAGCGATTATCCAGCGAAATTTTTCCTGTTGGCCGATTCTTTATCATTATACATTTATTTTCAATGAAAAAAACCAATGCGGCTATGACCAAAGGTGTCAGGAGTATCCATCAGGGTACGTCCTGCTAAGCTTCTGTAACTGGTAACACAAAACCTTCGTAAGCCGTGATGCGTGGACACAGGAGGGGATCACATTGTTTATGCTATGCCTTACCATATGACTAACACGCTGAATTTCAAAGTACTTAAACTGCGTTAGCATAGGCAATAAAGAAGCAGGCTATTATAACCTGCTGTTCTTAAGCATAGTAAAATGTCGCCTTATACTATATATGACTAACATTTTATTAAAATTTGGTCGGTGATAGAGGATTCGAACCTCCGACCCCTTCGTCCCGAACGAAGTGCGCTACCAGGCTGCGCCAATCACCGAATGCGGGCGCATATTACTGCCCCCCCGGGTCAGCGTCAATCCCTTATTGCAAAAAAGCGCGCAATCGACGGAAAAGCCGCCGCTTCGCTACTTCTTCGCTTCTGGCGTATGGCACCAGTTATTTGCTTCGTTAATACCGCCATCTTTTGAGGTATAGCCCAGGCAGCCAAGGATCGCATCGTACAGCTCTACATGACGGTGCGTCACGTTCCTGCGCGCCTGCGCCTTCAGGGCAGCGAATGCGCGCGCGCGCGCCGGTTGTTGTAAATATTTATCCGATGCCCACACCAGCAGCGGCACCCGGAATTGCTCCGGCGGCGCCATTGCGCGCGGCGTGCCGTGCAGACGCTCGCTGTCATTAATTGACTCTCCGTGATCCGCTGCGTAAAACACAATCGCTTTCTTATCACGCACGCTGTCAAGTACCCTGTCAATAAAACTATCCACATACAAAACGGAGTTATCATAGGCATTAATCAATTGCTCACGTGAACACTCTTTATCTATGCTAATGCACTCCGGCCGCCACTTTGCAAACTCACGGGTATAGCGCTGCGCGTAGGAGAAGTGTGAACCTTTGGTATGCAAAATCACCAGATGCTTACCGCCTGGATGCTCCGCTAACGAATCGTTCAGCTCCTCAAGCAACAGCATATCGTCCACGCGTTTACCCTGATGGCGAGCGCCGATAGTTTCCCGATAGTTAATGTTGTCAGCCATTGTATTTGCGTAAAACCACAGTTCGCTCTGCATGGCGAACAGATCGCTGCTAAAGCCTAACTGCTTAAGCACTGCGAAAATATTCTGTTCCAACAGCGTACGCTGCGGATTATCTTTTGTACCGCCTTCGCGCACAAACATGCAGCGCAAAGAGAGTTTTGTGGCGGTATCGCAGGACTCTCCGCGAAACGCCACCAGGTTTTTCTCTTTTGCTAATTTCGGCGTGGTGTCGCGCGAGTAGCCAAACAACCCCATATGATCCCAGCGCGTAGTTTCGCCAATAATGAATATCACATAGGTATCATCAACGCCTTCCGGCGCCTGATAAGTGAATTTCTGTACCGGGTTTAACAACGAACGATTATCCGCAGACTCATCGACCTGCGCCCAGGCGTACAACCCCAGCGCAGATACCCAGTTAGATGGCAGATAGGAGCTTGCGACCACACCGCCATAGCTCGGCATATCTACAGTAGTACGCTTTTCTTCCTGCTTAAGCTGCAAATCAATAATACGCAACGGCGCCCAGACCAGCACGCCGGCCAGCGCCAACACGGCCAGGTTACGCAGGCGCATCCCTGGCGTACGCAGTTGTCGCAACAGGGTAAAACGGCAAGTGTTTGACCAAATCAGCAGCAGCGGCGGCACGCTGACAGTCACCATCCAGATAATAAAATTACGCCCGACCACCTCTCTGGAAAGATCGATGTCCGTGGTCATCACAGAGGCGATAATACCGTAACCAATAACCACATTAAGGAAGGTCATATAGTAACTGGCGCCCACCGAGCACAGTACAATCAACGACGCCAGCACCTGCCAGACGCGACGTCCGAGCAACGAAATCATTCGTAATAAAAAGAACGTCACCAGAACAGTAGCCGCCAGCTCAACGATAGCGGCCAACCCCATCACCAGGCCTGAACGCTGGGAAAAAGCTTCAAAGCGACGATAAAATATGGCGATATTCAGAAACAGGCCAATATAGATAGCGAGCAGGAAACAAAGTTTCTGCTGCGTTATCGATTTTATAAATCTCATGCGGGCACCAGGAAAAGAAAATAAGCATGAACTCAGACCGTCTAAACGAAGCGGAGTTCTGATTTCAGATATATTCGCGTAATGACGCTATACTGCCAGAGAAAGACAGAGAAACTATCGGTTTTTCTACGGATTTTTTTGGTTTGCGCTAATATTTCGAAAAAAAAAGCTTAAATAAAATTGTGTTATTAACGGGTTACGCTGTTTTTCTGTGGAAGAACCATTTTTGTATAACTACGTAAATATGTGAATACGCCTTACGCATTAATCGCGTCTCTGCGCGACAAACAGGTGAAATTATGTTGCCTCTGGAAGAACGCGCGCGGCGGTATGCAAGCCAGGCACACGCCGCACAAGGCAGACGGCGTAAGTACACCGCAGAGCCCTACATTATGCATCCGGCAGCCGTCGCAAAGCTGGTGCGTAGCGTTCTGCCAGAGGATGAGGCGGCGCTGGCTGCCGCCTGGTTGCACGACACTATTGAGGATACCGCCGCAACCCCCGCCGATATCGCCGCGCGCTTTGGCCATGAGGTGGCGCGGCTGGTCATGATGGTAACTAACCCTACAGCCCCGCCAGGCCTTAACCGCGCCCAGCGCAAACGCCTGAACTTCGCCCACACCGCCAGGGCCTGTTCACGCGCGCAAACAATTAAGCTCGCAGACATTATCGATAATACCCGGGAGATTCTGCTTTATGATCCGGCTTTTGCCCGTCTCTACCTTCTTGAAAAACAAATACAGCTCCAGGGGCTAAGCCAGGGCGACGCCCGCCTCAGGCACACTGCCGTTAATATCATTACCAACAGCATGGCCCGCCTGATGGGGCCGCCCTGGTGCGTTTCTGCCGCCTGGTTTAGTAAAAAAGCACTGGAATACCTTTAACAACAATGCTTTTATTGAAAGTAACCGCACACAAACATTCTATATTGACGCTTAGCAAAGCCGCCGTGACAAAACGGCAGATACAGCCCATCTGCGCCAGTGAAGGAAAACTTCTCGCCTTCTGTAAGCCGGTTTTCATCTGCCCTGCCTGCGGTCACTTTTAGCAATAAAATACAAAACCGCCGATAAAAACCGTTATGATGAAACGACCGCATCATCAGTTGGGAAAATCGGGGCAACATAAGGAGAGAGGATGCAACGCTGTGGTTGGGTAACGCAGGATCCGCTGTACATTTGCTATCACGATAAAGAGTGGGGCATCCCGCAGACTGATGGTAAGAAGCTGTTTGAAATGCTCTGCCTGGAAGGCCAACAGGCCGGGCTATCATGGATTACCGTGCTGAAAAAGCGCGAGCATTACCGTCGCTGTTTTCACCGCTTCGACCCGCAGACCGTCGCGCTAATGCAGCAGGCAGAGGTTGAAAAACTGTTGCTGGACGCCAGCATTATCCGCCACCGCGGCAAACTCAACGCTATCATTACAAACGCAAAAGCTTACCTGGCAATGGAAGCGCGCGGGGAAAATTTTGCGCATTTTGTCTGGTCATTTGTGCAAAATACGCCGCAGGTCAACCAGTTTACTTCGCTAAGTGACATTCCGGTCGCCACATCCGCTTCCGAAGCGCTGTCGAAGGCGCTGAAAAAACGCGGCTTCAAATTTGTTGGCCCAACAATTTGCTATTCGTTTATGCAGGCTTGCGGACTGGTCAACGATCATCTCACCACCTGCTTTTGCCACCCGAACAGCCAGGCGTGATAAGACAGGCGAAACACGACGATACCCCGGCAATACTCGGGCTGTGGCTGGAAAGCACGATTGCCGCACATCCATTTATTTCAGCTGCATACTGGCATGAAAGTCTGCCGTATGTTCGGGATATTTACCTGCCCTACGCTCACAGTTGGGTGTATGACGAAAACGGAATACAGGGATTTATTAGCGTGCTGGAGCAGCAGTTTATCGGCGCGCTGTTTGTGCGCCCGGACAGCCAGCATCGCGGCGCCGGTCGGGCCCTGATGCAAACCGCCCAGCGACGCTACCCGACGCTTAGCCTGGAAGTGTACCAGCAGAACACGCGCGCTATAACGTTCTATCAGGCAATGGGGTTTACGCTTGTAGAAAGCGCGTGGCAGCCTGATACCCGCCACGCAACATGGATTATGCGCTGGCAGGCGGATCAAAGGCTGTAACCGCCAGCGTCGGGCCAGTATATTTTTCCAGTCGCACCAGCGATGAGTTCGCCGCACAGCCGTTACCCAGCCGTGAAGAGGGTATATCGCAAGTCAACACATTTACCGCGCCATGTCTGCAAATCCCGCCGGCCTCCGACGCCAGATCAGGCCAGCCGCCCTCGTGGAGGCAAACCACGCCAGGTTTAATATCCGCCGTTACCCGCGCACCGGCCAGCACTTGCCCGCGCGCGTTCCACAACCTTACTACATCGCCATCAACAATACCGCGCGTTCGCGCATCGTCCGGATGCAGCATCACAGGTTCGCGTCCCGCCACCGTATAACGCTCGCGCAACCGGGCATAGTTGAGCTGGCTATGCAACCGGTGCGCCGGGTGAGAAGACACAAGCTGTAGCTGCCCTGGCTGCGCAGTGCCATACCACTCGTCCGGCGCCAGCCATGCAGGATGCCCCGGGCAGTCGGCATAGCCATAACCGGCAATGCGCGTGGAGAAAATCTCAATCTTCCCGCTCGGCGTTTTTAGCGCAAACGCCTGCGGATCGCGTCGGAAATCGGCAAAACGCACGAATTTCGCGCCCGTCTCGCTCTCCGGCATCTCCACAATCTGATTGCTGCGCCAGAATGTTGCAAAATCCGGCAGGGCTATATGCTGCTGCGCCCCACGCTGGCGCGCAACCTCATAAAAGGTTTCCAGCCACTGCATTTCACTTTTGCCTTCTGTAAAACGCATGCGGCCATCCGAACCCAGGCGCTCGCTCAGATCGGCGAACACGTCAAAATCGTTGCGCGCCTCGTGGCGTGGGGCGACAACCTGCTTCATCGGCACCATATGCTGGTTACTGTAATCACCGGTCATCGTCAAATCGTTGCGCTCAAACGACGTGGTTATCGGTAGCACAATATCGGCATGTTTTGCCGCCGCCGTCCAGTAACACTCGGAAATTACCACCAACTCCGGCTTTTGCCATGCGGCAATCAGGCGGTTGGTATCCTGATGGTGTGTAAAATTACCGCCGCCTGCCCACCAGATCATGCGGATATCCGGAAAACGCCGTACCTCGCCATTGTGTGGATACTCCGCACCGGGGTTTTCCAGCGCCTCGACAATGCGCGCAACCGGAATTTTTTCCACGGCCTGCGCGCCGCCGCTCACGCAGGCCTGCATTGAGGCCAGCACTGCCGCGCGTCGGGTAGGGTTACCGCCGTTGGCGAAGTGATAAGAAAAACCAAACCCGCCGCCCGGCAGGCCAATTTGTCCCAGCATGGCGGCAAGCGTCACTAACATCCAGTGCCGCTGCTCGCCATATTGCTGACGCTGCATTCCCCATCCCGCCATCAGCATGGTGCGATGTTGTGCGAAAACCTTCGCCAGTTCGCGTATTTGCACCGCAGGAATGCCGCAAATTGACGCGGCCCAGTCTGCGTTTTTCGCCACGCCGTCGCTCTCGCCTGTCAGATAACGTTCAAAAACCGCGTAACCTTCGGTATAGCGCGCCAGAAAAGCGGCGTCATGCCAGCCGTTATCCCGCAGTGTAGAGGCAATACCGAGCATCAGCGCAACATCCGTACCCACATGCGGCGCCAGCCATTGCGCGTTTTCACCGAAGAAAACCGCCGTTTCAGAACGCACAGGATCGATACAGATAATTTTTTTACCGCTGTGCTTCAGGCGTTCGAACCAGGCAATGCCCTGCTCGTCAGACGCATTCCAGGCAATTTTCAGCGTGTTGAGGGGGTTGGCGCTCCACAACACCACAATATCGCTGTGTTCAAGCACCAGCGGCCAACTGGTTTGCTGTTGATAAACTTCATTTCCGCCCACCACATAGGGCATGATTGCCTGCGCGGCGCCGGTGGAGTAATCGCCAAGGTGACCGGTGTAGCCGCCCGCCAGACTCATATAGCGCTGAAGCAGCGTTGAAGCCTTATGCAATACGCCACAGGAGCGCCAACCGTAGGAACCGGCAAAAATCGACGCTGGCCCATAGCAAGCCCGGATACGCTGGTGTTGAGCGTGAATCATATCCAACGCTTCATCCCATGAGACCCGAATAAATTCATCCTGCCCCCGACGCCCATCCGGCAGGCCTTCAGAGGTAAGCAAGCCCTTGCGCACCATTGGCCAGCGTATACGGGTTTTGCTGTGTACCTGATCGGCAACGGCGCTTTGCAATGAATTGGTAAAACCAGACGCCAGCGCGCCGCCGGATGATAATACGCGCTCGCCGTCCGTTTCGACGGCTACGGGCCCCCAGTGGGCTGCGCTAATGATGCGATAAGGGGAAACGGCCACAAAAACTCCTCGCTTTTTGGCATACTTTACCGAAATAATACAGTTACAGAAAGGCAGTAAGTAAAAACCCCACCTCACTTAAAACAAGGCCCACAAAGTAAGTAAGCGCACACACTCAATGAAAGCAAAACACGATTGCCAACGTCAGCCGCGCCTGGCGTGAAAAATATGCTACTCTGCGCCGTGACGGCAAGGAGACAACCATGAACGCCAGGCCCCACCGCGTTACCATAAGCGACGTCGCACGCGCGGCGAATACCGGCAAAACCAGCGTATCACGCTATCTCAACGGCGAGCAGCATCTGCTATCGGAAGATTTGCGCGGGCGCATCCAGCGGGCTATTGCCAGTCTTAACTACCACCCAAGTCAGATGGCGCGCGGCCTCAGGCGCGGGCGCACCCGTTTGATTGGACTCATCATTGCCGATATTACTAATCCTTATTCCGTGCATATTTTAAGCAGCATTGAAGCCGCCTGCCGCGAGCAGGGATTTACGCTGCTGGTCTGTAATACCAATAATGAAGTTGACCAGGAATTACACTATCTGGATCTGCTGCGCAGCTACCAGGTGGAAGGTATTGTCGTAAACGCCGTCGGGATGCGTGAAGAAGGCCTCAATCGCCTGCAACAATCGGCGCTGCCAATGGTGCTTATCGACCGTAAAATCCCCAATTTCGCCTGTGACGTGGTCGGCCTGGACAATCTCCAGGCCACGTCCCGGGCAACAGAACATTTGATTAAACAGGGCTTTGAAGCCATTCTCTTTCTCAGTGAGCCGATCGGCGCCGTCAACACACGCCGCGAGCGGCTATATGCCTTTCGCCAGGCGCTCTCCCTTCACCCAACTATCGCCGCTGAAAACAGTGAAATACCGCTACATGACAGCGCGCGCCTTGATGCCGCCCTGCATGCGTTTCACGCGCGCTGGGGCGGAGCGCGTAAAGCAATCATTTCTGCTAACGGCGCGCTCACGCTGCAAATCGCCCGTTCGCTACGCCGCCTTGGGGTGCAGTGGGGCAGCGATATCGGCCTGCTGGGATTTGACGAACTGGAATGGGCGGAACTGGCAGGCGTGGGCATTTCTACTGTGAAGCAGCCTACACAAGAAATCGGTCATGCCGCTGTTAAACAAGTGATTCGCCGCATTGAGGGTAGCGAGGAACCGGTACGCGAACTAAAGTTCGCCGGCGAACTTATCATACGCGGCTCCACCGCACGCTGACGCTTTTATTCGTGACGCCGATCATAATTTAATCCCGCATCGCTTTCTTATGGAATCGGTTCCATTTACCGTGGCATCAGTTTTTTAACTCGAATGAACCCATTATGGGGATAACGATGGCGAGAAAAATTTTTGTGGTGACTGCCGCCTACGGCCGCGACCCCATCGCCGCGATGGGCGGGCAGGCGGCACTCATTCCCATTATCGCCGCCGCAGGCGCCGATGGGGTAGAAATCCGTCGCGAGCTGTTAGACAGCGTACATCCCGATGCGCTTACGTCGCTGGCCGATGTTATTGCCGCCTACGGCCTGGCCGCCTGCTATTCCGCTCCCGAACCGCTCTGCCTGGACGACGGGCAGCTTAATCCCAGTCTTCCCGCCTTGTTGCGCGAAGCCCAACAGCTTAACGCCGCATGGCTTAAGCTCTCGCTGGGTCATTACGTCACGGCTCAGTCGCTTACTGCGCTACAGCCCTGGCTGGCGGACGGCGACGTACGGCTCGTGGTGGAAAACGACCAAACGCCATATGGCCGCCTGACGCCTGTGGCGCGTTTTAATGCCGACTGTCAGGCGCTTAACCTACCGCTGCGCCTGACATTTGATATGGCGAACTGGCTATGGGTGGGCGAATCGCCGGAAGAGGCTGCTATTCGCCTGGCCTCCGGCATTGATTACATACACGTAAAAGCCGCTAAACAAAGCGAACATGGCTGGCGCGCGATCGCACTGGATGAGGCACCGCCGCGCTGGCATGAGCTGTTGCAGCTTTTACCAACCGACGCGCCGCGCGGCATCGAATTCCCCCTGGAAGGAAACGATCTTATCGCCGTCACCCGCCACTACGTTAACCTGTTACGTTAAGGAGTAATACATGCCTGATATCATCACAATTGGCGAAGCAATGGCGATGTTTGTCGCCAGCGATACCGGCGACCTCGCCGACTGCGAACGCTTTATTAAACGCGCCGCAGGCGCGGAACTGAACGTGGCCACCGGCCTGGCGCGTCTTGGATTCAGCGTAGGCTGGGTAAGCCGAACGGGTAATGACAGCTTCGGGCGTTTTATTCTCCGCCAGCTTGAGAAAGAAGGGATTGATTCTCAGGGCGTCACGGTAGATGCGCGTTATCCCACGGGTTTTCAGCTAAAATCAAAAGTGGAAGATGGCTCCGATCCCGCCGTGGAATATTTCCGTAAAGGCTCTGCCGCCAGCTATTTATCGCCTGACGATTTTTCCATGCCTTACTTCAGCAGCGCCCGCCATCTTCACCTGACGGGCGTGGCGGCGGCGCTGTCTGACAGCTCGCTGGCCCTGCTAAACCACGCGGCGCGTGAGATGAAGGCGCAGGGTAAGACCATTTCATTTGATCCAAACCTGCGCCCGGTGCTGTGGAAAAGCGAGGCGGAAATGGTAGAGAAACTTAACGCCCTCGCCTGCCAGGCTGACTGGGTGCTGCCGGGGCTGAAGGAAGGAAGGATACTTACCGGCCAGCGCACGCCTGAAGGCATCGCCGATTTCTGGCTGGCGCAAGGGGTAAAAGCCGTCATTATTAAAACCGGCGCAGACGGCGCATGGTTCAAAAACAGCAGCGGCGAAACGGGCGTAGTACCCGCCGTCAAAGTGGATAAAGTAGTGGACACCGTAGGCGCAGGCGACGGCTTTGCCGTTGGCGTTGTCAGCGCGCTGCTCGAAGGCCACAGCCTGGCATACGCGGTCAACCGCGGTAACCGCATTGGCGCACGCGCCATCCAGTTTACCGGCGACAGCGAAGGGCTGCCTACCCGCGCTGAACTGGGTGAATAACCCCTCCTTCGCATTAAGAGGGCGGCAATGAAAAACGAGGCGCATCGGCCATCGCCTGCACCCGGCATAACGCGCCGCCTCACATGAGAAAAAGCCCCGCCAGCGCGGTAAAACGCTGGTGGCGCATCATGCCGATCGCGTTTATCACATTCAGCCAGGCATACCCTGGCCGTGCAAACTTCAGCTTCGCCACCGCCGCCGGGAACAACAATGCTCCCGGCATAACCAAAGGCGCCTCCTCCTTGCCTGGCGCCCTGTGTTTTCCGGGCTGTTTACGCTCCGGCGGCGATATGCGGCGAATACCGCAGCGTGCGCAAACTCATTATTATTTGCCTGATTTTATGGGGCGTCTGCGCTTCACTGAGCGGCGTGGCGCGGGCCAATACGTTTCTGATCCCCGGCAAGCCGGTTACGGCGCTGTGGAAATTCAGGCCCTCGGCTGACAATTTTGAAGGTATTCCCGCCGTCATCCGGCCTTTCTGTTGGCGAATGCGGATAAATGACAGGCCGGCACAGGTGTGCCGCTGGGTGGGCTGGCGTTTGTCGGCGGCCGGCCGCGTTCGGTTCATTCTTTAGCTCATGGCTTGTCGGCTAACTCATTAGCGTACCCGGCAGCCTGGCGGCATCCTATATTTTTATGGCTATCGTGCTGTTTGCTTCAGTATGGCTAACACTTAGCGTTAAACCTGCCGCAAACCCGCACCCGGCGCGCGCAGCCATGCTTAACCGTTCAACGAGGCGTTTAGGCTGTGTCCCTTAATCCTCATGATGCTGGGCAGCCTGATGATGCCGGCACAACAACTTACGCCGCGCGCCTGCGACCTGAAAACACCAGGAGAAACAATGAAGCCAAATATTATTCTCTACAAAGCTCTTCCCGCCGACGACCTGCTGGCAAAACTGGAAAAACATTTTACCGTCACACGCGTAGAAGGCTTAAGCCCGCAAACCGTGAGGCAATACAGCGACGCATTTGCGCAAGCAGAAGGCCTTATCGGCTCCGCAGGCACAGTTGACAGCCTGCTGCTGGATAAAATGCCAAAATTGCGCGCCTGTTCAACCCTTTCGGCAGGCTATAATACATTCGACGTGGATGCTCTGACCCGGCGCGGCATCCCGCTTATGCACACGCCGGACGCGCTGACCGAGACGGTAGCCGATACGCTGATGCTGCTGGCGCTGACCACGGCCCGGCGTGCGCTGGAAGTCGCCGAACGCGTAAAAAAAGGCGAGTGGACTGGCAGCATCGGTTCAGACTGGTTTGGCATTGACGTCCATCATAAAACAATGGGCATTATCGGCATGGGGCGTATCGGTATGGCGCTGGCGCAGCGTGCGCATTTCGGCTTCAGCATGCCAATACTCTATAACGCTCGCCACCCGCACCCTGAAGCAGAAGCGCGTTACAACGCCCGCTACTGTAAGCTTGACGAACTGCTGGCTGAGGCCGATTTTGTTTGCCTTATCCTGCCGCTCACCGACCAAACTCGCCATATGATCGGCACGCCACAGCTTGCACAAATGAAACCTACAGCAATTCTGATTAACGGCGCACGAGGCCCGGTACTGGACGAACAGGCATTAATCTCAGCACTGAAGGCCGGTAAAATCCGCGCCGCCGGGCTGGACGTATTTGAACACGAGCCGCTGCCGGTTGACTCCCCGCTACTGTCGCTGCCTAATGTGGTGGCGCTGCCGCATATTGGTTCCGCTACGGCCCAAACTCGCTACAACATGGCCGCTACCGGCATTGAGAACCTGATTAATGCGCTCAATGGCAAGCCGGATAAAAACTGCGTAATTCCGCACGTGAACCGTTAACGGGCATGCGCATGGGCCAGACCAGGCGGTCTGCCCCACACAGGCCAATAATGGTATTCTCCACAGGCCGCAATTTGCGCCTGCGGGCCATAAATGAACACGCGCATATCATTGCCATACTGTTTCTTACTCAAACAGGCAAAACGGCTACTTGCGCGAAGAAATGTGGCCGTAAACACGCAGACAGAAGCCAGCTCATTTAACGGATAAAAAATTGGTTGTTATCCCCGCCGGTCGGCGGGGTGGGCGGGTTTATTTCAGCGAATCCGTCAACGTGCTATAAGCCTGTATAAAAGCCTGATGCTGCGCCGCCAACGGCCCAATGAGGCTATTGTACTGGCTTGCCTGCTGGCTGGTCGGAAACTGAATGCCGTCAGCAATAAAGCTTACGCGATCGCCCTGCTGTGCGACAAAATCCCCCACCTGCACCAGTTGCCGGATAAGCGTCTGCGCGGCTGGAATAAGCGACTGCGCCGCATTTGCCGGGCCGGTAACAATTTTCTGATAAGCCTTATCAAACACTTTCCTGAGATCGTCAGATTGTTTGAGGGCGGAGCGGCTACTGTCTGCCTGCATTTTCGCGCTATCAACCTGCTGGCTTAAGATACCAAGCCCACCGTTGATTTGACGCAGCGTTTCACGCTGAGCCATATAGTCCTGCGGGATACGTATACTGTTAATGCTGTCTACCATTGGCTTAATACCATTATCCAGCGCCTGGCTTAACTGGCGAGAAAAACCGTAAAGCACGGCATAGTCAGAGGCAAACGGACCAAACTGTTTTTTCTGATCTGCCGTTAGCGTTGGCAAACGCTCGCCACTGCGCATGACGGTATTTTGCAGAAAATTGATAAACGCTTTACGCTGATCGCCTTCTTTATCAAAACAGCCGCTTAAACTCACGACGAAGAATAACGTTATCATTAACGTAAACCAGCGGGACAAGGACTTTCCTGTCGCCATCATTTTTACTCCTTCGAAAAAAGGGATGCACCACCGTGCTTTAACGCTGACAAGAATAGTTCATCCTGCCGTTGCAGGATAGACGTACTGCGGATTTTTGCACTCTATACGGTTGTAAAAGCAACCTGCACCTTACTATCAAATTAGAAATGATTAACTAAAAAATGTATAAACAATATATTCAAAGGGTTAACAACGATAATTTGGTTTTAACACATCCGGAAACGATAGAAATCTACCATTGCGCCTGTTAAGAACTACGCTTAGAAAAGGCCTCGCGCCCGTTGTGGTTATCTTTCCAATTCACTCCTCTGCAATATGACTATTTAAGGAGTTTTCGATGGAAGTAAACGATCCTGTTTCCGAATTACTGAACAACCTGGAGCTTATTGTTTTTAAAAAAACTGAACGAACCGTTGGTCACACGCATCCAGATGCCTTTAACGAATTTATGGCGCTGCGCGACAGCACAGGACTTGAAGAGAGCGAATTTGCCCGGGCGATGGGCGTGAGCGTAACAACGGTAAGAGAGTGGTCTGCGCGCCGCATCAGGCCATCGGGCGCCGAATTAAAGCTGTTGCGTTTGATACAGGCCAACCCGCGGTTAAGTAATCAGTTACTCGAATAATATTGCCGGACGACACAGCTTCAATCTACGGTTATACAGACGTTCAAATACCGCATGTCGGCGGGGCTTGATTTTCCTGCTGCTTTTCTCCTGTTATGCGCTACGCTCGCGTAAAACGAAAGCGTAGCGTTTTAGCAATATCTACGGTTATTATCCCCGCTTCATTTCCAGTACCTGTAGCAAACAAAGCCTTAATGGTTCGCGCGCAGGCAGCCCGAAATATTATCAATTTATGTTCATGGTTGAGTAAAAAGCCGCCGTTATTCATTCGGGCGCAATGAAATTTCCCCACCGATCCAGGGTTTAATAACGCCTTCCTGCTCCAGCAACAACGCCCCCTGCGCATCAATGCCGCGAGAAATCCCCGGAATTTCCTTGTCGCCAATAATGAGCTTCACATTACGGTTGATAAAATTATCAAGTTTTTCCCAACGCGGCAGGAATGGCGCTAAACCTTCCTGTTCAAACTGAACTAAAGAATCACGTAGCTGTTTGATTAACCGTATGGCCAGTTCATTGCGATCAACGTGAATACCGGCTTCCTGGAGGTTTATCCAGCCCTGATTGACAATATTCGTCGCAACATTACGCATAGCCAGGTTTATACCGGCGCCAATAACAATTTGCGCCGCATCTCCTGTTTTTCCCGTGAGTTCAACCAGAATACCTGCCAGCTTTCGGTCATGAAGATACAGATCGTTCGGCCATTTCACTTTGACCTTATCTGCCCCAAGCGCATGCAGCACTTCGGCCATTACGATACCAATGACCAGACTCAAACCCACCGCCGCCGCTGGCCCCTGCTCAAGCCGCCAGTACATAGACAAATAGAGATTCGCACCAAACGGTGAAAACCATTGCCGCCCGCGACGACCACGGCCCGCATGCTGATATTCTGCAATACAGGCATCTCCAGAACGCAGCTGTGCAATGCGTGCCAGCAGATATTGGTTTGTAGAATCAATAACCGGTAATACCGCAAGGCTACCTTCTTTTACCTGCGCACGAATAAGGCTTTCATCCAGTAGCTGAATCGGCTCGGGCAGACTGTATCCCTTACCGGGAACAGTAAAAATATCTACTCCCCAGTCTCGCAGAGTTTGAATATGTTTATTAATCGCCGCGCGACTCATGCCAAGGCGTTCACCCAACTGCTCACCAGAGTGAAAATCACCATCGGCAAGAATGCCGATGAGTGTTAATGGAATTTTTGTATCCTTCACGCAATTGTCTCCACGGCGCTAACTTCCCCTTGCGCTCCTATGAATCGAACCTCTGGCTCCAGCCAGACATTAAACGCCTCACCTACACAGTGACGAACATGACGGGCCAGACTGACAACGTCCCTGCTGGTTGCATTCTCCTGATTAATGAGCACCAGCGCCTGCTGGCAGTGCACCGCCGCGCCACCGATACGAAACCCTTTTAGCGCACAACGATCGATAAGCCAGCCCGCCGCCAGCTTTACAGAGCCATCCGGCTGCGGATAATGGGGCGCACAGGCATGCTTGTGTAAAAAATCCGCAGCCTGCCGTGCGTCAATCACCGGATTTTTAAAAAAGCTTCCAGCGTTGCCGATAGTAGCCGGGTTGGGTAATTTCGTCGTACGCATGTGACATACCGTATCAAACACTTGCCGTGGCGTAGTATTTGACGCATCAAGCAGGGTCAGGTCGCCATAGGTCAACACAGGACGCCATACTTTAGATAAATACAGCCCGACGCCCACAATCGCGTAACTATCCTGGTAGCTATGTTTAAAAATACTGTCACGATAGCCAAACTGGCAAGCCTGCGTACTCAGACGATGTACCACGCCTGTCGCTAATGCGACGCAATCAACATATTCACAAACCTGACTTAGCTCAACGCCGTAAGCACCAATATTCTGAACAGGCGCCGCGCCTGTACAACCCGGGATCATGGCCAGGTTTTCCAACCCGGCAATACCGCGCGCCAGCGTATACTCAACCAACTGGTGCCAGTTCTCTCCGGCGCCTACGTGCAAGCGCCAGGCATTTTCATCTTCATGGATATCAATTCCGCTGATTCTGTTCAGAATAACGGTGCCGCTAAAATCCTCCAGGAACAAAACATTGCTCCCCTCACCCAGAATCAGTGCCGGCTGCCCGGCAACGTTTGCGCCTTTCCAGGCATCCACAAGCTGTTGAGTCGTCTGCGCATAAACAAGCTGCGCGGCCTGCGCCTGGATATGAAAGGTATTAAATGGTTTTAGAGAAACGCTCATAGTATTTTCCCGGTTAGCAGACACAGCTAGTTTACCTTATGACGCGCGTCATAGCTTGTGCGTCCTCACTTCAACGTTAAGGGGAAAATATTCAGGTAGCGAAGGGGGAGCGCGTCAATCAATCAGTGCTCGCCAGGCCGCAAGCATACTTATTTGCTCAAACATACCGCTGCCGTCAACCCGGTGGTTTAGCCTACCAGGAAGCTAAGCGAGCCCATCCCCGCCGTTCGACAGCCTTCCGACGCCGGACAGCAAAAAGCCCTGCAATTTCGTGCAGG
>NZ_JAEPBH010000046.1 GCF_016632365.1 Tenebrionibacter intestinalis | reverse complement strand
TCATCACAGGACAGCCGGTACCACAGCGCCGACACGCAGCGCCCCGCCGCAACTGATGACTTACGGTGTCTGAAGCGTACCGCTGTTTGGGTTTAGCATATTGCCGTTGGAATACAGTTGGCCGCTTCCCCCGCCGTTCAGCATCCCGCCGTTTAAATTAGGCAAAGGTTGCTCACCGCGGGGAAGGAGCTTTCCCGGCTGTGAATTCAGCACTCTGTTGTTGTTGTTCTGAATCTGATTTTGTAGGTTTTGCTGCTGTCGCTGCTGCTGAATTTGCATATCCTGACGCAGCATGCTCTGTTGTTGGGTTTGCCTGATCTGCATCTCCTGCTGCTGGCGCTGCTGGCTTGGGTTAAACATTCGCGCCTCGTTATTTTCGCGCTGCTGTTGCGGCGTTAGCGGTTGAGCCAGCGCGCTTAACGGCAGTAGTGCTGCGATAACTATGAGTGTTTTTTTCATCTTTATGCCCTCCTGCAATGCATTCCTTAAGTTTACTCGCTTTTTACCTGCGCGATGTTTTTTTAGCGGTTATGAACCAGGCTTAAGCGGGACAGAAACAGGAGAAAAAAATGAAGCAGTGGATTATTGCAGCAGCCCTGGGCGTGAGTTTCCAGTTAATGGCAGCACCACCGGTGTCTTATGGCGTGGAAGAGGATGTGTTTCACCCTGTGCGGGCGGAAAACGGCATGGTTGCCTCTGTGGATGCTACTGCCACCCAGGTTGGCGTAGATATCCTTAAGCGCGGCGGAAATGCGGTGGATGCCGCTGTGGCGGTAGGGTTTGCGCTGGCGGTTACACACCCGCAGGCGGGCAACCTTGGCGGCGGCGGTTTTATGCTGTTGCGTACCGCAGCGGGTAAAACAACCGCCATTGACTTTCGCGAGATGGCGCCTGCCCGGGCTTCGCGCGATATGTTTCTGGATGCGCAGGGGAATGCCGACAGCAAAAAATCGCTGACCTCGCATCTGGCTTCCGGCACGCCGGGCACGGTGGCCGGGTTTGCGCTGGCGCTGGAGAAATACGGCACGCTGACGCTTAATCAGGTCATAACGCCAGCCATCAGGCTGGCACGCGACGGTATTATCGTAAACGATGCGCTGGCAGATGATTTAAAGCAGTACGGCAGCGAAGTATTGCCGCAGCACGCCAACAGTCGGGCGATTTTCTGGAAAAACGGCCAGCCGCTGACGAAGGGCGACAGGCTGGTGCAAAAGAACCTCGCAAAGAGCCTGGAAATGATTGCCGAACTTGGCCCGGATGCGTTCTATAAGGGCGCCATTGCAAAACAGATTGCGTTTGAAATGGAGGAAAACGGCGGGCTTATCGATATGATCGATCTGGCAAACTATAAAGCCGTGGAGCGCGCGCCGGTAAGCGGCAGCTATCGCGGTTATCAGGTGTATGCGATGCCGCCGCCCTCTTCGGGCGGGATTCATATCGTGCAGATACTGAATATCCTGGAAAACGTTGACCTGGCGAAGTATGGCTTTGGCAGCGCAAATGCTATGGCGCTGGTGGCTGAAGCGGAAAAATACGCTTATGCCGACCGTTCGCAATACCTGGGCGATCCGGAATTTGTGAAAGTACCGTGGCGGGCGCTAACCAGCAAAGCTTACGCCAAATCTATCGCGCAGCAGATTGACATCGATAAGGCGAAGCCGTCCACGCAGATAAAACCCGGTAACCTTGCGCCTTATGAAAGCGAGCAGACTACGCATTTCTCCGTTGTGGATAAAGATGGTAACGCGGTAGCGGTAACCTATACGCTCAATACCACATTCGGCAGCGGTATTGTGGCCGGTAACAGCGGCATTCTGCTGAACAACCAAATGGATGACTTTTCAGCGAAACCAGGAACGCCCAACGTCTACGGGCTGGTGGGCGGCGAGGCCAATGCGGTAGCGCCGCGTAAGCGGCCGCTGTCATCGATGTCGCCGACGATTGTTGTTAAAGAAGGTAAAACCTGGCTGGTCACCGGCAGCCCGGGCGGGAGTCGTATTATTACTACGGTGCTGCAAATGGTGCTTAACACCGTTGATTTCGGTATGAATGTGGCTGAAGCCAGCAGCGCGCCGCGTTTTCACCACCAGTGGCTGCCCGATGAGCTGCGGGTTGAAAAAGGCTTCAGCCCCGATACGCTGAAGTTACTCAGGCAAAAAGGCTATAAGGTGAGCGTACAGCCGGCGATGGGCAGCACGCAGAGTATTATGATTGCGCCGGACGGCAAGCTGTTTGGCGCCTCCGATCCACGAACGCAGGGCTCTCTTAGCGCAGGCTACTAGGCTGGTGTCCCTTAATCCTCATGATGCTGACGCTGAGCGAAAAACCGGCTGGCAAGGCGCAGGGCAGAGCGGCCCTCAGCTCAGGCCCAACAGCGCAGTCGGCGGGTTTTTCGCACGCGCCCCGCAGGCATCCATGCTGGATTAAGGGACACAGCCTGGCGCCAGGTCAGGCTATGGGCTTGCCTCAGTTTGTTTGCGAAGAGGGGAAAAGGTGATTTTGCCTTTTGTGAAGCTCGGTCGGAAAACCTGCGTTGGTTTTCCGGGCGCTGTGGGCCGAAGGCGTTTGTCAACGGCCCTCGGCCAGGTCGCGCGCCTGTCGGGTAATCACAATGTTATCTACCCGCCTGAAGATAAAGCGCCCTGGCGTCAACGTCCGGCACATGCCGGCTAATCAGGCCATGTAGTTTTTACCGTAGATAAAACCCCTTAGTCATCATTGACTTTTACCCCGAAATTCACCGCATTTTTTTCAAAAAAGATCTGGACACATGCGAATGATAATGATTATTATTGTCATGCGTTCAGGGATACCGTCACGGCGTAAACCTGATCAGCACGACATTGCTCACATTGCTTCCAGTATTATCTTAGCCAGCCAGGTGCTGGCTTTTTTTTTACCTTCGTCTCTTCCGCGACCTTATTTCGGTGTTTGCGGGCCGTGTGCCGCAACGGTTACCTCTACTTTCTTTTATCTCCCATCCCGGCGCGCCTGCTTTCGTTCATAATTTTTGAACAGAGGCGACAATTTTCACCCCCTATCATCCTGCTGACTTCGGGTACACACTGAGTCATCACTGAATTTCCGGGAGGTACACCATGATTTACTTGCGTAAAGCTCACGAACGCGGCCACGCCAGTCACGGCTGGCTCGATAGCTGGCATACTTTTTCATTTGCTGACTATTACGATACGAATTTCATGGGCTTCTCCGCGCTGCGCGTCATTAATGAAGACGTGATAGCGGCGGGGCAGGGATTTGGCGCGCACCCGCATAAGGACATGGAAATTTTGACCTATGTACTGGAGGGCGCGGTAGAACATCAGGACAGCATGGGCAATAAAGAACAGGTGCCCGCCGGTGAGTTCCAGATTATGAGCGCCGGTACCGGGGTGCGCCACTCAGAGTACAACCCAGGCGCCGATATGCCGCTGCGTCTTTATCAGATTTGGATTATCCCGGAGAAAACCGGCATTACGCCGCGTTATGAGCAGCGCCGCTTCGATGCGTCGCAGGGCCGCCAGTTGGTGTTATCGCCGGATGCCCGCGACGGCTCACTGAAAGTGCATCAGGATATGGAGCTGACGCGCTGGGCGCTGGCTAAAGATGAACAATCAACATATCCCATTGCGGCTAACCGCCGCGTGTGGATTCAGGTGGTGAAAGGCGAAATCGCTGTTAATGGTACTAAAGCCCGCGCCAGCGACGGGCTGGCAATCCAGGATGAGCCAGCGATTTCGATACGCGCCGACAGCGCCAGCGAAGTGCTGTTGTTCGACCTGCCGCCGGTTTAAGCGGCGTAAGAATACCGCCGGGGCGTAATAATAGCATGCGCCCGGCGGCGTGCATTGTGTTCCACCTTCCCCTTAACAGGGGAAGGTTGTGTTATGTCCGTGCTACACTGGCGCGATAATCATAGTGTAAGCGCTTCAGGATGATGAAAAAGAAAAGACCCGTACTTCAGGACGTTGCTGACAGGGTTGGCGTCACAAAAATGACGGTCAGCCGTTTTTTGCGTAACCCGGAACAGGTCTCGGTTGCGCTACGCGGTAAGATAGCCGCTGTTCTGGATGAACTGGGCTATATTCCCAACCGTGCGCCGGATATCCTCTCTAACGCCACCAGCCGCGCCATTGGTGTGTTGCTGCCCTCTCTGACAAACCAGGTTTTTGCCGAAGTATTGTGCGGCGTGGAAAGCGTGCTTGATGCGCACGGCTATCAGACCATGCTTGCGCACTATGGCTATAAGCCGGAACGGGAAGAGGAGCGCCTGAAGTCCATGCTTTCCTGGAATATAGACGGCCTTATTCTCTCTGAGCGTACCCACACCCCGCGTGCGCTAAAAATGATCGAGGTGGCCGGGATCCCGGTTGTGGAACTGATGGATAGCGTTTCGCCGTGCCTCGATATTGCCGTGGGGTTTGATAATTTTGAAGCGGCGCGCCAGATGACGGCGGCCATCCTTCAGCGCGGACGGCGCAATGTCGCCTATCTCGGCGCGCGCCTTGATGAAAGGACTATTATAAAACAGCAAGGCTATGAACAGGCAATGCGCGATGCGGGTCTTGTGCCTTACAGCGTCATGGCGCAACGATCTTCGTCCTATTCGTCAGGTATTGAGTTGTTCCGCCAGGCAAGGCGCGAATATCCGCAGTTAAACGGTATTTTCTGTACTAACGATGACCTGGCGGTTGGCGCTGTGTTTGAATGCCGCCGTCTGGGCCTGCGTATCCCCGACGATATGGCGATTGCCGGCTTTCACGGCCACGATATCGGTCAGGCGATGGAGCCCCGGCTGGCGAGCGTGCTGACGCCGCGCGAACGTATGGGCCGCCTCAGCGCCGAGCGCCTGCTGGCGCGTATCCGCGGCGAAACCGTTACGCCTCAGCGCCTTGACCTGGGCTTTACGCTTTCGCCTGGCGGGTCGATATAATCCCTATTATTTGAAGTAGTTCACACTTATTAACCCGCAGGGCGGCGGATTGTTGCTTCCTGTACTAGCGAGTCCGACAATGTTACCGATAACGGTTACCCGTAACATTGCGGTGGAAAACGACGTTTTTCGCCGCTTCTCCCTTTCGTGTCAGTTGGAGTCATTTTATGAGCACTACCAGTCACGATCACCATGTTTACGTCCTGATGGGCGTATCCGGTAGCGGCAAGTCCGCCGTTGCCAGCGAGGTTGCGCACAGACTGGGCGCCGCCTTCCTGGACGGTGATTTTTTGCACCCGCGTTCTAACATCGCCAAAATGTCCGCCGGCCAGCCGCTGAATGATGAAGACCGTATTCCGTGGCTGAAGGCCCTTAACGACGCCGCGTTTGCCATGCAGCGTACGAATAAAGTGTCGCTGATTGTCTGCTCGGCGTTAAAAAAGCGCTACCGCGACCTGCTGCGCGACGGTAATCCCAACCTCTCTTTTCTCTATCTGCGAGGGGATTTTGATCTGATAGCCAGCCGCCTGAAAGATCGTAAAGGTCACTTCTTCAAACCGCAGATGCTGGTCACCCAGTTTGAGGCGCTGGAAGAGCCAGGCGCGGACGAAAGCGACGTGCTGGTTGTGGATATTAATCAACCGCTTGACGATGTTGCGGCCAGCGCCATCGCCCTGATCGAAAATAACTAAAAGAAGGGTATATTTTGAGCACATTAACGTTAGTTCTGACGGCGGCAGGATCGGTTTTGCTGCTGCTGTTTTTAGTGATGAAGGCACGTATGCACGCCTTTATTGCTTTAATGGTGGTGTCTGTTGGCGCAGGTCTTTTTTCCGGTATGCCGCTGGATAAAATCGCGCTGACCATGCAAAAGGGGATGGGCGGCACGCTTGGGTTTCTGGCGGTTGTTGTGGCGCTGGGCGCCATGTTCGGCAAGATCCTGCATGAAACCGGCGCGGTGGATCAAATTGCCGTGAAGATGCTGAAATCTTTCGGGCACAGCCGCGCCCACTACGCGATTGGCCTGGCGGGGCTGATTTGTGCGCTGCCGTTGTTTTTTGAAGTGGCGATCGTATTGCTGATTAGCGTGGCGTTTTCGATGGCGCGCCATACCGGCACCAACCTTGTAAAACTGGTGATTCCGCTGTTTGCAGGCGTGGCGGCGGCGGCGGCGTTTTTGCTGCCGGGGCCTGCGCCAATGCTGCTGGCCTCGCAAATGCACGCTGACTTCGGCTGGATGATCCTCATCGGCCTGTGCGCGGCTATTCCCGGTATGCTGATTGCCGGCCCGCTGTTTGGGAATTTTATTAGCCGCTATGTGGAGCTGAATATCCCGGACGACATATCTGAACCGCACCTGGGCGAAGGCAAACTGCCCTCGTTTGGCTTCAGCCTGTCGCTGATTTTGCTGCCGCTGGTGCTGGTGGGGCTGAAAACCATCGCTGCGCGCTTTACCGTGGAAGGGTCGATGCTGTACCAGTGGCTGGAGTTTATCGGCCATCCGTTTACCGCCATTTTGGTCGCGTGCCTGGTGGCGATGTATGGCCTGGCAATGCGCCGGGGTATGCCGAAAGAGCGCGTGATGGAGATCTGCGGCCATGCGTTGCAGCCAGCGGGCATCATCCTGCTGGTGATTGGCGCAGGCGGCGTTTTTAAACAGGTGCTGGTGGATTCCGGCGTCGGCCCGGCGCTGGGCGAGACGCTGACCGGTATGGGGTTGCCGGTTGCTGTAACCTGCTTCGTGCTGGCGGCGGCGGTGCGCATTATTCAGGGGTCTGCTACCGTAGCCTGCCTTACGGCGGTTGGTCTGGTGATGCCGGTGATTGAGACGCTGCACTACAGCGGCGCGCAGCTTGCCGCGCTGTCTGTCTGTATTGCCGGTGGTTCTATCGTCGTCAGCCACGTCAACGATGCGGGATTCTGGTTGTTCGGTAAGTTTACCGGCGCAACGGAAGCCCAGACGCTGAAAACCTGGACATTAATGGAGACCATCCTCGGCACGGCGGGCGCCATTGTCGGGATGATTGCGTTTAGTTTATTGTCGTAACGCCGCTGTTTTTCTAAAGAAAACCCAATAATTGTTTTTCCGCTTATATCCACAAAGCGGGCAGGCCCACGTTTTTGCCCGCTTTGTCAATAATCCCGCCGCCCTTGCCTTCATCCTGCGCCAGGGCCTATCCCCGCATCCACGTGCGAATTCCGTCCAGGAACATCTGTGTCGCCAGCATCACCAGAATCAATCCCATCAGGCGCTCCAGCGCGTTGACGCCTTTTTCACCCAGCAGGCGTAAAAACAGCGACGACTGGAGCAAAATGGCCGCCGTGCCGCCCCAGGCAATGAGCAGCGCGATAGTCAGCGAACCCATCTGGCCTGGATACTGATGGGAAAGCAGCATCAGCGTTGCAAGCAGCGTTGGCCCGGCCACCAGCGGAATCGCCAGCGGTACGATAAACGGCTCTTCACCGGCGGGCAGGCCGCTGGCGTTCCCCTCATGGCTGGGGAAGATCATTCGGATAGCGATCAGAAACAGAATAATACCGCCGGAAATTGATACGGTTTCAGCGCGCAAATTCAGGAATGCGAGGATTTTCTCGCCGGCAAACAGGAAAACGAGCATCAACGCCAGGGCGATGAGCAACTCGCGGATCATAATTGCCCGCCGCCGCTTTGGTTCCGTATGTTTCAATACCGACATAAAAATGGGTAAATTACCCAGCGGATCCATAATCAAAATCAGCAGTACTGCCGCGGAAATAATGTCATTCATAAAAAACCTGTACCCCTGAGATAAGCGCCGTTGCTAATGGCGCGACATATATTGATTAATTTCACTTGCGACTTTGGCTGCATTTTGTATGTTGAAAGACTACCAGTAACACTGCTGGGATGCACAGAACGTACTTACCTCTCAGGAATGACTTGCTATGAAAAATGTTGGTTTTATCGGCTGGCGCGGCATGGTTGGCTCCGTGCTGATGCAGCGCATGGCGCAGGAGCGCGACTTTGACGCCATCCGCCCTGTTTTTTTCTCCACTTCCCAGCACGGCCAGGCGGCGCCCACGGTCGGCGGCCAGAGCGGTACGCTGCAGGACGCCTGTGATATTGAGGCGCTGAAGGCGCTGGATATTATCGTAACCTGCCAGGGCGGCGATTATACCAATACTATTTACCCGAAGCTGCGTGAAAGCGGCTGGCAGGGTTACTGGATTGACGCGGCTTCCTCGCTGCGAATGAAAGACGATGCGGTCATTATTCTCGACCCGGTGAACCAGCGCGTAATAGACGCAGCGCTCAACCGCGGCGTGAAAACCTTCGTTGGGGGTAACTGTACCGTAAGCCTGATGCTGATGTCGCTCGGCGGCCTGTTTGCTGAAAACCTCGTGGACTGGGTGTCCGTCTCCACGTACCAGGCGGCGTCCGGCGGCGGCGCGCGTCACATGCGCGAACTGTTGGTACAGATGGGCATGCTGCACGCAAGCGTTGCCCATGAGCTGCAAAACCCGGCTTCCGCCATTCTGGATATTGAACGCAACGTTACCGAACTGACCCGCAGCGGTACGCTCCCGACCGATAATTTCGGCGTTCCCCTGGCCGGCAGCCTGATTCCGTGGATTGATAAGCAGCTTGATAACGGCCAGAGCCGGGAAGAATGGAAAGGGCAGGCGGAAACCAACAAAATCCTTGGCGCCGCTCAGCCTGTTGTTGTTGATGGACTGTGCGTGCGCGTTGGCGCGCTGCGCTGCCACAGCCAGTCGTTTATGCTGAAGCTGAAAAAAGACGTATCCGTCGCAAGCGTTGAACAACTGCTGGCCTCTCATAATGACTGGGTGAAAGTGGTGCCAAACGATCGCGAGCTGACCATGCGCGAGCTGACGCCTGCCGCTGTCACCGGTACGCTGACCACGCCGGTTGGCCGCCTGCGCAAGCTCAACATGGGCCCGGAATATCTCTCGGCCTTCACCGTTGGCGACCAGTTGCTGTGGGGGGCCGCCGAGCCGCTCAGACGTATGCTGCGCCAACTGGCCTGATCGCTTTGTGTCGCTTACTGAAGTTACGCGGAATATTCCGCGTAACGCGTTTGATAAACGCCGGTATGCGCGGCTTCGGCCCGAAATGTCAGAGAAATAAATAACATCAACGAATTGTTTTTTACCCGTTAGCGGCAACGAGGATAAAACCCCGTTTTTTCCTTTTTTGTGGTAAGCAGGAAAAAACAATGCATTGACCTTCTTTACTTTTTTATTGTATTTCATCCTTCCTGACTGCGACAGGATAGGGTTTGTCAGCAGTCTCAGCGGGCCATATGGCCCGCTTTACGCGCCTCACCATTTTTCCTGCCTGACCGGTCTGCCTCGGATTACACCGCTAAACAAATCGTGGCTTGCTCACGCAAAAAAATGTTTCACGCGGGAACTTGCAGGCCTGGCGTGATAACCCCTGCTCTTTTTTTGCGTTTTAATAATTTTTGTTAAAGAAAACCTGTTTTTACCGCGACGCCTGCCAGCCGTTGACTATGCTTTTTAACGAGACGGAAATCGCCCACGAGGGCCTTTTACGCATTAAGCGATTTCCGCACGCCATCGCATAACTCAGTAACGGTGACGTTTGCTGTACGCCAGCGGCATGCGCTGGCGATGCGCGCCCATAAAACAGGATAATTAAGCATGTCTGTTCGTGCACAAAAAGAGGTTATTGAGGCATTAATCGCCGGTCACTTTGCCGACCCGTTTTCAGTGCTGGGAATGCACAAAACAGCATCAGGGCTGGAGGTGCGCGCGTTACTGCCAGACGCCACCGAAGTCTGGGTTATCGAATCCAAAACCGGGCGTAAGGCAGGCAAACTGGAATGCCTGGACTCGCGGGGGTTTTTCAGCGCCGTACTGCCGCGCCGCAAAACTCCGTTTCGCTACCAGTTGGCGGTGCTGTGGCACGGCCAGCAGAACCTGATTGATGACCCTTACCGCTTTGGCACGCTGCTGCCGGAACTGGATAGCTGGCTGCTGACTGAAGGCACCCATCTGCGCCCCTGGGAAACGCTGGGGGCGCACCCGACCACGCTTGACGGCGTTTCCGGCACCCGCTTTGCCGTATGGGCGCCAAATGCCCGGCGCGTTTCGGTCGTCGGGCAGTTTAACTACTGGGACGGGCGCCGCCACCCGATGCGCCTGCGTCGCGAGAGCGGTATCTGGGAGCTGTTTATCCCCGGCGCGTGGCCAGGCCAACTGTACAAATTTGAGCTGATCGACGTAAACGGCGAGCTGCGCATTAAAGCCGATCCTTATGCCTTTGAAGCCCAGATGCGTCCGGATACGGCGTCGATGATTTGCGGCCTGCCGGACAAAGTCGCCCCTAACCCGGCGCGTCAGCGCGCCAGCCAGCTTGACGCGCCTGTCTCCATTTATGAAGTGCATCTCGGCTCGTGGCGACGCCACACCGACAACAACTTCTGGCTCAGCTACCGCGAGCTGGCAGAGCAGCTTATTCCCTATGTCAAAGAGATGGGGTTTACCCACCTTGAACTGCTGCCGGTAAGCGAACATCCGTTCGACGGCAGTTGGGGATACCAGCCGCTGGGCCTCTACGCGCCGACCCGGCGCTTCGGCACCCGCGATGATTTTCGCGACTTTATTAACGCCGCACACGCCGCCGGGCTTAGCGTTATCCTTGACTGGGTGCCGGGGCACTTCCCTTCCGATGATTTTGGCCTGGCGCGCTTTGATGGCACGGCGCTTTATGAACACAGCGACCCGCGCCAGGGATTCCACCAGGACTGGAACACGCTTATCTACAATTACGGTCGCAATGAGGTACGTAACTACCTTATCGGCAATGCCCTGTACTGGTCTGAGCGCTTTGGTATTGACGCTTTGCGTGTGGATGCGGTGGCGTCGATGATCTACCGCGATTACAGCCGTGAGCAGGGTAACTGGGTGGCGAATGCCAACGGCGGGCGCGAAAACCTGGAGGCTATCGCCTTCTTGCGTGAAACCAACCGTATCCTCGGCGAGCAGACGCACGGCACGGTAACCATGGCCGAAGAGTCTACCGATTTTGTGGGCGTATCCCGGCCGCCGTCGATGGGCGGGCTGGGGTTCTGGTTTAAATGGAATTTAGGCTGGATGCACGACACGCTCGACTACATGAAACTCGATCCGGTCTATCGGCAGTACCACCATGACAAAATGACTTTCGGCATGTTGTACAACTACAGCGAAAACTTCGTGCTGCCGTTGTCGCACGATGAAGTGGTGTACGGCAAAAAATCGCTACTTGACCGGATGCCGGGAGACGCATGGCAAAAATTCGCTAACCTGCGTGCCTATTATGGCTGGATGTGGGCATTCCCGGGCAAGAAACTGCTTTTTATGGGCAATGAATTTGCGCAGGGGCGCGAATGGAACCACGACATCAGCCTCGACTGGCACCTGCTGGAAGGCGGTGACAACTGGCACCACGGCGTGCAGCGGCTGGTGCGCGATTTAAACACCGCTTATCGCCGCCACAGAGCATTGTATCAACTCGATTTTGACCCCTACGGTTTTGAATGGCTGATAGTCGAAGACAAGGCTAATTCGGTATTTGTGTTTGTACGCCGCGACGCCGAAGGTAATGAAATTATCGTTGCCAGCAATTTCACGCCGGTGCCGCGCTATGCGTACCGCTTCGGTGTTAACCAGCCGGGCCGATGGCGAGAAATTATCAATACCGATTCCTTTCATTATCACGGCAGTAATGCGGGCAACAGCGGGCGCGTTTGCAGCGAGGCCGTCGCCAGCCACGGGCGTGAGCACTCGCTGAGCATTACGCTGCCGCCGCTGTCCACTCTCTGGCTGGTTCGGGAGGAAGAAACATGCATCTGACCCCCGGCCAGCCAACGCCAGCCGGCGCGTGGTTTGACGGCAAAGGCGTTAATTTCACGCTCTTTTCCGCCCATGCGCAACAGGTGGAGCTATGTCTGTTTGATGCTAACAACAACGAAACCCGCCACCTGCTTACGGGGCGCAGCGGCGACGTCTGGCATGGCTATCTCGCTGGCGCGCGCCCCGGGCTGCGCTATGGTTATCGTGTGCATGGCCCGTGGGCGCCGGCAAAGGGGCATCGCTTTAATCCGGCGAAGCTGCTGATTGACCCCAACGCCCACGCGGTGGAAGAGGGCATCGTTGACGACCCGCTGCTGCACGGCGGTTTTGATACGCCAGATCCGCGCGACAGCGCATGCGTGGTGCCGAAATGTATCGTGGTCTCGGACAGCTACGACTGGCAGGGTGACGCGCCGCTGCGCACGCCCTGGGGCGAAACGGTGATTTACGAAGCGCACGTGCGCGGGTTGACGATGCGCCACCCGGCCATTCCACAGGCGCTGCGCGGCACGTGGGGCGCGCTCGGCCATCCGGTCATGATTGATTATTTTAAGCGGCTGGGTATTAGCGCGCTGGAGCTGTTGCCCATCTCGCGCTACGTCAGCGAGCCGCGCTTGCGCCAGTCAGGGCTAACCAACTACTGGGGCTATAACCCGCTGGCATTCAGCGCGCTGGAGCCGCGCTATAGCATGAGCGGCGATCCCTGCGCGGCGCTGGATGAGTTTCGCGATGTGGTTAAGGCGCTGCATCGCGCGGGCATTGAGGTCATCCTCGATATAGTGCTTAACCACACGGCGGAGCTGGATCTGGAAGGGCCGACATTCTCCCTGCGCGGCATCGACAATCGTAGCTACTACTGGCTACAGGATAACGGCGATTATCAGAACTGGACCGGCTGCGGCAATACGCTAAATCTCAGTTCCCCGGCCGGGGTGCGGCTGGCGGTAAGCTGTCTTCGCTGGTGGGTGGATCATTGCCATGTGGATGGGTTTCGCTTCGATCTCGCCACGGTCATGGGGCGCACGCCGGCATTTCGCCGCGATGCTCCCCTGTTTGAGGCGATGCGGCGCGATCCGTCGTTGGCCCATATCAAACTTATCGCCGAGCCGTGGGACGTGGGTCCCGACGGTTACCAGTCAGGGAATTATCCACCGCCGTTTGCTGAATGGAACGATCGGTTTCGCGACGGCCTGCGGCGCTTCTGGCTACAGCGGACGTTGTCGCGCGGTGAACTGGCAAGCCGCTTCGCCGCCTCCAGCGATCTGTTTGCTCACGACGGGCGCTTGCCTGGCGCTTCCATTAACTTCGTCACCGCCCACGATGGTTTCACTTTGCACGACTGCGTGAGTTTTAACGACAAGCACAACGAGGCCAACGGCGAAGAGAACCGAGACGGCAATAACAGCAACTTTAGTTTTAACCACGGCGTGGAGGGGCCGAGCGCGACGCTGTCGGTTATCGAGCGGCGTCGCGCCAGCGTACACGCGCTGCTGGCTACGCTGCTGTTATCCCAGGGCACGCCGATGCTGCTGGCCGGGGATGAACACGGCCACAGCCAGCATGGCAACAATAACGCTTTTTGCCAGGATAACGAGCTGACGTGGCTTGACTGGACGCAGGCTAACGCCGGGCTGACGGCATTTACCGCCGCGCTGATCCGCCTGCGCCGCCAGATCCCGGCGCTGACTGCCGAGCGCTGGTGGCAGGAGGGCGATGGCAGCGTGCAGTGGCTGAATGCGCAGGGGCAGCCGCTGGCGGGAAACGACTGGCGGCGCGGCGCGCCGGTTATGCAGATCCTGCTTTCCGGGCGCTGGCTGCTTGCGCTCAATGCTACTGCTGAAGTGGTCGATATCACGTTACCCGAAGGGGAGTGGCGCGCCGTACCTCCCTTCGCCGGGGAAGATAATCCGGTGGTAACGGCTGTATGGCATGGTCCCGCGCGCGGAGTGTGCGCATTTCACAAGTCATAAAAGGAGTCGGTCATGGTCAGGCTGGAAAAAGATGATTCAATGATGCTGGCACGTCAGCTTCCGCTACGTTCGGTTGCGCTGATACTGGCAGGCGGGCGCGGTACGCGCCTGAAAGATCTTACCGCGACCCGTGCTAAACCGGCGGTACATTTTGGCGGCAAGTTTCGCATTATCGATTTCGCGCTCTCTAACTGCATCAATTCGGGTATTCGCCGCATCGGTGTTATTACCCAGTATCAGTCGCATACGCTGGTGCAGCATATACAGCGCGGCTGGTCGCTTTTTAAAGAAGAGATGAATGAGTTTGTCGATCTGCTGCCGGCGCAGCAGCGGATACACGGGGAAACCTGGTATCGCGGCACGGCTGACGCCGTTACCCAGAATCTGGACATCATTCGCCGCTACCGCGCCGACTTCGTGGTGATTCTGGCCGGGGATCATATTTATAAGCAGGATTACTCGCGCATGCTTATCGACCATGTGGAGAAAGGCGCGCGCTGTACCGTTGCCTGCCTGCCGGTGCCGCTGGCGGAAGCGACCGCCTTTGGCGTTATAGCGGTCGATAAAGATGAGCGTATCGTTGATTTTGTTGAAAAACCGGCGCAGCCGCCCTCTATGCCCAACGATCCCGCGTGTGCGCTGGCGAGTATGGGTATTTACGTGTTCAACGCCGATTACCTGTACGCGCTGCTGGAGGAAGATGATAACAATCCCCACTCCAGCCATGACTTCGGTAAGGATATTCTGCCGCGCGTTACCCAGGCCGGCGAGGCTTTTGCTCACCCGTTTCCGCTTTCTTGCGTGCAGTCAGATCCGCATGCGCCCTCGTACTGGCGTGACGTTGGCACGCTGGAGGCTTACTGGAAGGCGAACCTCGACCTGGCGTCGGTCTCGCCGGAGCTGGATATGTACGACCGTAACTGGCCGATTCGCACACATATGGAGTCGCTGCCGCCCGCCAAATTCGTGCAGGACCGCTCCGGTAGTCACGGTATGACCCTTAATTCACTGGTATCCGGAGGCTGCGTCATCTCCGGCTCGGTCGTGGTGCAGTCGGTGTTATTCCCCAGAGTGCGCGTAAATTCGTTTTGTAATATCGATTCGTCGGTGCTGTTGCCCGACGTCGCCGTCGGCCGCTCCTGTCGACTTCGACGCTGTGTTATCGATCGCGCCTGCATCCTGCCGGAAAGTATGGTTATTGGTGAAAATGCGCAGGAAGACGCGCGCCGCTTTTATCGTTCAGAAGAGGGCATTGTGCTGGTAACGCGGGAGATGCTCGCAAGGCTGGAACACTGATTCGGCCCTGCACGGCGCACGCCGGACAGCGCACATAATGACAGTTCGTCACGCCGCTTGCGGCGTGTGTTAAACGGGAGCAATAATGCGGGTTTTACATGTCTGTTCTGAAATTTTTCCGCTGCTGAAAACAGGCGGCCTGGCGGACGTCATTGGCGCGCTCCCTGCCGCGCAGATTGCCTGCGGCGTAGAGGCGCGCGTATTGCTGCCTGCGTTCCCTGATATACGGCGAGGTATCGCCGACGCCCAACTGGTGGCCTGTCGAGACACCTTTGCCGGGCGGATGTCGCTGCTGTACGGCCATTTCAACGGCGTAGGGATTTACCTTATCGACGCGCCGCATCTCTACGACCGCCCCGGCAGCCCGTATCACGATACGCATCAAAATGCCTATAGCGACAACGTATTGCGCTTTGCATTACTCGGCTGGGTTGGCGCGGAAATGGCCTGTGGCCTGGATCCGTTCTGGCGGCCCGATATTGTACACGCCCACGACTGGCATGCCGGCCTTGCGCCCGCTTACCTGGCCGCGCGCGGCGGCCCGGCGCGCGCGGTGTTTACCGTACATAATCTGGCCTATAAGGGACAGTTTTATGCCCATCATATGAACGACATTCAACTGCCCTGGTCATTTTACAATATGTACGGGCTGGAGTTTCACGGCCAGATCTCCTTTCTCAAAGCCGGGCTGTATTATGCCGACCACATCACTGCCGTCAGCCCTGGTTACGCGCGAGAAATTACGCAACCGCAGTTTGGCAATGGGCTGGAAGGGTTACTGAGTCAGCGCCACAGCGAGGGGCGGCTGTCCGGGATCCTCAACGGGGTGGATGAAAATATCTGGGAACCGGCGCACGACCTGCTGCTGGCCGCACGCTATAACCGCGACACGCTGGATGAAAAAGCGGAGAACAAACGCCAGCTTCAGGTGACGATGGGGCTTAAGGTTAACGAGAAAGCGCCGCTGTTTGCGGTAGTCAGCCGGCTTACCAGCCAGAAAGGGCTGGATTTGGTGCTCGAAGCGCTGCCGGGGCTGCTGGAGCAGGGCGGGCAACTGGTGTTGCTTGGCGCGGGCGATGCGGTGTTGCAGGAGGGTTTTCTGGCCGCCGCCGCTGAGCACCCGGGGCAAGTGGGCGTGCAGATTGGCTATCATGAAGCCTTTTCTCACCGCATTATGGGCGGCGCCGATGTTATCCTGGTGCCGAGCCGTTTTGAACCCTGCGGTCTGACCCAGCTCTACGGGCTGAAATATGGCACGCTGCCGCTGGTGCGCCGCACCGGCGGGCTGGCGGATACGGTATCAGACAGTTCGCTGGAAAACCTTGCTGACGGTATCGCCAGCGGTTTTGTATTTGAAGACAGCAATGCCTGGTCGCTGCTGCGCGCTATCAGGCGAGCGTTTGTGCTGTGGTCGCGCCCGTCGCTGTGGCGCTTTGTTCAGCGCCAGGCGATGAGTATGGATTTTAGCTGGCAGGTGGCAGCGAAGTCCTACCACGATCTTTATCAACGTTTGTTGTAACTTTTTCAGGAACGACCGATATGAACGCGCCTTTCAGCTACGCTTCACCCACGGTCAGCGTTGAGGCGCTGAAAAACTCTATTGCCTATAAGCTTATGTTTACGCTTGGCAAAGATCCGGCTATCGCCAACAGGCACGAGTGGCTGAACGCCACGCTGTTTGCGGTGCGCGACCGTATGGTGGAGCGCTGGCTGCGCTCCAGCCGGGCGCAGTTGTCGCAGGAGGTGCGCCAGGTCTATTACCTGTCAATGGAGTTTCTTATTGGCCGCACGCTGAGCAATGCGCTGCTGTCGCTTGGTATTTACGACGAAGTTAAAAGCGCGCTGGATGAAATGGGGCTGGATCTGGAAGCGCTTATTGATGAAGAGAACGACCCCGGCCTTGGCAACGGCGGCCTTGGGCGGCTGGCCGCCTGCTTTCTCGACTCGCTGGCGACCCTACAACTGCCGGGGCGCGGCTACGGCATTCGCTATGAATACGGCATGTTCCGCCAGAATATTATTGATGGACGCCAGAAAGAGTCGCCGGATTACTGGCTCGAATACGGCAACCCGTGGGAATTTGAGCGTTACAACACCCGCTATAAGGTACGCTTCGGCGGTCGCGTTCAACTGGAAGGGAAAAAGACCCGCTGGGTGGAAACGGAAGAGATAATTGCCGTCGCGCACGATCAGATAATCCCCGGTTACGATACCGATGCCGCTAACACGCTCAGGCTGTGGCGCGCGCAGGCCAGCAGCGAAATCAACCTCGGCAAGTTTAACCAGGGCGACTATTTCGCCGCCGTGGAGGATAAAAACCATTCCGAGAACGTTTCCCGCGTACTTTATCCGGATGATTCCACCTACTCCGGGCGCGAGCTGCGGCTGCGGCAGGAGTATTTCCTGGTGTCCGCAACGGTGCAGGATATTCTGCATCGCCACTTTTCGCTGCATAAAACCTATGCCAACCTGGCGGATAAAATCGCCATTCACCTTAACGACACTCACCCTGTGCTGTCGATTCCCGAATTGATACGCCTGCTTATCGATGAGCACAAGTTCAACTGGAACGATGCGTTTGAGGTGGCCTGCCAGGTGTTCTCCTACACCAACCATACGCTGATGAGCGAGGCGCTGGAAACCTGGCCGGTGGATATGCTCGGCAAAATTTTGCCGCGACACCTGCAGATTATTTTCGAAATTAATGATTACTTCCTGAAAACGTTACAGGAGCAATATCCCAACGATATTGGGCTATTGAGCCGTGCCTCGATTATAGATGAAAGCAACGGGCGTCGGGTGCGTATGGCCTGGCTGGCGGTAGTGGTAAGCCATAAGGTAAACGGCGTATCCGAGCTGCACGCCAGTTTAATGGTGCAGTCGCTGTTTGCTGATTTCGCCCGCATCTTTCCCACGCGCTTTTGCAACGTCACCAACGGCGTAACGCCGCGCCGTTGGCTGGCGCTGGCCAACCCGCCGTTGTCAGACGTGCTGGATAATAATATCGGCCATACCTGGCGCACCGATCTGAGCCAGCTTGACGAACTGAAGCCGCGGCTTGATTATCCGGCGCTAAATGAAGCCGTGCGTGAAGCTAAGCTGGAAAACAAACGGCGCCTGGCGGGCTGGCTCGCCGCACATATGAATATGGTAGTCAATCCGAACGCGCTGTTCGACGTGCAGATAAAGCGCATTCATGAATACAAGCGCCAGTTGATGAACGTGCTGCACGTCATTACCCGCTATAACCGTATTAAGGCTGATCCCGATGCCGACTGGGTGCCGCGCGTGGTGATTTTTGCCGGTAAAGCGGCGTCAGCGTACTACATGGCCAGGCATATTATTCATTTTATCAACGATGTTTCGCGGGTAATAAATAACGATCCGGTAATTAACGATCGGCTGAAGGTGGTGTTTATCCCTGACTACAGCGTTAGCCTTGCGCAACTGATCATCCCGGCGGCGGATCTTTCAGAACAGATCTCGCTGGCAGGCACTGAGGCGTCCGGCACCAGCAACATGAAGTTTGCGCTCAATGGCGCATTGACCATCGGCACGCTGGACGGCGCTAATGTTGAGATACGCGAGCATGTCGGCAAGGAGAATATTTTTATTTTCGGCAACACCGCAAAAGAGGTGGAGCAACTGCGCGCGCGTGGCTACAGCCCGCGTGAATATTACGATAGCGACGAAGAGTTGCGCCAAGCGCTCACCCAGGCCGGCACTGGCGTATTCAGCCCCGATGAGCCGGAGCGCTATCGCGACCTGGTGGATTCGCTGCTGAATTTTGGCGATCGCTATCAGGTGTTGGCGGACTATCGCAGCTACGTTGATTGCCAGGATAAGGTGGATGCGCTTTACCGCCAGCCTGAGCTATGGGCCAGCAGCGCGATGCACAACATTGCCAATATGGGGTATTTTTCATCTGACAGAACCATTCAGGAATACGCGAAGCAAATCTGGCATATTGATCCGGTGAGATTGTAGGCCTGCGCGGTGGGCTTTTGGCCGGGGATTAGCGCCTGGTTCTGCCTGAGTGCCAACGGCGTCCGGCCGCTTAACGCGCTTTATGGGTGGCGAACGATCAAAGCGGGCGAAGCGTGTTTTTGGCCTCTTTATGGCGGTTGGCCGAAAAGCAGTGATTGGTTTTTCTGCTTTAGGTGGCTGACATTTGAGACTGTCGGCAAACCCCCATCCTGACTGCGACAGGATGAATGAAAAACTATAAAAAATAAATAAAATCAAAGCATTGATTTTCGCCTGCTTACATTAAAGAAGGAAAAACCTCGTTTTTTCCTTCTTTGTCAACAATCTGAAAGCCGGGGCCTGGCCCGGCTTTGCTGTTTGATCCGGGCGCGTTTATGACGCCAGCGATAGCTCATCCTGGCTGGCGTGGCGGTCGAGCCAGCCGGCGACCTGCGCTTTCTGCTCGTCGCTCAGCCACATGCCCAGCTTGGTGCGCCGCCAGATAGCGTCGTCAAGCTGGCGCACCCACTCATGTTCCACCAGATAACGCAGTTCGGCTTCGTAAAGCTCATGACCGAAGTGCTCGCCCAAATCATTAAGCGATGAGACGCCGGCGAGGAGCAATTCGCTGTTGCTGCCGTAGGTGCGCGCATAGCGGCGCGCCAGCGATTCGCTCAGAAAAGTATGGCGGTTGCGCAACAGGGCGGCGTAGTCATCGCGATCGCCGTGGATATCGCCGCCAGGCAGTACGCCGGTTTTCGTCCATGCCGGGCCGATATTGTCATAATAGCGCGCCAGTTTATCCATTGCGTGTTCGGCCAGCTTACGGTAGGTGGTCAGCTTGCCGCCGAACACCGACAACAGCGGCGCTTTGCCGTTCTCGTCATGAATATCAAGCGTGTAATCGCGCGTGATGGCCTGCGGGGAGTCGGATTCATCGTCGCACAGCGGGCGCACGCCGGAGTAAGTCCAGACGATATCGTCCCGGCTGAGCGGCTTTTTAAAGTGCGCGTTATAAACATTTAACAGGTAGTTAATTTCGTTATCGTCAATCTTTACGTGGTGCGCAGAGCCGTGATACTCCACGTCGGTGGTGCCGATAATGGAGAATACGTCCAGCCACGGGATAACAAACACAATACGCTTATCTTCATTTTGCAGTATGTAAGCCTGCTTTTGCGTATGTACGCGCGGCACCACAATATGGCTGCCTTTAATCAGGCGGATGCCGTATGGCGACGGCAGATGCAGGCTATCGTCAAAGAATTGTTTTACCCACGGGCCGGTTGCGTTGACCAGCCCGCGCGCCTGCCAGGTGTGGCGCTTGCCGGTATCGATATCTTCGGCTTGCACAATCCATATGCCGTTTTCACGGCGCGCCGACGTTACCCGGGTGCGGGTCAGCACGTTACCGCCTTTGCGCGTGACCATTTGCGCGTTTGCGAGCACCAGGCGGGCGTCGTCAACCCAGCAGTCAGAGTATTCAAAGCCGCGCACGATTTCAGGTTTAAGCACCGAATTGGCGCCGAAACGCAAACCGTTGGAGCCTGGCAGGCTGGTGCGCTTGCCGAGATGGTCGTACATAAACAGGCCGATACGGATCATCCATGCCGGGCGCAGGTGCGGGCGGTGCGGCAGGCGAAAGCGCATTGGGAAGGCGATGTGCGGCGCCAGCTTCAGCAGCACTTCGCGTTCGGCCAGCGCTTCGCGCACCAGCCGGAATTCATAGTGTTCCAGATAACGCAGGCCGCCGTGAATCAACTTGGAGCTGGCGGAAGAGGTGGCGCTTGCCAGATCCCCGGCTTCCAGCATTAATACGCTAAGCCCGCGTCCGGCGGCGTCTGCCGCGATACCGGCACCGTTGATGCCGCCGCCTATCACAATCAGATCTTTCGTTTCCATGCTGCCTCGCGTACTTTCGTTAAAGCTCATTAATGTTCGTTAACGCTCATAATAGCAGGCGAACGCGCTTTTGGTAACCATAAAAAAACATTTTCGCGTGATGAAGATAACATTATGGCCGTTTTTAGCGCTGGCGCGACGGCGCGGGCAAGCCGGGGGCGGCGGTTTCTGTTACCATCATGGCAGCGATTTGCGCGCCTGCTGGCGGGTAAACGGCCTGCAACATAATAATGAGAGACGTTATGGACCATTTCGAACCTATTTCCGTTGAAGACGCGCGCCAGCGCCTGGCGCAGCAGAGCGCCGTGCTGGTGGATATCCGCGACCCGCAGAGCTATGCGCTCGCGCACGTGCCGGGGGCCTATCATCTCACCAGCGACTCGCTGGCCTCCTTTATGCAGCAGCATGATGTCGATACGCCGGTGTTGGTGATGTGCTATCACGGCATCAGCAGCCAGGGCGCGGCGCAATACCTGCTCCAGCAGGGTTTTGACGCCGTTTACAGCGTTGACGGCGGTTTTGACGCCTGGGCGCGCCGCTTCCCGGAACACGTGTCGCGCAGCGCCGGTTAATCGCCGATGCGGGCGATGTAATGGTCAGTTAGACTTCCCCCTTTTATGTGGAAAAATACGGCGAAAAACCTGTGTTAATGATTACTTCTTTTGATAACCCGCGCATGGCGCAGGCGTTTGTGGACTACATGGCGACTCAGGGCGTAACGCTCACGCTGCAACACCACGGGCGCGCCGATGTCTGGCTTGCCGATGCCGCCGAGGAGGCGCGGGTGCGGGCCGCGCTGGCGCACTTTCTGGCGCATCCGGACGATCCGCGCTATATGGCCGCAAGCTGGCGCACCGGCCAGACGGACAGCGGTATGGCCTATGGGCGCTACCCGTTTTTCGCCACGCTGCGCGCGCGCGCCGGCCCGTTTACCTTTGTGATTATCGCCGCCTGTATTGCGGTGTTTATCATTCAGAAAATTGTGGGCGACCAGACCGTCATGCTGCGCCTGGCGTGGCCGTTCGATCCGGCGCTGCGGTTTGAAGCGTGGCGTTACTTCAGCCACGCGCTGATGCACTTTTCACTGCTGCACATACTTTTCAATCTGATGTGGTGGTGGTATCTCGGCGGTGAGGTGGAAAAACGCCTTGGCAGCGGCAAGCTGATTGTGCTGACGGTGATATCCATGTTGCTGAGCGGCTATATCCAGAACTACTTTAGCAGCCCGTGGTTTGGCGGGCTATCCGGCGTGGTTTATGCGCTGATGGGCTATGTCTGGCTGCGCGGCGAGCGCGATCCGGCCAGCGGTATCCGGCTGGAGCGTGGGATGATTATCTTTGCGGTGCTGTGGATTGTGGCCGGTTGGCTTAACTGGTTTGGTTTTAACATGGCAAACGGCGCGCACGTGGCCGGGCTGTTGGTGGGGCTGGCGATGGCGCTGGTGGATACCCGCCATGCGCGAAAACGAACATAAATCAGGAGCGGTAGTGTGAAGCAAACGCAACGACATGACGCGATTATCGAGCGCGTGAAGCAGCAGGGCTATGTCAGCACTGAAGAACTGGTGGAGCAGTTTGCCGTCAGCCCGCAGACAATTCGCCGCGATCTCAACGATCTGGCCGGGCAGAACAAAATTATGCGTCACCACGGCGGCGCGGCGCTGCCCTCCAGCTCCGTTAATACGCCCTGGCATGACCGTAAAGCGACGCAGACTGCCGAAAAGGCGCGCATCGCTCGCCGCGTAGCAAGCCAGATCCCCAACGGCGCGACGCTGTTCATTGATATTGGCACCACGCCGGAGGCGGTGGCGCATGCGCTGCTGGATCATGAAAACCTGCGCGTGGTAACCAACAACCTTAACGTGGCGAACACGCTGAGGGTAAAAGAGGATTTCCGTATTATCCTCGCAGGCGGCGAGCTGCGTAGCCGCGACGGCGGCATCATTGGCGAAGCCACGCTTGATTTCATCTCCCAGTTTCGTCTCGACTTCGGCATTCTTGGCATCAGCGGCGTGGACAGCGACGGTTCGCTGCTGGAGTTTGATTATCACGAAGTGCGCACCAAGCGCGCGATTATTGAGAACTCGCGCTACGTCATGCTGGTGGCCGATCGCTCCAAATTCGGGCGAAACGCGATGGTTAATATGGGCAGTATTACGCTTGTGGATGCGGTCTACACCGACGCGCCGCCGCCGGAAGGGGTTATGCAGGTAATTGGCGCGAACAGCGTGCATCTGGAGCTGTGTTGACGCCTGGCGGAAAAAGCGTGTGTTTTACATCGCTTTTATGAAACGTTTGGCTATGGCTAATTGATTAATTCACATAGAATTATTTCCTGAATCCGTTGTGGCCCGGCGTAGCGTGCGGCCACGCAGCGTAAAGACATAAGGAAAGGTCGATATGAGCCATTCTCAGGGGTGCGAGTTTTGCCGCCGTCGCGGTCTGGCGCTACTGCCTGTGCGCCCGGCGTTGAAAGGCGAGGGGGACTGCGGCCCGGGTTGCCTGAAACTATAACGCCGCCGCTTGCCCTACAGGGCGAAACCGCCTGGGCGGCCCGCCTGCTGCGTGAAGGTTTTTTATATATCTGGGATGAGCAGGCAAGCCGCTGGAGCGGCTATTTCTGCACCTGCGAAGGTTTTTTTTATCCGCTATCGCTGGAGAACGGCGCGCCGCCTGCGGTTGTAAGCGGCAGAATCAAACCCTGCATCACTGAGCCGCTGGAGCTGGCGCGCGCTTCTCTGATCACATTGCCCGTAAGGCCGGCGCCTTTTCAGAACGGGGTTTTCTGGTTTGCCTGGAGCGAAGTGGAATGGACGGATGCGGTGCGCAAGCGGCATGAGGCGGCGGCGTACCGTGAACGGTATATGCAGCGCTTTGACATGGCGCGCTGGCTTGCCAGCGGGCAGGCCGACAATGTGGTTCCAATAGCAACGTTATCGCAAACGGTAGCGGAATACAGCGAAGAGGCTGAACGCAGTGAGATGCGGGCATGGTCGCCCACCCCCTGGAAAAATGCCACCGCTTTGGATGGCGCCAACCTGTTACTGGCGGCGCAATCGCTGTCGCCGGGACAGGGGGGCATTATCATGCTGAGCGATCCGGTTGCGACGGTGCAGGAAATCAGCACGCTGATAAATTACCGTTTAACCAGCCGCTTTAGCGCCAGCCCGGAGTTTGAGCGCGGCCTGGCGCTTACTTCGTTGCTGTCCGGTCTTAAGGAGGCGATGTGTACACAGTTTGCCCGCGATATTCTGACCCAAAACGAGCAGGCTGAAATCAGCACGCGCTACGGCGGCGAAAGCGCCGGCGGCATAGCGCGCCCGCCTTTACCTGCGCACGCCAGCGCCCTGCATGCGCTTAACGACAGTATGCTGCAAACACACGTTAATGCACGCTGGGCAAACTATGAAAAATACATTGATCGCGATAAGGAACGTGAATTCCTTGAACGCTATGACAGCGCTTTGCGGGAGTACGACGCCCGCGTTATCTCCCCCATGACGGATATGTATCTGGCGTGGTTGAAAAGCGACGCGCTACAGGATTATTTGGATCATAACTTCGACCAGCGGGATATCGTGAGCGGGGCGGTGTTTATACAGGCAGTGACCGACTGCGTGGACGGCATGCTTGATAAAAAAGGCGCGTCGGATTACTTCTGCGAGCAGCTAAGCCAGCCAACGATCGCCGCCCGTAATATCCTGCTGCGGGCAACGGTGGCCAATAATGCGGCCTGGCAGCAGCAGATTAACCACGCGGTTTCGGCCGGCCGTTATGATGATTTACCCTGGGATAAACTGGCCGATGGCTATAAAGATATCACCGGCCAGATGAAAGACGGTATTACGCTGGGGATTGAAACCTACCTCAGTACGGTAAGCAGCGTGCTGCTGGGCGTTGCGCGTAAAACCGTTGATGGCGTGCTGTTGCCCGCTATGGTAGCGATGGCGGCATGCGGCGGTTATGCCCTGAGAACCGTAACGCTGACCGGCGAAAGAAAATATTTTATTAATGCGGTGCTGGAACAACTGGCCAAAATGACCGACCCGGATATGCGCATTGCCCCGTCGCGCGTGCGGCATTATGTGGATATTGAAATGCGGCGTATGAAAATTACCGGTATGGCGGTAGAGGGTACGCAAAAAAGTAAGTTTATCGTCATGATTGACGTGAATGAAGCCATGTACGCGCAGTCCCTGCCGGAGCCGGAGCGGTCAAAGGCGCTGGCGAAAGCGATCCGTTCGCCGCAAGAGATAAAGGATACGATTTTTCCCGGCAACTGGCACCGCAGGCTGGCCGTGGCGCAGGGGGTGAAAGCAGGCCGCGTGGTGAGCGATGTCGCGGCAGCCGTGCCGCTGGCAGGCGGAATTTTATCAATGATATTGCAGTGGAATGCCGTTATTGGGGCCGGTATGCCAAAAGACCTGCTGACGGAAAAAGACAGCAAGTTTGTGGCCAATATTATCTCGTCCATTGGCGCATCGGCAGACGTGCTTGATAGCGCGTGGCGGAATTTCCGCGCAATCCGTATTCGCGGTGCCGTTAGAATATTATACGGGGCAAAGGTTGAGCGGTTTATTACTGTCATATTAGAAAGAACGATACGTACTGGTGCCGCGGCGGGAATCGTGGCTGTTTTATGGGATGGGTGGCATGCATTGTCAGCTTTTTCCAATAGAGAAATTGGGTTAGGGATGATTTATTTAACTTCTACTGTTTCTGGTGCTCTTTTATGGGCGTTTGCAATGAAATGGTTAATGCTGGGGCCTGTAGGGATATCTGTTTGTTTACTGCTAATTTTTAGTTCAGCTATTTATCTTATTTCAAATCAGAACGATGCTATCCAAAAATGGTTGGCGGCTATGTGGTGGAGGAAAATACCCCCTGAAGATAAAAATATCCCCGTGAAAATGTTAAATAGCAAAATGGAAATGGATGAGTTTTACAAATTATTGCAGCAAGGGGGTTAGCGAATATGATGAACTATACCGGGCTGTTTACACCCTATAAACTAAACCGGCCTTTGACGCGGCAGGAAAAAGACGGCCAGTTTCGCCAGGGGCGGCGGCGAAACGTTCAGTATATTATGGATGAGAACTCGGTTGTCAGAATGAACTCGGTTTACCTTGAAACCGTGTGCAAGTATTACTCCGGTACGGGTATAGCCAGTTCCATGATTGCAGTATTATATTTTGGTTTTCTTATCATGTTTGTATTTGCATTCGCCCGGTCTGTATATAACTCTCATTTTTCATGGACAGGATTTGCTTTCGCTCTGGGTTTTATTTCGTTTTTCTTATATTTTCTGGGCAAACTACTTCGCAAGGAATGGTTTCGTAAAACCCACTATCCAATCCGTTTTAACCGCAAAANAACGGCCAGGTGCTGAGCGCGCCCTGGGCCGAGGTGTTTTTTACCCGCGCCACCCCTGGTGGCGCCATACCATCCTGGGGTATTGACGGGCATATTCTGGCGCAGGATGGGGAAACGGTAGTCAACACCTTTAGCCTGGCGGTATCGGTAAGGGGCAGTTCAAAGCTGCTGAGCGAATACTGGGAATTTATCCGCTGCTATATGGAAGAAGACTGTGTGGAAGACCTGGCGGAGCTGGTGGCGCTGTGCCCGCCG
>NZ_JAEPBH010000045.1 GCF_016632365.1 Tenebrionibacter intestinalis | reverse complement strand
GGCTATTTCCTGCCGGCTACAGGTTTTGTGTTTTGCAGGCCTTTCTTTTTTGGCCGTTGTTTGTGCAATTACTATTTTCAGCATGCTTCACAAAAACATACCTGTATGGGTATTTAACACTTTCTTTACGCTTCTGCCGGGCGCAATCTGTCATTTTGGCTTAATCAGAATGAATAGATAGGGAAAAACAGGAGACGTTAATAATGACAGAAGCAACCGCCGCCAATCAAACGGAGCTCAACAGCGGTGATACCCGTAAGCGTGTCTGGGCCATTGTAGGCGCCTCTTCCGGTAACCTGGTAGAATGGTTTGATTTTTATGTTTATTCGTTTTGCTCGCTCTACTTTGCGCATATCTTTTTTCCTTCCGGCAATACCACGACTCAGCTTTTACAAACAGCCGGGATCTTTGCAGCGGGATTTTTGATGAGGCCAATTGGCGGCTGGCTGTTTGGTTATATTGCGGATAAGCACGGACGTAAAAATTCAATGCTGATTTCTGTATGTATGATGTGTTTTGGCTCTCTGGTTATCGCCTGTCTTCCCGGCTATGCGGCGATTGGGACCTGGGCTCCTGCCTTGCTGTTATTGGCACGTCTGCTTCAGGGGTTGTCTGTCGGAGGTGAGTATGGCACCAGCGCGACTTATATGAGCGAGGTTGCAGTAGAGGGGCGCAAAGGTTTTTATGCCTCCTTTCAGTATGTTACGCTGATTGGCGGGCAGCTTCTGGCGCTACTTGTTGTGGTTATTCTACAGCATGTGCTGAGTTCTGAAGAGCTTCGGGCATGGGGCTGGCGTATTCCGTTCGCGCTCGGCGCCGTGCTGGCGGTTATCGCGCTGTGGCTGCGTCGTTCGTTGAATGAGACATCGGAAAAAAGTACACGCGCGCTAAAAGAAGCCGGTTCGTTGCGTGGCCTGTGGCGTCATCGCCGCGCTTTCATCATGGTGCTGGGATTTACTGCTGGCGGATCGCTCAGTTTTTATACATTTACGACCTATATGCAGAAATACCTGGTCAATACGGCCGGGATGTCGGCAAACACAGCCAGTATAGTAATGACGGGCGCTTTATTTATTTATATGCTGATACAGCCCTTTTTTGGTGCGTTGTCGGATAGATTTGGCCGCCGTAATTCGATGCTGTGCTTCGGTTTATTCGCTGCTGGCTGTACCGTTCCTGTACTGACAGCGTTGCAAAACGTTACTTCACCCTGGGCGGCATTTAGCCTGGTATTGCTGGCCCTGCTTATTGTCAGCTTTTATACCTCCATCAGCGGTATCCTTAAGGCGGAAATGTTCCCGGCGCAGGTGCGCGCGCTTGGGGTGGGGCTGTCTTATGCGGTGGCGAATGCGTTGTTCGGCGGTTCTGCGGAATATGTGGCGCTGTCGCTAAAATCGCTGGGCTCTGAAAACCTCTTTTTCTGGTATGTTTCCGCAATGGGGGGAGTGGCATTTTTAGTATCATTGATGCTGCACCGTAAGGGAGAAGGCCTGAAGCTTTAATGCCCGGATAGTTGCCAGATGGCGTAGCCGGTGCTGGCTCCGGCTATGTCCCATATAAAATCTTTCCAGCTCCAACCCGTACCGCCCGGGCGGCTGTCCCACCACTCTTTGCCTGCGCCAGCGCTGATTGAAAATATAAATCCAAAGCCAGCGCTTCTGTCGCGGCTCATGCCGTGGCGTTGCCCATATTCATTTCCGGCGGCAGAAAAAATGGCGGAGGCAATAAAATGCTGTGCCTTATCCTGCCCGCTCCAGCTATCCTGCGCTGTGTGCAATGCGGTACAGCCGGTAAGCAACAGGCAAGCGATTAAAAACAGGATACGCATAACACGCTACGCTCCGAAGTGAAAATGGCCCGCATGGGCCATTCAGGTTGCTGATAAAGCGAACAAATGCGGATTGTTGCCCTCTTGTCGATAACAGCCGAAAAACAATTCGTTGAGTTTCCTGAAATATCGGGCTGAAATTGTTTGGACAGGCGTTTGACAACTTGCCTGATGCCCTGGATGCGCAATGTTATTCGTCACAGAATACGGCTAATTAGCCGGTCAATACGGATGCGCCGTAGCCGGCGAATTAATTTGCGTACTTTGATCGGGTAATCGGCAATACTTTGTAAATCACGGTAATGTTGCACAACGGTTGTGTGAGTGCGGATACACGCCAGCTCCTTTTCACGCTGCGCGGAAAGCTGATGTTTTGGATCGTGGATAAGAATGGCGTTTTCTAAATCCAGCCGCCAGGCGCGTGGGTTGAGATTGTTGCCGGTCAGTAACATCCACTCGTTATCAACCCACATCCCCTTCAGGTGATAGCTATTATCGTCATCTTTCCACAGCCGTACTGTAAGCTTGCCGTTGTTAATATAATACTGAAGCCGGCTTAAAAAACGGCGTAAATTTATTTCATAAAGGTACGGTAGGGCGCCGATGATTTTGAAAGGTTGATCTTCAGGTATATAGAAATCATTTGCTGTTTTATCGCCGACGATAATTTCTACCTGTTTACCCTCGCGCAACAGAGCGATGATATTCCTCACCAGCGCCGCAGGCAGGTTGAAATAGGGCGTACAGATGATCAGTTTATGTTCAGCGCAGGGCATGAGATGGTAGATAACTTTATTCAGCGCGCTACCTTTGCCCAATCCGACCAGCGGCGTAACGGACAGCGATTCATTATCAGCATCGCCAGAAAAGTGGTATGTAGCGTCGCGTAAGGTCTGGCGGTAAAAGCGGATATCATTTTTGATTTCCTGGCTTTTAGGGCGCTCCTCACAGTTTAGTGGGTTAACGGCGCGGCCGCTGACAAGAAAATTTTGCACCCAGTTAAACATGATGTCTGCCATGCGCGGGTTGCGGATCAAATGGTAGCGATCGTAGCGATATTTATCGTGCTGATGCAGATAAACGTCATTCAGGCTGGCGCCGCTGTAAAGGACGCTATCGTCAATGATAAATCCTTTGTAATGCAGCACGCCCAGCGCCTCCCGGGTATTTACGGGGATGCCGTAAACAGCGATAGCGACGTCTGGATTTTCCTGCGCCGTACGGCAATACCAGTCAGCATTAGTATTGGCGGGCGCATCGCCGATGCGCCCGCGCTGTGCGCGGTGCCAGTCTACCAGCACGCTTACGTCTAACTCCGGTCGGCGGCGTTTGGCCTCGTAAAGGGCGTTCAGTATAGCCCTGCCGCCGTCGTCCTGCTCAAGATAAAGGGCGATAATACAGATACGACGGGTGGCGCTGGCAATTTGTTTTAGCAGCGTTTTCCGAAAGTCGGCGGGCGCGAAAAAAAATTCTACATCATCAACTGTCTGAGAAAGTTTCGGTAGTTGGGCAAGGTGTTGTTGATGTTTGTTACGTTTGAATTTAGACAACATCACAGTGCTTATCTTCTCTATTCATTAGATGGCCTTCTGTTCCATGACATCGACAGAAGCTGACGATAATACCATTACTACTGGATAATGTCGGTAACATTTCCAGTCGCTTACTCATGGCTGGCCTCTGTTGCCAGCGGCAGCGTCAGGCTGACAATACCGTCTTCAAGTTCAATATCGACGAGAAAGCCCAGTTTTTTCGCCAGCGCAATCATGCCCTGATTGTGTGGCATTGTTATACCGTTTAGCTGTTGTATTCCATGCTGGCGGGTATAGGCAATAAGCTTTTCCATTAACTGACGCCCGAGTCCCAGACCTTTAAGATCCGATCGCACCAGCACGGCAAATTCGGCGTCGATATTATCTGGATCGGATATAGCGCGGGAGACGCCGATGATTTCGTTATTATCCTCCTCACGTCGCACAGCGACAAAAGCCATTTCCCGATCGTAGTCTATCTGCGTCATGTTGGCTAAATCTTCATGAGTGAATTCATTGATCTCATTAAAATAGCGGTAGTAGAGATCTTCTTTTGTCACTCTGCCGATAAAGCGTCGAAGCTGTGGCTCATCTTCGGGCAGAATAGGGCGAAATACGCAGCGCTCGCCGTTTTTCATCAACACCTGCTCCTCCAGATGTTGAGGATAAGGCCGAATCGCAAGCCGGGTATCGGCATCACCGCGATAAGGCTCCAGCGCAAGCGTAACGTCAAGCAGCGTGAAGCTGCTACCGGATACCAATAGTGGATGGATGTCCAGCCGCGTGATTTGCGGGCAATCTACAATAAGGTTTGAAACCTGTACCAGCAATTGGCTCAACCCCGTGATATCCAGAGGTTGTAGCGCGCTATGGCCGCGGATTTTTTGCTGTTTAATGGCCTGAATAACCAGATAACGCGCCAGATTCATATTGAGCGGCGGCAGCGCGGCCGCTGCCTGTTCGTTGGGGCGCCACGTCACACCGCTTTCTCCCAACATAATCAGCGGCCCGAATACCGGATCGTTTTCGACCACTATCCGCAGCTCCTGCGCGCCTGCTCGATTCGCCATCCCCTGGACCAGCAACCCGAAGATGCGCGCCTGTGGCCAGGTGAGTTTGACCCGATCGAGTATGGCGTTGGCCGCCTGCTGCACCTCCTCTGCCGTGCGTAAATACAGCATAACGCCCTGCACTTCGGATTTATGCGGGATATCCGGTGAACGCAGCTTAAGTGCAACAGGGTAGCCAATCTGTTCGGCGATATGGACTGCTTCGGCGCTGTCGCCGGCAATCCATGTTGGTAAAGTTGTCAGGCCGTATGCCTGTAGAATCGGCTGAACTTCATGCGTATCGAGTGTGGTTGCCCCATCCTGTAATGCCTGCTCAATAAGAGTATGGGCGCGAAGAGTATTGGCGCTAAGATTCTGCGGTAGCGTTGGCGTCTCCCGAAGCTGTTTTTGGTTGCGGTGATATTCCACCATATGCATAAAGGCTGTGACAGCGCCCTCCGGCGTGCGGTAGGTTGGCACGCCCGCTTCGCTAAATAGCTGGCGTGCGTCCTGAGAGGAATGTTCGCCGCACCAGTTGGTGAGTAATGTGGCGTATTTGCCGCGTGGGTGGCGCTTAATCAGCGCAATAATTTCCTGAGCGCAAAGGCTGCCAGGCGCCGCTGCGCTGGGGGCGTGTACGAGCATAATGGCATCTTGTTGCGCGGAATCGAGCAGAACTTCAAGCGCCTGCACATAATGTTCTGTTGTGGCATCGTCGCGCAGGTCGAGCGGATTTGCGATATTAACGCCAGGCGGCAATGTGCTGCGCAGATTGCCGAGCGTTACTTCATCAAGCTGCGTTAGCTTTCCGTTGCGCAGATAAAGCTCGTCGAGCGCAAGTGCCGCGGGGGCCGCGCCGTTGCTGATAATTATCAGCCGTTCGCCGCGCAGCGGGCGCATATAGCTTAACGTTTCAACGGCGGAAAAGAGCTCATGCGTGTCCTGCACGCGCAGCAGGCCAGCACGCTGGATGGCGGCGCTCCAGGCGGCGTCAAGGCCAGGGGGGCTTTTCAAAAGCGCCTGCGCCTGTTCGCTGCGCCCGCTTTTAATAACCAGTATCGGTTTGTTGCGCGAAGCGCTGCGGGCAGCGGAGACAAAGCGTCTCGCATTGCTCAACTGTTCGAGGTAGAGCAGGATAGCGCGAGTTTTACTGTCTCTGGCGAGAAAATCCAGCAGTTCATCCACGTCCACGTCCTGGCTATCGCCCAGCGCGATAAACCATGAGAACCCTACCTGACGCTGCTGCGCCCAGTCGAGGATCGTATTTGATACTGCCGCTGACTGGGAGATAAAGGCCAGACGCCCTTTATGGATGGGGACTGGCGAAAAGCTGGCATTCAATCCCTGCCACGGCCCAAGCAGGCCGAGACTATTCGGGCCGAGAATTCGAATCTGCCAGCGAGCGGCGCAGGCGAGCAGCGCGCTGTGCTGTTCCGGTGGGGAGGAGAGAATAATACATGCCCGGCAGCCTTTTTTACCCAACTCTTCCAGTAGCGCCAGGTTGCGGCTGGCGTTGGTGCAGATAACGGCAAGATCGGGCGCAAACGGCAATGCGCTCACTTCCGGCCAGGCCAGTACGCCGCACACCGCTTTATAGGCTGGCGTTACTGGCATTACCGGGCCGGAAAATCCACCGTCGAGCAAGTTGCGCATCATCAGGTAACCGGCCCGATTGGGTTTCATTGATGCTCCCAGTACAGCAATGGTTTTGGGGCGCAGCAGGGCTTCTAACCCTCGTTGGCTCATGATGCTCTCCTTTTATGGACGGCGGATTTTTGATTCTAAATGCTTTTTGTCTCCGCTGTTGTGATGTTGCCCCGGTGATGCGGCTTACCTGCCAGGTAGCGTTCGCGAAATAGTGTGAAATGGGCATGCAGCGCTTGCGCGGCTATGTTATCGCCTGCCAGCGCTAACAGCGCGCTGGCAACTTCGGCGGTACAGTACCAGTTGCTGGCCTGGGCTGCGCGAAGCCGATAGTCGGAAAGGTGCGCAAGGTTGACCGAAATAACCGGCAAACTATCCAGCCAGGGGCTTTTACGAAACATTTTGCGCGCTTCAGTCCAGGTGCCGTCAAGCATAATAAACAGCGGAGGCTTACCGTCTGTCTCCGGAGCGCTGACAACCTTGCGTTCTTCGGCAGTATAAGAGGCAGGAAATACCACCAGCGGCTGGTAGTCGCCGCGGGCAAGCAAGGTGAGCAGTTCGTCAGGAGGGACGGTGCGAGACCAACGGAATGCGAGCGTATCCGGCAGCACGTCAGCAATCAGTCGGCCGGTATTGCTTGGTTTCATTGGCTCGGTGTCATACATCATCAGGCAAAAGCGGCTGCGGGCCGGATGTGGCTGAAGTGTTGCGCACAGGCACTGTTTAAGGGGCAACAGGCAGCGCTGGCAGCGGCGAATGCGGTTGCCGCGGGCCAGAAAAGGGCGCGTGGCGCGTGCCAGACGCTCGTTGCGCAGGCGAAGAACAGCGTTGTCAGTCATGGAGGAAGCGGCAATAAAAAGGCTATTTTCGCAGAGCGGGTAAAGGGGCACAAGGCCCCCGCGAGTTACAGATTCTCATTCAGCCAACTGTCAAACGAGGCTTTAGGCATAGCGCCGTTAAGCATATCGACGATCTGACCATTTTTAAAAATCATAATGGTTGGGATACTGCGAATGCGAAAGCGAGAGCTTAATTCAGGCTCGGCTTCGGTATTGACCTTTACAAAACGCACTTTTCCGCTGCGTTCACTGGCAATATCCTCAAACACTGGCGCGAAGTTGACGCAGGGGCCGCACCACGGCGCCCAGAAATCGACCACGACCGGTAGCGAGTCTTTAAGCAGCGAATCCAGCGTATTGCTGGTGGCATTAATAACATTGCCGTCAAACAGCGCATAGCCGCAGCGTCCGCATTTGGCTGCGTCACTGATACGGTCATCCGGGATCCGGTTAAGTGCCTGGCAGGCTGCACAGACGGTATTCATAGAAAAAACCTCGGGAAATACGTAACGTTGGCGTTGTACTGATTTTGTTTCAATACTGTTGTTTAGTATTGGTCAGCCTGCTAAAACCGGCAATCTGGTTTGTTCGATGAATGTAATAGATTTCTTCTAAATCATTTTTTGCGCGGCTGCGCTGGCGTGAAAGTTAATGGATAAGCGTACAAACATCGGGTAATCTGCGCGCTTCGCGCAGAGCAGTGGAGAGAAGAAATGAGCGACGAATTCAAGGGCAAAAGCGGCAAAGTGAAAGTGATGTATGTTCGCGGTGGTGATGATGACGAACAACGCTCCCGCAACCCGCGCACTGGTAAAGGCGGTGGTAAGCCAAAGGCTGGTGGTGACAAACGTCGCGTCCCGCGCGAAGAGAAACATGCAGATCGCGGCGGCCCGCGCCGCGAGACATCGCCGTGGCGCACTATTTCACGCGCGCCGGGCAATGAAGCGGACGGCGTGCCGGATCACGGCGGCATTAGTGGAAAAAGTTTCATTGATCCGCAGGTGCTTCGTCGTCAGCGTGCCGAAGAAACTCGCGTCTATGGGGAGAATGCCTGCCAGGCGCTGTTTGAACACCGTCCGGAGTCTATTGTCCGGGCCTGGTTTATCCAGAGCGTAACGCCGCGATTTAAAGAAGCATTACGCTGGATGGCCGCAAATCGCAAAGCCTATCATGTCGTGGATGATGCAGAGCTGACCCGTGCGTCTGGCACGGAACATCATGGCGGCGTCTGTTTTCTGATTAAAAAACGTCATGGCGTTACCGTAACGCAGTGGATTGACAAAGGCCTGGCGGAAGATTGCGTGCTGGCGCTGGAAGATATTGGCAATCCGCATAACCTCGGCGGCATTATGCGCAGTTGCGCTCATTTTGGCGTTAAGGGGTTGCTGGTGCAGGATGCGGGTTTACTGGAGTCTGGCGCAGCGGTGCGTACGGCTGCTGGCGGTGCGGAATATGTTCAGGCGATTACCGGCGACGGCTTTGCGGAGGCGTTAAGCCGCTTTCGCGCAGCAGGATACAGCATTGTCACCACATCCAGCCATAAAGGAACGCCGCTGCTTCAGGCGCAGTTACCGGCGAAAATGGTGCTGGTCCTGGGGCAGGAGCAGGATGGCATCAGTGATGCGACATTTGCCGATGCGGACTTACGTATTTCCATTAACGGCACGGGCAATGTTGAAAGCCTTAACGTTTCGGTTGCAACCGGCGTGTTGTTAGCGGAGTGGTGGCGTCAAAACGCCATAAAGTGAGTAAATAAAAACCGCTTCTCAGGAAACAGCTCCCGCGCGCTTTATTGTTTTTCAGCCGAGGGAGCTTTTCTTTTCTGGCGGTTTTTAAGCCATTTCTTCAGGTAGTTTCGGTTGCCAGTCAATTATCTCTTCGCCGCGCTGCGCCAGATAGTCGTTTGTTTTCATAAAGTGGCCGCAGCCAAAAAAGCCGCGGTGCGCCGAGAGCGGCGATGGATGCGGCGCCTGGAGTACGCAATGGCGCTGGCGGTCGATAATGCGTCCTTTCTTTTGCGCGTGTGAGCCCCACAGCAGAAACACGACGCCTTCACGATGTTGATTTATCAGTTCAATGATTTTATCGGTAAACGTTTCCCAGCCAAGGCTTGCATGGGAATGCGCACGTCCAGCTTCTACGGTCAAAACTGTGTTAAGCAGCATCACGCCCTGGCGCGCCCAGCTTTCGAGATAGCCGTGGTTGGGCCGCGTGAACCCGGCTATGCTGTTTTCAAGCTCTTTATACATGTTTTGCAGGGATGGCGGCGGTGAAATACCGGGCAGCACGGAAAAAGAAAGGCCATGCGCCTGACCAGGCCCGTGGTAAGGATCCTGACCCAGAATAACCGCTTTTACGTCTCCTAATTCGGTATAGCGAAAAGCGTTGAAGACATCTTTTTGCGGCGGATAAACCGTAACGCCTGCTGCACGCCGGGCAGCCACGGTTTGCAGCGTTTCGATGAAATAGGGCTGAGTTTTTACTTCTGCCAGCACATCGTGCCAGGTGAGTTTTGCAGTCATCTCGCTCTCCTGCGATTGGTATCGATATAGCTTAACCGCTTCTTTACGCAGCACAAAATTTGATAACGCCGCAGGGCTGTTTTCTCAAATAAAATTGAATATTTACAAAAATAGAGTAGTGCAAGTGAGTTGGCTAAGTTGATGTAAAACAAAATAATGCTTTCATGCCCTTATTTTTGAGGTGCCTTTAATTGATTTAAATCAATGATTTCCGCGCATTGCACTGGTATACAGAACAGCAGAGCAACAAAGGTTTTACCAATTAGCCATGAAATGGCTGATAACGAATAATGAAGCCCATAGGGAGGCACAAATGATTACTGGTATCCAAATTACCAAAGCTGCCAATGATGACCTGTTAAACTCTTTCTGGTTGTTGGATAGCGAAAAAGGCGAAGCGCGTTGCGTCTGTGCAAAAGCGGGATATGCGCAGGATGATATCGTTGCCATCAACAAGCTGGGCCAGATCGAATACCGTGAAGTTCCGATGGAAATAAAACCGGAAGTTCGTGTGGAGGGCGGTCAGCATCTGAATGTGAATGTATTGCGTCGCGAAACGCTGGAAGATGCGGTTAAGCATCCGGAAAAATACCCACAGCTCACTATTCGCGTATCCGGTTATGCCGTACGTTTTAACTCGCTGACGCCAGAGCAGCAGCGTGACGTTATTACACGTACTTTTACAGAAAGCCTGTAATTGTTACCGGCTTAACGCCGCCGGGCCGAACGTCTTCGGCCCGGAAAACAGAAAGCGAATAAGGAAAATCAACGCGTTGATTTTCGGCAGGTAGCCGCAAAGAGAACAAAACTGCGTTTTTGCCCTCTTTATCTGAGCCGCTGGGTTATCCCGTCGGCTTTTTTGTTGCCTGCGGGAAAAACGCTAAATCCTGGCCATGAAGCTGTAGGTAAACGCAGGGCCGCATAGATGCGGCCCGAAAAAAGTCTGAATGATGAATGACGGCGGTATAAGTTTACTCTTCGTTGCTTTGCGGGGGATTGCCGCTGGGCCTGCGGCGTTTGCCGATATTTTTTGTATCGCGATGGCGCTTCTTAACGCGCAGTTTAGCGGTTTCTTTTTCGTTCTTCTTCTCTTTGCGTTTGGCTTTTACTTTTTTTGATGGCTTACCGTTGAGTTTTTCACTCGGCGTCCGCGTAACAGGCCGTAGTTCATCAATAACTCTCGCCTTCAGCGGTTCCTGAATGTAGCGGCCGATTTTGCCAAGCAGAAAATTGTCATGCGCCTCTACCAGAGATATTGCAGTGCCTTTACGGCCGGCGCGGCCAGTACGGCCAATGCGATGCAGATAAATATCGGCGGTACGCGGCAGGTCGAAATTAAATACGTGGGTCACGTCGGGTATATCAATGCCGCGCGCCGCTACGTCAGTCGCAACAAGCACGCTGACGCGGCCTTCGGTAAGACGCCTGATGGCTTCGTTACGTTTAGCCTGCACCATTTCGCCTTCCAGCCAGCAGGATTGAATACCTGCCGTTTGCAGCCATTCCACCAGTTCATGCACGCGTTCGCGCTTACGAACGAAAACTATCGCACGTCGGGTTTCTTCCTGTCTGAGCAAATGCGCCAGCAGCGCCGTTTTGTGTTCAATATTGTCGGCGCGGTAATACCATTGATTAATTTTTTTACGTTCGCGTACCGATGGCATGGCGGAAACTTCTGCGGGTTCGTTCAGTAACCGGCGTGAAAAGTCTGTTATCGCTTCGCCTTCCAGCGTGGCGGAAAACAGCATTGTCTGGTTACGCCAGCGGGTTTCGCCTGAAATATGTTCAATATCCTGCGCAAACCCCATATCGAGCATACGGTCGGCTTCATCAAGTATCAGCATTTCAACTGCGCGGCAGTCAAAGTTTTCTTCTTTGATGTATTGCAGCAGGCGACCGGTGGTAGCAACCACTATGTCCTGATTTTCGCTGAATATTTCGGCGTGATTCATATAAGCGACGCCACCGGTTATGGTGGCGATATCCAGGCGTGTGTTTGCTGCCAGCTCCCGGGCATGATCGGCGACCTGCATAGCCAGTTCACGGGTCGGCGTAAGTATCAGCACACGCGGAGGGCCTGATTTTTTTCTGGGGAAATCAAGCAGATGTTGAATAGCTGGCAGCAGGTAGGCTGCGGTTTTACCGGTACCCGTGGGCGCAGAGCCAAGAATGTCGCGTCCGTCCAGCGCGGGCGGGATAGCCGCCGCCTGTATTGCAGTAGGACGGGTGAAGCCTTTTGCTTCCAGCGCATCCAGCAGGCTTTCGTCTAATTCGAGTGCGGAAAAGGTGGTTACGGTCATGGTCTACCTCTGTGTGGGGCGCCGATTATAGACGTTCTGTTCGTGATGTTCATCTCTTTCCGTTATTTGGCGCTTTTCGATAGCTATGCTTTCACCTATGCTACTGCGATCTTTTCTCCGGGTATGGATTATGTCAGAGCGTAAAGCTGTTCTTCCCCGCAATGGATTTACCTTTAAACGGTTCTTTGTCGCTCACGATCGTTGTGCAATGAAAGTGGGTACCGACAGTATTTTGCTTGGCGCATGGGCGCCGGTAGCGGGCGTACAACGGGTGTTGGATATCGGCACTGGCTGCGGGCTGGTGGCGCTGATGCTGGCGCAGCGCACTGGTGAGCAAACGCAGATTGATGCCGTGGAGCTGGACGCGCAGGCCGCAGAGCAGGCGCGTGTAAACGCCGAGGCTTCGCCCTGGTCGCAGCGCGTATCCGTTTATCATGCCGATATTCGGGAATGGGCGGCGCGGCAGACGATGCGCTATCAGCTTATCGTTAGCAATCCGCCCTACTATCCGCCAGGCGTTGCCTGCGCCAGCAAGCAGCGTGAGCAGGCGCGCTACACCACTACGTTAGATCATGCTGCGTTGCTGTCCTGTGCGGCACAGCTTATTACCGAAGAAGGTTTTTTCTGCCTGGTGTTACCGGAGCAGACCGGTCAGCAGTTTATTGCTATGGCGGCCGGACAAGGCTGGCACTGCCGCTTTCGTACTGATGTGGCGGACAACGATATGCGTCCGCCGCACCGTGTGTTGCTCGGTTTCTCGCCGCAGCCTGGGGAATGTTTCACCGAGCGCCTGGCTATCCGTAGCGGCGATCGTGAATATTCTGAAGCCTGGCGGGGATTGACCCAGGATTTCTATCTGTTTATGTCCCCGTAAGGCGCCAGAATCGTAGGTGTTGCAGCGCTGCTTTGGTTAGGGTAATCAAGCGTGAAGTGTAGCCCACGGCTTTCTTTACGTGCCAGCGCGCATTGCGCCATGAGATGTGCAACCTGCGCCATATTACGCAATTCCAGGAGTTCGCCGCAAAGGCGAACGCAGGCAGCGTATTCCTCTAACTGCTGTTGTAGCTCTGTTATGTGGCGTTGTGCGTGTTCCAGTTTTTTTGTTGTGCGCACTATGCCGACATTTTCCCACATTATCTGCTGTAACTCCTGGCGAAGGAGAGCAAAGTCCTGTTGCGCGTGCGCGTTATCGGCGGAGCCGATAGTGCAGTCAGGGAGCGTTTGCGTTGTGCAGAACGCTGGCTGTTGTGCCAGTATGTCCTCAGCGGCAGCCCAGCCGTAAACTAAACATTCCAGCAGAGAATTTGATGCCATGCGGTTGGCGCCGTGTAATCCGGTATAGCTGACCTCGCCAATAGCCCACAGGCGGTCAACGTCAGTGCGTCCGCGTTGGTCAACCAGCACGCCGCCGCAGGTGTAGTGCGCAGCCGGAACAATCGGAATGCGATCGCAGGTGAGATCCAGCCCGACCCCGGCCAGTTTCTGGCAGATGGTTGGAAAATGTTGCCGAATAAATGTCGCGGGTTTATGGCTGATATCAAGATACATACAGGCGGCGTTGAGGCGCTTCATTTCGCTGTTGATAGCGCGCGTTACGATATCGCGGGGCGCCAGCTCGGCGCGTGAATCTGTTTCAGGCATAAAACGGCTACCGTCCGGGCGCACCAGCCATGCGCCTTCGCCACGCAGCGCTTCAGTGAGCAAAAAACTACTTGCCTGGGGATGATAAAGCGCGGTGGGGTGGAACTGATTAAATTCGAGATTGGCGATGCGGCAGCCTGCGCGCCAGGCCATTGCGATACCGTCGCCTGTGGCGGTAACCGGGTTGGTGGTGTAGCGGTATACTTGCGCAGCGCCGCCGGTTGCCAGAACGACGCTTTGCGCGCGGCAGGCTGACACCTGGCCGCTATTTTTATCCCAAACCCACGCGCCAGCCGCACGACGGGAACCTGTAATCTCTTGTGGATCTGAGAGAATAATATCAATGGCGTATTGGTTTTCGGCTATCTGAATATTGGGATGGCGTAATGCTTCACTGGTTAACGTGGTTGCCACGGCTTTTCCGGTGGCGTCCGCCGCATGCAGTATGCGGCGATGGCTATGGCCGCCTTCGCGAGTCAGGTGATAACCGCCCGTACCCGCCATATCGCTGCTGCGGTCAAAGGCCACGCCGCGATCGATAAGCCACTGTAAACAGTGTCGCGCATTGCTGGCGATGAAACGCGCGGCTTGCGGATCGCACAGCCCTGCGCCGGCAATAAGCGTATCTTCTACGTGGGCATCGATACTATCAAGCTCGTCAAAAACGGCGGCAATACCGCCCTGAGCATAATAAGTGGCCCCTTCGCTGACCGGTCCTTTGCTCAATACGACGACCCGATAGCGCTCCGCCAGACGTAGCGCCAGCGAAAGGCCCGCCGCGCCGCTACCAATAATGAGCACGTCACAGGAAAGTTCGCTTATCTTCTTCATGATTTGTTTTATTTGCTAAACGGATTTGCCAAGATTATCAGAAAATCAGCGTTAAAAAAGCGTGGGTTTCCATTTTTTTGTTGTAAATACTAAACATGCTGCGTGGGGAGGAAAAAGGATTAGGATTTATCGTTTTCGCTGTTGAAGATTTAAAGATGAAAAAAGCCCCTGCATGCGATACTCTGCTGTGGGTCTGTTTGTTGCCTGTGCTAATGGCGCAGTTAACCCCCTGGGGGCGCGGAAATAAGAATGAGTGATAACCAGATTTCGCGAAATACAGTATAAAAACAAGGCGTAAAAGAACTTTTCAGAAACCCGATGCTCTAAGCATCTGCTTGCTCAATGTACAGAGTTCGGAGTGGCATTTCTATTACGCGAGGAAAAAGAGTTTGAGGAGAAATTACCTCGGATGAGCGAGCAGTTAACGGATCAGCTCCTGGTCGAGCGGGCTCAGGGCGGCGATCAGCGGTCATTTAACCTGCTGGTGGTACGCTATCAGCATAAAGTGGCTAATCTGGTCTCACGCTATGTGCCCTCAGGGGATGTCCCTGATGTGGTGCAGGAATCCTTTGTCAAAGCCTGGCGCGCCCTTGATTCCTTTCGGGGCGACAGCGCGTTTTATACCTGGCTGTACCGTATTGCGGTCAATACGGCGAAAAATTACCTGGTAGCCCAGGGGCGCCGTCCGCCTTCCAGCGACGTAGATGCAAACGACGCTGAAAACTATGAAAGCGGCGGTGCGCTGAAAGAAATTTCGAACCCAGAGAACTTAATGTTGTCTGAAGAACTGAAACAGATAGTTTTCCGTACCATTGAATCGCTTCCCGAAGATTTACGCATGGCAATTACACTCCGGGAGCTGGATGGCCTAAGCTATGAAGAAATAGCAGGGATAATGGATTGTCCGGTGGGAACAGTACGATCGCGTATATTTCGGGCAAGGGAAGCTATTGATAACAAGGTCCAACCGCTCATCCAGCGTTAACGATGGCGGGATACTGAAAAGGTATTTAGGCATGCAGAAAGAAAAACTTTCCGCTCTGATGGATGGAGAAACGCTGGATAGCGAGCTGATGCGTTCGCTGTCTGACGATAAAGCATTGCAGCACACCTGGGCCAGTTACCATCTTATCCGCGATACGATGCGCGGCGACGTGAGTGAACAGGCGCTTAAGATTGATATTGCCGCAGGCGTAATGGCGGCAATCGCTACTGAAGCGCCGCGTCGCGCCGTCCTGTCGGCGCAAGAAATGCAGCCTTCTGCGCATCAATGGCGACAAATGCCGTTCTGGAAGAAATTACGGCCGTGGGCCAGCCAGATTACCCAGATTGGCATAGCTGCCTGTGTGTCACTGGCGGTTATTGTGGGTGTTCAGCAGTACAACGGGCGCGCGGGCGAGAGGAGTAGCCAGCCGGAAACGCCGGTTTTTAATACTTTGCCGATGATGGGCAAAGCAAGTCCGGTTAGCCTTGGCGTTCCTTCCGGGAATAATGTAGCCGGCCAGGGGCCGCAGCAGATTCAGGAACAACGGCGTCGCATTAATGCAATGTTGCAGGACTATGAACTCCAGCGGCGACTGCATGCTGAACAGTTGCAGCTTGAGCGATCCCAGACCCAGCAGGCAGCCCTGCAGGTGCCGGGTAATCAAACTTTAGGAACTCAGTCGCAGTAATGAAGCAGCTTTGGTGTGCCCTCTCGCTTGCTGCTGGCAGCCTGTTCTTCGCCTCAAACGCCTCGGCGGATGTTCCGTCCGGGGCGTTGTTGCAGCAGATGAACACCGCGAGCCAGTCTCTTAATTACGAACTTGCTTTTATCAGCATAAATAAACAGGGCGTGGAATCGCTGCGCTATCGGCACTCCCGGCTTAACAATAAGCCGCTTGCTCAGCTTTTGCAGCTTGACGGCCCGCGTCGGGAGGTGGTGCAGCGCGGTAGTGAAATCAGCTACTTCGAGCCCGGGCTTGAGCCTTTTACCCTGACCGGCGATTACATTGTCGATTCTCTTCCTTCCATTGTTTATGCGGATTTTAAAAAGCTGTCGCCGTACTACGATTTTATCTCCGTTGGCAAAACGCGTATCGCCGATCGCATGTGCGAAGTTATCCGCGTGGTGGCCCGGGATGGCATGCGCTATGGCTATATCGTGTGGATGGATTCGGATACTAAACTTCCCATGCGCGTCGATTTGCTGGATCGCGATGGCGAGACGCTTGAACAGTTTCGAGTTATCAATGTTGCCGTTGACGAGGGGATTGGCGTTTCAATGGACGCGCTGACAAAAGCCAGCTTGCCGCCGCTGCTTTCGGTGCCGGAAAGCGATAAAGTCAGTTTCAGATGGGCGCCTGGCTGGGTGCCGCAGGGCTTTCGCGAAGTTGCCAGCAGCCGTCGACCTCTGGCAGCGGTGGGAATGCCGGTAGAGTCTCGTCTTTATTCTGATGGCTTATTTAGTTTTTCAGTTAACGTAAACCGCGCCAGCGCAGGCTCACGCGGCGAGCAGTTGCTGCGCACGGGTCGCCGCACGGTCAGAACCGAAGTGCGTAATAATGCTGAGATTACTGTTGTGGGTGAATTACCGCCGCAGACGGCAAAACGCGTAGTGGACAGCATTAAGTTCAGGAGCGCGCAATGATTAAAGAGTGGGCCACAGTGATATCGTGGCAAAACGGCGAAGCCGTAGTTAGCTGCGATGTTAAATCGTCCTGTAGTCGTTGCGCGTCTCGCGTCGGTTGCGGCAGCCGTGTGCTGAATAAACTGGGGCCGCAAACTCGCCATACGCTCTGTGTTGCCAGCCGTGAACCACTGGTTGCGGGGCAGAAAGTGGAGCTGGGCATTGCGGAAAGGAGCCTGTTGGGGTCGGCGTTATTAGTGTATATGTCGCCGCTGGCAGGGCTTTTTATTTTGGCAGGGCTATTCCAGGCGCTCTTTGGCAGCGATCTGGCTGCATGCGGTGGGGCGCTATTGGGCGGCGTCGGCGGATTTCTACTGGCGCGCGGCGTGTCGCCGCGTCTGAGCCAACGTGAGGGCTGGCAGCCGGTTATCCTCAGCGTCGCGTTAGCGCCAGACGTATTAAGCGTTGTTACGTCAGATGCAGAGAAACGCTAACCCTCGCTTTTGCATACTTGCGAAAGCTCGCAGGGCTGTAAATACAGGAAGGGATTCGTTACTGAAAAAAGCGCGAATACGGCTGTCAGGATTATAAAGTTTACTTTATAGCTTTTTATTCGCGCACTGCCGTATTCATAAAAAATTCCTCGATTTTTATCATCCAGCCTTTTTATTTATTGTATTACTGTTATAAAAAACAGTGCGGTATGTGCTGATGAATGTCTAAAGTAACCCGGAAAAAGTAAGCGATTACAGGTTGTTGACAAATGGGCGAAAACGCAGTTTTGTCCGCTTTGCCGCAGTCGTTCGACACAGCGTTTGATAACAGTCTCGTTATTTTATCTCTTTTTCATCGGCCATCGTTTAAAACCGCTCTGTAAGATTTAACGCTTTTGGCCGGTGGCGAGCCGGAAAACGCCTGCGCCAGCCTGGTGGCGATATTGTTTACTTGCCGGGTAATTTTCAAAGCAAAATGTTTTGTAAGCTTTATGTTAATGAAAGCCATATGCTGACGAGTTAACGACTACGGTGTAATATGCAGGCCAGTCGTTGATGGGGTAGTTACCGTGGAGTGTCCACCGCTGTGTCCATCAAGTAAAATACATCCGCATAGCGAGTTAATAAATTCATATTTATGAAGAACATAAGAAATTTCTCCATCATTGCCCACATTGACCACGGTAAGTCGACGCTGTCTGACCGTATTATCCAAATTTGCGGCGGCCTTTCCGATCGTGAAATGGCGGCGCAGGTCCTTGATTCAATGGATCTTGAGCGCGAACGTGGCATCACTATCAAAGCGCAGAGCGTGACGCTTGATTATAAAGCGTCCGATGGTGAAACCTACCAACTCAACTTTATCGACACGCCAGGCCACGTTGACTTCTCTTATGAGGTTTCACGCTCGCTGGCGGCCTGTGAAGGCGCGCTGCTGGTCGTGGATGCCGGGCAGGGCGTAGAAGCCCAGACGCTGGCTAACTGCTATACCGCTATTGAAATGGATCTGGAGGTGGTGCCGGTACTCAATAAAATCGATCTGCCTGCAGCCGATCCAGAACGCGTAGCTGAGGAAATTGAAGATATTGTCGGGATTGACGCCACTGACGCAGTGCGCTGCTCGGCAAAAACCGGTGTGGGCGTGCAGGACGTTCTGGAACGGCTGGTACGCGACATCCCGGCCCCCCAGGGCGATCCCGACGCGCCGTTGCAGGCGCTGATTATTGATTCCTGGTTTGATAACTACCTCGGTGTGGTATCGCTGGTGCGTGTGAAAAACGGCACGCTGCGTAAAGGCGATAAAATCAAAGTCATGAGCACGGGGCAGACCTATAACGCCGATCGTCTTGGCATCTTTACGCCAAAACAGGTCGATCGCGATGCGCTGTATTGTGGCGAGGTGGGTTGGCTGGTTTGCGCCATCAAGGATATTCTCGGCGCCCCGGTAGGCGATACGTTAACGGGCGCTCGCAACCCGGCGGACAAAGCGCTGCCGGGCTTTAAGAAAGTGAAGCCGCAGGTGTACGCTGGACTGTTCCCGGTCAGCTCTGACGATTATGAAAGCTTCCGCGATGCGCTTGGCAAACTAAGCCTTAACGATGCCTCTTTATTTTATGAGCCGGAAAGCTCGACAGCGTTGGGCTTTGGCTTTCGCTGCGGCTTCCTTGGCCTGCTGCATATGGAAATTATTCAGGAGCGCCTGGAGCGTGAATACAACCTGGACCTTATCACCACTGCGCCGACGGTGGTGTATGAAGTGCAGACCACCAGTAAAGAGATTATTTACGTTGATAGCCCCTCCAAACTTCCGCCGCTTAATAATATCGATGAATTACGCGAGCCGATTGCTGAATGTCATATGCTGCTGCCGCAGGCGTATTTGGGAAATGTCATTACGCTCTGTGTGGAAAAACGCGGGGTGCAGACTAACATGGTCTACCACGGTAATCAGGTGGCGGTGACATACGAAATTCCGATGGCGGAAGTGGTGCTTGATTTCTTCGACCGCCTCAAATCTACCTCGCGCGGTTACGCTTCGCTGGATTACAATTTCAAACGTTTCCAGGCCTCTAACATGGTGCGTGTAGACGTGCTTATTAACGGCGAGCGCGTAGATGCTCTGGCGTTAATTACTCACAATGATAATGCGCCTTATCGTGGCCGTGAGCTGGTTGAGAAGATGAAGGATCTGATTCCGCGCCAGCAATTTGATATTGCAATTCAGGCGGCAATTGGCAATCACATTATCGCGCGCTCCACAGTCAAGCAACTGCGTAAAAACGTGCTGGCCAAGTGTTACGGCGGCGATGTCAGCCGTAAGAAAAAACTGCTTCAGAAGCAGAAAGAAGGTAAAAAGCGCATGAAGCAGGTCGGAAACGTCGAACTGCCGCAGGAAGCGTTTCTCGCGATACTGCACGTGGGCAAAGACGGTAAATAATTTTAAGGAGTTGGCATGGCGAATATGTTTGCCCTGATCCTCGTGATTGCCACGCTGGTGACCGGGCTGCTGTGGTGCATGGATAAGTTTGTCTTCGCGCCAAAGCGTCGTAGGGCGCAGAAAAATGACGGAAATGCGCAGCAAGGTACGCCCGATCGGGCCGCGCTGAAAAAGGCGGCGAAACCCGGCTGGCTGGAGACCTGCGCGTCTATCTTTCCGGTGTTAGCGATTGTGCTGATAGTACGTTCGTTTATTTATGAGCCGTTCCAGATCCCGTCAGGTTCAATGATGCCGACCTTGCTTATCGGCGATTTCATCCTGGTGGAAAAATATGCATACGGTATTAAAGATCCTGTCTTTCAGAAGACATTGATTGAAACCGGACACCCAAAACGCGGCGATGTAGTGGTGTTCAAATATCCGCGTAATCCAACCGTTGATTACATTAAACGCGTTGTGGGCCTGCCGGGCGATCGCGTGTCTTACGATCCGATTACCAAGCAGGTTACCGTTGAGCCGAACTGCCGTTCCGGCCAGGCCTGCGATAATGCGCTGGCGCTGACTTACGGCAATGTGGAGCCGAGCGATTTTGTAGAAACGTTTTCGCATGGCGATGACGGGTCACGCGGCGGTTTCTGGCAGATGCCGCAGGACCAAACTCGCGAGGGCGGAGTGCGCCTGGCTGTGCGTACCGAGCAGCTTGGCGATGTTGCCCATCGAATCCTGCTGTTGCCGATTGCGCAGGATCAGGTAGGGCTTTACTTCCATCAATCTGGTATGCCGTCGGCAAGCTGGATTGTGCCGCCGGGGCAATATTTCATGATGGGCGATAACCGTGATAACAGCGAAGACAGCCGCTACTGGGGGTTTGTACCGGAACAAAATCTGGTAGGAAAAGCCGTCGCTATCTGGATGAGCTTTGAAAAACAGCAGGGCGAATGGCCAACTGGTATACGCCTGAGCCGTATCGGCGGTATACACTAATAAAAGCTAAACTGTTAACGACATCCCCTGTCGTTACGTATAGAATATTTTCCCGTGTTTTTCAGTCCGGCCCCCGAAAGGGGGCCGCAGCACACAAAACCGTTTTGGTTACAGATTAGCGCGGTTTCGTGTGCTGAATTGTCCGACGTATTTATATACTGGTATCGCATGAATCCCATCGTAATTAACCGGCTCCAGCGCAAACTGGGCTACACTTTTCTACAGCAGGAGCTGCTGCAGCAGGCGCTTACGCACCGTAGCGCAAGCAGCAAACACAATGAGCGGCTGGAGTTTCTTGGCGACTCTATCCTGAGTTTTGTTATCGCTAATGCGCTTTATCACCGTTTCCCACGGGTTGATGAAGGCGATATGAGTCGTATGCGCGCGACGCTTGTGCGCGGCAACACGCTGGCGGAAATTGCGCGAGAATTTGAGTTAGGCGAATGTCTGCGCCTGGGGCCTGGAGAGTTAAAAAGCGGCGGCTTTCGCCGTGAGTCTATCCTGGCGGACACGGTGGAGGCGCTGATTGGCGGCGTTTTCCTCGACAGCGATATTCAGACTGTTGAACGGCTGATACTGTCGTGGTATCAGACGCGGCTGGATGAGATTAGCCCGGGCGATAAGCAAAAGGATCCTAAAACGCGCCTGCAGGAGTTTTTGCAGGGGCGTCATCTGCCGCTGCCGACCTACCTGGTTGTTCAGGTGCGCGGTGAAGCGCACGATCAGGAATTTACGATTCACTGTCAGGTGAGCGGTTTGTCTGAACCGGTCGTTGGCGCCGGCTCCAGCCGCCGTAAGGCCGAACAGGCTGCGGCTGAACAAGCCCTGAAAAAGCTGGAGCTTGAATGAGCGACGAAAAAACTTACTGTGGGTTTATTGCTATTGTTGGACGTCCTAACGTTGGTAAATCGACGTTGCTCAATAACCTGCTCGGTCAGAAAATCTCTATTACCTCGCGTAAAGCGCAGACCACGCGCCACCGCATTGTTGGTATTCACACCGAAGGCGCCTGGCAGGCTATCTATGTGGATACTCCCGGGCTGCACATAGAAGAAAAGCGCGCCATTAACCGCCTGATGAACCGCGCTGCCAGCAGCTCTATCGGTGATGTCGAGCTGGTTATTTTCGTGGTGGAAGGCACGCGCTGGACCGCGGATGATGAAATGGTGCTGAACAAGCTGCGTGACGGCAAAGCGCCGGTCATTCTGGCGGTGAATAAAGTCGACAATATTGCCGATAAAGCAGAGCTGCTGCCGCATTTGCAATTTTTAGCCAGCCAGATGAATTTTCTGGATATTGTGCCGCTGTCCGCTGAGACCGGTATGAATGTGGATACGATTGCCGCAATAGTGCGCAAGCGCTTGCCCGAGGCGGTTCATCACTTTCCGGAAGATTACATTACCGATCGCTCCCAGCGTTTTATGGCATCTGAAATCATTCGTGAAAAGCTAATGCGCTTTCTTGGCGCTGAATTGCCATACTCCGTAACGGTTGAAATAGAGCGTTTTATTACAAACGAGCGCGGTGGATACGATATTAATGGTCTGATTCTCGTTGAGCGTGAAGGGCAGAAGAAAATGGTCATTGGTAATAAAGGCGCTAAAATCAAAACCATCGGTATTGAAGCGCGCCGGGATATGGAAGAGATGTTTGAAGCCAAAGTTCACCTTGAGCTATGGGTGAAGGTGAAATCTGGTTGGGCCGATGATGAGCGCGCGCTGCGCAGCCTCGGCTATAACGACGATATGTAGCAGGTTCGATAATGGAAGGCTGGCAACGTGCTTTTGTACTGCACAGTCGCCCCTGGAGCGAAACCAGTCTTCTGCTCGACCTTTTTTCTGAAGAATCCGGGCGTATTCGCCTGATCGCCAAAGGGGCGCGTTCAAAGCGCTCCAGCCTTAAAGGGGCGCTTCAGCCCTTTACGCCATTGCTGGCGCGCTGGGGCGGGCGTGGCGAAGTCAAAACGCTGCGTAATGCCGAAGCGGTTTCGCTGGCGCTGCCGCTTACCGGCATTCACCTCTATAGCGGGCTTTATGTTAATGAACTGCTTGCGCGCGTGCTTGAGCATGAAACGCGATTCTCAGCGCTGTTTTTTGAATATCTGCACTGTATTCAGGCACTGGCCGCCGGTCCGGGATCGCCAGAACCAACGCTGCGTCGCTTCGAACTGGCATTGCTTGGACACCTTGGTTACGGGGTGGATTTTTTACATTGCGCCGGCAGCGGCGAGCCGGTAAGCGACACGATGACCTATCGCTATCGCGAAGAAAAAGGTTTTATCGCAAGCCTGGTCGTGGATAACGTCAGTTTTACCGGCCGCGAACTGCGTGCGCTGGCGGAGCGCGACTTTCCCGATAGCGCCACATTACGCGCAGCCAAGCGCTTTACCCGCATTGCGCTAAAACCCTATCTCGGCGGGCGACCGCTGAAGAGCCGCGAGCTGTTTCGCCAGTTTATGCCGAAAAAACCGGCGATTAAATCCCCTCCGACGTCATAATAGCGGCTGGACATAGCCATGCTTTCCCGTCGCGGTGTACACTTTTGGGTCTGAGTGCGACTACCGAGGATTGTCATGGCTGAATTACTCTTAGGGGTCAATATTGACCATATCGCTACGCTGCGAAACGCGCGCGGCACTGCCTATCCGGATCCGGTGCAGGCGGCGTTTATTGCTGAGCAGGCCGGCGCTGATGGCATTACTGTTCACCTGCGTGAAGATCGCCGCCATATCACAGTCCGTGATGTGCGCGTTCTGCGCCAGACGCTTCATACCCGCATGAACCTTGAGATGGCGGTGACTGAAGAAATGATCGCTATCGCCTGTAAAACCAAACCGCATTTTTGTTGCCTTGTGCCGGAAAAACGCCAGGAAGTTACGACAGAAGGCGGCCTGGACGTGGCCGGACAACCGGAAAAGCTGCGCGATGCCTGTGCCCGGCTGGCGCAGGCTGGTATTCTGGTTTCGCTGTTTATTGATCCGCACGAGACGCAGATTGATGCCGCAGTGGCCGCCGGGGCGCCCTGGATTGAAATTCACACCGGCGCTTATGCCGATGCGCAAAGTGATAGCGCTCAGGCGCAGGAGCTGGCGCGCATCGCGAAGGCCGCAACCTATGCGGCGAGTAAAGGGCTTAAAGTCAACGCAGGTCATGGTTTGACCTATCACAACGTTAAACCCGTTGCGGCGCTGCCGGAAATACATGAGCTGAATATCGGTCATGCCATTATTGGGCGTGCGGTGATGGTAGGGTTAAAAGAGGCGGTTGCCGATATGAAGCGCCTGATGTTGGAAGCACGCGCCTGATGGCTATCCTTGGGCTGGGGACGGATATTGTTGAAATTGCGCGCATTAAGGCGGTAATCGACCGTTCAGGCGACAGGCTGGCGCAGCGTGTGCTTTGTGCGAATGAATGGGCGATTTATCAAACTCACCAGCAGCCGGTACGTTTTCTGGCAAAGCGCTTTGCGGTAAAAGAGGCGGCGGCTAAGGCGTTTGGCACCGGCATTCGCAACGGACTGGCGTTTGTACAATTTGAAGTGTTCAACGATATGCTGGGCAAGCCGCAGTTGCGTTTCCACGATGCCGCCCTGCGGCTGGCGGAATGCACGGGCGTGAAAAACGTGCATGTTTCGCTGGCCGATGAACGCCGCTATGCCTGCGCCACCGTCATCCTTGAAAGCTGACGATTTGCTCTGTTGCCAGAACAGGGCGAAACGAGAGCGGTCATTGTTGCCTGCTATGCGGGTCGTTCAGACAACTGTTACGCCCGGGAGAGAAACGTTAACGCGCAGACGGGGGCGATAGCGCCGTGTTTAAATCTTGTCGGCGTGATGGAGCAGTACAAATTTGTCCCACAACTGCTCCTGATTCTCAACAAGAGTGGGGTCCTGAACGATTGTATTCGGAATAGGGCACACTTTCTGGCAGGTGGGCGTATCGTAGTGACCAACGCATTCAGTGCAGCGATCGCTGTTAATCTGGTAAATGCTCTCCCCCATAGAGATGGCTTCGTTTGGGCATTCCGGCTCGCACATATCGCAGTTGATGCACTTTTGGGTGATAAGTAGCGCCATGAGGGTTTTCTCAACAACATAATCAGGGCGGGCATTATATGCTGCTTTATCGCAAAAGGGCAGCCGTCGTTGTTTAATGCATTAACGTATTTTCGCCCTTTCGCGATTGCCGTTCAGGGGACCCAAAGGGTGGATTTTGCGATACCCGCTACGTACTGAATTTTAGCAACGTCACTTTTTGCTATGCGAATGGGGGCGTGATCTTCGTTGACCGGCAACAGATGGTAATAACCATCGCGTTCAAACAGAAACGTTTTTACCATCACTTCGCCGCCGTGAGTGACCACCAGCACCTCGTCGCCTGGGTGATAATGATGGTTGGGCTCAATGATGACAAACTCTCCTTCTTTAATACGCGGCATCATCGAATCCCCCACGCATTTGAGGGCATAAACGTCTTCATCGCAAGAGGGCCAACGCAAATACCCGTCCCCGCCGCCTGCGGGATATTCCATATCGTTCCAGTAGCCGCCGTGCCCCAATTGGGTATTGCCTAACACGGGCACACTTCGGGCGTGAAACGGCCAGGCTGCATTATTTGCCTTAGCAGGCGCTGCCTCTGTGTATTGTAAATCGCGCTCAATCAGGTCTACCGGCGAGATACTAAAAAAAGCGGCAATATTGCTTAATGTGGTGTATTTCGGATCCCTGACTTCCCCGGTTAGCATACGATGCAACGTTGATTGCTGCATTTTCAGGTGCCGCGCCAGCTCGGTAACACTGGCGATACCGGCTTTCTCCATAAGGTATTTAATATTTTTCTGCAAAATATCGGCGGCATTCGCATTGTTCACATGAATATTCCCGGTTGCGCTGGTTAATGCATAATTGCATAAAATGTGCGGCGCCGCAACCCGATTTCGGGTTGCCGGATAATGCATTTACGGATAAACTGACGGTGTCGTTTATACGAAAACGGATTTATGCGGCCCCTCCGGCTTATGCAGGGTTGTGCAAAGGGGGCTTCGTGATGAAGGTTCCGGTGTCGTGGCCCGATGCCCGAACGAGAGATAAAGTGATTAAATGAGGAGGGTTCACGATGCGTAACATTCAAAAAGTTCTGGAACGCTGGGGTGGATGGGCCGCGCGGGATTATAACAATCTTGGCTGGACACCGGTTGCCGCAGGGTTCAAAAGTTTAATTGTAGCGCCGCGCTCCAGGCGGCTGGATTGCTGTGATGCTGATGGTCTAATCATTGATGCCTGCATTTGCCGGTTGCGAAAAGTTCGTCAGGCGGGGGAATACGATCTATTAATTGCCCACTATGTTTATGGCGCGTCCAAACGTACTCTGGCGCGAATCCTTAAACAGGATGAAAAAACAGTCCGTGTACAGCTTCAGGTTGCAGAGGGGTTTATTGACGGGTGCCTGAGCATGCTGGACACAAGGCTTGAAATGGATGACAGTGTTGAAGTATCAGAAAATAATGCCGCTATACGGCCTCTGCCGGTAAAAAAAATGATGATGTGGTAAATACAGAATTATCTAAAGCCAGTATTGCTGGCGAGCCGTTGCTGAGCAAGTCTTGCCGGGGCGATAGATTTACCGCCTGAAAACCTGTTTAAATTAAAGAAAGAATGATGTATTCACATATCATTCTTTTTTATTTAATGGCGTTGTGTGCTGTCAGGGGGCAAGTGAGCCGGGGAGTTTTTTTTCTGAAAAAATATTGTGCGGCCCGCAAGTTTGTTGCTAGCCTTTTATTGATGAGAGAAATCAATGAGAGTGCGTTTTTTCTTAAAATAAATTAGCGCGCGGTGTGTTCGTGTATTGTATTTCGTTATTTATAGCGCGATGTAACGATCTGTCACCGATGCTTTGTTTGTTGAAGCGCTTTTCTGGGGCTATGTATTGCTAACCATATCAAGGCCGTTTAATAACTTATAACCTATACGGCGTGTATTGGGCTAACCATTCAGAATGCTGTTTAACGTCAGATAAACCTATCTGGCGCGTAGTTATGTATCAAAAATATAAGGCGAGGAGTAATATATGAAAATAAGTGAGCAGGGGCTGGCGCTCATCAAACGTTTTGAAGGTTACAGCCTGAAAGCTTATCCCGATCCGGCAACGGGCGGGGCGCCGTGGACAATTGGTTACGGCTGGACAAAACCTGTCAATGGTATACCGGTTCAGCCGGGGATGACGATTACGGCATTTAAAGCAGAACAATTACTACGCTGCGGTATCGTCAGTTATGAACAGGCGTTAAATAAATTAATCAAGGTTCCAGTCACACAGGCTCAGTTTGATGCGATGATTAGCCTGGCATGGAATATTGGCACAATGGCATTTTCTACATCAACTTTATTAAAGTGCCTTAATCAAAAGAATTACCGGGGAGCGGCTGAACAATTTTTTTACTGGAATCGGGCTGGCGATAAATTTATGCCTGGGCTTCAGCAACGCCGAATTGCAGAGAAGCGGTTATTTCTTTCATAAAAATTAACGATAGATGAAATTGCTCAATAGTGACGTATGGATAATACTTTATTCATAATGTTTAATCCATGCGAAGAATTTAACGGAAAAAACAGCAGACAATACAGAGTTTATTAAAAAGCGAGTTAATAAATAGCTGGCTGGGTAAGATTTTGACAGCTATGGCACAATTTACCTGTGTATCGCTATTTTTAGAAAAAGTTCCTGTATATGAAATCAGCCAGGAGTAAAATATGTGTATATTTGATGCGTTAATTGATAAAACTATCCGGTGGATTGAAGATTTCCTTCCGGCAATATATGCGTCATCGGCATCGGGGAGTATTTCGCTGCTTATGAGTTTCTATGATGGCACATCTATAGTGAAATCCATTACCGGTGCTTTGTCGTGTGGCATTTTGACGCTGGCAGTTGCCGGATCGCTGGTCTTTCTGGGGCTGTCAGAAAATTCTGTCTCTTTTGTCGGGGCGATGATTGGTTTTATCGGCGCAGAAAAAATACGTGATAAGTTGTTATTAGTATTTAATCGCCGCTTTGGAGGAAATAAGTAATATCCGATGTAGTTACGGGATAATTAACGCTATGCCAGCAAGGGCTGAGATATGTTTTTTATTAATAATATAACATTGAGGGGGCGACATATTGATACCTGTTTGCCTGGGCGGCTATATCAGTAATGTAATGCTAACTTTAAGCCCCAGTCCATTGCTGAGGGATCCCCACAAACTCAGCACTAATAAACCAG
>NZ_JAEPBH010000044.1 GCF_016632365.1 Tenebrionibacter intestinalis | reverse complement strand
CAACGCAGCCACGGTGACAGACGTGAAGGCAAAATGAAGGCAAAATGAACTATCATCAATACTACCCGATCGACGTGGTAAACGGGCCGGGTACCCGTTGTACGCTGTTTGTCTCAGGCTGCGTTCACGAATGCCCGGGTTGCTACAATAAAAGTACCTGGCGGCTCAATTCTGGCGTAGCTTTTACGCCAGAAATGGAAGCGCGCATTATTGCCGATCTCAACGATACGCGCGTGAAGCGGCAGGGGCTTTCGCTCTCAGGCGGCGATCCGCTGCATCCGCAGAACGTACCGGATATTCTCAGGCTGGTGAAACGCGTACGCGCCGAATGCCCCGGCAAAGATATCTGGGTCTGGACCGGTTATAAACTCGATGAGTTGAGCGAGGCGCAGCACGAGGTCGTCGGGCTGATTAACGTGCTGGTAGACGGCAAGTTTGTGCAGGCTCTAAGCGATCCAGCGCTTATCTGGCGCGGCAGCAGCAACCAGGTGATTCATCATTTGCGCTGAAAAGCGCCCGTCCGGTAAAAAAGCGCCATTCGGTTAATGCTGGCCACGTAAGGTTAAGCAGGTGCTCTGTTTATTTGAGGCCCGCTTTGCAAACGCCTGTGACACAGCAAAGGCATCGCCGCTTCGCGGCACGCTCACCGCACGGCCAACGACCTTCGGCCACCCCTAACTTCCTGCCTCGTTACGCCTCGGCCCGCCACCCCGGGCAACACCCCCGCGCCATAAGCCTGTACACGTTAAAAGCGAGCAAGGTTGCCAACGGCAAATAAAAAAGTGGCATAACCCGCACCTCAACGCGTTTGTCTTTTTCTTTAATATTCAATTATATAGCTACTTATCTGCCTGGGATTAAGCTATTTGCCCTCTTTTTTATTGCGTCTCGCTATTTATACACCGGTAACAAGCCGAGGCTTGACAGCACGTGTACCAGCGCATTGCCTGCGCCAAACAGCAAAATCAACGCAATCATGCCGTTGCCGCCCCATACGCGATAGCGCGGACTACCAAATCGCTTACGCGACGCGCGCGCCAGCAGCGCCGGCACAATGGCCGCCCAGACAGTCGCCGCCAACCCTGCGTAGCCGATAGCGTACAGAAAACCATTCGGCCAGATAAGCCCGCCCGCCATCGGCGGCAGGAAAGTGGCAAGCGCGGTTTTCAGCCGCCCGAGCGGCGAATCGTCAAACCCAAACAGGTCTGCCAGATAGTCAAACAGCCCAAGCGTTACTCCGAGAAAAGAACTGGCGACCGCAAAATTAGAGAAAATCACCAGCAGCAGATTCAGTGACCGGCTGTTAAGTACGCCGCTTAGCGCCTGAACCAACACATCAATATTGCCGCCTTTCTCCGCAATGGCGATAAAGTCATGGCGCGCAATATTGCCCATCGTGCCCAAAAGCCAGATAGCGTACAGGCCAAGCGCAATCAGCGTGCCCCAGACCAGGCAGCGGATAATAATTTTCGGCTCGCGGCCATAATATTTCATCAGGCTTGGCACGTTACCGTGATAGCCAAACGAAGCCAGGCAGAACGGCAGCGTCATCAGTAAATACGGGGCATAGCTCGGGCTTTGTTCGGCTACATTCATAAGCGTGGCTGGCTTCACGTGGCCCAGCAGGCTGCCAAACGTCAGAAAAAAGGTAATAACCTTCGCCCCCAGAACGATAGCGGTCATACGGCTGACCGCTTTCGTACTTAGCCAAACGATAAAGGCTACCGCCAGCGCAAACAGAAGCCCCGCCAGACGCGGCGAGAAAACAACGTTCAGCTCATCCAGCGTATGGTGAATAATAGATCCGCTGGCAGAAATGTAAGCGTAAGTGAGGATGTAGAGCACGAACGCTATCGACAGGCCGTTTAACACATTCCAGTTTCTTCCCAGAAGATCGCGGGTAATCGTGTCAAAACTCGCGCCTGGCGCATAGTTAAGGTTGGCTTCGAGGATCATCAGCCCTGAATGCAGCATACAGAACCAGGTAAATACCAGCCCCGCCAGCGACCAGAAAAACCAGGCGCCGGCCATCACCACCGGTAAAGAGAACATGCCTGCGCCAATGATAGTGCCGCCAATAATCATCACGCCGCCAAAAATAGATGGCGTGGAACGGGCTGTGGAAAGTGCCGTCATTACAATACCCCTGTTTTATGTACAACACGGCATCTCACCGCTGCAATATTGTACCAGTACATGAGTACAAAGAAGATAAAAAAAGTCCCGATCGCAATGATCGGGACTGTTTATTTTAGTTTACGGCGCGTAACGCCGACGTTTCATTTACATTAGGCATCGCCAAAGCGACGACGGCTGCCGTTGTCGTCACGACGCGGTCCACGGCTGCCGTCACGACGCTCGCCGGAGAAACGGCTATTGCCGCCGTCACGACGCTCGCCGCTGAAACGACGCCCTTCTCCCCCGCCGCGACGCTCGTTACGATCGCCATTGCCAAAGCTGCGGCCGTTACCGCCACGACGCGGCTGCGCATCGCCCAGCAGTTGCATATTCATTGGCTTGTTCAGGATGCGCGTGCGCGTAAAGTGCTGCAATACTTCACCCGGCATACCTTTCGGCAGCTCAATAGTGGAGTGGGAGGCGAACAGTTTAATATTGCCGATATAGCGGCTGCTGATATCGCCTTCGTTAGCAATGGCGCCGACAATATGGCGTACTTCAACACCATCATCGCGGCCCACTTCGATACGATACAGTTCCATTTCGCCTACGTCACGGCGCTCACGGCGCGGACGATCGCTGCGCTCATGACGATCGTCACGGTCGCGGAACTCACGCTTCGGACGGCGTTCAATAACCGGATCCGGCGGCAGAATCAGCGGACGCTCGCCCTGCGCCATCTTCAGAAGCGCAGCCGCCAGCGTTTCCATATCCAGCTCTTCTTCAGTAGCCGGATGGATTTTCGCCAGTAGCGCACGGTACTGTTCCAGATCGCTGCTTTCCAACTGCTGCTGTACGCGGCCTGCAAACTTCGCCAGACGGCGCTGGCTCAGCAGTTCCGCGTTCGGCAATTCAACTTCCGGGATAGTCAGCTTCATGGTGCGCTCAATATTGCGCAACAAACGGCGTTCGCGGTTTTCAACAAACAGCAGCGCGCGGCCTGCGCGGCCTGCGCGGCCGGTACGGCCAATACGGTGAACGTAAGATTCAGCGTCCATCGGGATATCGTAGTTAACCACCAGACTGATGCGCTCAACGTCAAGGCCGCGGGCGGCAACGTCGGTCGCAATCAGAATATCCAGTCGTCCGTCTTTCAGGCGCTCCAGCGTCTGTTCGCGCAACGCCTGGTTCATATCGCCGTTCAGCGCAGCGCTGTTATAACCATTGCGCTCCAGCGCTTCAGCCACTTCCAGCGTGGCGTTTTTAGTACGCACGAAGATAATCGCAGCATCAAAATCTTCCGCTTCAAGAAAACGCACCAGCGCTTCGTTCTTACGCATATTCCAGACAGTCCAGTAGCTCTGGCTGATGTCCGGGCGTGTATTAATGCTGGTCTGGATGCGCACTTCCTGCGGATCCTTCATGAAGCGACGAGTGATGCGGCGGATCGCTTCCGGCATGGTCGCAGAGAACAGCGCGGTCTGATGACCATCCGGGATCTGCGCCATAATGGTTTCTACATCTTCAATGAAGCCCATACGCAGCATTTCATCGGCTTCGTCCAGCACCAGGCCTTTCAGTTTAGACAGATCAAGCGTACCGCGCTTGAGATGATCAAGCAGGCGGCCCGGCGTGCCGACCACAATCTGCGGCCCCTGGCGCAGCGCGCGCAACTGCACGTCGTAGCGTTGACCGCCGTAGAGGGCCAGAACGTTTACGCCGCGCATATGTTTAGAAAAATCGTTGCAGGCTTCCGCAACCTGCACGGCCAGCTCACGGGTGGGGGCCAGCACCAGGATCTGCGGGGCCCGCAGTTCCGGATCAATGTTGTTTAACAGTGGCAGGGAAAATGCTGCCGTTTTACCACTACCGGTTTGCGCCATACCCAGCACATCACGCCCTTCCAGCAGATGCGGGATACAGGCGGCCTGGATTGGAGACGGTTTCTCATATCCCAGGTCGTTCAGCGCTTCAAGAATAGGGGCCTTCAGGCCCAGTTCGGTAAAAGTGGTTTCGATTTCAGCCATGTAGTGCTAGTGCCTCAGTATCAATGGCGGCCAGTCTACATAACTCAACATGAAAATGATCTGCATTTTTCATCGAAAAGTGTGAACCGGCTCATATTAGATGGATTAACGAACAAAAACGCCCTCACCTGTAAAGATGATGACTTACAAAAGGTTATAGGCTGATAGTGTCCGTCAGCTAGTGCTGGTCCGATTCTGCCAGGTCGTCTTGTTCCTGGCCCAGGAGCGCTAATTCCAACAGTGCATAACGGTGCTCAACGAAGTTGTGAACGTTATTAGCAACCGCTAACTTGAACAGTGCCGTGGCGCTGTCCTTATCCCCCAGACTCAGGTAATACTTACCTAAATAGAAGTTGGTTTCACTGAGATGTTCAGCGAGCGAGGTGTTATCCGTTGCGTCTGCCTTCAGGCGCTCCATCAGCGTCTTTTCACTGATGTCGCCAAGGTAGAATTCGACGATGTTCCATCCCCACTGATCTTTACCCGCTTTGTCAAAGCGCTGTCGCAGCATCGCTTTTGCCTGTTTCGTATCCAGTTTGCTATCAACAAGCCAGAGCCACAGACTGCGGAAAGGATCATTGGGATCGTCTTGATAAAACGCCAGCAGATCATCTTGCGCTAACCGGTAACGTCCGCCGTAATAGAGAGCGATACCGCGGTTCAAACGCGCGTAGTTGTAAGTTGGATCAAGCTCAAGTACAGAATCAAACGCTTCATAGGCAGCATCAAAATTGCCTGCCTGCGTTAAATATATGCCTAAGTAATTGAAAACTTCAGGCATGTCCGGACGAATCGCCAGTGCTTGCGAAAAATCGTTTCGCGCCAGCGCCCGCAGACCGAGACTATCATACAATACTCCGCGCTCATATAAAAGCTGCGCGCGTTCATCATCGGTTAAAGCCCGACTTGCAAGTATCTGTTCCATGCGCGCCAGTATGACTTCCTGTTGTAAAGTCGGCTGTAGCGGCACGGCCAGTATTTCGCTCTTACGCCAGGCAAAATTATTGCCGCATCCTGCTACTGCCAGCACGACCGCAACAAGACACCAGCGCAAAAAAGGCTTCATTTCCTACTCCCGAAGACAACGATTGGATGAACGCCCTGCCCCCCGGCAACTATGCAGGACATCCCGTCCTACAGCAGGCCCCTCGCGCGTCGCACAAAGGGCCTGTCAGATCTTATTCCGCTTCAGGCGCCGCAGGTTCAGCAGCAGGGGTTTGCTCAATCGCTTCCTTGATGCTCAGGCGAACACGGCCCTGGCGGTCTACTTCCAGGACCTTGACCGGCACTTCCTGACCCATCTGCAGATAATCAGTGACTTTTTCCACGCGCTTGTCGGCAATCTGGGAGATATGTACCAGGCCTTCTTTGCCGCCGCCAATAGCCACAAACGCGCCGAAATCAACAATGCGAGTCACTTTACCGTTGTAAATACGGCCAACTTCGATTTCCGCAGTAATTTCTTCGATACGGCGGATAGCGTGTTTCGCTTTATCGCCGTCGGTTGCCGCAATTTTCACGGTACCGTCGTCTTCAATTTCGATAGTTGTGCCGGTTTCTTCGGTCAGCGCGCGAATCACGGAACCACCCTTACCAATCACATCCTTGATCTTATCCGGGCTGATCTTAATGGTATGGATGCGCGGCGCAAATTCAGAAATATCGCCGCGCGGCGCGTTAATCGCCTGTTCCATCACACCCAGAATATGCAAACGCGCGCCTTTCGCCTGGTTCAGCGCCACCTGCATAATTTCGCGGGTAATACCCTCGATTTTAATGTCCATTTGCAGCGCGGTAATGCCGTCGCGAGAACCCGCGACTTTAAAATCCATATCGCCGAGATGGTCTTCATCGCCCAGGATATCGGACAGTACCACAAAGTTATCGCCTTCCTTCACCAGGCCCATTGCGATACCCGCAACGGCGGCTTTGATCGGCACGCCCGCATCCATCAACGCCAGAGAAGCGCCGCATACGGAGGCCATAGAAGAAGAGCCGTTAGATTCGGTAATCTCAGACACTACGCGCACGGTATAAGGGAAACGATCCGCCGCCGGCATTACTGCCAGCACGCCACGCTTAGCCAGGCGACCGTGCCCAATTTCACGGCGCTTCGGTGAACCCACCATGCCGGTTTCGCCAACGGAATACGGAGGGAAGTTGTAGTGGAAAAGGAAGCGATCGGTACGCTCGCCCATCAGCTCGTCAATATTCTGCGCGTCACGCTCGGTACCGAGAGTGGCAGTGACCAGCGCCTGCGTTTCGCCACGGGTGAACAGCGCCGAACCGTGCGTGCGCGGCAGCACGCCAGTACGTACGTCAAGGCCGCGGATCATATCTTTTTCACGGCCATCGATGCGCGGTTCGCCAGCGAGCACGCGAGAACGTACCACATTTTTCTCAATGGCGTGCAGGATATCGCCCAGTTCATTTTCATCGAGCGCTTCGCCTTCCGGCTGCCCGGCCTGCAGCGCAGCAATAACGTCAGATTTGATCGCATCGATCTGCGCGTAACGCTCTTGCTTGTCAGTAATGCGGTAAGCGTCGCTCAGGCGCGATTCGGCCAGTGCGGCAACGCGCGCGTTAAGCGCATCGTTGGCGGCTTCCGGCTGCCAGTCCCAACGCGGCTTGCCCGCTTGCTTCACCAGCGCATTGATGTTCTGAATCACAACCTGCTGCTGATCGTGGCCAAATACCACTGCGCCCAGCATCTGATCTTCGCTCAGCAGTTCAGCTTCAGATTCCACCATCAATACTGCGCCTTCGGTACCGGCAACCACCAGATCCAGTTTGCTGGATTTTAGTTCATCGGCAGTCGGGTTCAGCACGTACTGATCGTTGATATAGCCCACGCGCGCGCAGCCAATCGGGCCATTGAACGGGATGCCGGACAGCGACAGCGCCGCTGAAGCGCCAATCATCGCAACGATGTCCGGGTTAACCTGCGGGTTAACAGAAACCACAGTCGCGATAACCTGTACTTCGTTAACAAAACCTTCCGGGAACAGCGGACGAATCGGGCGGTCGATCAGACGCGCGGTCAGCGTTTCGCCTTCACTCGGGCGACCTTCACGACGAAAAAAACTGCCGGGAATGCGGCCAGCGGCGTAAGTACGCTCCTGGTAATTAACGGTCAGCGGGAAAAAGTCCTGACCCGGCTTCGCTTTTTTAGCGCCGACCACAGTCACGAATACTGCGGTATCGTCCATGCTGGCCATTACCGCCGCAGTCGCCTGGCGCGCCATCATGCCCGTTTCAAGAGTGACAGTATGCTGTCCATACTGGAATTTCTGAACGATCGGATTAAGCAAAATTTTATCCTTACTTATCAGTTAAACAGCGCGCCCTCAAAGGCGCGCTGTGGTCAATCTCCGATCCCGTTGCATCCTCGCGACTAATGAGAAATCTTGTAAAAATACACCAAATTTCTCATTAGCCGCGCGAACCCGTGCAAAGCAGGATCATACACAGCAACAATACATGAGTTTACATATAATTGCTGCCTTCTGACTGAAAAAGGGGCCCCAAAAGGCCCCTTTTCTGAAACTTGCAAATATTAGCGACGCAGGCCCAGACGTTCGATCAGGCTGGCATAACGCGCAACATCTTTACGCTTCAGGTAGTCAAGCAACTTACGACGCTGAGAAACCATACGCAGCAGACCACGACGGCTGTGGTGATCTTTTTTATGCTCCGAAAAGTGCCCCTGCAAGTGGTTGATCTGTGCAGTCAGCAGAGCAACCTGAACTTCGGTAGAGCCGCTGTCGTTAGTACCACGGCCAAACTCAGCAACAATTTTAGCTTTAGCTTCAACGCTTAGAGACATTTTTTAACTCCAGTTTTACAGACAGAAAGACAGGGCGCCGATCTCTAATTCAGCCACCCTAAAGATAAAACCCGGTTATTCTACCTGCCGCCAGTAGTTATCGCAAGGCAACGTGCGGGCCGACAATTTAATTTCTATGCGCAGCATCGGCTATTCACGCGGCTCAGAGGCAATTTCATGCGTTGGCGCAGGGTTTGCGACATGGCGCGCCCATAGCGCTGTAATTACCGGTACAAGGATAGCCGTAACGATAACCGCCGTCGCCACCAGCGCTGTGGCAGAAGCCGCGACAGGCTCAAACGCAGGATTAATCTGTGCGATAATCACCGGATTCGCTACTGCCGCGCCGGCCGCAGAAGATGCCGCTACGCCCGCAGTCCCGTTGCCGCCGCCGATAAACTTATCGGCAAGAATTAAGGGGATGCCGGTAATAACGATAACTGCCGCTCCCAGCCCAATGCCCAATAAACCGGTATCAAGAATGACGCTCAGGTTGATAGTGTTTCCCAGCGCAAAGCCGAAGAAAGGAATTAACACCGGCGTCGCCTTGCTGAAAAACGCACGCAAATCATGATCGAGATTACCCAGCGCAAACCCCACCAGGAAAGGTAAAACCGCACCGATGAAATGATGAGGTTCAAAGGACGCCAGCCCGGCGGATCCCAGGATTACCATTGTCATTAGCGGGCCGGATTCCAGTGACATAAGCACAAAAGCGCCGGACTCTTCTTTCGTACCATACTGGTTCATCAGGCTGGCGTATAACCCGCCGTTAGTCATATCCATTGCCGACACAATCGCAAGAACGGACAGCCCGGCAAATACGCCAGTCTGTATGCCGGTTTCAGGAATGAAGGAGGCGGCAATTAGCGCGACAACCCATGCAACTGCAATTTTCGTCACGACCAGGGTACCGGATTTACGCAATACGGTTCCGGTCGCGCGCAGGTCGATAGAAGCGCCAATACAGAAAAACCAGACAGCAAGTATCGGCACAGTACCGGCAATCATGCCTTTAGTAAACGAACCAAAGTATTCGCCCGTTGCGGGCGCGAGGGTATTTAAGAGCGCGCCAAGTAATAGCGGCACCAGCATCATCCCACCGGGAATACGTTCAATATTTGCCTTTATTTTCATGGTAATTCCTCGCTGCTGTGCTGAAATAACGCCTGAACAATATATGTAACCCCACCTTATCTGAATGCATTATTAAGATATGAATCAATAGGTTAAAAACCACTTCGCGCTAATGTACAGAAGACGGTTAAAGGCGCCACTGTTTCATATCGGCACAATGTCAGACGCCGAATCTATATCACGAAACAATGATTCTATAATAATGAAACATTGTTTTGTTTAAGTGCGTCACACTATTCTTTTCAGCCATTGATAAAATGCGGATATGAAAAAGCAGCCGAAAATGAAGTAACGCGCCTGCGCGCAATGATTTATCCCCATGCAAAATAAGAGGAAATAGAATGGACGTTCGCCAGAGCATTCACAGCGATCATGCCAGAACGCTGGACACGACCGGATTACGCAGAGAGTTTCTGATAGAGCGCATTTTCTCTGAGAACGACTACACCATGACCTACAGCCATATCGACAGAATTATCGTAGGCGGCGTCATGCCGGTAACGAAAAGCGTGAGCGTAGGAAACGAAGTGGGCAAGCAACTGGGGGTAAGCTATTTTCTGGAACGCCGGGAACTGGGCGTGATTAATATCGGCGGGCCGGGCATTATCCGCGTTGACGGCAAGGTGTACGAAATGCAGCATCGCGACGGGCTTTACGTAGGCAAAGGCGCGAGAGAAGTGGTTTTTGAAAGCACCGATACCGCTAACCCTGCGCGCTATTACTATAACAGCGCGCCCGCGCATACCACGTTCCCTACGCGGCGCGTCACGCCCGCTGACGTTTCGCCACAAACGCTCGGAGACGACGTTACCAGCAACCGGCGCACTATTAATAAATATTTTATTCCTGACGTGCTGGAAACCTGTCAGTTGAGTATGGGACTGACAGAGCTTGCGCCAGGCAACCTGTGGAACACGATGCCCTGCCATACCCACGAGCGGCGAATGGAAGTCTACTTTTACTTCGCAATGGATGAAGATAGCTGCGTTTTCCACATGATGGGGCAGCCGCAGGAGACGCGCCATCTTGTTGTACGTAACGAGCAGGCGGTGATTTCACCAAGCTGGTCAATCCATTCCGGCGTTGGCACCCGCGCCTATACGTTTATCTGGGGCATGGTCGGGGAGAATCAGGTCTTCGACGATATGGATCACGTCGCCGTCAGGGAACTCAGGTAGCAGACAGATTTCAGGCTAAGGCCGCAAGGCGCAAGGAAAATCCCGGCGGAGAGCGGAAGACTCTCCGCCATTAGCGTTATAAGCCTGGGGGATATTCCACCACCAGACGACGTGGCGCGACACGGCCATCATCATCAATCTGCGCCATACCGATAAACTTACGCTCCTCGCCTTCGGTCACGCGCACCAGCCCTTCTCCCGGTACGCCGTTAGCGCGTACCGGATTACCGTTTTTGAAGTACACGGCCACCTCAGGAAGCAGGTTCACTACCGGAAAATCCGCCGCCGGGCTATCCATCGGCATGAGCAGCGGATCGAGCAATTCTGCGGCGGGAATACCCTGCTGCCGCGCCTGCTCATTCAACGCGGCCAACTGCTCAAGCGTCACCATCCGTTCAACCGGATAACGGCTGACCGCCAGGCGGCGCAGGAAAATCACGTGGGCGCCGCATCCCAGTTTTTCACCCAGATCGTCAATGATAGTGCGGATATAAGTGCCTTTGGAGCAGTGAATTTCCAGTTCCAGCTCATCGCCTTCATAGCGAATAAACGTCAGCTCATACACAACGATCGGGCGCGCCTCGCGCGCAACGACAATGCCCTGACGCGCGTACTCATACAGCGGTTTGCCCTGGTGTTTAAGCGCCGAGTACATCGACGGCACCTGCTGAATCTCGCCCCGGAAAGTATCCAGCGCGGCCGCCAGCGCCTGCTCCGACACGTTTACCGGACGTTCCTCTACCACCTGTCCGTCTGCATCAGAGGTATCGGTACGCTGGCCCAGGCGAGCAATAACGCGATAACGTTTGTCTGAATCCAGCAGATACTGGGAAAACTTGGTCGCTTCCCCCAGACAAATCGGCAGCATCCCCGTCGCCAGCGGATCCAGCGCGCCGGTATGCCCGGCGCGGTTAGCATTATACAAGCGTTTGACTTTTTGCAGCGCATCGTTGGAGGACAGGCCCTGCGGCTTATCCAACAGCAGAACGCCGTGAACGTCGCGTCCGCGACGACGAGGACGCCCCATCAATCCTCCCTATCGTCATCTTTAGTCTCCGCACGGCGCTCTTCATCCTTTTTCACCACGCTGGAAACCAGACTGGACATACGCATACCTTCCACCAGCGAATTATCGTAGAAAAAGGTCAATTCGGGCACGATGCGCAGGCGCATCGCCTTACCCAACAGCGTACGAATATAACCAGACGCGTCACGCAGCGCCTTCAGACCCTCTTTAATCGCCTCTTCGTCGCCGTCGTTCAGAAAGGTAACGTACACTTTGGCGTAGGCCAGGTCACGGGACATCTCAACGCCTGATACCGTCGTCATCAGGCCCAGGCGCGGATCTTTAATTTCGCGCTGAAGGATAAGCGCGATCTCTTTTTGCATTTCCTGCCCAACGCGCTGCGGGCGGCCAAATTCTTTAGCCATAATAAATTCTCCAGACAAACAGGGGGGCCGAAGCCCCCCATCATCACACTGTTCTGCCGTCGGTTAATCGATAGAGCGCTGAATTTCGATAATTTCGAAGACTTCGATCATATCGCCGCTGCGCACGTCGTTGTAGTTCTTAACGCCGATACCGCACTCCATGCCGTTGCGCACTTCGTTAACGTCATCCTTAAAGCGACGCAGGGATTCCAGCTCGCCTTCGTAGATAACCACATTCTCACGCAGTACACGGATCGGGTTGTGACGCTTAACCACGCCTTCGGTCACCATACAGCCAGCGATAGCGCCAAATTTCGGCGACTTGAACACGTCGCGTACTTCAGCCAGACCGATGATCTGCTGTTTGTATTCCGGCGCCAGCATGCCGCTCATGGCCGCTTTCACTTCATCAATCAGGTTATAGATGACGGAGTAATAGCGCAGATCCAGGCTTTCCGCTTCAATCACGCGGCGTGCGGAAGCGTCGGCACGCACGTTAAAGCCGACCAGGATAGCATTGGACGCAGCAGCAAGCGTAGCATCGGTTTCGGTGATGCCGCCAACGCCAGAACCAACAATTTTCACTTTCACTTCATCAGTAGAAAGTTTCAGCAGTGAATCGGAAATGGCTTCAACAGAGCCCTGAACGTCGGCTTTCAGCACGATGTTCACTTCGGAGACTTCGCCTTCGGTCATGTTAGCGAACATGTTTTCCAGTTTCGCTTTCTGCTGACGCGCCAGCTTCACTTCACGGAACTTGCCCTGACGATAGAGCGCGACCTCACGGGCTTTTTTCTCGTCACGCACAACGGTCGCTTCATCGCCTGCAACCGGCACGCCAGATAAGCCCAGAATCTCTACCGGAATAGACGGCCCCGCTTCAGACACTTCCTGCCCCAGTTCGTTGCGCATCGCACGCACGCGGCCATACTCAAAGCCACACAGAACGATATCGCCTTTATGCAGCGTACCTTCACGTACCAGTACGCTTGCAACCGGGCCGCGGCCTTTATCCAGGAACGATTCAATAACCACGCCGCTCGCCATGCCGTTACGTACGGCTTTAAGCTCCAGAACTTCAGACTGCAGCAGGATAGCGTCAAGCAGTTCGTCAATGCCGGTTCCGGCTTTTGCAGATACGTGTACAAACTGGCTTTCACCGCCCCAATCTTCCGGGATGATGCCGTACTGCGACAGCTCGTTCTTCACGCGATCCGGATCGGCTTCCGGCTTATCAATTTTGTTTACAGCCACAACCACCGGCACCTGCGCTGCTTTCGCATGCTGGATAGCTTCGATGGTCTGCGGCATTACGCCGTCGTCTGCGGCGACAACCAGCACAACGATATCCGTGGCCTGCGCGCCGCGAGCGCGCATTGCGGTAAACGCGGCGTGGCCCGGGGTATCCAGAAAGGTAATGCTGCCGTTATCGGTTTCAACGTGATAAGCGCCGATATGCTGAGTAATCCCGCCCGCTTCGCCAGAGGCGACTTTAGTCGAACGGATATAGTCGAGCAGCGAGGTTTTACCGTGGTCAACGTGGCCCATAATCGTCACAACCGGCGCGCGTGGCTCAGCCTGAACGCCGGTATCACGATCGCTCATCACCGCTTCTTCCAGTTCATTCTCACGGCGCAGAATGACTTTGTGGCCCATTTCTTCCGCCACCAGTTGTGCGGTTTCCTGGTCGATGACCTGGTTGATAGTTGCCATAGCGCCCATTTTCATCATTGCTTTGATGACCTGGGAGCCTTTGACCGCCATCTTATTCGCCAGCTCGGCAACGGTGATAGTCTCACCGATCACCACGTCGCGGTTAACGGCCTGAGCCGGCTTCTGGAAGCCCTGCTGCAACGCGCTGCCGCGACGATGTTTACCGCCCTTGCCGCCGCGAACGGCCGCTCGGGCTTCTTCACGATCGGCTTTGGTTTCGGAATGCTTGTTGCCTTTTTTCGGACGCGGCGCTTTTGCCGTACGCCCGCGGCCACGACCGCCTTCCACTTCGCGATCGTTCTCATCTTCCGCCTGACGGGCGTGCTGAGAGGTCGTTACATGGTAGTCGCTATTGTCTTCTTCTTCAGGCTTGACCCACTCGGCGCCGCCGGCTTCCGCCATACGACGCGCTTCTTCAGCAACGCGGCGCGCTTCTTCTTCGAGTTTACGACGCGCTTCTTCTTCCGCCTTACGTTTAAGTTCGGCAGCCTCCGCTTCACGACGTGCTTTATCGGACTGGCCTGCTTTAGTTTCTACATCAGTATGTTGATTGCTCACTTTGTCTTTTTCCGCAGCTTCGCGTCTGGCTTTATCAGCGGCTTCACGCTTAGCTTGTTCTTCAGCTTGACGCTGGGCTTTCTCTGCAGCCTCGCGCTTAGCAGCTTCTTCTGCTTCACGTTGGGCCTTCTCTTCCGCGTCACGCTTCGCCTGTTCTTCCGCGGCGAGACGCTCAGCCTCAAGCGGATCACGTTTTACAAAGGTGCGTTTTTTGCGGACTTCAACCTGCACCGACTTACTTTTTCCGCCAGTGCCGGGTATGTTTAAAGTACTGCGCGTTTTGCGCTGTAAAGTCAATTTATCTGGCGCAGAACCGTGTTCACGGTTCAGGCGCGCCAGCAGAATTTGTTTCTCCTGGGCCGTTACAGAATCATCAGCATTCTTGCGAATACCAGCATCAGCAAATTGCTGTACCAGGCGATCCACGGAAGTCTGAATCTCGGCGGCCAGCGCTTTTAGGGTTACATCAGTCATGCTGTTCCTTCCTGCTACAGTTTGATTACGCGTCGTCGCCGAACCAGCAAATGTTGCGGGCAGCCATAATAAGCTCGCCCGCCAGCTCGTCGGTAAGGCCTTCAATATCGGTGAGATCGTCAACGCCCTGCTCAGCCAGGTCTTCCAGCGAACAGACACCGCGCGCGGCCAGTTTAAAGGCCAGGGTACGATCCATCCCCTCCAGGTTGAGCAAATCGTCCTGAGGCTTGTTGTCGCCGAGACTCTCTTCCTGCGCCAGCGCCAACGTGGTTAGCGCATTCTTGGCACGATCGCGTAATGCTTCCACGGTCGGTTCATCAAGGCCATCAATTTCCAGCAGCTCTTTCATCGGCACATAGGCCAGCTCTTCGAGCGTGGAGAAGCCCTCTTCTACCAGAACCGTGGCGAAGTCTTCATCAATATCCAGATATTTTGTAAAAGTATCAATGGCCGCATGGGTTTCTGCCTGGTGTTTTTCCTGCAGATCCTCAACGGTCATCACATTGAGATCCCAGCCGCTCAGTTGTGAAGCCAGGCGGACGTTCTGGCCATTGCGGCCGATAGCCTGCGCCAGGTTGCCCGCCTCAACTGCGATATCCATCGTGTGTTTGTCCTCATCCACCACGATAGAAGCCACATCAGCCGGCGCCATTGCGTTAATCACGAACTGTGCAGGGTTGTCATCCCACAACACAATATCAATACGTTCGCCGCCAAGCTCCGTCGACACCGCCTGAACGCGCGCGCCGCGCATACCTACACAGGCGCCAACCGGGTCGATACGCTTATCGTTGGTTTTCACGGCGATTTTGGCACGTGAACCGGGATCGCGGGCAGCGGCTTTGATCTCGATAACCTCTTCTCCGATCTCCGGTACTTCGATGCGGAACAATTCGACCAGCATCTCTGGTTTTGAACGCGTAACAAATAGCTGCGCGCCGCGCGCTTCAGGACGAACGGCGTAAAGCACGCCGCGGACACGGTCGCCCGGACGGAAGTTTTCACGCGGCAGCATATCCTCACGCAGGATAACGGCTTCAGCGTTGCTGCCGAGATCCAAAGAGATATTGTCACGATTCACTTTTTTCACAACGCCTGTGATAATTTCGCCTTCGCGATCGCGAAATTGATCCACGACCATCGCACGCTCGGCTTCACGGACCTTCTGCACGATAACCTGTTTTGCCGTCTGCGTAGTGATGCGGTCAAATGTAACGGACTCAATCTGATCTTCAACGTAATCGCCAGGCTGCAAATTCGGATCTTCAAACTGCGCGGCTTCCAGCGTTATCTCGCGGGTCGGCTGGGTTACTTCTTCAACGATAAGCCAGCGGCGGAAAGTATCGAAGTCACCGCTCTTACGATCGATACTTACGCGAACGTCAATTTCCTGCTCATATTTTTTCTTGGTTGCCGTTGCCAGAGCACTTTCCAGCGCCTCAAAAATCTTTTCACGCGGCACCGCTTTTTCGTTAGAAACTGCTTCTACAACAGCCAAAATTTCTTTATTCATCAGGGGCTTAGCCTCAATCCAGACTGTTAAAAGTGGGGTACCAGATTCGCCTTCTGAATATTGCTCAGCGCGAATACTTCATCTTTGCCTTCAACCGTAACAGTGATCATTTCGCCATCAACGGCCTTTATGATGCCCTGCCATTTACGGCGGTTGTGAACCGCCATGCGTAACGCGAGGCTTACCTCTTCACCAATAAAACGGTTATAGTGCGCGGCACTGAACAGCGGGCGATCGAGGCCAGGTGAGGAGACTTCCAGGTTGTAAGCCACAGAGATGGGATCTTCGACATCCAGGACCGCGCTTACCTGGCGGCTGACATCAGCGCAATCATCAACATTGATGCCATCTTCACTATCAATATAGATGCGCAACGTCGAAGTGCGACTACGAATAAACTCAATACCCACCAGTTCGTAGCCCAGCGCTTCAACCGGCGCCGTCATCAGTTCTGTTAATTTCTGCTCTAATGTGGACAAATCCACCCCCCTGGACATAAAAAAAGGGCAAAAAGCCCAGTTATTCTCACGTCAGATAACAAAAAACCCCGATAAATCGGGGCGTTATATAACTGAACCCTGTATACCTTCCGGGAGAATTTTTTTCAAACTCCCTTGCGAAGATAGCCTAACGTTCTTCACAGTATATTTGAAAATGAACTCTCAGGGAAAGTGGTTGCGGGGGCCGGATTTGAACCGACGACCTTCGGGTTATGAGCCCGACGAGCTACCAGGCTGCTCCACCCCGCGTCAGAAACGTGGCGTATCGTACACCTACGCTGGTAAAAATGCAAATTTCACCGGGATTTGGTACCGAGGACGGGACTTGAACCCGTAAGCCCTATTGGGCACTACCACCTCAAGGTAGCGTGTCTACCAATTCCACCACCTCGGCACTTTTTACGACGTTCGATAAAATGACATCGAACTGAAGTTGGCGCTAACTTACTGTGGGATATCGCTGGTCGGCTGAGACGGCGCCGCCGGCTGAGTCTGCTCAGATTTCGGCTGAGTCAGGTTTTCCCACATGCTTCCTTTGTTGGTTTTATTGCTGTTCAGGTTACCCAGCACAAGGCTGATGATAAAAAACACAGTCGCCAGAATCGCGGTAGAGCGGGTCATGAAATTCCCGGAACCGCTGGAACCAAACAGCGTAGCAGATGCGCCAGCGCCGAAGGATGCTCCCATATCAGCGCCTTTACCTTGCTGTAGCATAATCAGGGCTACGAGCGCCACAGCCACAATAAGGAAAACAACTAAAAGAGCTTCGTACATAATCGACCTGTTCCTTGCGGGGTTACCGCGACCTGTGCTTCACCAAGCAATAGCGAAGAATGTTTCCGTTCCCCACTGAAGCGGGTCTGAATACTATCTAAAGGTGCCGTCCCACGCAAGGGCAATTTATTCACACCGCGCCAACTGCGGAAAAAATCAGCACCCAACGCCGATATTGATGAAAGAAAAGGCGGCCATGCCGCCTGATAATGGCAACGAAGAGGATGAATGCGTGATTTTTCCTCTTTGTGATTAACGTGCGCAAATCCAGAATGCGATTTTTTCGCCACGCCGGACCGAAATGACTCGGTCCGGCGTTTACCGACAAAACCGCTTTTCGTTCTGTTCAGAACCAAACTCTATCAGGCGGCTTTCACTGCATCGGCAATACGATGGGCCATAGCTGTAACCTGCTCTTCGACTTCCCCTTCCACCATAACGCGAATCAGCGGCTCAGTACCGGACTTACGCAGCAGCACGCGCCCGCGTTTACCCAGTTCGGCCTCTACGGCCGCCGTGGCCTGCTTCACCGTTTCTGACTGTAGCGGATCGCCGCTGCCGGCGGTATAGCGTACATTCACCAGTACCTGCGGAAACAGTGTCATGCCGCTGCATAAATCGAGCAGGCTCATGTTGTTGCGCACCATTGCGCTCAGCACCTGCAGCCCGGCCACAATGCCGTCGCCAGTAGTGGTTTTATCGAGCAGAATCACATGGCCAGAGTTTTCTGCGCCGATTCGCCAGCCCGTCTCCTGCATCTTTTCCAGTACGTAGCGGTCGCCCACTTTCGCACGCTCAAAAGGAATGCCCAGTTGTTTTAGCGCCAGCTCAAGGCCCATATTACTCATCAGCGTCCCTACCGCGCCGCCGCGCAGTTGCCCCTGGCGCAGCCCTTCGCGTGCGATAATATAAAGAATTTGGTCGCCGTCGATTTTATTGCCTTCATGGTCAACCATCATTACGCGATCGCCGTCGCCGTCAAAGGCAATACCCAGATCGGCCTTCTCAGCAACCACGCGCGCCTGAAGTAGTCTGACGTCAGTCGCACCGCATTTGTCGTTAATGTTAAGACCGTTTGGCTCGCAACCAATGGCAATAACCTGCGCCCCCAGTTCCCGCAGCACGTTTGGCGCGATATGGTAAGTAGCGCCGTTAGCACAGTCGACAACAATTTTCAGCCCGCCAAGGCTAAGCTCATTCGGGAAAGTCGCTTTACAGAATTCAATGTAGCGCCCGGCTGCGTCAACAATACGACTGGCCTTCCCAAGCTCAGCGGAATCAACGCAGCTTATTTCTTTTTCCAGCTCGGCTTCGATCGCGTCTTCAACCATATCCGGTAGTTTCGTCCCATCAATGGAGAAGAATTTGATGCCGTTGTCATAAAACGGATTGTGGGAGGCTGAAATGACAATACCCGCTTCCGCACGGAAGGTGCGCGTCAGATACGCAACGGCCGGGGTAGGCATAGGACCGGTAAATGAGGCAGACAGCCCGGCGGCAGCCAGCCCGGCTTCAAGCGCCGATTCCAGCATATAGCCGGATATGCGGGTATCTTTACCGATAATAACTTTACGTGAACCGTGACGCGCCAGGACTTTCCCTGCAGCCCAGCCCAGCTTCAGTACAAAGTCCGGCGTGATCGGTGAATCCCCAACGCGCCCACGAATGCCGTCGGTGCCGAAATATTTGTGGTTACTCATAGCGTTTATTTTCCTTCGCAGAAAGCGTGGCCTCAACCACGCGCAGTGCTTCCACCGTTTCTTTAACATCGTGCACGCGAATAATCTGCGCGCCCTGCATCGCCGCGATAACCGCACAGGCAAGACTGCCGCTCAAACGCTGGTTTGGTCCAACGTTCAGCAATTGCCCCACCATTGATTTACGCGACATTCCTACCAGCAGAGGCAAACCCAGTCGGTGGAACGCGGAAAGACGGGCAAGAAGCTCATAGTTATGGGAAAGATTTTTACCGAAACCGAACCCCGGGTCGAGCAACAATTTCTCTTTTAAGATTCCCGCAGCTTCACACCGTTCAATCTGCGTAAGAAAGAAGCGCTCCACGTCAGTAAAGACATCATCGTACCGCGGCGCCTGTTGCATGGTACGCGGTTCACCCTGCATATGCATCAGGCATACCGGCAGCCCGGCCTGCGCTGCCGCCGCCAGCGCGCCCGGCCCGGTAAGCGAGCGGACATCGTTAATGATATGCGCCCCGGCGCGCGCGCTTTCACGAATGACTTGCGCTTTAGAGGTATCCACGGATATCCAGACTTCAAAGCGCTGCGCAAGCGCTTCCACTACGGGAATAACGCGCTCCAGTTCATCGTCAACGCTCACCTCATCAGCTCCCGGACGCGTTGATTCGCCGCCAACGTCAATGATAGTCGCCCCGGCATTGATCATGTCGTTGGCATGTCTGACGGCATCAGCCAACTGGTTATGTCTGCCGCCATCGGAAAATGAATCAGGCGTCACATTGAGAATGCCCATCACGTGAGGGTGGGACAGATCCAGAATCGAGCCCTGGGCTGAAAGTTTCATCACGGTTCCTTATCACCATTTTTTGACATGAACAGGGCGTAGCGCACTGCTGCCTTTGCCAAAATTATGCCAGGACGACTGATACAAAAAAACCCCGGGCAAGCCCGGGGTCAGATTGTTGGCAAAGAGGGCGCTATATTAACGCCCGCTTTGTGGACAATGGCCGAAAATCAACAGCTTGATTTTTCTGGCTTAACGCCCAGGCTTTCAGGCTAAAACCGTTCAGCCCGGCGTTTATAACACAACGATATGAACCGATGAATTACTTGTCGTCCAGCCGCTCAGACATCGTGTTGCCTGGGTTCGGCGTACGCGGCTCATCGACAGGACGAGGCGCCTGCGGCTTACCGTTGTCATCCGAACCACCGGCCGCGTTCGGCTCTTCCCAGCCTGCCGGCGGGCGCACTTCCCGACGCGCCATCAGGTCGTCTATCTGCGGCGCATCAATGGTCTCGTACTTCATCAGCGCATCTTTCATGGCATGCAGAATATCCATGTTGTCGTTCAGGATCTGGCGAGCGCGATTATAGTTACGCTCAACTAACAGTTTTACTTCCTGATCGATGATACGGGCTGTCTCATCAGACATATGCTTCGCTTTTGCCACGCTGCGGCCAAGGAATACTTCGCCTTCTTCTTCCGCATACAGCAGCGGGCCAAGTTTTTCGGAGAAGCCCCACTGCGTCACCATATTACGCGCCAGGTTGGTTGCAACCTTGATATCATTGGACGCGCCAGTTGAGACGTGCTCTACACCGTAGATAATTTCTTCTGCCAGACGCCCGCCATATAGCGTTGAAATTTGACTTTCCAGCTTCTGACGGCTGGCGCTGATAGCGTCGCCTTCCGGCAGGAAGAAGGTGACGCCCAACGCACGGCCACGTGGAATAATGGTTACTTTATGCACCGGATCGTGTTCCGGCACAATACGACCAATAATCGCGTGACCAGCCTCATGATATGCGGTCGATTCTTTCTGCGCTTCCGTCATCACCATAGAGCGGCGTTCCGCTCCCATCATGATTTTGTCTTTCGCTTTTTCGAACTCAACCATCGAGACCACGCGTTTGTTGCCCCGCGCGGCAAACAAAGCGGCTTCGTTAACCAGGTTGGCAAGATCCGCGCCGGAGAAACCAGGCGTGCCGCGCGCAATAATTGCCGCATCGATATCCGGCGCCAGCGGGACGCGCCGCATATGCACTTTCAAAATCTGTTCGCGGCCGCGAACATCCGGCAGGCCAACCACAACCTGGCGGTCAAAGCGGCCAGGGCGCAGCAGCGCGGGGTCGAGCACGTCAGGACGGTTAGTCGCAGCAATAACGATAATGCCTTCATTGCCTTCAAAACCATCCATCTCAACCAGCATCTGATTCAGCGTCTGCTCACGCTCGTCGTGACCGCCACCCAGCCCTGCGCCGCGCTGACGGCCCACGGCGTCTATCTCATCGATAAAGATGATGCACGGCGCGGCTTTCTTCGCCTGTTCAAACATATCGCGCACGCGGGATGCGCCCACGCCCACGAACATCTCAACAAAGTCAGAACCGGAAATCGTAAAGAACGGCACCTTCGCTTCCCCGGCGATAGCTTTCGCCAGGAGGGTTTTACCGGTACCCGGAGGACCAACCATCAGAACGCCTTTCGGGATCTTACCGCCCAGCTTCTGAAAGCGGCTCGGCTCGCGCAGGTATTCAACCAGCTCACCCACTTCTTCTTTCGCTTCGTCACAGCCTGCAACGTCAGCGAAAGTGGTTTTGATCTGATCTTCCGTAAGCATACGCGCCTTGCTCTTACCAAACGACATGGCGCCTTTGCCGCCGCCGCCCTGCATCTGGCGCATAAAGAAAATCCATACGCCAATCAGCAGCAGCATCGGGAACCAGGAAATAAAGATAGAAGCCAGCAGGCTTGGCTCTTCCGGTGGTTCACCCACGACTTTGACGTTTTTAGTCACAAGGTTATCAAGCAGCTTGGGATCTTCTACAGGGATATAAGTCGTGTATCGGTTACTATCTTTCTTGGTAACGTTGATTTCACGTCCGTTGATACGCGCTTCGCGAACCTGGTCCTGATTGACCTCTTGCAGGAAGGTGGAATAATCCACCCTACGGCCATTTGACTCGCTGGGCCCAAAGCTCTGAAACACAGACATCAGCACAACCGCGATGACCAGCCAGAGTATTAGGTTTTTCGCCATGTCACTCAAGGGATTAACCTCATATTACAACTGTGTTAAAAACAGCGTCAGGATACTATATAGCCATCTTATTTCAAACCAGCGCAGCAGCCGGTATGATGTCCATTGGTTATAGTTTACGCCCGGTCGCTACAATATACACTTCACGTGAACGCGCACGCGAAGAGTCCGGCTTACGAACTTTCACCTTCGTAAACAGGGCGCGAATTTCCCGTAGGTACTCATCGAAACCTTCGCCCTGGAACACCTTCACTACAAAACTCCCCCCTGGCGCCAATACATCACGACACATCTCAAGCGCCAGTTCGACCAGATACATAGCGCGCGGAATATCCACCGCAGGCTGCCCGCTCATGTTAGGGGCCATATCTGACATTACAACCTGCACTTTACTGCCGCCGACGCGCTCCAGCAGCGCTTTCATGACTAATTCATCACGAAAATCGCCCTGAAGGAAATCCACGCCGACGATAGGATCCATAGGCAAAAGGTCACAGGCAATAATACGGCCATTGCCGCCAATTTGCGAAACAACATACTGCGACCATCCGCCTGGCGCAGCGCCGAGATCGACAACGGTCATACCAGGCCTGAAAAGCTTGTCACTTTGCTGTATTTCATCAAGTTTAAACCAGGCGCGGGAGCGTAACCCTTTTTTCTGCGCCTGCTGAACATATTTGTCGCTAAAGTGTTCCTGAAGCCAGCGGCTGGAGCTGGCAGAACGCTTTTTACCTGTCATTTCGCATTCCATCTGGTTTCATCGCAAAGCGCGCGCAAAAAATCATGCCGCCTTGGCTATAGTTGAGAGATGGCGGTAGAATGAACCGTTTTCAATCCCAATGTAAGCAAAAATATACGATGAATCTGAGTACTAAACAAAAACAGCACCTGAAAGGTCTTGCACATCCGCTTAAGCCTGTCGTCATGCTTGGCGGAAATGGGTTGACCGAAGGGGTACTGGCCGAGATCGAACAAGCGCTTGTACACCATGAGTTAATCAAGGTGAAAATCGCCACGCAAGACCGCGAAACTAAGGCCCTGATCGTGGATGCCATCGTGCGGGAAACCGGCGCCTGTAACGTCCAGGTCATCGGCAAAACGCTCGTGCTCTACCGTCCCACAGAAGAGCGTAAGATCTCGCTTCCACGCTAGCCATTCTCAGGCGATTATTTTTAACTGCCTGCGACAGTTATTCTTGCCGGAAAGTGTGCAACATGCCATGCACGCCTGGTTGTTAAAAGGCCGCTAAGCGGCCTTTTTCTTATCTTTACAAACCGATTTCACCGGTCATCCCGCGCGGATTAAAGGTATTCCACACTTAAGATTTCGAACTCGACTTCGCCGCCTGGCGTTTTAATCACCACGACATCTTCCGCTTCTTTCCCCACCAGACCACGCGCAATCGGAGAATTCACTGAAATGAGATTGTGTTTAATATCAGCCTCATCATCGCCCACAATGCGGTACGTTTGTTCTTCGTCGCTGTCCAGGTTGAGGATTTTTACCGTAGCGCCAAAAATTACGCGGCCATTGTTAGGCATTTTCGTCACATCAATCACCTGCGCGTTTGAAAGCTTCCCTTCAATATCTTTGATACGCCCTTCGCAAAAGCCCTGCTGTTCACGCGCAGCGTGGTACTCGGCATTTTCCTTTAAATCGCCGTGCTCACGCGCCTCGGCGATCGCCGCAATAATTTCAGGGCGGCGAACAGACTTCAGGTACTCCAGCTCTTCGCGAAGTTTTTCAGCGCCACGTAAGGTCATCGGAATAGGTTGCATTTGTTATACCTCTTAAAACTGTCCTGTTGAGATCTGCGCACCGCAGCCGTTATCAACGCCCGGTCCGCTAACGCGCTAAGCGCCCGGATGAGAAACAAAAGAAAACTGACCCGGGAACAAAACCCCGGGTCAGTCAGATCGTTGACAAAGAAGGAAAAAACGGAGTTTCTCTNAGCAGGCGAAAATCAATACATTGATTTTCCTTATTTTTTATTGTGCTTCATCCATCCTGTCTGCGACAGGATAGGGTTTGTCAGCAGTCTTACTAACCCGGGAGCAAAGCGCCGGGTTAGTGATGATTTTTCATTTTGATATATATTTTACTCTGAAGTTCCACAAGGGTCATCGTTTACTTTGCGGTATGAAGCGCCTTAGTATGACGACTCGTTTCCCGGCCTTAACAGCGAATTTTATGCGATTTTCCAGCCTTATTATCGGATTGACCAGCATTTTCACCCTGAACGCTCAGGCCGCCAGCGTGGATGACTATATCAAACAACTTCCCCCCGGCGCCAACCTGGCGCTGTTGGTGCAAAAGACAGGAGCACAAAATCCGGTAGTAGACTATCACGGTCAGCAGATGGCGCTGCCGGCCAGTACGCAGAAAGTGATTACCGCCCTGGCTGCGTTATTACAACTGGGCCCGGATTATCGCTTCACCACCACGCTTGAACGTAAGGGAAACGTTAAAGATGGCGTGCTGGAAGGCGATCTTATTGCCCGTTTTACCGGCGACCCAACGCTCAGGCGCCAGAATATTCGCAATATGGTTGCCGCGCTAAAGAAGGCTGGCATAGGGCAAATTAACGGCAATATATTGATTGATACTTCTGCATTTGCCAGCCATGACAAAGCGCCCGGCTGGCCGTGGAATGATATGACGCAGTGCTTTAGCGCGCCGCCGTCCGCCGCTATCATCGACCGCAACTGTTTTTCGGTTTCTCTTTACAGCGCGACGCAGGAAAACGAACCGGCTTTTGTCCGTATTGCTTCCTATTACCCGGTTTCGGTGTTCAGCCAGGTTCGTACGCTGCCCAAAGGTTCCGCCGAAAGCCGTTTTTGCGAGCTGGACGTCGTGGTAGGCGACCTTAACCGCTATACCCTCACCGGTTGCCTCAGCCAACGCAGCGATCCGCTGCCGCTCGCTTTTGCCATACAGGACGGCGCGGGATACGCAGGCGCGATTATCAAAGACGAGCTCAGGCAGGCAAATATACGTTACAGCGGCACGCTGCTGCGTCAGACGCAGGTTAACCCCCCCGGTATCGCGATGGCCAGTACGCAGTCGGCTCCGCTGCGCGAGCTATTGCGTATTATGTTAAAAAAATCGGATAACATGATAGCCGATACCGTATTTCGCACTATCGGCCGCCAGTTTTACGGCGTACCCGGCACCTGGCGCGCCGGCGCAAATGCGGTGCGCCAGCTACTGCGCCAGAAGGCGGGCATCGAACTGGGCAACACAATTATCGTGGATGGTTCAGGTCTGTCGCGCCATAACCTGATTTCCCCCGCAACGATGATGCAGGTGCTGCAATATATTGCGGCTAACGACGGCAAGCTAAATTTTATTTCCATGCTGCCGCTGGCGGGCCACGACGGATCGCTGCAATACCGCGCAGGTCTGGATCTGGCGGGCGTAAACGGAAAAGTATCCGCCAAAACCGGATCGCTACAGGGGGTCTATAATCTGGCTGGCTTTTTGACAACCGCCAGCGGACAACGCCTGGCGTTTGTGCAATTTTTGTCCGGCTATGCGGTTGAACCCGCCAATCAGCGCAACCGGCGCATTCCTCTGGCGCGCTTTGAGGGACGCCTCTATAAGGATCTGTATAGCAACAACTAAGCGTTTGAAATTACTTAGCGTTACACACAGAAACCGTTTTGCCGTTAAAACACAAGCCACGATAGTACGGAGATTACATTTCTGAAAACGACGGCGGCAGGAAAAGGCCGGCCACCTGGGTTGATTAAGGGACGCGAGCGCGCCCCTTTGCCTGTTCTCCAGTAAGGAGCGCTCGTTATTGCAGCCAGCGCAGGGGGGAGAAGAGCCTCCCCTGAATATTAAAAACGTCCTGGCAGCGTTTTTTGTACGACGGACTTAACGCTTATAAATAAATTCGACGCCTTCTTCGTCATCTTCATCCCAGTCGTCGTCCCAGTCCTCCTCATCAACAGCGGCCTGCGCTTCCTCAAGCTGCTGACGATGATAATCATCCCACATGAACTCGACTTTTTCCGGCGCCTTAGCTTCAGCTTCTTGTTGAACTGGGTTTTCGATAATGAAGTTCATCACATCCCAGCACAGCGCATTAACGCCATCACGGCTGGCTGCGGAGATAAGGTAATATTTACCTTCCCAGCCCAGCGCGTCAGCAATCGCTTTCGCTTTCGCGTCGGCCTCTTCGCGGCTTAGCAGATCGGTCTTGTTAAACACCAGCCAGCGCGGCTTTTCCGCCAGCTTGCTGCTGTATTTTTCCAGCTCTCCGATGATGATACGCGCATTTTCCACCGGATCGGATTCATCAATCGGGGCCATATCAATAAGATGCAGCAGCACGCGGCAACGTTCAAGGTGCTTAAGAAAGCGGATGCCCAGCCCGGCGCCATCTGCCGCGCCTTCGATAAGCCCCGGAATATCAGCGACCACAAAGCTTTTCTCATTATCCATACGCACTACGCCAAGGCTCGGCACCAGCGTCGTAAACGGATAATCCGCCACTTTCGGCTTCGCAGCAGACACGGCGCGAATAAAGGTTGATTTGCCCGCATTCGGCAGGCCCAACATGCCCACATCCGCCAGCAGCATTAGTTCCAGCAGGAGGTCGCGCTTGTCGCCTGGCGTACCCATTGTTTTCTGACGCGGAGTACGGTTTACGGAAGATTTAAAGCGGGTGTTCCCCAGGCCGTGCCAGCCGCCTTTCGCTACCATCAGGCGCTGGCCATGACGGGTCAGATCGCCCATCGTTTCGCCAGTGCCCTTATCAATAACTCGCGTCCCCTGCGGCACCTTAATCGTAACATCTTTACCGCGCTTGCCGGTACAGTCACGACTCTGGCCATTCTGGCCGCGCTCGGCGCGAAAGGATTTCTCAAAGCGGTAATCAATAAGCGTATTGAGGTTCTCATCCGCCTCCAGCCAGACGTCGCCGCCGTCGCCGCCGTCGCCGCCGTCAGGGCCGCCCTTAGGAATATACTTTTCCCGGCGAAAGCTCACGCAACCATTGCCGCCGTCTCCTGCCACAACCAGAATCGACGCTTCATCAACAAACTTCATCTTACTCTCCGTAAATCATTCGCCCGCCTGGGGCACGGCCACGGCCGATTTATCTTTGCGCCAGCGCCCCCACAGGCGGTGGCCGATAGCAGAGTACATCGCCCCCGACACCACAACCAGCGCCCCCACAAGGGCCAGCAGGTTTAGCGCCGGTCTGGCAAATATTTCAGGCCAGGCGAGTGACAACAAATCAGAAAACAGCAATGTAAACAGCGGCGTGAGCGTAATAAGCGCGCTTACCTGCGCCGCCTGCCAGCGCGCCATAGCCTCCGCCAGCGCGCCGTAGCCCACCAGCGTGTTAATCCCACAAAATATCAGGCAGGATAATTGCCAGCCATTCAGTTGCATTACGACCGCAGGCTTCGCCAGCGGCAGCAGCGCAAGCGTACATAAAGTGTACAGTAAAAAGAGGATTTGCTGCGAAGCGAGGCGACGCAGCAATATTTTTTGCGCCACGCCGTAGCTGACCCATACACAGGCCGCCCCAACGCCAAATAATACGCCCCGGGTGTAATCCGTCAGACGGGTAAAAATTTCCACCAGGCTTGCGTTAAAAAACATAACCAGGCCGCACAGCAGCATAATCGCGCCGACTATCTGCGTACCGCGCATACGCTCTTTAAGGATGAGCACGCTGGCGAGCATCATGCCTACCGGCGATAGCTGGCCGATAACCTGCGAAGCCGTCGGGCTAAGATATTGCAGCGATGAGCTGAACAATACAAAATTACCGAACAGGCCGCCGGCGGCGATAAGCAACAAAATCAGCCAGCGCGGTTTGCGAAACAGGCCGGGCGCCGGCAACTGGCGCTTAAGCGCCAGCACCATACCCAGCCCAATGCTGGCCATCAGGAACCGATAAAATACCACCGTCGGGGGCGCCATTACCGTGAGCACCTGCTTCATGGCAACAGGCAACGCTCCCCAGCACATAGCGGTAATAAGCGCTAAAACGATACCGATACCAGCCTGCTGTTTCACGCGTTTTCTCCGCAGCTTTTCCGTCGCCACAATGTAAAAATCCCCCTTCTTAGAAGGGGGCATTGATTTCGC